>CAYGOC010000007.1:0-94173 GCA_964351495.1 uncultured bacterium
AGCTAAAAGAGCTCAAAAACCAAGCCCTTCACCTGCAAAATAAGACTTTGGACGCCCATTTGCAAAAGTTAGAAAGCTTTTTAAAACACCACTTTCCTTTAAATGAGCAGCTCTCTTTTGAAAATCTACAAACTCTAAAAATCCTTTTTGATGAAATCAATCAAGAAACAATTTTTTGACCTTCTTTTCGAATAAACTGCTTTATATTCCAACGAACCGTTCTTAAAAGCCCTTCTTCTAGGAAAATTTTGGGGAAAAAGCCCACTTCTTTTTCTATCTTTTGGGTGTCCAAAGAATACCGAAAATCGTGTCCCGGCCTATCTTGCACAAACTCCAGCAACTTTTCCCCCTTTCCTTCCGGGAAAAAGGTCTCCTGGGACAAGAGATAAAGGATTTTTTTTACCAAAGATAGGTTGGAAATTTCTTCTTTCCCTCCAATGTTATATACCTCCCCCCTTTTTCCTTTTTGTAAAATCTGCCAAATAGCCCTTGCGTGCTCTTCTACAAAAAGCCACTCTCTTACTTGGTTCCCTTTACCGTATATAGGAAGTTTTTTCCCCTTTAAAGCGTTTCGGATCATTAAAGGGATCAGCTTCTCTGGGTATTGGTATGGGCCATAATTATTGCAAGCATGAGACAAAGTTGTAGAAATATTGTACGTATTCGCATACGCCCTTACTAAATGATCAGAAGAGGCTTTGGAAGCCGCATACGGAGAGTTCGGTCTATAAGAAGAATGCTCATAGAACTTATCCCCTTCCCCTAAAGACCCATACACTTCATCTGTTGATATATGATGAAAGTGGATAAAAGGATACCTTCGAATAACCTCCAAAAGAGAAAAGGTTCCTCGAATGTTGGTATCCATAAAAATAGCAGGCCCTCGAATACTACGATCTACATGAGTCTCTGCGGCAAAGTGGACAATGCCGTCGATTCTTTCCTTAGAAACAACCTCTTCCAAAAAAGAAAGATCAGAAATATCTCCTTGGATAAAGCGGTACCGAGGAGAAGACTGAATCCCTTGAAGGCTTTTAGGATGTACTGCATACGTTAGCAGATCGAAATTGATAATCTTGCCTAAAAAATTACTCTTTTCAAACAAAAACCGGATAAAGGAAGAGCCCATAAAACCGCTCCCTCCCGTTACTAGAAGAGTTCCATCTAAAGGAATCAGTCCCATTCTACCATCCTTTTTCTAAAAAATAGAGTAGAGCCTCTTTCCAACTTCGCAAAAAAAGCCCTTTTTTTTGAATTTTCTGAGTAGAAAGAACGGAATACTCAGGCCTTTTTGCTGCCAAAGAAAGCTCCTTCGAATCTATAGGAATAAGCGTTTCACAAAGAAGCTTTTTTTTCGAAGGTAAATGAGAAAAGAAAAAAGAAGCCATCTCATATCTACTAGCTGTTTCTTGGTTTACCACATGAAAAATTCCCTCTTCTTCCAAAAGTAAAAAGGTCATGTTTACCAAATCCTCACAAAAAGTAGGAGAACCTCTTTTATCCCCTATAATTTGCACCTTTTTCTCCAGAGAAAAGCGCTTCATAAGCGTTTGAAAAAATCCTTTTTCTCCAAAGCCAAAAAGCCACGCTGTACGCAAAACCAAACTGCGGGGATTTTTTTGTAAAAGAAGAATCTCTCCCGCTCTTTTTGAAAGACCATATTGATTTATAGGATTGCATATATCTTCTTCTACATACGGACTTTTTTTCTCTCCATCGAATACATAGTCTGTGGAAAAATGGATTACCTTCCCTCCCCACCTTTTAGAAGCCTCCCCCAAATAACCCACTGCTTTTTCGTTGATCAAAAAAGCCTCTTGTATCTCTTTTTCTGCCTTATCTACATCAGCCAAAGCAGAACAATTAATAATATAGTCGGGTCTTTTCTCTTGTACTACTCTTTCCACTACCTCTTTTCGGGTGATATCAGCTTCAAGCTTACTCGTCTGAAAAAAAGGGATCTTTTTCTGAGAAAAAAACCTCCCAAAACTTTTCGCCAAAAGCCCTTCTTTTCCAATGATCCAGTATTTCATAAGATAAGATTTCCCAAGGCCTCTTCTAAAGAGGGAGCCTTTTTATCTCTGGTAGATAAAATAGGCGCTTTACAAGGCCATGGTATAGGCAGATCTTTATAGAAAAACCCTTTTTCTGTTTTAAAATCATAGAGAGAACTCACCTTGTAGTGTACTTTTGCCTCTTTACTTAAGACCAAAAATCCATGCGCAAATCCTTTGGGAACCCATAAAAAAGAGGGTATACTCTCTTTTAAAGGAATGCATAAAAACTCTTTAAAGGTAGGAGAATGGGGACGAATATCCACCACCACATCTAAAATCTCTCCTTGAGAAACATGGACCAACTTATCTTGACCCGGCTCGCTTTGAAAATGCATTCCTCTAAGGGTGTCTTTACAAGAAAAAGAGCAATTTTCTTGCACAAAGTCCACTTTGATTCCGATCTTTTCGAAAACAGGCTTTTTGAAACTTTCAAAAAAATAGCCCCTCTCATCTTGAAAAACTACAGGAAAAAAAAGCTTGATTTCCGGGATTTTAGAAGATACCGCTTCTACTTTCATAAAGGCTTGAGCCCTATTAAAGTAGCATGCCTCCCTGTCTTTTTTTCTCTTCTATAAGAAAAACACTCTTTTGCATTACAAAAAGTACACATATCAGAAACCTCAATATGTCCATCGGGAACACCCGCTTCTGTTAGCTGTTTTTTCCCTAAAGCTTTTAAGTCAAAAAAACCCTTTTCCTGGAAGCTCCAATACTCTTCTAAAAACTCTTCCTTGTAAGAAGAAAACTCTGCATGTTCTTTACAAAGAGAGGGAGAGATTCCTACGATTAGATTTTTCGGATCTACCTGAAACACTTTATGCATCGCCTCTATTGTCTTTTTGTATATATTTAAAACAAGTCCCTTCCAACCGGCGTGAGCAACCCCTATAGTTTTAGTAATGGGATCAAAAAAAATCGCCACTTGACAGTCTGCGTGCGTAGCCGCTAATGCTACCCCTTTATCTTGGGTAATTAAGGCATCTGCTTCTTCTATGTTTTTATCCGTTTTTCTTACTACCCCTACTTTGTCTTTGTGCACCTGCTTCGTATAAACCACTTTGGGAATATGAAACTGCTTGTGCACTAAATCTTTATTGACCTTTACAGAATCGGGGTTATCTCCCACAGAAGTGGAAAGATTGAGCGAATGAAAAGGAGGCTTACTTACCCCTCCTTCCCGTAAAAAAGTAGCCTGCACTATTTCCGGATAAGAAGAAAAGAGATCATACTCTATCCACTCCATCCTCTCTTTAGAAAATTCCATAGTTTTTTACATTATTGGTTGATCTATTTTTGCTTTATCTTAAATAGATTCTAAAATCTAAGCAACCAAAGGCTTAAAAAGAGGCTCTCTTTTTTCTTTGCAAAGCACAACCAAATCCCCCATCCCACCCTTTCTGATTGGGCAAGACAAGCACTTGTTTTCGAATGTACCACCCCTCTCTTTCTAAAGTAGCACACACCTCTTCATTTTCTTCAGGCAAGATGCTACAAGTCATGTACCAAAGCTCTCCTTCTTCTTCTACCCAAAGAGAAGCTTTTTGTATCCATTCTTTTTGTTTTTTTACCAAACTTTTTATAAGGGATGGTTTTAAACGCCATCTAGCTTCCGGTTTTTTTCCTAAAACCCCCGAATTAGAACAAGGTACATCTAGGATAGCTAAATCTACCTTCTCTTTAGGCTTTTGTTCTAGGGCGCCTTGTAAAAGAGTTGCCTTTACTTCTTGTTTGTCTAAATTTTCTTGTAGCCTTTTTAGCTTCTCCTTTGAAATATCATTCGCAAACCACGAGACCCCCTTCCAAATGAGAGAAGCACACAGAAGCTTTCCTCCGGGAGAGGCGCAGAAATCTATCACTTTTTTTGGAGAAGAAGAGGCTAACGTATCGATCAAAAAAACAGGGGTTACATTTTGCAAATACTCTGTTTCTAAAAAGAGTTTTACCCATTTTTTATCTTTGATCCTAGCGGCTGTGAGTCTTTTTTCATAAAGCACCTCCACCTTTTCCGGATGTTTTTCTACCAGATATGGCTTTTTTGTTTTTAAAAACCGAATGCAAGGAAGATAGGTTTGATTTTGCGCTGTAAAAATCGATTCGGCCTCTTTTGGATAGGTCTTTTTTATGGTTTCTATGAAATAGGGAGGATACGAATAATAAAAAGAAAGACCCTCTTCTTTTGTAGGAGGTTTTATATCCATTTGAATCATCTTTCTCAAAAGAGCGTTGATCCACCCCCCTTTTTTCTTTCCGAAAACTTTTTTTGCTATCTCTACCGTTTCAAAAACAAGGGCGTGCTCCGGTATTTTATTCAAGTACACTCTTTGATAAAGAGCCATTCCCAAGAGTCTTTTCTCTTTTTGAGTAGCTCTTGTAAAGGGAAGCTTTTGTATCAGATATTCTAAAGAACCCCATCTCTTTATACAACCGTAAGCCAACTCTTTAGCTAGCGCTATCTCTTTTTCAGAAGGGGCCTCCCTTTCTATCCAAGAAGCTAAAAGCCTTTCTCCTTTTTCTTTTTCAAAGTTTTCAAAAATAAGAAAGGCGATTTCTCTAGCTTGCACAGAACCTTAGGTTTTTACGACTCTTTTTCTTCCAGCCATATCGAACTCCCATTCTTCTTTCTCTTTTTCCACTTTGAGTTCTTCTTTTTTCTCTTCTTCTTTTTCCTCTACTTTAGCCTCTTCTTGTAGAGTTCTTTTATCCATCAGCTTCTCTATCTTTAAACTAGAAAATCCACTTTGGACATACATACAAAAAACCAGCACGAAAAAAACACCTATTTTTTTCATAAATACACCTCCTTTTAAAATTGCACTGCTAAAAAAAACTGGGCTCCCCAACTTGTAATTCTATTTTCCGGGATTCCCAAAGTTGCCAGGTCCACTGTAGCTCCTTCTTTTCTCTCTTCCCAAAAAGGAACCAAGCTAAATTTGACACGAGGATAGGTTCCCACCCAAAAATCAAAGGGAAGTTCCACTAAAAACTGCTTTGTCTTTCTTCTTATTCTCCACCTTTGATTTGGAAGCGTTTCTACTTTCAAAGTAGGATCTAAGTCTGGCCTCCATTGAAAATGAAACCCCATATGAAAAAAAGAGTATAGCGTATAGTCAAGTAAAAAACCCACCGGCAAATACAGATCAAAATACTCAAATAAAACAGGAGTCAAACTCCCCCCAAAGGGTTCTCTCATTTGCCTTTCATAATAAAAGGCAGGGCCTACATAAGGAGTCACGAGAAGCTTTTTACTTTGCATCGCTGTGTAGGTATACCCAATTCTAGTCTCTACCTCTCCTCTTTTTATACTTCTGTTTGGAAAAAAAGAATGAGAAAGATCCCCTGCTAGATACTCTGCAGAAAGGTATCCGTACATCTTTTTAGGAGCTAAATAAAAATATCCTGCCTTTCCCCCTTCCACATGCCCTTCCCACTTAGCTCCTTGATCTGCATGAATATAGGCTACATTTTGCGCGCTTTCTATATTCATTTTCACATAAGCTCCTTTAGCCCCCAAAAAAATCTGGGACTTTCCCATAAGAAAAAAAGGAACCAGAACAAAAACTAGTAAATATTTCATCATTTCCTCCAAAAAGCGATTTTCACTATAATCTCGGAACTAGAAAAAACAAATAAAAAATGTCATTTATCTCTGCTATCTTACTTTTAGGAGGAAAGGGAAGTAGGTTTGATCTTACGACTCCCAAGCAGTTTTTCCTGTTAAAAGAAAAACCCCTTTTTCTGTACCCTTTACAGACTCTTGTAGAGAGCAATCTTTTTCAAGAAATTATTCTAGTAATTCCCGAAGGCTCCCTTTCTTTTGTAGAAAACTGGGTAAAACCTTATTTAGACAAATTAAAACTCATACAGGGAGGAAACACAAGACAAGCTTCTTCTTACCAAGGAATTTTAGCCTGCCACCCTTTATCTGAATACGTAGTAATTCACGATGCAGCAAGAGCTTTTGTCTCTCACCGAATCCTACAGGAAAATGTAGAGAACGTACAAAAATACAAAGCTGTAAACACGGCTATTCCTTCTACCAGCACCATAGTCTACACAAAACCATGTAAAACGTTTTTAGAATCCATTCCTCTTAGAGAAAAATGCTTTGAAGGACAAACCCCCCAAAGTTTTTCTTATTCTATCATCAAAAAAGCGCACGAAGAAGCGCTTATAAACAACATTGAAGGAGCCAGCGACGACTGCAGACTGGTACTTCCCTCTCATCCTATAAAAATTATCTTGGGAGAGGAAAAAAATTTCAAGATAACTACCAAGAAAGACATTCACTTGGCCTCTATTTTTTTAGAATAAAGTTCGCCCCCAATCTTTCACGAAAAAGGACGAACTTTTTCTGGAACTTACTCAGAAACAGTTTCTTGTGCCTCTTTAGCAGCTTGCTCTGCTTTTTCGGCTACTTCTTGTGCTTTTTTTTCTGCTTCTTCTGCAAGCTCTTTCGCTTTTTTTTCTGTTTCTTCCGCTTCTTGTTTTGCAGAATCGATCACTTCTTCGATTGTCTCTTCTACAGAAGCTAGGTTGTTTTCTTCAGGTTCCGCTGCTTGTGCAACACCTAGCAGTCCTAAAGAAGCAACTAATGCTAAAAATTTTTTCTGATCCATTATTAAAACTCCTTTTTTTTAACAAAAAACGCACTGCAATTAAGCTGCCAGCACGTGCAACTCATTCTAGAAAGTTTCTTTGTTTCTGTCTGTAAAAAAACCAACTTTTTCAAAAAAGAACTGCTAAAAAACAGGGGCCTCCTCATGGATAAATTCAGGAGATTCCATCGCGGTTTTGTGCTACAACTTTTTATACGAGAGAAAAAATAGGGAAGAAATGTTCCCGGTTTGAAGATATGAAAGAAAAATGTTCTGAAATATAAAATGAGACTTGATGGACTCGAACCATCGACCCTCTCCTTAAAAGGGAGATGCTCTACCAACTGAGCTAAAGTCTCTCTTATGACCCCAAGGGGATTCGAACCCCTGTTGTCGGAATGAAAATCCGGTGTCCTAGGCCAGACTAGACGATGGGGCCTAAATTATTGGTCCTAGTTTACCTAGAACCACAGTTTCCCTGCAAGAACTAAACAGATAAGATCTCTTTTTCTTTTTCCGCACAAAGAGCATCTATCTTTTTGCAATACTCATCTGTCAGTTCTTGAATTCTTTTTTCTTCTTTTTTCATCATATCTTCAGGAATAATCCCTTCCTGTTTTTGCTTTTTCACCTTCTCGTTACTTTTCCTTCTCTCTTCTCGAACCGCAACTTTGGCCTCTTCCCGTTTTTTCTGACAGTCTTTTACCACCATTTTCCGTATCGATTCATCCATAGGAGGAATTGATATCCGAATGACATTCTTATCCACCACCGCACGAAATCCTAAATTAGCATTATCAATCGATTTCGCTATAGACTGCACGCTAGAAGGATCATAAGGGGTAATTAAAAGCTGTCTTGGCTCTGGAGAGGTAACGTTGGCAAGCTCTTTTAGCCGCATTTTAGCTCCATACACCTCTACCTGAACTGAATCTAATATAGAAGGACTGGCTCTAGAACTTCTCAGAGATTTAAGCTCCTGCTTCAAATGTTCAAAAGCACGCTCCATTCCCATTTTTGCTTCATTTTGTAGCGTCATAATGATAACTCCTCTTGACCCTTAAAAAGATAAAACGATTTCAAAAAATAAAGCAACCCGAAATAAGGTTCTTAGGTTAAGAGCCCACCTTCCAACGAAAGAAAGAAACAAGCTTCAAAGGCGCTTGTAATTCTTTTCCTTTTTTCTCTAGAAGAGCCTCTATTGTCATAGAGCTGTCTTTGATGAATTTCTGACAAAGAAGACAAAACTGATCGCAAAAGGCATTAAATTTCCCCGCTACAATTTTTTCTACCACGTTTTCCGGTTTGTTTTTGATCTGCGCTCTAGCTATCTCTTCTTCTCTAGTCTTTACAGCAGAAGGAACCTCTTCTTTAGAGATATACTCCGGATTTTCCGCTACAATATGCATAGCGATATCATAGGCCAAATCGCCCACTTCAGAAGAACCTTCAATTTCTACAAAAGAGAGGATCTTAGATCCCATATGAGAATAAATCCCATAGGAGTTCCCCTTTTTTTTAGGGATATACTGCACTTTCTTTAAAAGGATATTCTCCCCTAAAGTTTGAATCACCAAATTGCGATACTGTTCCAAGGTTAAAGAAGAATCTGTCTTAGAAGGAATTTCTTTTACCGCTTCTAAAGAAGAACTTTTCTCCGCAAGAACTACCTCTAAAATTTCTTGTAAATAAGAAAGAAATTTTTCATTCTTCGCTACAAAGTCTGTCTCGCAGTTGAGCTCTACCACAGCTACCCCTTCTGCATTTTCCAAAGCCTGAATAGAACCTTCTTTAGCCTCTCTCCCTTCTTTTTTTACAGCAGAAGCCATTCCCTTTTTTCGTAAGTAATCGATAGCAGCTTGCATATCTCCATCCGCTTCTACCAAAGCCTCTTTACACTTGCTCATTCCCACGCCTGTTGTCTCTCTGAGCTCTTTAATCATCTCCATACTTATCGATTGCTTCATACCTTCGTTCCCTCGCTTATAAGTCTTCTTTCTCTTCGTTTTCTATCTCTTTTTCTTCCACTTCTTTTTTCTCTTGAGAAAGAACCTCTTTTACTTTACTCAGATTCAGTTCCTCTTTTTTCTCCAAAATTGCCTTGCAAATCGCCCCTAAAACAAGACGGATGCTTTTTAAAGCATCATCATTGCACGCTATAACATAATCAATCGGATCTGGATCACAATTGGTATCCACCAAGGCCATAACAGGAATTCCCAGCTTATTCGCTTCCGCCACTGCAATATGCTCTTTAGAAGGATCTACTACTACTAAAAGACCGGGAGGCTTTCTCATATTTCTAATACCAGAAAGAGCTCTTTCTAATTTTTCCTGCTTCTTCCCTAATTGTGAGATCTCTTTCTTTTTTAGCCCCTCAGAACCGGTAGAAATCTGTTTCTCTATTCTCTCTAAAGTCTTTACAGATTTTCGAATCGTAGGAAGATTCGTAAGAGTCCCCCCAAGCCATCTCTCACAAACATAAAACTCAGAGCACCTCTCTGCAAACTCCCGAATCACTACCTTTGCTTGTTTTTTTGTGCCTACAAAAAGAACCGACTTTCTCTTTGCTACAACCTCTTTTACTATCTCCACATTCTCTCGAATCTGGTGAATTGTCTTCGCTAGGTTGATAATGTAGATGCCATTTCTTTCTTCATAAATGAATCTACGCATTTTGGGATTCCATCTTTGTTTTTTATGACCAAAATGAGCTCCCGATTTAAGCAAATTTTCAATAGTGACTTCTTCCTCTTCTACAAAAGCAGACAAGCAAACTCCTTACATGTTAATTTTTTCTTCGTTAGCGCCTGATCAGAATCGAACTGACACTCGTAGCTTGGAAGGCTACTGTTCTACCATTGAACTACAGGCGCGTTTTAACCTTATCTTAAGGTGATTCAAATAGAGTAAAGTAGGATAGAATTTAATACAAGCTCCCTCTATTTTAAGAAAAAATTGTAAGATAAGACTCCTTTCAAAAAGAGATTTTCATGTTACATTTAGGATAAAGCGTCTGTTTTATGCGTCAAAAATTTCGTGTACATATCCCTTTTGCCGTTTATCCTCTTTTTCTTCTGATTACGGTTATTTGTGGACTCGTTTTTTTAAGGCTCTGCCAGCTTACTTACTTTGATCAAGAAAAATATATAGAAATGGCAGAAGCTCCTAAAAGAAAAACTTTAATTCAAAAAGCCAAAAGAGGAGAGATTTTAGACCGGGAAGGTAATGTGCTCGCCCACAATATCCTCTCCTACAAAGCTTCTATATACTTTTCTGAAATAGCCCAAATTCCTTCCGTAAAATGGACGATGGACCCTAAAAAAAATAAAATAAAAATATATCCTAGAAAAGAGTACATCCAAAAACTCTCTGAAAAACTTTCTAAAGAACTTTTATTAGAGAAAAATAGAATTGAAGATGCCATCTACTCCTATGCGGCTCTTTTCCCTAATCTCCCCTACCCCATCAAAAAAGATTTATCAGAAAAAGAATACTACCGAATCAAAATGCTCGAAAAAAATTGGCCCGGTCTACAAGGAGAGATAGAAGAAAAAAGAGTCTATCCCCAAAAAAAAATCGCTTGCAACGTCATAGGATATATAGGAGCGCTCAATGCACAAGGATATTTTTACATAGCAGAAAAAATTAAAACCCTCAGTCAATACGTAGAAAACCCTGATCTCCCTTTGCCTAAAGAATATGAAAACCTTGAATCCCTTTTATGCTCTTTAAAAGAGCTAAAAGAAAAAGCCTACTCTTTTCAAGATTTGGCAGGAAAAACAGGTATCGAAGCTTTTTATGAAAAAGAATTACGCGGCTTTTTTGGTAAAGAAAGTTTTGAAACAGACCCAAAGGGAAATTTTCTTAGAAAACTACCCCAAAAATATCCTGCTATCCCAGGGAAAAAAGTAGTTTTAAGTCTCTCTTTACCTATGCAAAAAAAAGCCGAAAGCTTGCTTTCTAGAAAAACTTCCCTTGTATCTAAAAATAAAAAACAAAAAATGCCCTGGATAAAAGCTGGCAGCATTGTAGCCATGGACCCCAATACAGGAGAGATCTTAACCTTTGCCTCTTACCCAAGATATGACCCAAATGATTTTCTTTTTTCTTCAGAAAAAGCCCAAAAGTGGCTAGAGACGGAAGCTCATATCCAAAAAATTTGGGAAGGAGAGGCTTCTTTAGAAAGAGAATTCTACGACCCCAAAAAGGATCTTTTTTTAGAAGAAAGCCTTCCCCTTAGCTTTGAAACGTTTTTACAACAAATTCTCCCTTTAAACTCTCCTATTCTCTCTTTTTTAATTCCTTTTACGGTAAAAAAAGCAGCAAGGCTGCAAGAAGACTGGGAAAAAGTCTTATTTTATCTACAAGAAAAAGACTCCTATACCGCTATGAAAGCCTTTTCTTTAGAAAAGAAAGCCCCTCTTTTACAAGAATTTGAAAAAGAATGGGCCCTCCTATTTTCCTCTATTACACAGGAAAAAGACCGCCTTTTTGCAATTGACCTTTGTAGACTTTTTGTATTTAGCCCTGCTTTTTCTAATGAACTTTTAGAAAAAATAGGAGACCTTTCTATTTCCGAATATTTCTCCCTAACACAAAAAGTGTTAAACTTGAAAACAGCCGTTCAAAAATGGGGAAAAACCAGTTTTCACAAAACTCTTTTCCCCTTATGGAGAGAAGAAAACCAGACAACCTTCCTTTTGCAAAAAAGAAAAGAAGAGCAAGAAAAAAAAACCTACGCACGTCCCTTCTTAGACTTATTAGACCAAAAAGAAGCCTCCTTATTTCGCACTTTTTGGGACAGCTACTCGTCTGATATGTTCCTTTATGTATGCCAAAAAGTTCCTTTACCTAAAAAAATTGCCTTTTTAGAAGAGTCTTTGCAAAAACAAGTAGTACCTCCTGAAATCTCCTCTCTTGCTAAAACACTCTCTCCTTCTCTTTTTAAAGAACTGGTAAACTCTATGCGCCCTTTTTCAAAACTACAAAGACCTCTTTTGCATAGATACCCTTTTTTCTCTTTCACAAAAGAACCTATTGAAAAAGATCTGGCCGCCTCTTTTTATCCTCTACAAAAGTGGGGTTTTGCAAGATCCTATGCTTATAGACAAGCTTGCCCTTTAGGCTCTATTTTCAAACTTATAACAGCCTATACCGCACTAGAAGAACACTTTCAAAAAAAAGAAGAACCCTTTTCCTTTTCTATAGTAGATCAGCTGACAAAAGATCCGAAAAAAGGACTCTTACTAGGATCTACCGCAGAAGGGTTTCCTCTCACTAGAATTTATAAAGGAGGAAGGCTGCCTAAGTCATCTAGAAATAACATTGGAAAAATAGATCTTATAAATGCCTTAGAACAGTCTAGCAACCCCTATTTTTCCCTTCTTGCTCTAAATCTAAAAGATCCTCTTTCTTTAAAACAAAAAGCCCAAGAATTTTCTTTTGGAACCAAAACAAACATAGACCTTTCCGGAGAATTCAAAGGAACTTTACCAAACGACCTACAATACAACAGATCAGGTCTTTATTCTTTTGCAATAGGACATCATCTGTTTTCTGCTACTCCCCTTCAAACAGCTGTCATGCTCTCTACTTTAGCAAAAAAAGGAACTATGTTCCGTCCAAAACTAGCCAAAGCAATTCTAGGAAAAGAACGTCTTTTTAAAACCCCTTTTACCCAAAAACAACTCTACCCTCATAAAAAAAGTCTCGATTTTCTAGGGGTCCCTTTTTCTTTATTTACCTGGATGCCTCAAGAAGAACAAACTGCTACCCTAATCCCCTATGAAATAAAGAAGAAACTTCCCTACTCAGAAAAGATCTATCCCCTTTTATTTCAAGGAATGGATCTTTGTGTGTGGGGAGAAAAAGGAACGGCCAACTTCTCTTTTTTACGCCCCTTTTTAGAAAGGCCCTCTTTAAAAAAGAAGTATGAACATTTCAAACACCACTTCATTGGGAAAACCTCCACTGCAGAAGTAATGGCAAACTTAAGCGTAAACCCCTCCTCTAAAGCAGAAAAATACAAACATGTTTGGTTCGGATCTATTTTATTTAAAGAAGAAACTCCGCAAAAATGGCTTCACCCGGAGCTTGTAATTGTAGTCTATTTAGAATTTGAAAAGTCAGGAAAAGAAGCCGCTTTTTTAGCTATGCAAATGGCTGAAACTTTTCAAGAACTTCAAAGAGATAAAAACGCATCCTCTTCTTTGAGTTTCTCTAAAGAATTCGTCAAAGAAGAAGAAAAATAACTAGCTGTCTTTTTTAAGCCCTCTTCAAAAGAAGTTTTAGGTTCCCACCCGAGCAACTTTTTAGCCAAAGAAAGGTCGGGCTCCATTCTACTTGGATCCTCTAAAAGGCCTTTTTCATACTGAATCGAAGAGTTACTTTTAGTCTCTTTTATAATAGTTTTCGCTAGCTTTTCTATAGAAAAAAGCTCTTTTCCCCCAATATTTACAGGTCCTAAAATCCACGATTCTGATTTCATCATCAAAATAAGAGCGCTAACAGCATCTTCTACATAGCAAAAAGAGCGAATCTTTTCTCCTTTTCCTTGTATGACCAAGGGTAATTTTTGAAGAGCTTTTTGTAAAAATTGGGCAATAACTCCGCCCCCTTCTAAAGACATTCTGGGGCCATAGGTATGAAAGAGACGCACTATTTTTACAGGCACCTGATGCTCCCTGTAAAAATCAAAAAACAATGCCTCTGCCGCTCTTTTCCCTTCTTCAAAACAAGCTCTTACACCTACCGGATTTACCTTGCCAAAATCCTCCTCTTTCTGAGGAAAAGAAGAAGAGTCTCCATAAACAGAAGAAGAAGAGACCTGCAAAATTTTCGCCCGGTTCCTTTTGGCAAGCTCAAGCATATGTAAAGAGCCTAGTAGATTTACCTTCCAAGATTCGATCGGTTTTTTTTCAGAAGCTCTATAAGAAGCAAACGCCGCTACATTATAAATCTCATCCGCGTCTACATAAAGGGCTCTACAAATATCGTGCTCTATAAAAGAAAACAAAGGATGAGAGAGCATTGATACGATATTTTCTTTAGAACCTGTAGATAGATTATCTACACAAAGAACTTCATTTCCTTCCTGCAAAAGCTTCTCACAAAGATGCGAACCTAAAAATCCCGCTCCTCCCGCTACTAAACACTTACGCTTTGCCATAAAACCCGGTACCCTTCTTTAAAAAAGCAAGCTTTCCTCTTCCCTCATCATACGACCAATCCATAAAAGGTTGCAATACTTCTATTGGCTCTTTTTCCAAAGTAATGACAACCCTGTCGGAAAAAGACAAAAACACCGTGCTTTCTAAAAAAGAAAGAGAAAACCGGCTACTTAAAAAAATCTTATCATATTTCTTCTTTGCCTCTTCTAAAAAACAAGAAAACACCTCTGAGGTAAAAAGTTCTATAGAAAATCTCGTAGAACCCCCTGAAGGAAGGTAATCTACCCCTTCTGTTTTTATACAAACACGCTCTATCGAATTATTGTTTCCTTCTAAAACCGTTAAAAGCCCCCTTTCTTCCTTTTTTTTATAAGGACTTTGTAGATCACAATTGACCACCAAAACCTTCTCCCCTTTTTTTTGAAACAGCTTTGCCAAGGAAAATAGGTAATTAGGACCTGTTGGATTAAAAAAAGAGATAATCTTTCCTTCATTTATAAAAAAGACAGCCTCTCTTAAAGCCTCTAAATCCGCATCAGAAAGACTATTTAAATCTTCCTCCTCAGAGCGTAAAGAGATCTCTCCTAAAAACTTTTGATCTAATAACTTCAAACTGCGAGAAGAGGGAGGAAGCCCTTTTAAAAGGGCTGCCACAAAAGAGGCTAAAAAAGTAAAAAACACCAGAACCAGCCCTACCAAAATAGCCTTTAATAAATACAGCTTTGGCATGGCTTTTATAGGGACAGAAGCCTGATCTAAAGGCCTTGATTGAAACCGTTTCAAATTACTTGCTATAGTCTTATTTTCTATAAGCTCCAAAATGGCTTGCGTAATTTTTGTTCCCAGCTCTTTTTGCAAAAAAAGCCTTTCCTCTTTTCTTTGATTTTGAGGGATTTCTTTCATTTTTTCTTTTAAGACAGCAATCTTCTCTAATAAAACTTCTTTTTCTTTTTTTACCTCTTCTTTTTGTCTAAAAAGAAGTTCTCTTCCTTTTTCTTGTAACAAAGCCAAAGACTGCTCTAAACAATCCAGTATAATCTGTTGCAACATCTTTTGTTTTTGCTTGATTAACTCTAAAGAAATAGCCTCCATCCTGATTACCGATTCTATATGAACTTGTAAGATTTTTTTCTGCAGTGCTATATCTTCTTCTATTCTAATTTTTTCTTTTTCTGTTAAAAATTTATCCTCTTTTCTTTGCATCGATAAACTAGAAAGTCTGTGTACCCTTTCTTGGCTTACAGGGTCCTGTAAAACACCCGACAAGGAACTCACTTCAAAAGATGGTTTTTCTATGTTTTCTAAGGCGAAAGAAAGCTGTCTTATCTTTTCTTGTAAAGCATCTGTTTTAATATGATAGGAGGTTAAAAATTCTTTGGCTGTTTTTAAGTCAATTCCCTCTAACTCTTTGGGAAGATTTTCTTCTAAGGAAATCCTTTTTTCTAAAACTACTTTTTCTGCTTTTAACTGCTTAAGGAGTTCTTTTTTATAGGAAGCAAAATCCTCTTTCTTAGCGAAAAACTCACCCCCTCTGTTAGCCTCTTGAAAAAAGTGGATTCCTTCTGCTTTTTCTAAATTCTCTATCGTGGTATTTACTTTTTTTAAGTCGGTTAAATGCTTTTCTGTTTTTTGTTGAATAAACTCCGATTTTTCTAAGTCTTGTAATCGTAGAGAAAGTTCTATTTTCTCTTTTTCCTCTATTGTTTTTTCTTTCTCTTTATAAAGCTCTACTATCTCGGGGTTTACCTTACCCAAAAAAGAGCCCACCTCCTCAAAACTATGGCAGGAAGAAAGCTGCTTTTCTAAAGCCTCTGTTTCTAAAAGCGTCTCTGTTTGCTTTTGATACTGTTTTGAAAAAGCCGTGATCTCCTCTTCTGTAGACAGAAACCCTGCATTTTCTATCCTCTCTTTGAGATAGGTTTCATATTCTTGTAAACCTTTAGAAAAACTCTCTTCTACTTCTTTTTGTCTTCTTAAAAGATAGGTAATTTGTTCACTAGAGGTCTCTTCTCTTTCTTTTTCCTCATGGTTCTTATATTCTCTCATTAACCCATTTAAAATCCTGGCTCCCTCTTTTCTATCTCTTTTTTGTATGGAAAGAAGGAGAAGGTTTGGATTTTCCCTCTCTTTTTTTATAGAGATACTCTTTCCTAAATCCTCAAAAAGATCTTGCCAAGGAACCACCTGAAAACTATATCTTTTTTTAACAAGAATCTCTTTAGGATGCGCTTTTACCGTAAAGCTAAAAGAGGAAAAAGAAAAAGGAACCCCTACCTTTCCCACTCCCAACTTTTTCCCCTCAGAAGAAAAAACAAAAAACTCCCCTTTTGGAAGAAATTGCAAGGAAAAAAGAAGCGGACACTCTCCTTCAAAAGCCACATCAGAAAAAGAAAAATTCTCTATATCGTCTACCTTGCCAAAAAAAGCAAACCGTAAGTTTTCTTGCAGATTGTGAAAAACCTTTCCCAACAGCCCCCTTTTTACCTGAAAAATCTGAAGACCCTCTTTTTCCATTAAAGCCTTCAACACTTTTTTCGACTTCATTAATGAGGCAGCTGAAGAGCCTTCCTGTAAGGAACTTTTCCCCAGAAATAAGGTTTTTAAAGAATCTTGCCCCTCTCCCTCTCCTTCTTTTTCTAAAAAAGAGGCCGTTACCTTGTATTGAATGGGAGTAATAAGGGAAAAAGCTAAAAACAAAAAGGAGCCCGCAAAAAACACACGATACAAAAACCGTTTTTTTGCACGAAAAAATTCCTTTAACTCTTCAAGAGAAAAAATCACTTCTAAAGAATCATGTTTCACGGAACAAATACTCCTAGCCCCGTGCAAGATTTCCCTACCACATCTATGCTTGTAAAACTAGGTAGAAGCTGAGAGATAAACCGATTCCATTCTGTAATTGGCTTTGAAGCTACATAAACTACATCCCCCGGCATAAGCAAGAGGCTATCATTAGGAAGATGAATTACATGCTCCCAGCTTAAAGTATAAATTTTCGGTTTTACAACGCTCCCTCGAATCACTTGTATATACGACTTATCTCCTGTATAAGGAATCCCGTTAGCAGAAGCTAAAGCCTCCCTTAAAGAAAGAAAACCGGATGGCAGACTCAGCACCCTAGGACTGTTCACCTCTCCCATAACCATCAAAGTAGCAGAAGAAGGCTCTGCTATATACACCTTATCTCCCCCTTTCATCACTACATTTTGAGACATGTCTCCCTCTTTTAAAAGCTTATATAAATCTACCGCTAAAGGAACATTATCTCGAATTACATAGCTTTTAAATAAGTTGGCCTCCGGTGGTACTTTTGCTTTTGATAAAATATCAAAAAGGCGCACCTTCCCATCTACAGGAATGCTCGGAAGTTGTACCATTCCGGCAAGCTCTACTTTTTTTAAGGTCCTGTTTTTATAATCTACATACACTTCTATATCATCGATCTCTCTTCGATAACTTTTTTCTATTAGCGCTTTTGCTTGGGCTAGAGTTTTCCCTTCCACCTCTACAGGGGAAAGATCGGGAAGATAAATCTTCCCATCCGTCACAGAAAATCCTACTTTAGAACCAATCTCTTGAACCGAATTCGCTAAGTCTTTTCTCTTAGGATGATAAATCGCTATCATCAATACATCCCCTGAATGGATGGTATCTTCATATTCCTGTAAAAGCTCTTCTGAAAGCCCCTCAAAAGATTTTCCTTCCATCTCTAAAATAGAGAATTTTCCTTCTTTAATTTTATAAGAATCTAAAACAAACTCTTCTGCGCCAAAAACTCCTTTTCCCATATACGGAGAGCCGCAAGAGGTGAGAAAAATAAGAGAAAACAAAAAAAGAACAACTTTCATAAAAACCTGCTAAACTCCCCCCATTTTGAAGACTTTCTTTTTTCTATTCCACTGCTTTTCTTTTTCTTGTTTTCAGAGAAAAGAGAAGGTATCCTTTATCTATATGAAACGTGTTTTTATTACAGGAATTGCCGGATTTATTGGATTTCACCTAGCCCTTTTTTTACAAAAAAAAGGAATTCCTGTTTTTGGTATAGACAACTTTCATCCCTTTTATGATCCCCTCTTTAAAAAAGAGAGAGCCTCTATTCTACAAAAAAGCGGTATCGCAGTTTCTTCTTTAGATGTCAATCAGGCCTTATCTGTTAAAGCCCTTTTACAAAAAGAACAAGTAACCCATGTTATCCATCTAGCTGCGCAACCGGGAGTACGCCATCCTGTTATTTCTGACTATGTACAAGCAAACTTAGAAGGATTTGCTTCTATTTTAGAGGTGGTAAAATCGCTTTCTATTCCTCTTATTTTCGCCTCTTCTTCTTCTGTATATGGGAAAAACGAAAAAATCCCTTTTACAGAAACCGATCTAACAGAGAATCCTGCGAGCTTTTACGGCGCCACAAAAAAAGCCAATGAACTTATGGCTAAAAGTTTTTATAACACGTACGGAATCCCTATGGTAGGTTTTCGTTTTTTTACTGTTTATGGTCCTTGGGGAAGACCCGATATGGCTTACTTTTCTTTTACAAAAAAAATTCTGAAGGGAGAGTCTATATCTCTTTTTAAGGAAGGAAAATTAAAAAGAGATTTTACCTACATAGACGATATTGTTCCTGCTATCTATAACGCTTTAACCCTTCCTCCTTCTTTTGAAATTTTTAACCTAGGCCATACGAATCCCCACTCTGTAGAAGAGCTGGTTTTTTTCTTAGAAAGGTTTTTAGGGAAAAAAGCGGTAGTTGAAAAAATCAAAGAAGATAAAAAAGAACCTCTAATCACCTTTGCAAACTGTGAAAAAGCAAAAAAGCTTTTGGGTTTTTCTCCTATTATTTCTTTAGAAGAAGGTATTTCTAGGTTCGTTTCCTGGTATCAAAAGAGTTTTCCCGCAAAAGTTTTTGAAACGCTTTAGGAAGGTTTTTGATTAAATCAGAAGCGATAAATCCGTAAGAGCTTTTTTCCTCAGCACAAATCTCCCCGGAGATTCCCTGTAAAACCGCAGCTAAAATGGTAGCCTGCAATGGAGGAACCCCTTGCGCTAGTAAGGAAGCAACCACACCTGTTAAGACATCTCCCGATCCCGCTTTAGCCATACCCGGATCTCCAAAAGAGGATAAGAATGGTTTGTTTTTAGGAGAAAAAATAAAGGTAGGAGCCCCTTTTAAAATAAGTATAACCTCTTTTGTGTCTACATACTGCTGAGAGGCCTCTATAAGATCCTTGTCTTTTTCGTATTCCTTATGAAGAAGTCTTTCCATCTCTTTTCTGTGAGGCGTTAAAATGGCTCCTTTACAAGAAAAATCTTCTTTTTGGGATAGAAAGAAAAGGGCATCTGCATCTAGCACCAAAGGAACCTTGATCTGCGGAATCAATTTTTCTAAAAAAGCAAAAGTGGTTTTTTCTCTTCCTATTCCAGGGCCTATATAAACTGCTTTAGCTCTTTTTAGCTCCTCTTCTACTACCTTTTCTTCTAAAAAAGAGTGTACAATCACCTCTTCTGCCAGTTTTTTTGGTTTCTCTTTTCCCATGAAAAAAAGTTTCATCATACCGCATCCTGAACGAAGAGCCGCTAAAGAAGAAAGGCTTGCAGCCCCTTCCATCTCTTCGGTGCCTGAAAACCCTAGTACCATGCCTGTTTGGTATTTGTGTCTTTTCTTTACTATCTTGGGAAGAAAAGTTCCCACCTTCTCTTTTTGTAAAAAAAGAAAAGAAAAAGCTGCTTTTTCTTCTTTTTCTGGGGGAAGCCCAAAAACCACCTTTTCCAGTTTTCCTACTACATTCCACCCTTTTTCTAAAAAATATCCTGTCTTATAAAAACCCAAAGCAGTGGTATGAAAGGCCTCTATAGAAATATTGCCTACAAGACCTGTAGTGGCATCAAGACCGGATGGTATATCTATAGAAAAAATAGGAAGACTGCTTTCATTGGCTTTTTGAACAAGGCTTTTTAAAGGCTCTTCTAAAGATCCCTTAAAACCCGTTCCTAAAAGGGCATCTACTATAATCCCTTTTTTGGGAAAAAGGTCTTCTTTTTCCCAAGAACAGATTTTCCCTCCTTTCTCTTCAAATGCCTTTCTTTTTTTTTGCGAAAGAGGAGAAATCTCCTCCAAAGAGAAGGGACAGTAAGCTATGACCTCTATTTTCTTTTCTATACATAAAGAGGCTACTGTAAATCCATCTCCCCCATTATTCCCTTTTCCTAAAAGAAAATAGACTCTTTTTTCCGTGTTTTTTTGAAGAGTTTTTTCTATTTTCCGAAAAACACCTAAAGCAGCCTTATCCATGAAAGCCTCTTCAGAACAGCCTTCTTTAATAGCCTCTTTCTCTAATTTTCTTCCTTCTTCGGCTGTGATTACCTTTTCTGAAAAACTAAGAAAATCCTGCTTCAAAGTTTCTCCTCTTTAATAGCCCTTTTTAAAAGAGCTCTAACCGCATCTTTCGGATTCATCTTTTCATATAAAATGGCGTATACCACTTTTGTAATAGGAAGCTCCACATGATGTTTTTGTCCCAGCTCTAAAGCGGAAACGCAGGTATAAGCTCCCTCTACTGCCATCCCTATCTTTTTTTTCGCCTCCTCTAAAGAAAGCCCTTTGGCAATTAAATGTCCAAATCGATAGTTTCTACTCAGTTTTGAAAGACAGGTAACACATAAATCTCCCATTCCAGATAAACCATTTAATGTCTCCTTATTACACTTTTGGGTCTCAGAAAGTTTTCTCATTTCATGAAGACCTCTTGTCATAAGAGCTGCTTTCGTATTGTCTCCAAATCCAAGTCCATCAGAAATCCCACAAGCTATGGCAATAATATTTTTCATAGCAGCCCCGAAAAGAACCCCCCTTATATCCGGGTTGGGATATACCCGAAAGTGATCTCCATTAAAAAGGGATAGAATCAACTGGCTTACTTTAGGATCAAAAGAGGCTGCTACTACAGAAGTAGGCAAAGAGCGGATCACTTCTTCTGCATGGCTAGGCCCGCTTAAACAACCCACTAAAGGAAGCTTCTCTTTTCCTATCACCTCTGCCACCACATCACACAGTAAAAGCCCTGTTTTTTGCTCAATACCTTTTGAAGTTACAACGATAGGCACAGGATTTTTCCACTTTTTTACTACCTCTTCAAAAACAGGTCTTATTCCCTTAGAAGTAACGCTTTCTACAATCGCTTCTGCACCTTGTAAAGCCTCCTCCAAGTTTTCCGTAAACAGAAGAAAAGAAGGCGCTTTATACCCTGCAAGCTTAGGATGGGTTCTCGTTTTTTTTAAGTGATCCACCAGTTTTTTTTCTCTAGCCCATAAAGTCACTTCATGTCCATTTTCTACCAGAAGAGAGGCTAAAGCAAAACCCCATGTACCTCCCCCCAAATATGCTACCTTCATACTTCCTCTTTACTTAGAAAATAGGTTGTTTTTTTTGGTAAAAAGAGATAGATTCCCTTCCCAAAAAAAAGGATGTTTTTTATGAAATTGTTTCTCTGTTTTCTAGCTTTCTTGTCTTATTCTCCACTACAAGCAGCCCCCTGCTTTTATGAAACGTATCCCTCCATTGTACAGACTTTAGAAAAAAAAGAAATTCTTTCAAAAAGTGACAACTCTACTAGTTCCGCTACAGCCATTTTATCAGACGGCTCTAAATGGAAAATACACCCCAAAAGTATAGAGACTTTTTCTACTTGGTCTCTTCATGATCCTGTTTTTATCTCGCTCAGAAAAAGCTTTTACTGGTTTAAAAGAGAACACGATTTTATTTTGTATAACACAGAAAGAGATGAAAGCGTCCCTGTAATATTTATAAAACATAAAGAAGAACCCCTTCAGGTTGTGGCGACGGAAGTTTACTACAAAAAAAACACACCGGTTTATAAAAAAATCACCACCTATACTTATAAAGAAGAGACCCTTCCTTTAGAAGAAGGAGAGATAGTGCCTAGAACTGTCATACGAAAAGAGCCGGAAACTTCTTATGAATATGTAGGAGAACAACCTTCTGATCCTAGAAAAGTACTACGTTTAAGCGACGGTTCTATTTGGATTATCAAAAAAGAATCTCTTTTTCCTCAGTTTATTTTAGGAACTCCTGTATACGTAGCCACAGATAAAAGCGTTTCCGGACACTACCAGTTTTTGTTAATCACCAAAAACAAGGAAAAGGCTCCCTACGCTCATGCAAGGGTTCCAAGACCCAGATAGGAGCTCAGCTTCTCTACTGTAATGGGAGATAGGTCTCGGTAATTTCCGATCAGAGGTATATGCTTTAGCAAAGGATTGGGAGAGGCTACGTTTTGTTTTAAGATGCCATGATTAGGATCTGCCCATAAAGAGAGCACCTTTATGGGAAAAGCCTCTTCCAAATAATAGGTCATAGACAAAAGCCCTGAATCGGGAACGATAAGATACTGACACCGGTTTTTAATGATAGAGATTGCTTCAAAAAGAGTGGTTTTTCCTCGTAAGTCTAGTACATTTTTTTGAGAAAAAAGAGGCGTTTTTTCAAACCCGAATAAAACAAAGAAAAGATCTTCTTCTCTTTTGGAAAAGAGCTCTTGCCAGTTTTTTTCAGGCCAGTTACGCCAGTATCCATAAGCAGTCTCTGCATTTGCCTGCACCCCTACTATAGTTTTTCCCTCCGGGATAGCAAAACTTTTACAAAGACAGTCTAACTCTTTTTTCCAAGAGAGTTTCGGGGTAACTTTTCCCAGTTGCCATTTTACCCAATAGGTAGGATTGGGCTTTTCTAGTATTACCTCAAAAGCCTCTTTTTCTATCGATAGCTTTTTTAAAGTTTCTTCAATGTTATAAGACTCTCCCCGCTTCCAATCAGGAGCCACTAGTACGTTTACCCCTTGTAAAAGAGAAAAACCCTCTTCTAGATTTTTCCGGATTAAAAAAGTAATTTCCGCATCCGGGATTTTTTCTTGAATCCTTTTGCAAATCGCAAAAAGTCCCAAAGCTATATCTCCAAGACCTCGGTTCCACCCTAATAAAAATCGCTTTTGCCCTTTCTTTTGGGCCTTTTTCACAATTCTATCTAAAGGGTTAGGGGAAATTTTTCGAAGGAAGGTTTTAAACACAGCTTCTCCTTAAGGTTTTTTTTACAAAGGGCATATACCTCATCTACGGTAATTTGTTTCATACAACGAAAGTCAATAGGACATTCTCTTAAAAAACAAGGAGAACAAGAAACCCGTTTAGAAATAGCCCCCTCTTTTTTATAGGGTCCTGTTTTTTCTATATCGGTAGAGCCAAAAAGAGCCACTAAAGGAATATCTAAAGCGGCAGCTACATGCATAGGACCTGAATCGTTGGTAACTAAAAGATCTAGATTTGCCGTCAAATAGAGAAGCTCTCTTAAAGTAGTAAGCCCTGCCAAATTAAGAACCCTTTCTGAAAAGCCTTCAACTATCCTATCCACCGATTTTTTGCTTTTTGCATCTCCAAAAAAAAGGAGAAAAACCTCTTTATTTTGTAAAAGCCTCTGCAAAAGCTTTCGAAAGTTTTCTTCAGGCCAGCACTTGGCAGGACCATATGCTGCAGAAGGGTTAATACCTACTAAAACCTGTCCTTTCTTAAATCCCTTTTCATAAAGAAGCTCTTTTCCTCTTTGTTTCTCCTCCTCTGTTACAAAAAGAGATAAAGGATAAGGCTTTTCTAAGATCCCCAAAGGGCGTAAAAGAGCCAGGTACTCTTCCACTTGGTGCTTTTTCCCCTCTTTTTTTACAGCTTCTGTCAAAAGAGCCTCTCGGAGAAGGCCTTTAGCATACCCTATCCTCTGCCTCACCTTAGAAGAATAAAACCACCAAGCAGAAGAAAGCGAGTTAGTAAGAAGAACACCTATATCGTACTCTCTTTGAAGCCCTGTAAGAATCTGGCTCCTTTGTATAAATTTGCCCAAAAGGCTTTTTCTCCTCTCAAAGGGGTATATTTCGTCTATATTAGGATCCTTTTCTAAAAGGGGGGCTAGCTGCCTTGAAACCATCACCGTTATATGGGCTTTTGGAAAACAGCCCCTTAAAGCCCCTAACACAGGGGTCCCCATAACAAGGTCTCCGAGCCAATTGGGCATCCTTACTATAATCTTAGGGTCAAGCACTTAAGGCCTCTTATTAACTAGAAATAAGCTATTTTCACACACCCCACAAAGAGAAATCAACCCCATTTTTAAGATAAAATTAAAGATTGACTTTTTATTAATAATATGGTAAAATTTATTCTAAAACTAATATAAAGGATAATAAAAATGAGCTACTTAAAACAACTTGGAAACTATATTGTTGACCGAGCTTGCTTGGCCTTAGTTCCTATGGAGCAAAGGATGAAAGCAGAAAACAACCTCCATGGTAGAAACTTAACCTCTTTAAATCCCGACGAGGTAAAAGCTTGGCAGGTAAGCACTATTGATAAAGTAGCAGAAGAGACTTTTAAGGCTTTTCATATAGACAAGATAGAAAAAGCTACTTCCAACCCTTTTGCCCTTATCGCCGAGTTTTTTGACTCTATAGGCCGTTTTATCCTAAAAAGAGTGGTTACCGTAAAGGTAAGAGAGAAGGCTATTTCTCAAAAAGAGGCGTTAGAAAAAAAAGAGAACCTCTTAAAAACTATTGAAGACACTTTCTTAACAAGAATGGAGGAGCCTATTGAAGAAGGTCGAGGTGCCATTATGCCTTTCTTACGAGACCTTCTTTCCTCAGATGAAACTGTAGAAAAAGGGGACCCTTCTCTTTTACACAACTTTAAAAAAGATCTAGATCGTCATAGATTTACTAAAATTACCCACAAAAAAAACGGGAACGAAGCTGTAATTACTTTTGATCCTACAAATCAAGTAGCTAACAAAAACGATTTTATTGAACTGGTCAAACCTAAAGATACGACCTCTGTCATGGAATCGCCTTATCATAAAGCTTTACAAACTGTATTAAGACAAGTTTCTGCAACCCCAATAGTTACAGGATTTACTAAACATTTAGAAGAAACTATCACTAAACATATAAACGTTTTAGAAGAACTCGAGCCTTTTAAAGGGTTTATGTTTCTTTGTGCTGATATAGCTGTCGAAGCTACTATTGAAGAGAAGGAAAATGAACATATTGTAACCCAAACGATGCAGGCCCCCATTCAACTCATGCATAACAGAGAAGAGGTAGGCTCTTACGAAATAGATCTTATTTTTCATTTAGACCCTCAATCGGGAGCTATAAAAACCGTTTCTGCAAAGATTAAACATATTAACTTAGACCCAACCTTAATTGGGGATTGGAAGGAATAAAAAGGTAATATTATGGAACTTTCAAAAACACCAGATACAAGAGAAGTGCTTTTTCAGGCTTTTCAAACGACGATAGAAGAGTCAGATAAGCTAAAACCTGATTCTGTAAAAGCAAGCTCTAATTTCAATCAGATTTATGAGGTAATATCTTCTGCTTTTACAAAACAAGACTTAAAAGAGCTTGCTAATAAAGTTTACGAAGCCGCAAAAGAGACGATTTTTGGAGAAAGCTATTTTGTTTCCTTTTTGAAAAGCCCTCTTGTTTGGCTCTATACCCGTATCAAAAGCTTACAACTAAAAGCTATTGCATACAGCATGACTACTAAAAACAACATTACCAGCTTTTTCCAAAATAAGTACCTCATTCTTTCTCCAAAGAATAGAGAAAACTTGATACATTTAGAGTCCATTCATTGTCCTAACATTTCAGAAAGCGATATTCAAGGAGCTGTACTAGAAAACGAAAAAAAGCTTACTGTACTAAGAAAGAATCTTGCAGAAAAAGAAGAAATCCAAAAAAAGAATCTTCTTGATCTACACAACATACAAAACAGAATAAGGGAAGTTCATAATTCTATACTTTCTCTCGAAGATCTCCCAGAAAAGCTACAGCGCAAAAAAGAAGAACTTCAAGCTTTGAAAAATGAATTGAACGATTTGATCCCTGTAGTAAAAGCCTCGAGAGCAAAAACAAATAGCCCTTCACAAGAACCATCAAAGAACCCCTCTATTGATCCTTCAATTAAAAACAAGAGATTGGAAACATTCAAAAGAAAAGCAAAAGAACTAGGAACTAAATTCAGTAAAAAAACACAAGAGTTCCTATCAAATGCTATTCCCGAAAAATTATCAGAAAATGAACAACTTATACTACAAAAAGACGAGGAATTGACCTCACTGAGACAAGAAATTTCTGAACTAAAAGCTTATGATAAAACGCTTACAGCAAAAAAAAGAGCCTATGACATCTTAAACGCGAAAAAAGAAAGTCTTGTAGCCTCCATTCGAGAAAATGATACTACCATCTCTGATTTGCAGACCCAAGTTCCTGAAAAAGAAGCTGTTTTACAAAAGGTAAAAGACCCAAAGAGGACTCTTACGAAAGTTCTTGCGAAACAAAAACAGGATGATATGTCTTTTTTCACACAAGAATTGCAGAAAATTCATCCCAACCTTTCTATAGGAAGTCCTAAAACAACACAATCTACCAAAAAAGTAGAAAATAGAATGCTGGGCCACCCTCATAAAGAACTTACTGTTACAAATAACTACCCTATCTACCTAAACGGACAACTACACGGCTATATCACAAAAACTCTTTCTTATGGTATCGACCCAAAAAATAAAGAAAACCCTTTTCTTTTTTCTGGAAAACAAGAAAGAAAAATTACAATAACGACTCTATAGTCTTAAAAAACTCCCTTTAGCAAAAAAGCTTCTTGTAGGATATTTTCTCTATCCTTACAAAGAGGAAAAGGGAGTTTTTTTGCTTACAAAAGTTTTAGGAGTGGATCCCGGAACGAAAGTTACCGGATATGGAATTGTTCAAAAAACAGGTCGTTTTTTTAATGCTATAGCTTTTGGAGCTATTCGTCCCTCTATAAAGCTAGAACTTCCCCAAAAATACCACTTGATCTTTGAAGAGTTAAAAAAGCTAATCGAAACTTTTTCCCCAGATGCTATTTCTGTAGAAAGTCAGTTTGTTCATAAAAATGTCCAAAGTGCTATAAAACTAGGTATGGCAAAAGGAATGGTCCTTCTTTTGAGTAGCATGTACAATATACCTATATTTGAATATGCTCCTAAAAAAGCAAAACTTGCTGTAGTAGGAACCGGTTTTGCCAGTAAAGATCAGGTGCAAAAAATGGTGCAAACTCTACTCCAACTTCCCAAAGAACCTCTTTTAGAAGATATTACCGATGCTCTAGCTTTAGCCATTACCCATTTTCACGCCTTACCTTTGTCTATAGGAAAAGCCTATGTTTGAGTTTTTTAAAGGAAACCTGCAAGAAAAAGGACCTAGCCATGTGGTAATAGATGTACATGGCATCGGCTATAAGATCTTTATTCCCTTAAATGCCCATGTTCTCCTTCCTGAAGTGTCTAAAGAGGTCTTTCTCTATACTAGTTTTGTCGTAAGAGAAGATGCTCAAATTTTATATGGCTTTTTGAAAAAGGAAGAAAAAGCTCTCTTTGAACTGCTTCTTAGTGTATCCGGAATTGGCCCCAAAAGTGCTCTTGCCTTAATCGGTCATTTAGATATTGCTACCTTTCAACAAGCCCTACAAACCAATAACGTATCCTGGATAGCCAAAACCCCGGGTATTGGGAAAAAGACGGCAGAAAGGCTCATTATAGAGCTAAAAGACAAGGTAAAAACAAATGTTTACTCTCAAGGGATTTTGGCAGATGCCGTAGGGGCTTTAATCCACTTAGGGTACGACCTTGCCTCCTCCCAAAAAGCGGTTAAAAACGCCTATGATGAGAAAAACCATAAAGAAGATTTAGGACTCCTAATCACCCAGGCTCTAAAGAAAATCAAATAATTCTCTTCTCTATTTTTTTAGCAAAAACTGTGCTATAGTTTCTTATCATGAATCAAGAAACCATCGCCTCTATTATTACAGGAGCCTCTATAGGAGCTGTCTCGGGTATTCGTATTTCCGGAGATAGGGCTTTTTCTATAGCAAATGCCCTTTTTTCAGGGGATGTTTTTTCTTTTGCATCTCATACGGCTCATTATGGGAAAATCTTAGATGAAAAAGGAGAAGTGGTAGATACGGTCCTTTTAATTCCCATGAAAGGTCCTAAATCATATACGGGAGAAGACACTGTAGAAATTTTTTGTCATGGAGGCTCTATCCTCCCTAAAAAAATTTTACAACTGATCCTGCAAAAGGGGGCCAGGCTTGCCAAGCCGGGGGAGTTTACCTTAAGAGCTTTTTTACATAAAAAAATAGACTTAGCCCAAGCAGAAGCAGTCCAAAGCTTGATCGCAGCACAAAACGACTTTGCTTCAAAAGCTGCCAAAAACCAGCTAGAAGGGAAACTCTCCCAAAAAATAGCCTTCTTCCAAAAAAGGATCACCTACCTATCTGCTATTTTAGAAGCTTGGGTAGACTTTCCCGAAGAAGATCTAGCATTTTTACCCTCGGAAGAATTTCTAGAAATCTTATCTTCTGTCATAGAAGAAATAAAAATGCTTCTTTCTACTTTCACCCAAAAAGCCAAACTACAAGAAGGAATTTCCCTTGCTATTTTAGGTCCTCCAAATGCAGGTAAATCCTCTTTAATGAACTACCTTTTACAAAAAGAAAAGGCTATTGTAACCGAAATAGCGGGAACCACTCGGGATGTTTTAGAAGAAGACTTTTTACTAAAGGGATATTCTTTTCGGTTAATCGATACAGCAGGAATTCGCGATACCTCCTGTGTGATCGAACAAAAAGGGATTGAAAAAGCCAAACAAAAAGCAAAAGAAGCAGACTTTATCCTCTATCTTATGGACGCTAGCTCCCCTTCTTTTGACTTTTCTTTTATATCAGAAATCTCTCCTTCTAAAAGCCTTCTTGTATGGAATAAAATCGATAAGAAACCTCCTCCCGAGGCTTTAAAAGAATTTCCCTCTGTAGCGATTTCCGTAAAAGAAGAGATAGGGATTCATCTTTTACTAGATACAATTCTTTCTTTTTGTAATAAAACTCCTCTTGGGAAAGAAGAGGTTTTCATCACTTCAGAAAGACATAAAAAAGCGTTAGAGGATACGCTTTTTTTCCTTACAAAAGTGAAAAGCTCCTTTGTAGAAAAGACTTCTGCTGAATTTTTAGCAGCAGACATAAAAGAGGCTCTTTACTCTTTATCTTCTATTTTAGGAACTAACGTTACTGAAGATGTTTTAGATGCCATCTTCTCTCAATTTTGCCTGGGAAAATGAAAAAAAAGATCTCCTTTATCTGTAAAACACTCGATACCCTTTTTGAAAATCCAACGCCCCCCTTACACCATACCAGTTTATACACCCTACTAATTGCCGTTCTTTTATCTGCCAGGGCTACTGATAAAAAAGTAAATGAACTCACGCCAAAACTATTTGAACTGGCAGACACCCCGGAAAAAATGGTTTTAGTAGAGGAGTCTTTACTACAAGAAATGATCCGTCCTATTGGTTTTTATAAAACAAAAGCCAAAGCTATTTTGGCTCTTTCTCATATTTTATTAGAAAAACATCAAGGGAAAGTGCCTTCTTCTTTAGAAGAACTAAAAAAGCTACCCGGTGTAGGCCATAAAACGGCTTCTGTGGTTATGGCTCAAGGCTTTCATGTGCCCGCCTTTCCTGTAGATACCCATATTTTTCGCTCTGCAAAAAGATGGGGTCTTAGCTTAGGAAAAACGGTAGAAAAAGTAGAACAAGATTTAAAAAAAGCCTTTCCCCAAAAAGAGTGGATCCGAAAACATTTGCAAATTATCTACTTTGCCAGAAAATTTTGTCCTGCAAAAAAACATACTGTAGCAAAGTGCCCTATCTGCTCCCATCTTACTTAAACTAGGCTAAAATCCGAGAAGGTACGCTCTATTTAACCAAGGAAAAAAAAGGCGGCTTATACTCTGAGGATCCGCCAAGGCTTGCTGAAAGCTTTCTTGTCTAATCTCTATAGCAGAAGCTCTCTCTTGCAAGTTAAAAACTACACTTTCCAAAAAATTGTTATCTGAAGAAATTTGCAACAAAAACAAAGATTCTACTTTCCACAACCTAAAATAAAGAGGATTTTCTGTTTGATTCTGTACTAAAAAATAGGGAATGCCACTTCCTATAAGCTCATGGTTATCAAAAAACCTGTCTGTAGCATAACCCACTAGCACAAGCTTTACATTCATAAAACTCCTGTATTAAAAAAAATTGACATCTATTTTACAGAACATAAAAACTTAATTTCTAGCATGTTCGTTAACTACAAACAGATGTTTGAACCTCTCTATGGCTAAATCCAGGGGACTGCGTCGCGGTTTTGTTTGCAATTTTTTACAATCTCAAAAAACTTTTATTTTTTTAGAGCTTTAGCTAAAATTTGGCACCGTAAATTACCAACATACAAGGATATTTTATGAACATTGATGCAATCAACCCTTATTCATGGGCCCCCGTAAATTATAGTGACCCAAACCCTTCTCCTGCGATTTCCACTGCAGAAGCTCCAGCTCCAAGCGCCCCAGCTGCAGACACAGACAGTCCGGCCATTCCTGGCTACGGGGGACTACCCGGATTTGGTGCTTAAAACCCCTTACAGCTTGTTTTCTACAAGAAAACATCTGTTAAAGGAAACTTCCCTTTTGCGGTGCTTTAAAAAGAGGGTGACTTCTATCACCCTCAAAACTGTTTTTTCTTCGTTAGTTTTCTCTTTTTTTACGGTAAAAGAAAAAGATCTCTCTATAGGCTCCCCTTTTTTAGAAGGAAAATAGAGAAAAGACTCTTTAGTAGGCTCTAAAACAATCCGTTTCTTCTCTGAAAAGGCCTCCCAAGGGATCTTTCGGTTTAACAGTTTTTCATAAATCTCTGCGAAACTCACCTGGGAAATCCTATCAAATTCCATCTCTTGTATAATTTCTCTTTCTTGTCTTAAAAGATGAAACGAACTAGTCATCCAAGGTATGGCTACAAGAGTTAGTAAAAAAAGAGCAATCAATACCTCTAAAAGAAAAAAAGAACGCGTTCTTTTCTTACAAAAGAAGATAGGGCTTGAACGATAAGAAATCACACGACGTAAGTAAATACTGAACCCCCCTTTTCTCTCCAAAGAGCCCCTTTCCTTTTTTCACGTTGTGCAAATGCCCAAAAATACATATGTCTACTTTATGCTTTTCCAGTAAAGAGGAGGTTTTCGAAGCTTTAAGGTCTGCCCCTATGGGAGGATAGTGGGTCATTACAATCTTTTTTTTCACAGAAGAAGAGAGGCTCTCTAAAGAGGCTTCTAATCGTAGAAGCTCTCTTGCAAAAATTTTCTCATCTTGTGCTGTATCTTTTTGTTTTCTAGAAGCCCTTGGATTGTGGGCTATCTCCACTATATCATCAAAATGATACTCCTGAGTGTCCCACAGCCTAGTGCCTGCAACTCCTAAACCTGTTTCTTCCCAGCTGTCATTTTGTATTACCTGTATAGAGGAGGGAAGGCTTTTTTCTATTTTTCCTTTAGAACCCCACCAATAGTCGTGGTTTCCTTTGATCATCAATTTTCTTCCGGGAAGTTTGTCAATCCAGTGTAAGTCCACTAAGGCATCTTCTAACTTGGAAGCCCAGGAAATATCCCCTGCTATTAAAACTAAATCCTCTTCTTTTATGACCTCTTTCCAGCCCCTCTCGATTTTTTCCACATAATTTTCCCAAGGACCCGAAAAAAACTCCATGCTTTTTTCCGGATTTGTAAGACTCAAGTGTAAATCAGAAAAGGCCCATACACGCATAAAAAACTATAAAACAAATCCATCAGGAAGCGAGGTTCCCGCGCTTACCACTATAATCCCATCTCGGATAAAAATGCCCTCTCCATCGTAGGTTTGCCTTTTTTTTTGGTTGATCAGCTTAACCCCCTTTCCCAGCCGCACATTTTCATCCAAAATAGCCCTTTCTATGTGACAATTTTCTCCTATGTGTAAGCTCTGATAGGGCACTCTATCTTCATGGGTAGCCGGAAGATAAAAATGGGACCCTAACGTAATAGACTGCCTGATAATAGTCCCTTTTTTTATATAACTTCTCATACCGATTACAGAATCTGTGATCTCTTCTGCCTCGATGATAGAGCCCTCACATAAAATAGAACTACGTATTTTTGCCTCCTTTACTTTAGGACCGGATAAAAAGGTGGGCCTCGTAAAAATGGGCCTTGTATCGTCATAGGTATTGAGTCCACAAAACTCTTTTGTCAAAGCTAAATTTGCCTCGTAAAAGGAAGAAACAGTTCCTATATCTTCCCAGTACCCATCGTATACGTAAGCATACGTATTTTTCTTGTGAATTTCTTTGGGAATTATGTGCTTGCCAAAATCTTCTCTCATATCTTCTTGTAAAATCCGAAACAATGCTTCCCTTTTAAAAATATAAATCCCCATCGAAGCTAAATATTTAAGTTTCTCTTCTTGTTTCCCTTGGCAATTTTTCCTCAAAGATTCCGGAAGTACAAAAGAGTCTATCTTACTTAAATCTTTTGGCTTTTCAATAAAGTCTTCTACTTTGCTTTCTGAGTCTACCTTGATTATTCCGAGTCTGGAAGCCTCTTTTGCAGATACAGGAATCGTAGCTATCGTAAGATCTGCTTTTTTTTGCTTGGCAAATTCAATCATTTTAATGAAATTCATATTGTAAAGCTGATCTCCTGAAAGGATTAAAAAATAATCAGCCGGACACTTTTTTATGGTAGGGAGACATTTTCTGACAGAATCTGCGGTCCCTTCAAACCACACTTTTTCCCCGTTAGGCCTCTCTTCCGGAGTCAAAAAATCCAAGGAACCGGGGAAAAAAGAATCAAAGTGATAGCTTTGTCTTAAATGATGCTCTAGCTCTGCTGTAAGATACTGTCCTAAAACAAAAATTTTACGAAGATCTGCATGAATCGAATTTGATATAGGAATATCGATTAAACGATACCGACCTCCAAAAGGAACCGCCGGCTTACAGTGATTCAACGTCAAAGGAAAAAGGCGAGTTCCTTGTCCTCCTGCCATGATAATGGTGGCTACATCTTGCGTATTTTCCGTCATTAAGTAGTTCAAAGCCCCCTATAAAACGGAAAATAGTTACAAGTTGTCCGGAAATCAAGAAAAAATCTTCTTCTCACTCTCCTTTTTTACGAAAAAAGCGTTATAGCTCGACCTGACAAAGGGCCCTGCATAGACGTAAAGTCCCCTAGATTCCCCGTACTCTCTATATTTAGCAAAAACCTCTTCGGGCACATATTCTTTTACCCTTAGCTTATTTTTAGAGGCCTGTAAATAGTGTCCTATGGTGACTACATCACAGCCTATATTTTTTAAGTCCTCTAAAGTGGCAAAAACCTCTTCTTCTTTTTCTCCAAGGCCTACCATAATCCCGGACTTCACCATATTTACCAGGTTAGATTTTTTCGCTTCTTCTAAAACGCTTAAACTTCTTTCATACTCTGCTTTATGTCGGATTTTGGGAGAGAGCCTTCTAACAGTTTCTATATTGTGATTAAAAATTTCCGGCTTTGCCTGTAAAACCTTATGTAGAGCTTGTAGATCTCCTGAGAAATCGGATGTTAATACTTCAACAGAAGCTTTTGTATGCTTTCTTATGCTTTCTATAATCTTTACTATATGAAAAGCCCCTTTATCAGGGAGATCGTCTCTTGCCACCATAGTAACTACTACATGCTTAAGCCCTAGCTCTTTTGCAGAAAGAGCGATTCTTTCCGGTTCATCTTCTTCAGGGCTTTTAGGCGCTTTATTGAAATCGATGTCACAAAAACCACAGGCTCTCGTACATTCTTTTCCCAAAGCTAAAAAAGTGGCCGTTTTTTTATGATAGCATTCACTTTTATTGGGACATTTTGCTTCATCACATACCGTATTTAAACGGTATTTTTGTAAGATTTGGTCTGTCTTGAAAAAGTGGCCTCCCTTAGGAAGGGACCTTCGTAAAAAATCGGGCAGTCTCCCTTTTTTTTCCTCTTTTTCAGTACCGGATACAATAGCTAATTTATTCATCTTTTTTTTGGGGGAAAATGTATTGGTCTTTCCTCTGCTATTAAAGCCGCCTCTAACCAACTCTCCGCAACCGTTGGATGAGCGTGGATTGTCTCTGTAAGAGACTCTAAAGTAAGTTCGTTTTGAATAGCAAGGGTGATTTCCGCAATTAGGGTAGAAGCCTCATGTCCCACTACTTGAGCTCCTAGGATTTGTCCTGTTTTTTTCTCAGAGATAATTTGAGCAAACCCTTCTGTCTCTCCCGCAGCTAAAGACTTTCCTAAAACTTGAAACGGAAATTTTCCCACAACAGGATCGTACCCTTGTTTTTTTGCCTCTTCTAAAGAGTAGCCTACCGTTGCTATTTCAGGTGTGGTAAAAACGACAGCCGGTACTGCGTGATAATAGATCCTACTCATTTTTCCACAAGCATTTTCAGCCGCAACCACTGCCTGATGAGAGGCTACGTGAGCCAGCATCCATTTACCCGTTACATCTCCTATAGCATAGATCCCTTGTATATTGGTCTCCATCTTATCATTTACTGAGATCACCCCTCTTTCATCTGTATAAACACCCGCTTTTTGTAAATCCAAAGAAGAAGAAACCACTTTTCTTCCTACAGAAATTAAGACCATGTCAGCCTCTATTTTTTCCTTTCCCGATAAAAATAGCGTGGCTCCCCCATTTTGAGACTCTATTTTTTCTACTAAGGTTTTGGTCTTTATCTGAATTCCTTGTTTTTGAAAGGATTTGGTAAGGGTATCTGCTACCTCCTTTCCTAAAAGAGGCACTAAAGAATCTAAAGCTTCTACGATAATCACTTCAGAGCCCATCTCTTTAAAAAGAGAAGCAAACTCACAACCAATATATCCTCCCCCTACAATAACGAGCTTTTTGGGAGCCTCTGTCAGGTCTAAAAGAGAAGTAGAGTTGCGGATTATTTTGTGATCACAAGGGAAAGCGGGAACTTCTACAGGCTCCGAGCCTGTTGCTATGATGATTTTTTCTGCTTTTAGAAAAAAAGACTCCTCTCCTTTTATTTTTAACTCAAAAGGAGCGACAAAACTAGCCTCCCCTTTAATTATGGTAATGTGATTACTTTTCAAGAGCCCTTCCAAGGACTTTCGGATGTTTTCTACGATCCGGTCTTTTCGGGCTTTTATTTTCCCATAATCAAAACGAATCTCTCCTAATAAAATACCAAATTCTTCAGCCTCTTTTACTTTTTTCAAAAGAGAAGAGGAAGCCAAAAGCGTTTTTGTCGGAATACAACCTACATTTAAACAAGTTCCCCCTAAATCTTTTTTTTCAATTAAAGCTACCTTCCTTCCCTTCTGAGCGGCTCGTATAGCGGCTACATATCCTCCCGGTCCTGCTCCAATTACTGCAATATCAAAAGTTTGTTTTTCTGCCATACTCATCCTATATACCAATCCCCCTTTAGTTTACCTAAGGGCTCCTTTATCTGACAAATTTCTTATCTTTAGAATCCTTAAAAATTTTTTAAAACAAGAAAAAAGGAAATACAAAATCACAATTTTAGAGCTTCCCAATTTTTACGTGTTTTGTTAAAAATACGAACTTACCAGCAAAGTACAGTTCTAAAACTGTCAAAAACAAATTTTCTATTTTTCGTTTGTTGGAAAAAAAGAGATACTACCACTAATATGATGAAAAAGCAGGCTTTACCCTTACATGAAACCGAAAAAAAGACAGAAACTGTGCCCTTCTTGTGAAGGAGAAGTAGATCTTGATGTAATTTTTTGTCCTTTTTGCGGATCTGACCTTTTAGAAGAAAAAGAGTTTACCCCCCCTCCTTCTGAGTATAACTCTCCCTCCTATAACAACTCCTTAGAACAAGAAATAGAAGAGGCTAAACAAAAAGAGGAAGAAAAAGTAAAACTTTCCTTTTGGCCCTTCTTTTTTCTAAATGTGGGGGTTTGGCTTTTTTTGCTCTCTTTATTTCTTCTTTTCTTTTCTAAAGAAGAAGCACTTTGGCTGAAAATTAACGCCAAACTATGGCTTTATTTTCTTCTAGGATCTCTTCCTCTTCTTGCCTTAGGAGGCAGAGCCTTTTTCGGAGAAAAAAAAGAAAAGTCCCTCTAAAAATCCTTATTCCTCAGAAAAAATGCTTAAAGCACAGCATTTCTTGTACTTTTTTCCACTTCCACAAGGACAAAGCTCATTTCTTCCTTTTTTCTCTTCTTCTTTTATAGAAGTTTTTTTCTCTTCTTTTTCTTCTGTGTCTTTAACTAACTGAATTTTTGGTCTAGGAGCCTCTTCTTTTTGCACCATTTCAAAGCGAAATAAATCAGAAGAAATCTCTTTTCGAATTGCTTTTCCTAAAGAGTCAAAAAGATAAAAAGCTTCCTGTTTAAACTCCAATAAAGGATCTTTTTGCCCCACACTTCTTAAAAAGACATCTGACCTTAAATGATCGATAGCAAGAAGATGTTCCTGCCAAAGAAGATCAATTTTACGAAGAAGCAGACTTCTCATTACCTCTTGCACTATCTTCTCTGCTTTTTCTTCTTTTTCTAGTTCCGGCCTCATTAAAAGAATCATTTTTTTCTGCTCTTTTAGTTTTTCTTCAAAGGTAGAAAAAATAAGCTCTTCTAGCTCTTTTTCGAGCTCCTCTTTAGATAAGCGCAAATACTTTTCTTGCTCGGAAAAACTAAGCGGAAACTGTTCCCTTAAAAAGGATAAAAGCTCTGCCAAGTTTTGCTCTTCGATCTTTTCCAGAACAATCTCATCAAGGGTCTCTTGTAAAAATAGCTGCATGATTTTTAACGCTTCCCCTCCGGGGTTTTGCGCTTCTAAAATTTCTTTTCGAAAAGCATAGATCTCTTGTCTTTGTCTGTTCATGACATCATCAAATTCTAAGGTATGCTTTCGCATGGTGTAATTTCTTTGCTCTACCCTCTTTTGAGCCGTCTCGATCGATTTATTTAACATCTTGGCAGAAATAGGCTCTCCTTCCGGAGGACGAAACCTTTGTAAAAGACCTGTAATTTTAGGAGAGGCGAAAAGACGCATCAAAGAGTCTTCAAAAGAGACAAAAAACTTTGAAGAACCGGGATCACCTAATCTTCCCGATCTTCCCCTTAGCTGCCTATCTATTCTCCTAGAATGGTGTCTGCTGGTCCCCAAAACGTGGAGTCCCCCTAACTCTGCTACCTCTTCTTTCAGTTTTATATCGGTTCCCCTTCCTGCCATGTTGGTAGCTAAAGTAATAGATCCTTTTTTCCCGGCTTCCGCAATGATTTCAGCTTCTTTATCATGATGTTTTGCGTTCAACATCGTATGCGGGAGTCCATTTTGTTTTAAAATGCGAGAAAGTTTCTCTGAAATCTCTACCGATTCTGTTCCTATTAAAATAGGCCTCCCTTCTTTATGAATCCGGGTAATCTCTTGTAAAATCGCATGATACTTTTCCCTTTCTGTCATATAGATTTCGTCATCAAAGTCATTTCGAATACATTTTCTATGAGTAGGAATTTCTAAGACTTCCAGTTTATAGATCTCTTTAAACTCAGAAGCTTCCGTCATAGCAGTTCCTGTCATCCCCGCCAACTTCTCATACATTCGAAAATAATTTTGCAAGGTAACGGAGGCAAAGGTTTGTGTTTCTCCTTGAATACGAACGCCTTCTTTTGCCTCTATAGATTGATGGAGTCCATCAGAAAATCTTCTTCCGGGCTGCGGTCTTCCTGTGTTTTCATCAATGATGATGATTTGGTCTTCTTTTACTAGATAATCTACATCTTTCTCCATCAAAAGATGAGCCCGGAAAAGCTGCCTTAAATTGTGCGCTCTTTCTTTTCTTCGAATATCTTCTTCTCGAAGAGCTTGTTTTTTTATTAATTTTTCTGCTTCCGTTATACTTAAAAGATCTACTTCAGCATATTCATGTCCTAAGTCAAGTAAGGTGAAGTCTTCTTCTTTGGTTTCAAAAAGATCACTCCACTCCTGAATCCCCTTCTCTGTTAGCTCATACTCACTTGCTCTTTCATCTAATATGATATACAGCTCAGAGAGTCTTTCTTGTTTTTCTTGCTTGTTCTGATCTGAGTAAAAGTAGGTTTCCCAAGAATCTATCTTAGCTCTGAGGTTTGGGTTTTCTCGAATTCTTTTTAACACCTTATTTCTGGGCATCCCCTTACTTACAAGCCACAAGTTTTTAAAAGAAGAGGCCTCCTCTTCTTTCTCTTTCTTTCCTAAGGACACTCCCACTTCCGATAAAACTCCTAGAGCCTCTAGCGATTTTTTTGCTTCTAAAGCAATTTGATGACATAGCTCTTTTTGTTTTTTTACCAAAAAAGAGACTCCTTCTTTTAAGGAATCATACATATGAAAAGAACTTTGTGAGGGACCTGATATAATCAAAGGAGTTCTTGCTTCATCGATCAAAATAGAATCTATCTCATCGATTAAAGCAAAATAGTATCCTCTTTGAGAACATTCTTCCTTGCAAGTAGCTAAAGAGTTATCTCGTAAATAATCAAAACCGAACTCAGAAGCCGTTCCATAAACAATATCTGCTTTATAAATCTCTTTTCTCTGTAAGGGAGAAACCCCATTTGTCAAAGCAGAAACAGTAAGCCCCAAAAGGCGAAAAACAGAACCAATCCACTCACAGTCTCTTTTCGCAAGATAGTCATTTACTGTGACCAGATGCACGCTTTTTTTAGAAAGAGCATTCAAATATAAAGGCATTGCTGCCGTAAGCGTTTTTCCCTCTCCTGTCTGCATTTCAGCTATACATCCATGATGCATAGCAATCGCTCCTAAAATCTGTACGTCATAGGGAACCATATCCCATTTTTGATCATAACCGGAAACGTGGACTTCTCTTCCAACCAGACGCCTACAAGCATTTTTTACTAAAGCAAACGCTTCCGGCAGAAGAGAGTCTAAGCTCTCGTTTTGGGAAAATCTTTCTTGAAACTCTTTTGTTTTCTTAGGTAAATCTTCTTCTGATAAAGCTTGGAATTTTTCTTCCCACTCATTTACAGAGGCTACAACTTTATGGTATCGTTTGATTTTTCTAGACTGCGCTGTCCCAAATATTTTCTTTCCTAAACCAAACATTTTTTAGCCTCCTTAAAACTACGGCTTTTCCCCTTCCATTATGGGTAAAAAGAGAAAAAATTTTAAGGAAAAAGGAAAACTAGACCCCAGAATCTCTTTTTTAAAAAATTTTTTATGATAAAGAAACTCCCATCGACTCTCCCATATTGGCCTTTACCTCCATTTCTTTTTGAGATAGCTCCAAAAGGTCCTCATCAAAAGAGATAGTATTTTTTTGAAATAAAAGCACTATACAAGAAGCTCCAAAAGTAAAAAACCCTTTTTCCTCCCCTTTTTTACAAGGTTTATGAGGAGTATATGTTTGAAAAATGCTCCCTACATAAGTAGCTCCCACCTCAACAAAAGCAATCTCTTTAAAAAGATCTGTCTCTATTAAGGTAATCTCTCTTTTGTTTTTCGTAAAAACGGCAATTTTAGAGGAGAGCGCTATGGGATTTACCGAGTATAAATCGCCTTCTATTCTTCTACTCTTTTTAGGAATCCCGGAACAGGGAAAGTGAAACCTATGATAATCGGAAGGACAAAGTCTCGCCACCACCATAGACCCCTCTTCATATCGTTTCGCCAAAGCCGCGTCTTGTAAAAAAGAGGAAAGGCTGTAAGTTGTCCCCTTTATTTGAAAAATTTGCCCTTTTTGCATTTTTGGGTAAAAAAGATATCTCCCATCCGCACATAAAACCGCTTTTTTAGGATCGGGACAAATCGGTCTTGCCCCTTTTCTTAGTTTTCGAATAAAAAAATCGTGAAAAGAATCAAACTCTTCCGGCTTTTTTGCAAAGTCTTCCATATTCACCCCAAATTCCCGGATGAACGGAATAATTTTTTTTCTACTTTGTTTCTTTCTTTGTAAAGATCCGTACCATTTTGAAAAAAAAGAAATTTTAGCAATCAGTGGGAGAAATAAAAAAGAAAATAAGGGGTTCTTATAAAGGAGAAACAGAAATTTTCCTCCATAAACTTTTTCTTCTTCTGTCTTTTTGGTGGATCTTGCTTTATAGAAGATGGGAGACTTTTGCATAAAAAACCAGTTTGCAGTAGTAGGGATTTTTTCTTCAGAAAGAATTATCTACAATCCCCCGTTTTGAAGATACGATTTTTGCTAAAAATCTATTTTTAAACAGGAGGAAGCTCTTATTCTTGTATGTATTTTTTCCGGGCTTCTTAAAAAGAAACAGCTGCGATACCACAAAAACGATATCGCAGCTGTTTTTCTACTTAGATACTTTGGTTAAAAATTAAATCTAGCACTCAAGGTTAGTCCATGAAAATTCAAAGAACCTGTACCTGTTTCTGAACCGCCGAAAGAGTAATTGTCAGAAATCCCTCTTAGCATATTTTGGTTCCAAAATGTATTGAAAGTATACATCGCAGCAAGGTAAAGATCGTATCTTTTTTGCTGAAAAGACTGATTCCAATCTACCCCAATACTTAGCTCTGAACTTGCTCTTACCGCATGATAAGAACCGTAGTCTGCATTTACTTCAGAGGCTGCAAAAGTATCTATCCTAATCGTCTCATACAGTTTTAGTTTTGTATAATTGGTATACAAAAGGCTAAACTTTGATTTTCCAATCAACCCAAAACAGCTAGAAGCAAACTTCCAACGCCCATCTAACCCCACTAAAGGACCCATCCCCCAAGAATCACTCTCAAAGTTTCCATGCATGGGAGTCGTATTTGTAAACTCATAAGTAACGTAAAGACTTTGATCTATCCAGGACGTTCTAAGACCCATAGCAGGAGTTAAAACCAGCCACTTACCAGAATAGAAAGGGCGCTTTACCGCTAAGTCTAAACAGTCAAAATCAAGCTTCCACGCCCCTTTTACTTTTCTGCCTACGAAAGAAGAATTGAATAAGTGAACCCAACTTTCCAAAAGGACCGCTTCGGTTGTCCCGTTAAATGAATGGCTTGTAGAAGTCTTCTGGTGCAACCTAGACCATTCTGCAGATAACTGCCAATCGTCCATAGCACTACTAAAAACTCCTGCTTCAAGACGAAATCCGGGAGCATATTTAAAGTCGGGCAACAAGATTTTTTCATTCAAAGTAGGGGAAGTTCCTGTTCTACTATTTGGGATACGTCGTCCCAGGCTTAACCCCTCTTCACTACAATGCCAATACAAAAACTCTGCTTGAACAAAACCACTCCATGTCTGGCTTGACTCCAAACCGGGGCGATTGTACCCCACTGCCATGGTTGTATTCCCGTTAGAGGAGCCATTATTTGTAGATTGCTGCCTAGCTGAAAGCGTTGTGGCACACACTAAACTCAAAAATAATAATAAAAACTTTTTCATACCTACCTTCTTAAATTTCATCCTTTTTCTGTAAACTAAAAAAAAACCTATATTTAGTCTAACAAAAAAAACCATTTTTAATATATACGGATATTTTTAATAAAAACCCCGTGTGTCTAGATTAATTATGGAAAAACTGTATTATCTTTCTGCCTTTCAAATCTTATCCCTAATAAAAAAGAAGAAAATTTCCTGCGTAGAAGTGATGAAAGCGCACCTTGATCGCATAGAAAAGGTCCAGCCCTTTATAAATGCTTTTACGCAAAGAGTCCCTGAAGAAATATGCCTAAAAAAAGCAAAAGATGCTGACGGTAAAAAAAATCCTTCCGAAAGACTTCATGGCCTCCCCTTTGCCGTTAAAGATATTTTAAAAGTAGAAGGCTTAATTTCTTCCCTAGGGAACAAAGGTCTTTTTGCCAGGGGCAAGTCTAAAGAAGACGCTACATTAGTAAAAAGGCTCAAAAAAGAAGGGGCTATTTTACTAGGTCTTACTAATGTGCCTGAGCTTTGTAGAGGAGGTGATTCAGACAACCTAATCTACGGCAAAACGAATAACCCTTATGATCTATCTAGAACTTCGGGAGGTAGTAGTGGCGGTTCTGCAGCCCTTATTGCGGCAGGAGGAACCCCTTTAGCTATTGGTTCCGATGGGGGTGGAAGTATCAGCCAACCTAGTCACTGCACAGGAATTGTAGGACTCAAACCCTCTCACGGACGTTTTCCCAATACAGGCGGTGCAGCGGGGGACTATTTAGGTTTAATAGCACCTTTTGTACAGTATGGCCCCATGGCTCGGTTCGTAGAAGATGTAGAACTTGCCTTCTTACTTCTTCAAGGAGAAGATAAAATCGATCCTCATGCCCCTGCTGCATCTATGTCGCCCGCTGCCCCCTTAAAAGAGTTAACAATAGCCTACTATACTGATAATACAATAGCGCCTGTCACCAAAGAGATCTCTTCCCTTGTTGAAAAAGCAGCGCAATCATTACAAGGGAAAGTTCTTAAAGTAGAAAAAAAAGCACCTCCTTGCATTGGCAAAACCTTCGAACTTCACTGGACTACTTTTCTAGGGGGCGACAAAGGAGAGGGGATGAAACATTTTCTAAAAAAACTAGGCAACCCTCCCCTTTCTTGGGAGCTAGAGATATTTTTAGAGCAAGCAAAAAAAGCAGACTACTCCACTACTTTTTTAAACGAAAGACTATCCCAAATTGATCAATACCGAATTGAAATGAACCTATTTATGAAAACCCATGACATTCTTATTTGCCCTCCGTTCCCAACCCCTGCAAAACCCCATGGGGTTGGAATCAAAGAAATCTCCGATTTTTCCTACGCCATGGCCTTTAACTTAACAGGATTTCCGACTGTCGTGATCCGTTGCGGAACCTCTTCAGAAGGTCTCCCTTTAGGTGTTTTGGTAGCAGCCCGTAAATGGGAAGATTTAAATGCTCTTATGGTAGCAAAAGAACTAGAAAAAGAATTTGGAGGATTTAATCCTTCTTCTCTTAAAGAGTTAAATTAGCCTACAAGCTCTTTTCCCATGTTGTCATAACACAAAGACACTGCATTCCGTGTCCCTTTCCAAAATCGGTAAGATAATCTCCGGAGGTAACGGTAATCCCCACCTGCTCTATAGAAATATGCAGAGCATCTGCAACACTTTTTCTTATAGAAGAAAGTGCACTTTCCAGCTTTGGTCTTAAACCCTCCAAGGAAATAGCTACATGTACAATTTTCTGTTTCTGTAAAGTAGCTACCGCTTTTTCTAAGTAAATCTTCGAGTTTTTCTCCCCTTTTTTACAAAGTTCTACCGCTATTTTTCCCAAAACAGGAACTCCTGTGAGAGAGGTTATCGCATTACAAAGAGCATGAAAGATGATATCCCCGTCTGAATCTGCTAAAAATCCTCCCGTATCAGAAAGCACAACCCCCCCTATAACAAGAGGCTTTTTCTCTTCTTTAGGACAAAAAGCATGGCTATCTTGCCCTATACCTGTTCGGTGCATAAAACTCCTTAAAAGGGGAAATCGTAGGGCAGCCTATCCATATTTATCAAGGGGTTTTAAGAAGAAGGAGGGGGCTCTTTTTTTTCTCCATATCGAGAAAGATCTACTTTTAATTCTTCTAAAATTTCTTCCATCCAGGGAATAGAGGAGAATTCTTTTTTTAAATCTCGAAAGATCTCTTTTTTTGCCTCTTCAAAGCTTTTCGCTTTTTCTCTTTTATAGCTTTGTATCCAAAAAAGAGTAGAAACTTTCAAATGAGCTTTTATCGCATGCAGGTTATTTCTTTTAAACCTTTCAAAGTCATTGCGAATATTAGCCGATTCTAAATGAAGATCCTCTAAGTCGTGATAGCTTTTCTCCGTAGACAAAGTCTCTATTTTTCTTTGTAAATGGATCGAATACAGATGGTTTAAAAAAAGAACCACAAAGCTAAAGGTAGTAGCTAAAGCTAACACTTCCGAAGAAAACTTAGGGAAATGGCATACACCTCCCATCGAGAGCATCATAAGAGTGAAAGCAGCTCCCAAAACAGGCAAAAAAACAACGGCTACGATAAAAACAAAAATTTTTTTATATTTCATAAAAGAAGCTTTTATCTCCTCTATAATGAAAAAATGGGAAAAAAGGCTACCCATTTTCCTTGTTTTCAGTATTATTAAGAAAAAAAGCTTATGAAGCCATTACTCGATTTAATCAAAGTCAAAGGGGGAACCCCTTTACAAGGTTCAATAAAAGCAAGTGGAGCAAAAAACTCTATTACCAAGCTTTTAGTAGCCTCTCTTTTATCTGACAAAAAATCGGTTTTCTATAATGTACCCAACATTTTAGATGTGGAAATCACCGCTTGTCTCTGCGAAGAAGTGGGAGCTAAGATTTCTTGGGATAAGTCTGCTCACGTTTTAGAAATTTGCACAAAAGAGTTAAAGACCTCTTACATTTCCCAAAAGTTTTCAGGAGCCAACAGAATCCCTATTTTAATGCTGGGAGCTCTTTTAGGAAGAACCTCAGAAGAGGTTATCGTCCCCACTGTGGGAGGAGATCTTTTAGGAAATAGGCCCTTGAATTTTCATATAGAAGCCCTTCGAAAAATGGGCGCCCATGTGGAATATCGCCCTATGAAAAAAGAGGGAGCCTATTTTGGAGCAGCCCATCAGGGGCTTTTTGGAAATGTGATTGAACTTCCCTATCCTTCTGTGGGAGCTACGGAAAACATTTTACTTGCAGCATCTAAAGCTAAAGGAAGAACTGTTATTAAAAATGGCGCTTTGGAACCGGAAGTAATGGACCTTATTTTATTTCTGCAAAAGATGGGCGTTTTTATCTACCTAGAAAGAGATGCTACTATCTTTGTGGAAGCTCCCGAAAGTTTTAAGGAAGCTTCTCATACCATTGTATTTGACAGAAATGAGATTGTCTCTTATGCCTCCGCTGCCATAAGCACTAAAGGATCTATTTTTATAGAAGGCGCTTCTCAAATGGCGCTTCTTCCTTTTTTAAATGAACTAAAAAAAATAGGCGCCGGTTTTTCTGTCGAAAAAAACGGTATTTTATTTTTTTACGATAAGCCCCTGAAAGGGGGGCTTCACATTCAAACCGATGTACATCCGGGCTTTATGACTGACTGGCAACAACTGTTTGTCCCTTTACTTACGCAATGTGAAGGAACCTCTGTAATTCATGAAACTGTTTATGAAAAAAGGTTTGGTTATACAAAAATTTTACAAGAAATGGGGGCAGATCTCTCTCTTTTCACTCAATGCTTGGGAAATAAACCTTGCAGGTTTTCCCTTTTAGATCACAAACATAGCCTCGTAATCAAAGGTCCCACACCCTTAAAGAGTCATAATATCTCGATTCCTGACCTAAGAGCAGGCTTTGCTTATTTAATAGCTGCTTTAGTAGCAGAAGGAACCTCCACCATATCGAATGCTATTTTTTTAGACAGAGGATATGACTCTTTTGTAGAAAAACTCACATCGCTAGGAGCTCAAATAGAAAGGGTTCCTCTTTCTACTAAAGAGAGAGTTTCTGTTTAATCTCTTTTCCGATCTATACTATCCCCCATGGACACATGGCGCCTTATACAAAGAAACAATTTTACTAAGCTAAAGGATCTCCTCTCCTTTTTGGAAATGGACGAGTCTCCCGATTTTTTAAAAAAGAGCTCTTTTCCTTTAAATGTCCCTTTTCGCTTAGCTCAAAAAATGGAGAAAAAGAATCCGGAAGACCCACTTTTTTTGCAGTTTGTCCCCTTTCAAGAAGAAGAAAAAAAACAGGCAGGTTTCGTAGAAAATCCGACAGAAGACCCCTCTTTTTTAAAAACCCCGAAACTTTTGCAAAAATATGAAAAAAGAGCTCTGTTAATTACCACCTCTGCTTGCGCTATGCATTGTAGATACTGTTTTCGAAAAAATTTTCCTTATGAAAAAGAATCTGACTTTTCTGAAGAGCTCAAGGTGATACGAGAAGACACCTCTCTTTTTGAAGTAATTTTAAGTGGGGGGGACCCTTTATCACTATCTTCTTCTTCTCTTCATTTTTTACTGCAAGAACTCGATAAAATCCCGCATATCCAAATAATTCGGTTTCATACCCGGTTTTTAATTGGCATTCCTGAAAGGATTGATTCTTCTTTCCTACGACTTCTCTCTTCTCTTCAAAAAAAGCTTGTTTTTGTAATCCATGTAAACCACCCCAAAGAGATCGATAGGGATGTAGAAAAGGCAATTTTTGAATTACGAAAAATTCCCGCTTCTATCTTATGTCAGAGCGTTTTATTAAAAGGGGTAAATGACAATATAGAAACGCTTGTAGAGCTTTCCGAAACTCTCCTTAAAACAGGAGTGATACCATATTACCTACATAAACTAGATCCTGTTCTTGGATCTCACCAGTTTGAAGTAGACTTAAAAAAATCCCTTTCTTTAGTGAAGAAGCTGCAAGAAAAGGTTCCCGGATATGGACTTTTTCGCTTTGTACAAGAAATTCCGGGAGCAAAAAGCAAAACCGACTTACATTCTATCAACCACTTTAATTCCCAGTAGGTAGAGCCCTTTTTCCAAGGTTTTTCCTACTAGTTCACAAAGTAAAAGGCGCTCTTTTTCTTCTTCTACTCCTTCTACTCTACAGTCTCGAAAAAAAGCGTTAAACTTCTCTGCCAGGTTGTATAAATAATCGGTTAACCTATGAGGTAATAAATCTTCTGCAAACTGAAAAAGAACTTCAGAAAATCGGAGTAGATGCAATCCTAAAGAAATTTCAGAAGGGTGTTTCAGAGAAATTTCTTTTGTTTTGTAAAAAGAGGTAGGATCTAGTTTGATTTTTCTTTTGATTCCCTGCACTCTTACATAAGAGTATAAAAGAAAAACAGCTGTATTGCCTTCAAACTGAAGCATCCTATCGTAGCTAAAGGTGTAATCTTTTTGTCTATGAGAGGCAAGGTCTGCATATTTGATAGCAGAAATAGCGAGTCTTTTGGCTAGTATCTTTTTCTCTTTTTCATCCATATCAAATGCTTTTTCTTCTAAGATCGTTTCTGCATGCCTGATGCCCTCTTCTAAAAGATCCATCAGTTTAATCGTTTCTCCCGACCTTGTTTTCAGCTTTTTTCCATCAGAGCCCAATACCACTCCAAAGCCTACATGATCCACTCTCGTTTTTTGGGGATCTAAAAAACCTGCCTTTTTAGCTACCTCGAATACCATTTCAAAATGAAGAGACTGTCCTTGGTCGACTACCAAAATAACTCGGTCTGCTTTTTCTACAAAAATGCGGTGTTTTAAAGCAGCGAGATCGGTTGTTGCATAATTAAATCCTCCATCAGTTTTTTGGACAATAAGAGGAAGGGGTTTCTTCTCTTTAGAAACAAAACCTTCTAAAAATACACATTTGGCGCCATCTGATACTGTAATAAGTCCTTTTTTCTCTAAATCTTCTACTATTTTAGGAAGCAATTCATGATAAAAAGACTCTCCTCTTTCTTCTATAGAAACCTCTAAAAGATCGTAGATTTTATGAAATGCCTCTCTAGAAATTTGGCAAAATTTTTCCCACACTTGAATCGAACTTGTTTCCTTATTTTGTAAGGCAACCACTTCCTTATGAGCCCTTTTTTTAAAGGCTTCGTCCTGATCAAACTCCTTTTTTGCATCCCTATAAAAATGCATTAAATCGGCAAGAGTACATTTTTTTTCTTCTGAAATAATCTCCGGCTTTTTCTCTTTTACATAAGCAATAAGCATCCCAAACTGCGTTCCCCAATCTCCCACATGGTTCAAGCGCAAAACGGTATGTCCTAAAAAAGCAAAAAGTCTTGCTAAACACTCTCCTATTATAGTAGAGCGAAGATGACCTACATGAAGTTCTTTGGCGATATTAGGGGAGGAAAATTCTACGATGATTTTTTGAACCGTTTTAGGTTTGGCAACTCCCAGATTTTCTGCCTTTAGCATCCAATCTGCTTTTTCCCCTAAAAAATAGGGATTGAACGTAAAATTGATAAAACCGGGACCCGCTATTTCTACTTTGGAAAATAGGTTTTTATCTTCCAAAAAAGGCCTTATTTTTTCAGCTATTTCTCTAGGAGACTTCCCCTTTTTTTTTGCCAGCTTTAAAGCGTCATTACACTGGTAATGACCAAAGTTTTCGTTTTGACAAAGAGTAACCTCTACCTGAAAAGACTCTTCTTCCGGAAATACTCTTACGATAGCCTCTTTTGCCTTCTCTTTTACTATCTCAATTAACAACTGCATAGTTTAAAGAGCAGGAAAAGAAGGTTGTTTTGTCCTTTTACCAATACCATAACGAATACGATACTCTGCCAAGGCAGCAGCCGCTGACTGGGTAGACATATGGTTTTTTTCTGCTATTTCATAAATACCTAAAAGATTTTCATAAATCTTTTCCACCTTATCTCTAGGCCTTTTAGGATGATATCCTTCTTCTTCCAGTTCTGCTGCCACGTTGAAAAGCCCTCCTGCATTTACTACAAAATCAGGAGCATACAAAATTCCTCTTAATTGTAGAAGATCTGCGTGCTCTTCTTTTTCTAACTGGTTATTGGCCCCGCCCACGATTGCTTTACAACGAAACCGCGTAATTGTCCGGTCATTAATAATTCCTCCTCTTGCGCAGGGAGAGAAAACATCACACTCCACTTCCAAAATTTCAGAAGGAGAAAGAAAGGTAGCTCCATATTTTTTAGCAAGAGCCTTTCCTTTTTCTTCATCAACATCACTTACTATGATATGGGCTCCAGCCCAAAAAAGATGCTCTAACAGATTGCTACCTACATTTCCAAGGCCCTGTACAGCTATCTTTTTCCCCTCTAAAGAATCACTTTTATAGAGCTTTTGCATAGCGGATTGAATCCCTTTAAAAACCCCTCTTGCTGTAAAAAGCCCCGGATCTCCACTGCTTTTATCTTTAACAAGTCCTACTACATAACGGGTTTTTCTTCGAATTACCTCTACATCTTTTGTCGTACATCCCATATCTTCAGCGCAAGTATAAAGCCCCCCTAAAGATTCTACCGCCTCCCCAAAAGAAAGCAAAAGTTCCTCTTTATTTTCAGCGTTGGGATCTGCCAAAATAACACTTTTCCCTCCCCCAAAACCTACTTCTGCTACAGCAGATTTAGCCGTCATTCCCTTAGATAAAAGAAGAGCATCTTTTAAAGCCTCTTCAAAACTGTTATAGGGAAGAATTCTTGTCCCCCCTAAAGCTACGCCAAGGCTCGTACTATGAATAGCTATGATAGCTGTTAGTCCTACGCTAGGGTCAGTAACTTTGAATACCTTCTCATAACCAAAAACAGGAATAAGCTCCAATTTTAAGGATCCCTTTTCTGAAAAAACACGTTCTTTTTCTAGTGTACTCATCTTGCACCTCTGTAAAAAAATAAGGGAGCATACTTACAAATTTTTATTATGTAAGTATACTCTTTGCTCTATTTCAAGTTTAATAGGAGATTTTAACAAAATCTTTACTTAGAAAACAAGAAAATCTCTTTTTTAAAAGAAAAATATTTTTTTACATCCCCAGAGAGGTTTTCAAAAGAGTCTCTGCTGTTTTTATAACTTGAATAGCATCTACTTGTTTTAAATAGCTTTGCTATGCTAAAAATGAGGCCATTATTCGAATTAAAAAATAGAAGGATCCCTCTATATTAGGTTTATAGCAAGGCGCTTCTCTTTTGCGAAACTAGTTAAAAAAAAATTTACACGCTCCATATACTCATTTCTTTTGCGAGGAAACACTCATGACCAAAACGAAAATAGATAGTGAATCAAAAAAAAACTTACTCATTTTTTTGCAAAAACAAAAAAATGCAGACCTTTTGAGTAGCTATTTTTTTTATATAGAAAAAAAATTTCATTTAAAACCTGTTTTATTCCCTAAAGAGAAGACCATTTACCAAAGCTTAGATGCTTTAATTCGCTCTTTAGAAAAAGAAGGAAAACTCTGGAGAGAGGTTGAAATAAAAATTCAGTTTGGCCAGCAAAGTGTTAATGAAAAAACTACCAAAATTTATATCTGCCCTTTTACAGGGAAAGTTTTTGGAGATAATACTCATCCAAATCCTCAGGATGCTATTTATGACTGGGTTTCTAAATGCCCCGAAAACACAGAGAGAGTAGGTGGATTAAAAGCGAAGCGCTTTCTTGTTTCAGAAGACCCTGAAATCATCAAAAACTATTACACAAAAAGAAAAGAACCTTTAACTAAAGTGGTTTTTTCCTCTCTTATTTCCGGAAAACTGTTTAACAGTAGAGAAGCCGTAATTGCAGATTTCAAAGAAAACCATGTAAAAAAACTTTCCTTACAAGAGGTGCAAAACCAAAACCGCTTTCAGATTGAGGAAAGTTTTTTGCAGTTTATAGGAGAACAAGTTACGGAAGAAAAAATCTCCCGGTTTGTAGAGGAGCTTTCTCAAGACGAAGACTTTGAGCCTTACTTACAAAAATGGCTAAAATAAACAAAGAAACTCTTTTCCTTTCTTCTTATTCTGAAGTAGAAAAATGGGCAAAAAGCTTCACCTACTCTCTCTCAAAAAACACGGTAGTTGCTTTGTATGGCAACTTGGGTTCAGGAAAGACCTCTTTTGTGAAAGCATGCGCCCCTTCTTTTGCTCTTTCTCCATCTATCGTTAGCAGCCCCACCTTTTCTTACCTGCATATTTATGAGGGTTCTCTTCCCCTATTTCATTTTGATTTGTATAGAATAGCTACTTTAGAGGATTTTTTGGAGCTCGGCTTTGAAGAATACTTCACTAAAGGAGGCATTTGTTTCCTAGAGTGGCCCGAAATCGTAGAATCTATTTTACCTAAAGAAACAGTCCGTATACACTGGAAGCTTTCCCCACCTGGAAGAGTTATAACTGTAGAGGAGATGTAGCCTTTTGTCTTTTATAGAAAAAGAAGAATTCATTTGTCTGGACTGTGAAACAACAGGTCTTGACCTAGAGAAAGATCAGATTATTGAAATTGCTTTTGCCCGGTTCACTTTTTCTGAAATTATAGATACCTTTGAAACCTTATTAGATCCCAAGTGCCCCATCCCTCAAGCATCTCAGGAAATCCATAATATTTCTGCAGAAATGCTCCAAGGAAAACCCTTTATAGACGAAGTTCTTCCAGATCTATTGGCCCAGATTTCAAACCATGTGATTGTGGGTCATGGTATTTTCTTTGATTTATCTTTGATAGCAAGGGAAGCCAAAAGACTCTCTTTACCCATCCCAAAACCCTTTTTTCCGTATATCGATACTTTAAGAATGGCTCGCCTTTATGGGGAGAGCCCTGTTAACTCACTAGAAAAACTACGACAACACTTTCAAATTCCCTCTTATGGTTCTCATAGAGCCATGAGTGATGTTATGGTAAATATAGAAGTATTCAAAAAGTTAGCCACTCCTTATAAAGACACCAACCATTTGCAAAAGGTATTACAAAAACCCATTCGGCTAAAAACCATGCCTCTTGGAAAACATAAAGGAAGAAGATTCGAAGAGATCCCTTTAGAATATCTTTTATGGGCCCAAAGAAAAAATTTCGATGAAGATCTTTCCTTCTCCATAAACTCAGAGATTCGTGCCAGAAAAAAGAAAAGTCGATTTCAAGAAGCTTCGAACCCCTTTTCTTCCCTTTCTTGACTTTTTGTCTTTTCTCTCTTTAGTATTCAAGTTAAAGGTTTTCAAAACTATGCTACACAAACTCTCTTTGCAAGATCTCCCTTTAAAAGGGAAGAAGATTTTGATGCGAGTCGACTTTAACGTCCCTTTAAACAAGTCGGGAACAATTGAAGATGACTCTCGAATAAAGGCCTCTTTGACTTCTATCGAATATATTATAAAACAAGAAGGTATCGTTATTTTGATGAGCCACTTGGGAAGACCTAAGCATAGAAAAGATCCTTCTCTTTCTTTGGCTCCTTGTGCAAAAAGACTTTCTGAACTGCTGCAGAAACCTGTTTTTATGGCTACCGACTGCGTAGGAGAAAATGTAGAAAATCAAGTAAACTCTTTGAAAGAGGGAGATGTTTTATTATTAGAAAACCTCCGTTTTTATGAAGCAGAAGAGCACCCTGAAAAAGATCCTTCTTTTGCTGAAAAACTCTCTCGTCTTGCAGATATTTACGTAAATGATGCTTTTGCCTCTTCTCACAGAAAACACACCTCCATAACAGAAGTTCCCCAGTTTTTTCCCGGTCTATCGCTTGCTGGTTTTTTAATGGATAAAGAGCTCGCTTTTCTAACTACTATTGTTCAAAAACCAAAACGCCCTTTTTATGCTATTTTAGGCGGCGCTAAAGTCTCTACCAAAGTAGGCATCATTATTAATCTCATAGAAAAAATTGATGGCCTCTTTATCGGAGGCGCCATGGCTTACACCTTTTTAAAAGCACAAGGGGTTCAAGTAGGAAAGTCTCTTTTAGAACAAGAACAAGTAGAAACAGCCAAAGATATTGTAAAAAGATGCCAGGAAAAAGCGGTAAAATTTTGGCTCCCAGAAGATATTGTAATAGCAGAGAAAATCGAAAGAGAGGCCCCTATAAAAATACAATCCTCTAAAGAAAATATAGCAGAAGATTGGCAAGGGGTGGATATAGGGCCTAAAACCCTTTCTTCTTGGAAAGATGCCTTACAAAATGCTGCTATGATTTTTTGGAATGGGCCTGTGGGAATCTTCGAAATAGAAGACTTTTCCAAAGGAACTAGGGAACTTGCCTCTATTATAGCCTCCCTTTCTGCGACTAAAATTATTGGGGGAGGCGATTCTGTGGCTGCTATCCAAAAATGGCATATGGCGGATCAATTTACCCATCTGTCTACAGGAGGAGGAGCCTCTTTAGAGTTTATAGAAACAGGCAGCCTTCCGGGGATAGACTGCCTTTCAAATAGGTAGAAAAAATTTGAAATAGAAAAACTCGTATTTTAGAATGAGTTTTTATTGTCTTTAATAAGTTTTTACCGGTATAATCCTTGGTAAAGTAGAAGGTATGGCATCCGTGATCCACTTCTGGATAGACCCGATTCAAAATCTCCCTTCAGCTTCCCCCCTTTTTTTTATAAATAGGTACTTATGTCGGTAGGCAAGGGTGATAAGCCTTTTGGAGGGCTCCGCTCTTTAATCTGGCCTATTTACCCTTCTGAGTATAAGAAATTTATACCGATGCTTGCTATATTTTTTCTTATCTCTTTTAACTATAATATACTAAGATCCGCCAAAGACACTTTAATCATTACCGCTCCCAAATCGGGGGCAGAAGCGATTCCTTTTTTGAAAGTTTGGGTCATGCTCCCCATGGCCTTATTTATGACCTTTGTGTTTACCCGTATTTCGAACCGTTTTTCCAGAGAAAAAGTATTTTATTGGATGATAGGAATTTTTTTAGGATTTTTCTTCCTTTTCACTGTTCTTTTGTATCCCTTACGAGATTTTTTGCATCCCCATGAGCTAGCCAATACCTTGGAAGGGTTAACTCCAAAGGGGCTTCACGGATTCATATCTCTTATTCGAAACTGGGTTTTTACCGCTTTTTATGTAATGGCCGATCTTTGGAGCTCTATCGTTTTTACGGTTTTATTTTGGGGTTTTGCCAATGAGATAACCAGCGTAAAAGAGGCAAAGCGTTTTTATGCTATTTTTGGGGTGGGAGCTAATGTCTCAGGTATCTTTGCAGGTCAAGTTTCCAAGGCTCTATCTAACATCTCTTTTAACTCCTTTATCCCCTTTGGGAAAACAGCTTGGGAACAATCTGTCTTATTTTTAAATCTGACCATTCTTGTAGTTGGCTTTTTTATTCTATTTCTTTTTAGAAAGCTCAATCAAAAAGTAATTAGAAAAAATCTGCTGTTTCAAAACACAACTAAAGTAAAGATGTCGGTTCGAAAGAACTTTGCCTACCTTCTCAAATCAAAATATCTTCTTTGCATCGCATTCATTGTTTTAACTTATAATCTTTCCATCAACTTGGTGGAGGTGGTATGGAAAAACCAATTAAAGATTTTATACCCTTCCCCTGCTGAGTTCAGCATGTATATGGGGGATGTTATGACTATCATGGGAGTGATAGCTACTTGCACCTCTCTTTTTATCTCTGCTTTTTTACTACGTAAATTTTCTTGGACAGTTAACGCTTTAATCCCTCCTATTATCATGCTATCTACAGGGCTTTTCTTTTTCGGATTCTTATTGTACAAAGATTCTTTTCTAGGAGGCCTTGCTCTTTTTTTAGGGACAACCCCCCTTTTGATGAGTGTCTTTTTTGGAACCTTACAAAACTGCATGACACGGGCTTCCAAATACACCCTGTTTGATGCTACTAAAGAGCTTACCTTTATCCCCTTAAGTAGAGAAAGCAGGTTAAAGGGAAAAGCGGCCATAGATGGAGTAGGATCCAGAATCGGAAAGTCAGGTGGCTCTATGATTCACCAAACTTTGTTGATTTTATTTTCTACCATATCGGCAGCAACTCCTATTATAGCGGGCATATTTTTAGTAGTTGTGGGAGTTTGGATTCTCTCTGTTATCTCCTTAGGAAAACGGTTTTTGTCTCTTACCTCTCTTCCGGAACCTTCAGAAGACCCTTCTGTAAAAGAATCTTTTACCCCTACTTTTACAGAAGAAGAGCAAAAACAGGAAGCTCTCAGCTCTACCTCTTCTTAAAAAGCGCTATTTTTTGTCTTTTAAGAGAAGAAAAGGTACAATAAAAGGTAGGAATCTCCCAACCTTTTTAAAAAATTATGGAAACTTTATTAGAGTGGATACAAAGTAACGCTCACAATGCTCACTGGCTATTTTTTGGCGCTTTGATGCTGGCTGGGCTAAATTTTCCCATCAGCGAAGATTTGATGATTATATCGGGAGCCTTGCTCTCAGCAACAGTGATCCCTGAAAATACCTACTTGATTTTCCTATTTCTGTTTTTAGGCTGCTACCTTTCAGATTGGGTCTCTTACTGGATAGGAAGAACCTTGGGGAGAAAATTATGGAATATTCGTTGGTTTGCTAAAACCATCAAAATCAAAAGGCTTGAGCAGACACAAAAGTTTTACGAAAAATATGGATTTTGGACCCTTTTGGGGGGTAGATTTATCCCCTTTGGAGTAAGAAACTGTCTTTTTTTAACAGCAGGCATGGGAAAGATGCCTTTTTCTCGCTTCCTTATAAGTGATGGAATTGCTTGTATTCTTTCTAATAGCGTTTTGTTTTCTATTGCCTATACTTTGGGAAAGAATTATTCCTCTCTTCTTTTCTGGCTGAAGAGAGTAAATATTTTTCTTTTTCTTTCCTTTGTTGTGACGATAATTGGGATCATTTGGTATAAGAGAAGAAAAAAGAGCCAAAACCATCTGAGCTCTTCCGAGCGGAAAGCTACAAGCAATCCTTCAGAAGAAAGCTTGGATTCTAAAGGCAACAACACAGGTTCATGATCACTTTATCGAATAGTCTTTCTTTTTTAAGGGCTCCCCTGGCATTTTTATTTTTATCAGAAAGCAGTTTTCTACGAATGCTCGCGGTTTTTTTAGCCATGCTAACCGATAGCATCGATGGCTATATAGCTAGAAAGTACCGCTCTACTTCTCGATTTGGGGCCATACTGGATCCTGCTATGGATAAGTTTTTCGTCTACTTTGTTTTGAGTTTCCTTTGGATGGAACAAAAGATCTATCTATGGCAAGTTTTTGCTATGGTTTCTCGCGATTTTTTCTTAAGCCTTTTTGGGCTATATCTTCTTCTTTTTAAAAGAGGAAAGCGTTTTGAAATTACTCCCGTTCGCTTTGGCAAGGCCACGACTGCTTTACAGTTTCTTGTTTTGATAGGACTTAGTTTTAGCTACTCGTTTTCTTGGCATCTCTACGCTACCTTTATCCTTTTGGGAGCTATGGCCTTTGTTGAGCTTTTTCAAATAGAAACAAAAAAAGAAGCACAGTCATAATAAAAATAACCCTTCTTCTTAAGGAGATTTTACATGGAACCTAAAAAAGAGAGTATTTTCAAATCTAGTATACGAACTTTTTTTAAAACATTTGCGGCCATTTTAGGCCTTTTTATAGCTATAATCCCTTTTATGATTCTTTCTTCTGTAGGGAATAAAGCTCTGTATTTACAGCCCAAAACCTCTTTAAATATCCTTCCGGATTTACAAGGAAATAAACACTTTTCCATTTCTAGTCCTGCCATTTTACAAATTCCTATTCATGGTGTCATAGGCTCAGATGATTTAAATAGCGAAACTATCGAAATGCAGTTAGTAGACTCTAAAAACAACCACCTACTGCAAAACCCTATAAAAGGAGTTTTGTTACATATTAACTCACCGGGGGGAGGAGTTACTGATTGCGACACTATATACCAACTTATAAATCGGTATAAAAAGCAGTATAAAGTTCCCGTTTATGCTTATGTAAATGGTCTTTGCGCCTCTGCTGCTATGTATATTGCTTGTTCTACAGACAAGATTTACAGCAGCCCTCCTAGTATCATCGGCTCTGTGGGAGTTTTAATGGGACCCTTTTTTAATGTAAAAGAAGCTTTAACTAGATGGGGCGTTCAAACAAAAACACTGACGGAAGGAAAAAACAAAGATATGATGAGCCCTTTTAGGGAGTGGAAAGAAACAGAGAGCGAGTCTTTGAAAAAAGCGATGTCTTTTCTCTATAACCGCTTTGTCCAAATAGTTTCTTCTGCAAGACCTAAACTGACTCCCTCTATTTTAAAAGATCAGTTAGGAGCCAATATTTTTGACTCAGAAGAAGCGGAAAAATTAGGCTTTGTGGATGTAGGAAATGCTTCTTATGAAGAAGCTCTTTTAGCCCTTTTAAAAGAGGCAAATATCGACCCTAACTCCTCTTATCAAATAATAGAACTTATGCCAAAGCATTCCTGGCTTAAAGACTTCATTCGCTCCTCTCCTATTTTTACCGGAAAGATAACCCACCAAATTGGGGCACATGAAATTCAAGATCCCTTTTTGTATCTTTACGATCCGAGCCGTTTTCTATGAATGAGATCTATATAGTAGATGCGGTAAATTTTCTATTTCGCTCTTACTATGCGATTGCTCCTATGAAAAACAAGGAGGGAGAATCTACTTCCGCTCTTTATGGATTTATCCGTTCTATGCAAAAAATCCTCCAAGAGTTTAATCCGGAGTACTTGGTTGCGGTATTTGATGGACCTGATAACGCCAAAACAAGAAGAGCTTTATATCCAGAATATAAGAAAAATCGAAAAGAGGCTCCTCAAGATCTGTATACTCAAATAGAGTGGGCCTTGAACTTTTGCCGTATCTTTGGCATTCCTTCTATTTGTGTAGAAGGGGTAGAAGCAGACGATACCATGGCTTCTATTGCTATATGGGCCCAAGAGCAAAAAAGTAAGGTTTTCTTATGTACTAGCGACAAAGATCTCTTTCAACTTGTCTCTGAAAATATCTTCGTCTTAAATGCCCATAAGCAAAACGAGCTTTTTGATACAGAAAAGGTGCATCAGTTTTTTGGAGTATACCCTTCTCAGATGTTAGATTTTTTATCTATCATGGGGGATGCTTCAGATAATATCCCCGGAATTTCCGGCTTTGGGCCTAAAACGGCTTCTTCCCTTTTGCAAGAGTTTGGTTCTTTGGAAAAGATTTTTGACAACTTAGACAAAATTAAAGGAAAAAAAAGAGAGACATTAGAAAAAGAAAAGAAACAGGCTTTTTTAAGTAAAAAGCTAGCTACGCTTGACCTTTCTGTTCCTATTTCTAAAGAGATCCGGTCGTATAAAATACAAGCGCCTGCAACCTCAGAGCTTACTGAGTTTTACAGGAAAATGGGATTTTTCTCCCTTTTAAAAGAACCTCCTAAAAAAGCGGTAAACACGGCGGAATATATCTTGATACAAGACCTTTCCTCTTTAAAAGACTTTTTAGCCGTTTTCCAAAAGCAAACAGAAGTTGCTTTTGATACAGAAACAACGAGTTTAGATCCTCTTGAGGCAAAACTGGTAGGTATGGGATTTTCTTTTGAAACAGGAAAAGCCTACTACATTCCCTGTATGGGCCCTTTTCCTTTAGAAGAGCTTTTATCAAAGATAAAACCCTTCTTTGAAAACCCCTCTATTCGTTTTATAGGACATAACTTAAAGTATGATTTACAAGTCATGCAAAATTACGACATTTCTATAAAAACCATCTATTTTGACACCCTTTTAGCCTCTTATGTGTTATCTCCTGAGCAAAGAAGGCATAATTTAGATCTTTTAACCTTAGAGCATTTTCACCATCAAAAGATTGCTACCAAAACTCTTTTGGGAGAAGGAAAAAAGCAAATTGGCATGGAAGAGGTTCCTTTAGAAAAAGTAGCTGAATATTGCTGTGAAGATGTTGATTTTACTCTGCAATTAAAAACCTTTTTCTCTACAAAATTGGAAGAAAAAAAATTAGACTCTCTCTTTTTTGATGTAGAAATGCCTCTTCTTCCGGTTCTTGCAAAGATGGAGCGAAGGGGAATTTTTTTAAATGTTTCCAAGCTAGAAACAATGCGTCTTTTCTTAGAGGAAAAAATTGCTTCTTTGGAGGAGAAAATCTATGAAGAGGCTGGATTAAAGTTTAATTTAAACTCCCCCAAGCAGTTAAGTGAAGTTTTATTTCAAAGGCTTGGACTAAAAAATCCGGGCAGAAAAAAAACAGAATATTCTACCGGAGCTAAAGTTTTAGAGATGTTATCAGAAGAGCATGTAGTAGCTTCTCAAATTTTAGAATATAGAGGTCTTGAAAAACTTCGTTCTACTTATGTAAATGGCCTTATAAAACAGATCAATCCCAAAACAAAAAGAATTCATCCTACCTTTAGTCAATCTACCGCTGCAACGGGAAGGCTTTCTTGCCAAGATCCAAATCTGCAAAATATTCCCATAAGAACAAAAGAAGGAAGAAGAATTAGAGAAGGTTTTGAACCGCAAAAAAAGGGCTGGGTTTTTCTTTCTGCTGACTACTCTCAAATTGAACTACGCCTTTTGGCTCATTTCAGTGAAGATCCTTCTTTAGTAGAAGCTTTTAAAAAAGGAGAAGATATTCATGCTTCTACGGCTTCTTCTCTTTTTCAAGTTCCTGTATCTGAAGTTACAAAAGAGATGCGCCATCAAGCAAAAGCAGTCAATTTTGGTATTTTATATGGACAAGGTCCTTTTGGCCTTTCTGAAGAACTCCGCATTTCTGTAAAAGAAGCTTCCCTTTTTATCCAAAAATATAAAATGCAATATCCGAAAGTACAAGAATATCTGCAAATTTGTGTAGAAGGAGCTCGAAAGACAGGGGTTACCTACACTTTGATAGGAAGGCAAAGGCCTATTTTAGAAATCAACAGTAAAAATCCCCATTTAAAACAAGCCGCTGAAAGACTTGCTGTAAACACGCCTCTTCAAGGAAGTTCTGCTGATATTATCAAACTTTGTATGATTGAAATTGAAAAAGAGGTTGCCAAAGAGAAAAAACAAGGCTTTATGATTTTACAAGTGCATGACGAATTAATTTTTGAAATTCCGGAAGAAGAGACCTCTTATTTTGAGAAAATGGTTAAGAAAAAAATGGAAACCATTGTTTCTTTGAAGGTTCCTTTAACAGTGAATCTCTCCGTTGGCAAAAATTGGGGAGAATGCTAAAGTTGAAGAAAATTGCTGTAACGGGCGGCGTTTCTTGTGGTAAGTCCACTGTTTGTCTTTTGTTAAAAAAGCTGGGTGCTTACTACGTTTCTACCGATGAGATTGTTCATACACTGCTTATTCCTAGTACAACTCTCGGAAACCAGTTGGTCCAGCTTTTAGGAAAAGAGATTTTGTTAAAGGGCTCTTTTTCTCGAGACCGAATAGCGGAGAAAGTGTTTGAAAATCCAGAGCTTTTACGAAAACTAGAGGCATTGATTCATCCTCCTGTTTTACAGGAAATAAAAAAGCTCTATGAAAAAGCGGAAAAGGAAAGAAAATATCCTCTATTTGTAGTAGAAATCCCTCTTCTTTATGAAATTGGTGAGGAAAAGTCTTACGACTTTGTTATTTTAGTAACGTGCCAAGAAGAGGTTAAAAAAAAGAGAAGTAGATCTATTCTAAAAATTAAGGAAACTTAGAAAAGAACCCTTTCCAGCTTAGAAAAAGAAAAAAAAGCAGACTTTATTCTAAAAAACGATACCGGAATAGAGGATCTGACAAAACAGGTACAAAAAATCTATCAACAACTAACTTAAACTTTTATAGAAGGAGTTTTTCTTTCATGAGCCAGGAAGAAAATCAAGCACACAAAAATACCGCTACAGCTGAAAAAGTCCAAATTACCAAAATTTCAGAACTACAAAGGATGTCGATTGATCAACTGCATGAGTATGCAAAGTCGCTTGATATCAAACATGCAGGTTCCTTAACCAGGTCTCAGCTTGTTTTTGAGGTAGTAAAAACCATTTCAGAAAGACCTAATGAAGTTCTTTATGGAGAAGGCGTCCTGGAAGTACTTCCTGATGGCTTCGGATTTTTACGATCCCCCAACTATAACTATCTTCCTTCTGCTGAAGATATTTATGTATCTCCCGCTCAGATTCGTAGATTTGAGCTTAGAAAGGGAGATACTTTGTATGGATCTATCCGACCTCCTAAAGATAAAGAAAAATATTTTGCTCTTCTAAAGGTAGAAAAGATCAATCAAAAAACTCCGGAACAGATGAAAAACCGGATTTTATTTGAGAATTTGACTCCCCTCTATCCCAATGAAAGACTCATCATGGAAACAACAAAAGATAAGCTTGCAACAAGAGTACTTGACCTAGCAGCTCCTATTGGCAAAGGGCAAAGAGCGATGATTGTAGCTCCTCCTAAAACAGGAAAAACGGTCTTACTCCAGAATATTGCCAATGCGATCGAGACAAACAATCCTGAAGTCTACCTTATCGTACTTCTAATTGATGAAAGACCTGAAGAAGTCACCGACATGATACGTACGGTTAAAGGGGAAGTGGTCTCTTCTACCTTTGACGAGCCCCCTGAAAGGCACGTACAAATCGCAGAAATGGTGATTGAAAAATCTAGAAGAATGGTTGAGTCGGGTCACGATGTAGTTATTCTCTTAGACTCTTTAACAAGGCTAGCTAGAGCCTACAATACAGTTCAACCCCACTCCGGAAAAATCCTTACAGGGGGAGTAGATGCCAATGCTCTACACAAACCAAAAAGGTTTTTTGGAGCGGCTAGAAATATTGAGCATGGCGGTTCTTTAACTATCATAGCTACGGCGATGGTAGATACAGGTTCCCGTATGGACGATGTAATCTTTGAAGAGTTCAAAGGAACGGGAAATATGGAACTAGCTCTTTGTAGAAACTTAGCAGATAGAAGAGTTTTTCCTTCTATTGATCCTGTAAAAAGCGGTACTAGAAAAGAAGATCTTCTCTACCATCCTTCTGAGCTTGAAAAGATCTTTTTACTGAGAAGGCACTTAGCAGATCTTACTCCGTTAGATGCTATGAACCTTTTACTTTCTAGGTTAAAAAAGACAAACAGTAATGCAGAGTTTCTTCTTTCTATGAAAGAATAAACTTCTCAGGAAATCTTTTTTTGCATAAAACAAAAAAAGAGGAATAAGGTTACACATGCGACTTCTTATCAGACTTGGAACGCTCATTCTACTGGGTATCTCGGGATTTTGGTGTTGGGAGAACCTACCTGAGGTTAGGTCTTTAGTTCATGACCTTTTGAGCCTTGGGAAGTTTCAGACGTTGGAGGTAAGACACAGCGCTGAAATGATCATGCACAAGCATCAAAAAACACTTTTGGTGGATGATAACCATACTTTTTTAGAACCTACTTTAAAATTTTATCCCTATCTTTTAATGGAGGTAAAATATACCAAGCCTACAGGAAAAACAGGAGAGGGAATTCTTCTGTGGAGCCTAGTAGACGGCGAAATGGTGATCAACACCCGTTCTTGGGAAAAAACCCATGGTTTTTTGGACTGTATTGATTCCGGTGCTGATTTAAACGACTTTAAAATCATCAATGCTCTCTCTCAAAAGGGAGGAGTGTTAGATAGGGAAGGATTTTCCCAAGTTTTAGGAGAAAACAACGACAAATTAGATGCCTGGCTTGAAAGCTGCCGGAAAAAAAGTTTGATCGTGCAGACAGGAAACTTTTTTAGGCTCCATCTGCAAAATCCGAGACTACAAGTAATCCCCGAAACGAAGCTAGATCATTGGCTGGTTACTAAATCGTGTAAGTCCGCTATCCGAGTCCCTAGAAAATACCGAGCCTCTCAAATAGAGGCCACAGCCAAAGCTGCCTTTGGCAAAGACTTTGCTATTCGAAAAAAAATAGAGGTTTTCCTTCCTGTCTATAGTATTGTAGTCCAAAACCCGGACGGTTCTCAGATGAGCACCTACTGGAATGCTTTAAATGGACGAAAAGTAGAAAAACCCTATCACCTAGAATAACCCAAGTATTTGCCCTAAATCGAAAAACCCCGTACACTATAGCTCATCTTTGGAAAGATGGCTGAGCGGCTGAAGGCACGTCCCTGCTAAGGACGCATACCCGTTATAGGGTATCGAGGGTTCGAATCCCTCTCTTTCCGAGTTTTTCTGTAATACCTTCACAAGCAGCTCTTAAGGGTCAAAAAAATTATTAAGAATATTTTTACAACTTTTCCTCAGTATGTCCAATTTTTCTGGACATACTGAGGAAAACTTGCATAATTAACTTTATGGACTTTGCGCTTTTTAGAAATGAAATTAAATCAGAAGTGTTTGATTATCAAATTCTTTTGAAATATCTATCTGATTTAAAAAAACCTAGAGATAAAATTTTTTCCTTACTTTCTGAAGGTAAAATAGTTAGGCTTAAAAAAGGCCTTTATGTTTTTGGAGAAAGCTGGAGAAAACACCCCCTCTCATTAGAAGTTATTGCTAATCTAATCTATGGCCCTTCTTGCCTATCCTTTGAATATGCCTTAACACTTTACGGGATGATAGCAGAACGCTCTGTTGTTGTTACTTCTTTAACTATCGGAGACTCTAAAGAGTTTAAAACTCCTATTGGCCTATTTGAATATCGCGCAATTAACAAGGAAAAATTCAAAGTAGGGATAGAATATCGAGACCTACAAGAAGAGGGCGGTTATTTGATCGCTTGTAAAGAAAAAGCGATTGTAGATCTTGTATACAGAACGCCCGGCATTCGCTCTATTGAAAATCTTCGTCATTTTTTATTTGAGGAAATGAGAGTTAACAAGGAAATGTTTTACCAATTAAACCGAGATACATTCAGAAAACTTGCGCAAGTATATAAAAAAAATAGCGTTACTATGTTGGAGAAACTATGACAAGTACCGTTGAAAGCATGTTAAAAAGGTACAATCCAAAGTCAAAATTCGAATATGAGGGTGCTATTCAAGAGATTATGCAAGAAATTGCCTTAATGGGTTTATGGAGATCCAAATTTTTTGAACATGCTGCATTTTACGGAGGGACTTCTCTTAGAATTTTACATAACTTGGGTAGGTTTAGTGAAGATTTAGATTTTTCGTTGCTTAAGCCGGATCCTAAATTTCAACTTCTACCCTACTTGAAAGCAATCGAGGAGGAGTTAGAAATTTCTGGCCTAAAAATTCAAGTGGATCATCGCATCAAACACTCTAAAGAATCCATTCAATCGGCATTTTTAAAAACAGGAACTTTAGAAACTTTTATTCGAATTGGACTAGATGAAAGCTTAAAAAAACACACTCAGTCGAATGAACTGATCAAAATTAAGCTGGAAGTCGATATCAATCCCCCTCCAGGGTTTAAAACAGAAGTTCGCTATTTAGCAAGGCCTTTTCCTTTTTCTGTAAGAACGTATGTACCTGAAGACCTTTTTGCAGGAAAGATGCACGCTTTACTGTGCCGTCCCTATAAAGTAAGAGTGAAGGGAAGAGATTGGTATGATTTTATCTGGTACGTATCTAACGGTTTCTCTTTAAATATAAATCACTTGGAAAAAAGAATGAGGCAGTCAGGCCATTATAATCTAGACCAACCTCTTAATAAGAAAAGACTTCTCTCTATTATAGAGGAGAAAATTGCAAACCTCAGTATAGATGCAGCCAAAGAAGATATTCGAAGGTTCCTTTCAAGCCCAAGAGAAATAGAAGGCTGGTCAAAGGAATTCTTTCAGTCTTTGTTATCTCAAATCCATTGCTTAGAAGAAAACCTATAACAAAACAGGGGGACTAACCCATAAAAAAAGCTACTATTACTCTAGACATCATCAACGATATTTGTAATGCAAAGGGAAAGCTGGCAAGCTATGCGGATCGAATAGCCAAAAAAGACCTTATAAAAACAATTAATAAAATCACCGCTAAAGCACGAAAAGAGAAAGAAAACCGCGCTTTTTCTTTAGATGAATGGGGAGGCCAGTTTTGCGATGAATTAGAAGTAAAAAAAGAAGATATTCAAATCATAAAACACCGAGTAAGTGCTTTTTATGGAACAGACTTAGAGCTTATTTTACGAGCGAACCATGTAGAACAAGTTACTTTGACAGGGGTAGCTACAAATAACGCATTAGAACTTACAGCTAGAGAAGCACATGATCGTGATTTTTCTGTTCAGATCATAGAAGAGGCAACAGAATGTGCCAACGATTCTGAGAAAAAGATGAGCCTTCAGTTTTTATCCCGGATAGCCAAGGTTATATAGAATATAAGAAAAACTTTCCTCCACTAAAGAACATAACCTCTCTTTTGGTTTCTGTAAAAAATGCGTGACTTAAGCCCATTTTTTTCTCTATAATCCAAAAAAATGGGTGGTTTTCATGATCAAAAACAAATGGCTTACAGCTACAAAATGGTTAATCTGGGTTATGGTTTTTCCTGGATTTTTAGGCATGGGATTTCTAGCTTATAAAACAGGCTCTTTCAAAACCTTTCTTACTTTAGGATCTTTTATTTTACTGGCGCTTTTTGTCTTGTCGTTATTTCTTTGTTTCAAACAAAAAAAAATCTTTCTTTCTTTCATTTTAGGGTTTGTATTAGTAAACCTTTGCCTTCGAATCATTTCTTTATTCTCTTCTTACTCTTTTTTAGCCCAAAGAGGAGCTCCTCTTATGTATCTTATGCCCATGCTTTTTTGGTTTTTCTACGAGTGTATTTTGCTTTTTACTGCTTATAAAGCTTATAAAACGTTTCCTGCACAATAGTTTATGAAAAAAGAGAGAAAAATACGATTTGCTCCCCATTCTAAAGAGTCGGAGATGATGGTTTTAGGCTCTATGCTAACCAGCATAGGTAACTTAAATGTAGCCGTAGACCTTTTACTTCCTTCTGATTTTTACTATACAGAGCATAAAACGATCTTTGATGTCTTAAAAGGACTCTACCAACAAGATAAACCGGCAGATGTACACATTGTATCAGAGGCTCTACGCTCTAAAGAAAAATTAGAAGAGATAGGAGGTGTTTCTTACATAACGCTACTGGCTCAATATGCGGGCACCTCTGCTTACATGGAAGAGTATGCTAAAATTGTAAAAGAAAAATCTCTTCTTAGAAAGATGATTGAAGCGGCTCAATCGATTGAAAAAAAAGCATTTGATGGAAAAGAAGAGGCAAATTCTCTTTTAGATGAAGCTCAATCCCATTTTTTTCATATTTCTCAAACAGCAAGCTCCGATAACTCTCTTTTACTCTCTGATATTTTATCAGGAGCCAAGTCAAAAGAACCTCTTCCTTATCTAAAAGTCTTAGAAGAAAGGCAAAAAGCCTACCTAGAAAAAGGAGCCGAAGCCACAAGAGTGATGGGGCTTCCTTCTCGATTTGTGGACTTGGATAAAATGATTCATGGGTTTTCTCCTTCGAATTTGATGATATTGGCTGCAAGACCTGCTATGGGAAAGTGCGTAACGGGAGACACACTTATCTTTGATCCAAAAACGGCCTCTCTTTATCCGATAAAAGACTTAGTAGAAAAAAAAGAAGCATCCATTCTCTCTTTTTCTAAAGAAGGCTTTTTTGAGATAAGAAAACCTTCTGCCTTTTTAGCAGATGGAATCAAGCCTACCTTCTTAATAAAAACTTCCCTAGGAAAAACAATAGAAGCTACAGCGCCTCACCCTTTTTTAACTCCTTCCGGGTGGAAAGCCGTAAAAGATCTACAAGAAAAAGAAAAGATAGCTTCTCCAAGATCTTTACCCTACTTTGGGAAAGGAGAACTTTCTAAAGAAGAAGTGAAGATGGGAGCCTATTTTTTATCGCAGCCCTCTCTTTCAGAAGATCTCTCTTTTGTAGCAGAAAAAGAAGGGGCTCTCTTTTGTGATTTTTGTAGTGTGGCAAAGTTCTTTTCTTTCTCTGTAGAAAAGAACGGAGAAAAACTGCTCTTACAAAAAAAACAGAAGGTCCCTCATTTAAAAGAAGAGCCCTGGGAAGAGGTATTTTCTTCTCCTTTTTTCTCTTTTATGGGGAAAGCAAAAAATCTGGCCCCCTCTTTTTTTACGTTGAAAAAAGAGCTTCTCTCTCTTTTTCTAAACCGCTTTTTTTCTTCTCATCTTTCTTTAGAGGTAGTTTTTTCAGAAAAAAAACTCTCTATAGCTTTGCAGAATAAATCTCTTGCAAAACAGCTACAACATCTTCTTTTACGATTCGGTGTTTTGAGCTCTGTCTCTCTTTTTGCTTTTAAAACAGGCTTTTCCCCTGTTTACCGGCTTACTATTGAAGAGAAAGATTCCTTTTCTCTTTTCTTTTTAGAAATTGGTCTTCTAGAAACAACGCCCCCCTTTCCTATAGAAAGGCCGCAACTAAACACCCTTTTCTGGGAAGAGATAACTTGTATAGCACCTACAGGCAATAAAGAGGTGTATGATCTCTGCGTAGAAACTACCCATAACTTTGTAGCAGCCGATTTTGTAGTGCACAATACAGCGCTTCTTTTAAATTTTGCGGAAAATGTCTGTTTTAAAAGTAATGTGCCGGTTGGGATTTTTTCCTTGGAAATGGACGCAAAACAAATCATCCATAGAATGGTTTGCTCTCAATCGGGCGTAGAGTCTGATAAGATCCTCTCCGGTTCTTTAAATGGAATGGAGTATCAATCGGTTGTAACAGCAGTTCGTAAAATGCAAAAACACACCATGCTAATTGACGATCAGCCGGGACTAAAAATCACCGATTTAAGAGCTAGAGCAAGAAGAATGAAAGAAACGTATAACATTGGCTTTTTGCTTATTGACTATCTTCAGCTTCTTTCTGGATCGGGAAATAACCGCTCTATGGAAAGTAGACAAATGGAAGTATCTGAAATCTCCCGTCTTTTAAAGACATTAGCAAGAGAGCTCAATATTCCTGTATTAGTAGCTGCGCAGCTTTCTAGGAAAGTAGAAGAAAGGCAAGGACATAGACCTCAGATGAGCGACCTGAGAGAGTCGGGTTGTCTTACGAAAGAGGCTTTTATCCAAGATGCAGTTACAGAAGAGATCTACTCTATAGAAGAATTAGCTTTAAGAGAAACGCAAACTCCTTTTTATGTTTGGGCTGTAGATGCGAATTTAAAATTGGGTAAGCATCGATTAGTAAAGGCCTTTTATTCCGGCATAAAGCAGGTATATCGTTTGCAAACCGCTTCGGGAAAAACTATAGAAGCGAGTGCAAATCACCCCTTTAGAACCAAACAAGGTTGGAGCCGTTTAGACGAACTACAAGAAAAAGAGCCTATTTTAACTTTAGAGGGTGACTTTTCTTATTCTTCTTCTCTTTTGACAAAACAGAAAATCACAAACCAAACAAAACTTCTTTGGGATCCTGTAGTTTCTGTTAAAAAGCTGCAAGAAGAAAAGGTGTATGATGTAACGGTAGAAGGGGTTCACAATTTTGCTACAAACGGGCTTTTAGTTCATAACAGCTTAGAGCAAGATGCAGACCTTATCATGTTCTTATTAAGAAGAGATTATTATAACCCTCAAGACAACCCGGGTCTAGCGGAGCTCATTATTGGGAAAAACCGCCATGGCGGCACGGGAACTGTGAGCCTTTTATTCCGGAAGGAGGTAGGTCAGTTTAAAAATTACATCCCCCTAAAAGAGGGAGATGTAGTAGAAAATGAAGAAGCTTTCGGTCACTTCTCTTAAAATATTTCAACGGGGGAAAAAAAGGTTTTTACCCCTTCTTTTATCTCAGGAAAGTAGTGATACACTGTATAGGCTGCATCCAGAGCAAATAGGTAAGGTGCCACACTTCTAGAGCTAAAAAGGATAGCTCCTTCTAGAATGCTACGAAACAAAAAACCTACTGTATAGGATATCCTTGTCGAAGTAGGAATATCCTCTCCCAGTAAATACCCTATAGAATGCAAAGAATCGACTAAAAGAGAAAAAGCAGCCAGATTATAAGAGCGAAAATAGCTCATAACTTTTAAAGCATTGTATATATAGTTATCTTCTAACTGGGATTTGTCTTCTAATTTTTGTTCTTCTTGTGAAATTGCGTTTGCTCCAAAACAAAAACCAAAAGGCTTATATAAACTTTGAACTCCTGTTATATTATTTTCTGTCATAAAAACCATATTTTTTATAAATTAAAGCTAATTATATAATAAATATATAATTAAAAACAAATAAACGTTTTATTTTTTATAAAAAAATGTTTATATTTTATTTTAATCACAAAACCGGATTTTCACTACTCACTCATTCTTAATGGGATAGACTTTTCTTGATAAAAATATCCTCTCTATACTAAGATAGCGTATCTCAAATCAGAGGAACTATGTCATCGGTAAAGAAGAAAAGACGTGCTAAAATAGCCAAGCACAAAAGAAAGAAAAGACGTCGTAGAGATCGTCACAAAAAGAAAAAGTAGCCTCCCCATCCTTGTAAAATGTGGAAATATCCTCAACCCTATGATGTTGTCATAATAGGCGCAGGCCATGCTGGCTGTGAGGCTGCTTTTGCTTCTGCTAAAAGAGGGGCTAAAACCCTTCTTTTGACTCTCAATTTAGACACTGTTGGAAAACTAAGCTGCAACCCTTCCATTGGGGGAACTGCCAAAGGGCATATTGTACGAGAAATCGATGCCTTAGGCGGAATCATGGGGAAATTAGCTGACCGCTCCGGCATACAGTTTCGGATGTTAAATGCCTCAAAAGGACCTGCTGTCCGCTCTCCTAGGTGTCAGGTAGACAAGACCTTTTATCAACAAAAAATGAAAGAGCTCTTAGAAAAAACAGAAAACCTTCATCTGATGCAGGCTACTGTAAAAGAGATCTTGGTAAAAGAAGGTAGCATTGAAGGGATCTTGACCCAGGAAGGGGTCTTTATTCCCAGTAAAACTGTCGTGCTTTCTTCTGGCACCTTTATGCAAGGACTCATGCATATAGGGCAAGCCTCTTATTCCGGAGGTAGAGGAGGAGAAAAAGCCTCTAAAGGTCTTTCTGAAAACTTGCGAAAATTGGGATTTGCGTTGGGGAGATTAAAAACAGGAACCCCTCCTAGAGTTCATAAAAGAAGTATTGATTTTTCTAATCTAGAAGAACAAGAAGGAGACCCTGATGTGGTGTTTTCTTTTGATGAAGAAGAGCCCAGGCTAAAACAGATTAGCTGCTACATCACCTACACTTCAGAAAAAACACATGAAATTATCGAAAAAAACCTCTTTTTATCCCCCATGTATTCAGGAACCATTCAGGGAGTAGGCCCTAGATATTGTCCTTCTATCGAAGATAAGATAAGCCGCTTTAAAGAGAAAAAAAGACACCAGGTGTTCTTAGAAATAGAGGGTCTTTCTACAGAAGAGGTTTACGTAAATGGCATCTCTTCTAGCCTGCCTTTTTCTGTACAGCATGCATTTTTACAAACCATTCCCGGTCTAGAAAAAGCAGAAATCATGAGACCCGCTTATGCCATTGAATACGACTATGTAACCTCGGGACAGATCCTTTCGAGTATGGAAAGTAAAAAAGTCAAAGGCCTTTTTTTTGCAGGGCAGATTAACGGTACAACCGGATATGAAGAAGCTGCAGCTCAAGGTCTTTTAGCGGGGATTAACGCTTCTTTACAAGCAGAAGGAAAAGAGCCTTTTATCCTTTCTAGAGCAGATAGCTATATAGGGGTTATGATAGACGATCTTGTGACAACTTCTCTTTCAGAACCCTATAGGATGTTTACCTCAAGAGCGGAATACCGCCTTTTACTGAGACAAGATAACGCCGATATACGCTTAAGAGAATATGGCTTTGCACTGGGGTTAATCTCAGAAAAACAGCTAGAAGTGGTACAGGAGAAAAAACACAAAATCCAAGAACTTACCCATCTTTTAAAAACCACAAGAAGATCTTTCGAAGGAAAAAGCGCCCTTCTTTCACAGCTTTTATGTAGACCTGAAATAGACGCTTCTACTTTAAAAACTCTCTATCCTGAAATTAATTCCTATCCTGATGAGATTCTAAAACAAGTAGAGTATGCACTCAAATATGAAGGCTACATAGAAAGACAAAAAAAAGAGATCGAAAAGTTGAGCTCCTTACAAGAGGTAAAAATCCCTCTTCAGTTTTCCTATTCTGCAGTACAAGGGCTAAAACAAGAAGCAAAAGAAAAGCTTAGCTTTTATACCCCTTCTAATCTAGCAGAAGCATCCCATATTGAAGGGGTCACTTTTGCCGATATTTCTGTTTTATTGGTAGCTTTACAAAAATAACACGCAACGAAAAAGCTTTTTTTTAATCTCCTTTGACTGTACCTTCTACAGCCATGTTTTTGGTTTTTTTCTTGATCCCCTTTTTGCTTTTTTCCGATGTTTTTGAAAAAGGAATTGAATCTCTTAACCATGATTTTCAAGGATACACTGTAGTATCGAATGTATTTGAAAATTCGGAAATACAAAAGTTTGCACAAATAGACATTCAGAAAAAAGAGTACTTTCTATACTCCGGAAACGCTTCTTCCAAAATAGATGGGTTAGAGGAGTTTTTTCTAAAAATTGGCAATAACTCTAAAGATCTATCTGCTTGGGCTACAGAAAAGATCCACACTTTAATGAAGCGTATTTTACAAGCTTCTAAAAGAGAAGTAGCTTGTTTTCTTGTACAGTCTTTTATCCCCTCTTCTGACTACGATATTCCCAGGTGGCATACAGATGGATTATACTTTCGAGCTCCTTTTGACTATCTCGCTTATAAGTTTGTTATAACTTTAAAAGGTCCCTCAACGCTATTTCACCCCGCAGATCCAGTTTTAAGAAAAATCGTACAAGAGCATTGCTACGACAGGGAGTACTTAAGTAAAATATGCACTTCCCCAGAAATTTTCTCCCCCAATACGGGAGAAGGAGCTTTTCTTATTGGATCGAACTGGAAGCATAATGTGGCTATTCACTCAGAGCCTCCTATTCATGAAGAAAGGCTCTTTTTTTCTGCGATTCCTTGCAATCAAGAGCAGCTTGTTGAACTAACACAAAAAATGGTTACCATCTACAGAAGTTTATCTCGAACAAAATAGCACCTCTACAAAATTTTTTAAAAACCATTGTACTATTTTTGCTTCTTCTTTAACCTTCTGTCCTAATTTTCTTTATAGAGTAGGGAGTTTTTATGTATAGAGCTTTTCTTTTTGCACTTCTTATAGGTTTCAAAGCCCTTTCCTCTGTGGAAAACCCCATAACGGTAGGCACTGCTGTCCAAATTAACGACTCTAATTACTCCTCTTTTACCGCTTGGACTCCAATTGTATCTGTAAACAGCACCGGCTATATGATTACCTACAGAACTTTTCACAGAAGTTCTGGAGGTGCTCAAATGTGGTATGCTTTTTCAAGCACAGGAAACTCTTGGTCCTCTGATTTTATCGAAGAAAGCGCCCAAACCACCGTTATTATTTGGAATACAGGAAGTACGGCCGGTTTTTTAGCCACTTTTGCTTATCCACCTCCCGGGGGAGGGGGTGCTTCCGCTCAATCTTCTTTTTCTTCTAATCAAGGGGCAACTTGGAGCAGCTTTTCTGTCATTGATGCAGGACCTGGCGTAAGCTCCACTTTACCCATACCAGGACTTGCTGTAACTGGAGGTTATATGGCCTCTTGGAAAGAAGGACTCAATAACTTCTCTAGCTTTTCCGGTAATAATGGAACAACTTGGAGTACAGCTTCTCAAATCAATACCAGTAATACAAGCTCACCTGCTGTTTTATCCACAAACTCTTCAGGGGTACTCGCTACCTGGCCCAACTCCTCTCCTACAGTTTCTTTTTCTAGCAACCTAGGAACCTCCTGGTCTTCTGAAGTACAAATATCAGACAATAGTGCGTCAGGGCTGGTTTTTTCTAGTTCGAATGACGATGGTTTTATTGCCGTGTGGTACGACTCCACAGATGATGCGATCGTCTCTAGTTTCTCTACAGATAATGGTTCTACCTGGAATGCCCCTACTACTATTTCTACCGATGTTACAGCAACTAGCAGCAGCGCCGCTGTCACAGCATGTGATTCCGGATTTATTGCAACATGGATTGACAGTTCCAGTAACGCAAATGCCAGCTTCTCTAGCGATAACGGAACAACCTGGAGTGACCCTGTTCAAATTACCAACGATGGTAGCGTCGACTTTAGCACAAGAGACTTTGTAAGTGTTTCTTGTTCCGGTAATACCTGTGTATTTACCTGGAGAGAGAAAACCACCCTTAATATAATGGCTAGTTCAGGAACTATCGGCATTGGCCCAGAAGCGCCGAGTAATGCTTCCGGACAACAAAAGAAAAATGATTTTGGTATGCAGTTTGAGCTTTTTAATAGACTTACCTGGAGCGCCAGTAGTTCCACAATAAGTGGTTACAAAGTGTACCGAGAAGGAGTTAATATTGCGACTCTTCCTGCAGACACCCTTTTTTTTGAAGACCATAATCAACCAAAGGGTGTACAAAAGAGTTATACCATTACCGCATTTAATAGTAGTGGCACTGAAAGCAGTGCAGCAAGTGTAACAGTAAATCCTTTGTAAAACCGTGAAGGCACTTTTTTTAGTTCTATTTTTTATTTGTTTATCTGTTCTCCCCAAGAAAGTGGTTTCTAACCCAAAAGATGGGCTTTCTTTGGAATTAAAGGGGGGCTTTTTTCTTCCTGAAGATTCTACTCTCAGAGAGATTTATAGCCCGGGGGGAAGCGATGTTCAGCTTTCTTTTTCTTTTCCTTTGTTCAAAAAAAACTTTTTTCAGATGAAAGGCTACACAAGTCTTGAGTTTATATATATGGAAGGAGAGTCTCTCAACACGAAAGAGAAAACAACTCTAATGCAAATCCCCTACAGTTTAGGAGTGAAACCCACTTTTTCTATGGGCTCTTATTCAACCTACTATCTAACGCTGGGGCCGAAATATTTTTATATACTGCAACGAAACGACTCCTCCTTTGTAGATAAAAAAAATGGAACCCACGTTTTTGGTGGATTTATCAACACGGGTCTTAATATATTTTTATATCCTTCTCTTTTTTTGGATATTTTTGCAGAGTACTCATATGGGAAAGGAGACTTTTCTTCCTCTTTAGAAAATGTCTTTGCAAAAAAAATAAATATAGGCGGATTTACCTTTGGATTGGGACTGGGTTGGAGTTTTTAAGAAGCTCTCTTTTTAAAAAGAGCCCTATAATTCCTTAAAATTGCCCTATATCGTATCCTGAAGCTTTCTGTAACAAGGATCTTTTCTACTTGGAAAAAACTCTTTATGTTCATGAGTTTAAAAACTATTCTATCTATAAACAGCTACAGATAGAAGAAGCCCTTCTTAGATGTGACTTAGAAAACCATATCATTATCAATGAAGGCTCTCCTGATGCTATAGTAATGGGCATTTCTTCCAAGCCTGAGACAGTTGTAAATTTTTCTTGGCCCTCTATTACAAAAATCCCTGTAATTCGAAGATTCAGTGGAGGAGGATGTGTCTTTGTCGATAAAAATACCCTTTTTATCTCTTTTATCTTTCACAAAAATAGTTTTGATTTTCCCCTATTTCCCGAACCCATCTTAAGATGGACGGAAAAGCTTTATAAAGAAGCCTGGGAAATCCCCCATTTTCACGTAAAAGAAAACGACTATGTAATTAAAGAAAAAAAATGTGGAGGAAATGCCCAATACATACAAAAAGAACGGTGGCTTCATCACACTTCCTTTTTGTGGGACTTCAAAAAAGAAAATATGACAAGCCTTTTATTTCCACCTAAAACACCTCTATACAGAAAAGAGCGTTCCCATCTTGATTTTTTAACCCCACTAAAAAACCATACCTCTTCCAAAAAAGCGCTCGTTGAAAATCTGAAAAGAGAACTAGAAAAAACCTTTATTTTGAAGAAGGGGTGTAAGAAAAAGATCTTTTCTATTCTACAAAAAAAGCATCGAAAATCTGTCTGCTTTATAGAAAAAACCCCGCTGGTGGGTCCTGGCGCACATACTGTCAACCTGTTTAACCAGGTGGGAACGTCCCCTGAAATTGTTTAAGCTAAAAAAAGCTACCACTAATTTTCAGCGTTTTGATCCCCTAACATAAAACTGTAGTCGATGGTACAGTACACTAGTTTCTCCCGACCAACAGGGTAAAACTTCTTTATAAAAACTTTAAAAAGAGCGTACCAATTTTTCTTCTTTTTTCAAACATTTTTTTCTGTATCGGGAAGACCGAAAAAATCTTGGTAAGCTTGCTTTGTAACCTCTTTTCCTATTTTCGCAATAGATTCTGTTAACGGAATTTTTTTAGGACATACTTCCTTGCAGTTTTGGGCGTTTCCGCAATCGGTAATACCCCCCTCTTCCATAAGGGGCCTTAGTCTTTTTTCTTTATGCCACTTCCCTAAGGGGTTTTCATTAAAAAGCCTTGCCTGAGATACGGCAGCGGGTCCTATAAATTTAGAACGATTATTCACTTGAGGACACCCTTCCAAGCAACAACCGCAAGTCATACAAGTAGACAAGGTATGTAATAGTTTTTGTTTTTTGGGATCTACCTTAGGAGCAAACCCTGTATCATGCAAATCCTCTACATCGATCCATGCGTGTACTTTTTTTAAGCTTTCAAACATAGAACTTCTATCGACTACTAAATCCTTTACTAAAGGAAATTTGGTAAAGGGAGCCAGGGTTATAGTGGAGGATTTTTTTAAGTAAGGCTCAATTAATGCAGTGCAAGCCTGTCTTGGATACCCGTTGATTAACATAGAGCAAGAACCGCACACCTCTTCTAAACATCCCATTTCCCAAACAACAGGAGTTACTGTTTCCCCTTTTCTGTTTTTAGGATTTCTTTGAATTTCCATCAAAGAAGAGATCACATTCGAAGAAGGAACTACAGGAAGTTCAAACTCTTCCCAATACTGTTTTTCTATAGTTCCCCTGAAAATGCGGAGGATAAATGTTTCTTTCTTCATAAAAGAGGCTTTATATTTTTAGGAATATTTTTTAAAGGGGTTTCCCCTTTTTTTTCCTTCACATAATTTCTTTGTACAGGCTCCAAATGTCTTATGTCTACTTCTTCATAAGATAAAATAGGCTCTTTTTTTTCTTGGGAGTACGTAGCAATTGTAGTTTTAAGCCATTCTTTGTTATTTCTTTCAGGAAACTCTTCCTTAAAATGGGCTCCTCTCGATTCATTTCTGTTTAAAGCCCCTTTTGTAATCACCTTCGCAATTTCTAACATATCTTCAAACTGTGAAGCAAAAATATAGGTTTGATTTACTCTATTTCCTCGATCTGAAAGAGCAATGTTTTTCATTCTTTCTTCAATCTCTAAGATTTTTGCAAATGTCTTTTCTAAGTTGTTATTACTTCTTCTCACCGTTACATATTTTACCAAAAAATCAGAAAGCTCGAGGTGAAGATCGTGGACATTTTCTTTCCCTTCTCTTTGTAAGATCTCTTTTTGCCTTTTTCTTTCTTTTTCTTCTGAAAAGGAAAAGTGGACCTCTTTTGCCTTCCCTTCTTTTTTCATGTTTATAAACCGAAACGCCTCTTCTCCGGCTACAAATCCACTAAAAATACAGGCTAAAAGAGCATTAGCACCCAGTCTATTGGCTCCGTGGTATTGATAGTCGGATTCTCCTGCAGAAAAACAGCCCTCTATATTGGTCATTTGTCGAAATCTCATTTCTCTATCCGGGTCATCCGCAGAAGGCCAATCAACCCAAGCTCCCCCCATAGTATAGTGAACTGCAGGAAAGATCTTCATAGGTTCTTTTTTGGGATCAGTCCCCGTAAATTTTTCATAAATATCTAAAACGGAAGAGAGTTTTTCATGGGTTTCAGAGGGTAGGTGAGTAACATCTAAAAAAACCTGATCTTTTCCCTCTACTCCAAGCCCAAGCTCACAAACTTTTAATACTTCCCTGGCTCCCACATCTCTCGGAACTAGATTCCCATAAGCGGGATACATTTCTTCTAAAAAATACCAGGGCTCTCCCGTCTTTCCGCAAGTTTTTAAAGATCCATCCGGAAAGGCAATTTTCTTAGAACTATCTCCATATACCCAAACTCTTCCTCCTTCTCCTCTTACCGATTCAGAAATAAGCCTCATTTTATCCGACCCTAAAATAGCTGTGGGATGGATTTGGATAAATTCTCCATTGGCATATTTCATTCCCTGCTTATAAAGACGGCCATTAGCGGCTCCTGTACAAAAGGTGGAGTTAGTGGACAACTTAAATAAAAACCCAAGACCCCCTGTTGCAATAATTACAATCTCTGCCTGTAAAGAGAAAATATGAAGGTTCAAAAGATCTTGTAAAACAATCCCACACGCTCTTCCTTCTTCATCTTGCACCAGGCTTAAAAATTCATGGGTTTCCCATTTTTTCACTTTGTTTTGAGCTTCATATCTACGTACTTGTTCATCTAAAGAATACAAAAGCTGCTGTCCTGTAGAAGCTCCACAAAAAGCCGTCCGATGATATAGAGTCCCTCCAAACCTACGAAATTCTATATTTCCCTCTTCGGTTCTATTAAAAGGACATCCAAAACGATCTAATAAACGTAAAATAGAAGGAGCTGCCATGCACATCTCCAAAACAGGAGGTTGATTGGCTAAAAAATCTCCCCCTTTAATTGTGTCGTAAGCATGAATGAAAGGAGAATCTTCCTCTCCTTTTAAATTAATAGGAATATTAATCCCCCCCTGCGCGCAAACAGAATGGGACCTTCTTACTTGAGTCAAAGAGACAAGATCTACCTCAAATCCTCTTTCACAAAGCTTTAAAACAGAAGAGAGTCCAGCTAGACCTCCTCCTACCACAATCGCTTTTTGTCTTTTTTGATTCACGCTTTTAAGACTATAAAAAAGGTTGGAATTTCCACAAGAAGATGCTCTTCAAAAAGAACCTCCCAGCCAGTAAGATCCCCAAATAGAAGCTAGACCCAGAAAGGCAAATATACACAAAAACACAAAACACACATTCACAGCTTTTTTTTGAGAACGAATACTTAAAATAAGCCCCCAGGAAAGCAAAAAAGTCCAAAGACCATTAAATGCATGAAAAACGGCCGCTGCCAAAAAAAGAGTGTAAAAAAGAGTCATAGGAATGCTTTTAAACGTATTTCGAAGTATAAGTAAAAAAGCGGTTCCCGGATCGGGACTCACTGCTAAAACCTCTCCTTTTTTTAAAGGATTTTTTAACGCTTCTTTTAAAAAAGCATTTTTTTGTTTTTCTACTTCTTCATTTCTCTTCTTTTGAATGAAAGGGTCATACTCAGAGGAAAATTGAAGCTCTAAAAAGGAAAGATCCTCTTTTTCTTGTTGTAAAACAGATAAGTCTTTTTCAGAAAAAAGAGAAATTTGCAAACGCACTGACAAAGGGAGCAGCCCTTCGTCAAAGGTAACGGGCGTTAAAAAAAGCTTCTTAGGGCCCCAATCAACCTCTTTAGGTTTCAAAAAAAATCGCATCTGCCCTACATGAAATATAATCCCAAATAATAAGATCCAAGAAGACATTCTTTGCCAAAAATAGGCTCTATTCCTACCAAAAGGTAAATAAGGAGAGTCTTTTTTGGGAATATAGGCAGAACTTGTGGACTTAAGTGCATATTGAATCCCTAAAACCATGTGAAATCCTATAGGAAATCCCAACAAAACAATCTCTAAAACCCGTAAGTAAGGAAGCCTTTCTAAAAAGTTTACCATACGGATAAAGCCCTCTCCTTTTTCTCCAAGCCAGAGAGCTGCCTGGGAATTTACAAAGAGATGCTCCATCAAAAAGATAACAAGCCACAGCCCTAAAAGAGAGTGGAGTCTTCTTTTTATAAAATAAGAAGGGATCTTATAAGAGTCTGCTTGCGCGGTCATATTAAAACTCCTTTTAAAGACAAAAAACGGCTTGTATTTTCATAAGTAACTTTTTTTATCTCTGCAAGATCTACCCCTTTTACTTCTGCTAAAACGCTTGCCGTTTCCACAATAAAAGCAGGCTCATTTTTTTTTCCTCTTTTAGAATTGGGCGCTAAATAGGGTGCATCGGTTTCTATGAAAAGATTTTCTAAGGGAATTTCTTTAGCTATATTTCTGAGTTCTTGGCTCTTTTTGAAAGTAACAATTCCACTAAATGAAATAAACCACCCCCTCTCTATTGCCTCTTTAGCCTCTTTTAGCGTTCCTGTGAAGCAATGCAAAACAGCACCAATGTTTTCTTTTTTTGTAAGAGAAAAAAGATCAAAAAAAGCTTCTCTGCAATGAAATACAAGAGGAAGTTTTTGTTTTTTTGCTAAATCTACATAGCGAAGAAAAAATTTTTGCTGCTCTTTTTTGGGGGAATGTTCGTAGTAATAATCAAGTCCCGTCTCTCCGATAGCTACTATCTGTTTTTCTATTGCTGCCTTTTCAAAAAAAGAAAATTCAGCTTCTCCCTTTTTACCCACATCATGAGGAGGAGTAGCTCCTGCTAAAAAAACCCACGGATACTTTCTTTTCAAAGCGATCCCTTTTTCTAAAGAAAAAAGATCCGTTGCTATGTTTAAAATCCGTTTTACCCCCGCCTTTTCAGCTCTTACAAGAGTAGCTTCTAACTCTTCTAACATCTCTTCAGAAGTTAGATGCGCATGCGAGTCGAAAAAACCAAGATCCATCCTAGTCCTTTTTAAAAAAGCTTCAGTTTATGCACAAAAAGGAAAAAAATTAACGAAAAAAACAAAAGCTTCCTATAATCAGACAGAAAAGGTTGTTTTCATGGGATTTGTCTCTTCGCTCCTTTCTGCGTACCAAGGTTCTGATTTTCTGGGGAAAGGGATCTTTTTAGCGCTTCTTTTTTTATCTTCTTTTTCTTGGACTTACTTTGTTCAACGCCTTTTTTCCTTTATAAAAGTAAAAAAAGAAAACCAAAATATCTTGGCTTTCTTAAAAAATAAAAGCTCCCCCTTGTCCTCTCCTGTTCCAGAAAGCCCGGGAACTCCTTTTTATGAAATTTATACCAGTTTGCAAAAACAGACCAAAACGCTTTTGCAAAAAAACCACGCTTTTTTAAAAACCAAAAAACAAACTTTTTTGGATTCTTCTGATTTTTCGGTGCTGGAAAACATTCTTTTTTGTGCCTTGGAAAAAGAGGGAGATCTTTTAGAAAAGAACCTGTTTTTTCTACCCACCGCCACTTCTTTAGCTCCTTTTTTAGGACTTTTAGGAACCGTTTGGGGTATCTTATTGACGTTTTCTGAAATGAAAGGGGCCTCTTATGGAGTAAATAGCTCTATTTTACCCCATCTTTCTATGGCACTAGCCACTACTGTAGCCGGCCTTATTGTTGCCATCCCCTCTCTTCTTTTTTATAACTACCTAAAAAATGAAATAGAAAAGATAAAAAAAGAGATGCACCTTTTTGCACAAAATTTGATGATAGAGCTAAAACTACAATATAGGAAAACAGAAACCCATGAAGAGATCCCTGTTTCAGAAGGGTCCATCTGTTGATGTTGACCTAATTAACTTAACCCCTTTAATTGACGTAGTCTTTGTTGTTTTAGTCTCTTTTATCTTAATAGCCCCTCTTCTACAGATGGATTCCGTAGAGCTCTCCCAAAAAGGAGAGACGCAAAAAGAAAGTTTTCACCCTAAAAATGGGGCTATTTCTCTTTTTGTAAAAAAAGATAACACGATCTGGTTTCAAGAAACCCAAATTTCTTTGTTCTCTTTAGAAAAAAGACTGGAAAAAGAGAGGAAGGAAACAGAAGTTTTTCTCTTTCCCGATAAAAATGCCTCTTTTGGAACCTACCAAGAAATAAAAAACCTTCTAGAAAAAATGGGATTCTCTACTTTGAAGGTGGTACTAAAAAGCTAGCTATGCGCTTTTTTTTTCTTTTTAGCTCTATTTTTTTCTTGCATCTGTTTCTTTTTTTCTTTTGTAAAACTCCTGCCTTTCCAAAACGGATTTCTTCTTTAACAGTGAAGACATATGAAATAAAAAATACCCCTAAAGTACATACCTCTGTAAGAGGTAACAGAAATACTAAGATTTCTTCTCAAAAAGGGAAGAAAAAAACTACTCAATGGGAGCAAAAAAAAGAAGGGCTCTCTCAAAAGCTTCTCTCTTCTATTCAAGCTCTATCTTCTTTTAAAAAGGCCCCCCTTTCTCCTTCTGAGCTGCCCATTCCTTGCTCCTTTTCAATAGAAAAAAAACCAGTCTCTTCTTTAGAAGAAACCGATTTATACGTAGATAAACTTTCTCCTTTTTTGCAAAAAAATCTTTCCCTTGTAGAAAAAGAAAAAGTAAAAATCGAAATTTGGATAAAAAATACAGGAGAAGTAGCTCGTTTTACTATTATAGAAGCAAAAAAAGAAAAAAACCGCCTCTATTTAAAAAAGAAATTGCCTCTTCTGCAATTTCCATGCTTTAATGAGAGGGACGAAATAAAACATTACACCATTTACCTTTCGGCCGCATGAGATTTATTTTCTCTTTTCTTGTTTTTTCTCTTCTTTTTTCTGAAGAGATCCATGTAGATGTGCCTCTTTCTCCTTCTTTAAAGCCTTTCTTCTTGTATTCTTTTGAAAAAGAAGAAACTTCCTTTTCTCCTTCTTATTTACAAGAAATTTTAGAAACAATTCACTTTGATTTTTGTTGTACGGGATTTACCTACCCTACTTTAGTAGAGTCTGAAAGTAAGATTAAAATTTATCCTCATTTAAAACAAAAAACGTTTTATCTAGAAATAGAAGAAGCTATCTCTAAAGAAAAAGAAAGATCTTCTCCCGTAACCCTTACCGGTTTTTTTCGAAAAGATGTAGAAAAAATTCATCACCTAATCAGTTCGCTTCAAAAAAATCTTTTTGCCGTTGAGGGTATTCAACATAAAAAAATCTTATTTTCTCTTAGGTATAAACCCTCTTACTCTAAAGAAAAAACTTCTGAAATTTGGGTAGGCTCTTTGGAGGGAAAATATTATGAAAGACTTACCTTCGATAAAAATTATGCTGTTTGCCCGAAATTTTTACCGAAAAAGCCGCTCCATTTTTTTTATGTTTCCTATGAAGGAGGCAGTTCAAAAATTATGGCCGGTTCTTTACACCAAAAACAGACTTGGCCTGTAATTCCTTTAAAAGGAAATCAACATCTCCCTTCTGTTTCTTGGCAGTTAGACAAAATGGCTTTTATTTCTGATATTTCCGGCACTCCTGATCTTTTTTTACAATACTTCGATGAAAAAGGGAGATGTAAAGGGAAACCAAGACAAATTTTTTCTATGGCTCATGCAACGCAAGCTTCTTCTTCTTTTAGTCCGGATGGTTCTAAATTGGCCTTTGTTTCAGACCAGGAAGGACCTCCTAGAATTTACGTAATGGATCTTCTATCTCCTTCTAGAGAAGTGTCTTTAATTTCTAAAAAAAACCGGTTTAATTCCTCTCCTTGTTGGTCTAAAGATGGCAAGAAATTAGCTTATAGTGCTAAAACAAAAGGTATACGGCAAATATGGGTATACGATTTTACTACACAAGAGGAAAAACAAATTACACAAAGCTCTATTGATTTGGAAAACCCTTGTTGGGCTTTTAACAACTTTCATATTATTTGTAATTCGGAAACCAAAGATGAATGTGAGCTTTATTTAGTCTCTGAAAACCAAAAAGAACCTCTTAAAATTACCCAAGGTCCGGGAGAAAAGCGGTTTCCTTGTTGGGAGCCTTGAATTAAAAAGGGAAACGTTATGAAAAAAAAGTCAATTTTGTATTTCCTAGTTCTTATGACTATGACTGGGTGTCAAAGAAATTCCACAGAAACGTGGGAAGATGTAAAGACAGCAGGCAGGTATTTACAAAAAAGCATTTATGCTCTTTGGGGATCTGATGACGAGTCGCGTCAAATTGCTTCTCAAGATGAGTTTTTAGGGCCTTCTGAAGATGAGTTTATCCCTTTACAAGAAAATGATCTTTTAAAAGGAGAAAGCTCCTCCTTGGCTTACAGAAAAGAGCCCTCAAAAAACTCTTTTAAAGAGCCTGCTAGGTCTTTTCTATCCCCTTCTAATAAAATGAATCAAATTTTCCGCGTGATCCATTTTGGCACGGATAACCATGTAATCAAAGAGCATGAAGATTTAGTAACAGTAGCTAGGATAGCTAGTTATTTGAAGAAAAACCCCAAAGCACGGGTTTTGGTAGAAGGGCACTGTGATAAAAGAGCTTCTGCTGATTACAACATGACTCTTGGCATGAGAAGAGCCCATCACATTGAAGTTCTTTTGAAAAAGCAAGGGGTCTCTTCTTCTCAAATACAAACTGTTTCTTGGGGAAAAGAAAAGCTATTATCTCAAGGCGATTCTAATATGGACCATAAGATGAATCGAAGAGCTGAGTTTAAACTGCAAAAGTAACGTTTTAAGAGGTATTAATGAAACATTTGTTTTGGCTTGCATGGCTTTTTCAAGTTTCTTTAATGCCTCTATTTTTTTCTTCCTGTTCCCCTATCCGTTCTTCTCCTCATGAACAAAAACACCAAGTAGAGATGACGATTCATGAAATGCAAACGGACTTGGATGATCTTCGACATGATGTTCATTGTTTTCAAACAGAGTTTGAAATTATTGATGGAAAAATCAAACATTTCGAAGACGTTTTAGGAGAGGTTCGGCAAAAGTATTTAGCGAAGATGGAAGAGTCTTTGCAATCTTTACGAAAAAAAATAGAGCAAATGGAAGCCACTACAAAAGTACTAGAAGAGACGGCTGAAAAAAGAGAGCATTCTATAAAGAATCTTTCTAGACACGCTGAAGAGACTACCTTTGCCTTTTCTCAGTATAAAAAAAAGATGGAAGAGATCGAGTTTTCTTTCTTACAACAAGAAGAAAAGCTAAAAGAAATGGCCTCTTTAAAAACCACTCTTGAAGAAATTGCTCAAGCTTTAAAACTCAAAAAAGAATCTATTTATCAGGTGCAATCAGGAGATTCTTTAGAAAAAATAGCGAAACATTTTGGTGTTTCTGTAGAAGAGCTAAAAAAACACAATCATTTAAAGAAAGATTTGATTGTAAAGGGGCAAAAGTTAAAAATCCCCTCTTCTGTGTAATGAAAGAATAAAGGAACTGAATCGATTTATGACTCAAAAAAAACGGATTCTTCTTATAGAAGATGAGGAAGATATTGCAGCTTTAATCAAACTCCAAGCGGAAATTTCAGGATATAAACTTCATGTAGAAGTAGATGGAATCAATGGATTTCGTACTGTAGAAAGAGAGAAACCCGATCTTGTGATTTTAGATATTATGCTTCCTGGAATGAATGGACTTGATGTCTGTAGAAAAATCAAAAATACCGCAGAGCTGAAAAACATCCCTGTTGTACTTCTTTCTGCTAAGGGGGAAGAGATTGATATTGTCTTAGGGCTAGAATTAGGAGCCGATGACTACGTAGCAAAACCCTTCTCCCCTAAAATTTTATTTTCTCGGATAAAGGCTGTTTTACGAAGGGGTAAAGAAGACGAAAAAACTCCTGAAGCACTTTTTTTTGGGCCTTTCTCTTTGGAACTTGATCGTTTTGTTTTGAGAAAAAAAACGGAAATTATTCCTATTACCCTTTCTGAATTTGGTATTTTACGAAGACTTCTCATAAACCAGGGTAAAGTTCTTACTAGAAATCAGTTATTAGATGATATCAACAATGATGATGCTTTTGTAGTAGATAGAAATATCGATGTGCACATAGCTTCTTTAAGAAAAAAAATGAAAGAGAATCCCCCCTGGATAGAAACTGTGAGAGGAGTGGGGTATCGTTTAAAAGAGATCTCTTGTATACAAGAGCATCAACCCTCAGAAGGAGCCTTTCTATGAAATATTCCCCCTTGTTTTTACTTTCTCTTGTTTTTCTCTTTTTAAGTTGTCAATCTAAAACAGCAACAGGTGTTTTGGCTGGAGGAGCTTTAGGGGCCGGTATCGGAGGAATTGCAGGCGGAGGAAAGGGAGCTTTAATTGGAGGCGCATCTGGCGTCATTGCTGGAGGGTTAATCGGAGCTGCTTTAGACGAACAAGACAGAAGAATCATGGAAAGATCTAGCCCTAAAACCGTTTCCAGAATGGACAGAGGAGAGCCTATTACAGTGGATGATGTAATAAAGCTTCACCAAGGAGGAGTAAGCGATAAGACTATCATACGCTATATTCGTCATACGAGGACCTCTTATACTTTGAGTCAAGCCCAAATACAAAAGCTGCAAGATGCTGGGGTAAGTCAAAGCGTAGTTCAGTATATGATTGACACAGGAAGATAACTAGCTTATGGAAGAAGAAAGCTCGGACAACTTCTTACAGTCCTTGCAAACCCCTTATAAATCTTTACTAAAAAACTTTAAAAAAACCGTTCGTTTTTCTTTTTTTTTCAATCTTTTCTTTGTCTTTCTGTTTGCAGTCCAAATCTCAGTTCTCCGTTTTTTTTCTATTTCCTTAAATCATCCCCTGATAGCCTTTACTTTGGCTTCTTTTTTTCTTTCTTTGTTTTCTTATTTTATTCTCCTTTTTTATTTTCAAACAAAAAAGCCGGAACAAATAAAAGAGCTTCAAGAGACTTTTCGAAAAAAATGCCATACTTTACTAAGGGAAAAAGAAGAAAGTTATTTACTAACAGCGCATGCTTATTTAGAACTGGTCGATTACTTAAAAAACTTTGAAAAGGGATTGTATCCTTTTTTGTTTCCGAAAAAGTTATCGGAAGGCTTTAGTAAATTTTGTCATTTTGAAGACGTCTTTCGATTTAAAAAACTCTTTTTGGAATCTGCTATAGAAGAGCATTATCTTCATATTAGGACAAATCCTTTAGATTTAGAAGCACATACTTCTCTTGCCAATGTATATACCTCTTTTTCAAAAAGCATTCTAGAGATTAAAAAAGAGCTGGAAGCTTCTCTTTTTTATAAAATACGCTTTCGAAAATTGTATCAAACCTTAGAAGAATCTTTTCGAAAAACCTCAGAAAGAGCTGTAGAAGAGTTTAAAATTTTACAACACTATGTTCCGGAAGATCCTTGGGTTCATTTGCAGCTTGCTAAAAATTATGGCGCCTTAAACATGCCCAAAGAAGAGATTTCTGAATATGAAACTTTACAAACGCTTTTACCCTTCGATGCTAAAATCACAGCAAGGCTCGGCGCCTTGTACTTTCAACAAGGATTTAACGGAAAAGGGCTTGTTTTGTATGAAAAACTAAAGCTAAAACATCCTCAAAAAGCAGAAGAGCTCATCTCTCATTACGGAAAATTTTCCAGCTCCAATATAGAAGAGAGCTTCTAAAACCCCCTCTATTTTAAGAGAAAAAAGAAAATAATGCTCTCCAATCAACGCAGCCTACAAAGACGCCAAACATGCACATTTGTGATGCTTTCCAGTTTACTTTTTCTTGGTAAAGAACCTTTCCCCAGCTGTTACACAAAAAGATAATAGCTACGGAAAAAATAGGGAAAATCATGGCATTTTCCATGGGGGAAGCTACTTCTGTGGCTGTAACCAGAAAAAAAGTACAAATACAATTAGCTACTCCTCCGAAAAAACCATAACCCCACTCTACAGAAAGAAGTTTTCTCTTCTCATAAAAAAAGAAGAGAAAAAACTGAAAAAAAGAGGCTGCTAAATAAATTAGAGGCAAAAACCAAAGACTTTTTGCTTCATCCGGTTTCATAACGCGAAAAAAAGCACTTAAATGAGAAGCATTCATCATTAAAGCTTTCCACTGCATGGCAACTAAAAAAAGAACATGAAGAAAAAAAGCGACAAGGATGAAAAAAAGCCACCCCTTTTTATCTTGAAATCCAAAAAAACCAGCCCCTCCCCAAAAGAGCCCTGCTAAAACAAGCATAGAACCGATAGCATGGTACATATGATATTCAAATCCCAGAGCAGCCCCAAAGAAAAGCGCCATAATAGCACCGGGTACCACAGTCGAAGAGTTTAAAACCGAAAAAGAAAGTCCTGAGGGCCCTTTTTCTAAGGCTTTTCCTAAGCTAAACATCATAACTCCCATAATGAGCCCCACAACTAGCCCAAAAAATACCATAGGATAACTGAGCGAAAAGGAGAAAGAACGGATAGGATTCATAAGAAGAGCCACTAAAAAAGCCACGCTTAGTTGAATCATTAAAAAAGCTCTTGTAGTTCCTCCATAATCAATGCTTTTTCTCATGCAAAGATTAGAAGTAGATGCAAAAAAAGCGGCTAAAAAAGCAAAAAGAATCCCCATAAATCCCCTTCTTATTTTTTGAAAGCGTTTATACGTCAAATTTTAAAAATAAAGCAACCCAGATAGAAAAATTTTTTACAAAAATTTTGAGGGAACAGCTGCTTATTAATCTCTATCTTTTGTATAATCTAGCTCAAGATGCGAGTATGTCTTTTTGTATTCTTTTTTTTCAGCTCTCTTTTTGCTTATGAGCTCTCTTTTCCTGAGCCAAAGACAGAAGAAGAAGCCCTTTTAATAAGAAGGTTATCTGCTTATTGGGAGGAAAAAGAGACCAATCTTATCACATTTGAAGTGGCCCAATTTTTAGAGAAATATCCAGATACGTCTCTTTCTGATACGCTCTATCTTTTGCAGGGCAATCTTTCTTTTCAAAAAGAAGAGTACGAAAAGGCTCTTTCTTCTTATGAAAAAGCGAATTTCTCTCATTTAAATCCTGAAGCTCTTTTAAACAAAATGGAAGTGCTTCGAAAATTAAACCAATACAAAACTATCTATGAAGAGAGCCAGAAGGCTCTACAAGAACGGGTTTTAGATGGATATACTCAAGAACAATTAGAGTTTTTTTTAGCAGACTCCTTGTATAACTTGACTATCATTTCTCCAAAAGAGTCAAAAGAATTTTTTTCTTACGCAGAAAAAAGCATACAAGCAATCAATCATCTAGAAGAGTCCCCCTTAAAAGAATCTTTTGAAAAACCTCTAGCTTATCTATATGAATCTTTAGGGAAAAAAGAAGACGCAGAAAAACTCTACTTAAAACTGGCTGAAAAAATCCCTGAAGAAAAAGAGGCTTATCTTTTTAAAGTGGCGGAAATGCAACTTTCTACTGATAAAGAAAAAGCTTTAAAAACCCTGACTCGAATCTCCCATCTAGGTAGAGAAAAAGCGGAAGAGGCATTTTATAACCGTCTTTTGCTTCTTTTTGACATGGGGCTCTATTCTGAATTAGTTTTAGCAAAAGAACAAGCTGACTTTTCATTTCCTGAAGACAAACAAAATCATCTGTCTCTTCTCCTTGGTAAAAGTTATTACAGAATACAAGATTTTAAAAGGTGTAAAGAAGAGCTTCTGCCTTTAACAGAAAAGCTTTCTTCTTCAGTAGAGTTAAAAGACACCTACCTATCTCTTTTAGATGCCTGTAAAGAGACGCAAGATCTGTTTTTATACGAAAAACTTTCTAAAAAATTCGAAAGTGCTTTCCCTGAAGACAGTTCCTTGCCAAACGTTATTTGGGTGAGATCCCTCCTTTATAAAGAAAATCATAAGCCGGAGCTGGCTAAACAAGATTTTCTTTTTCTTTTGGAGAGCTTTCCTCTTTTTGAAAAAAAAGAACCCCTTTTTTTCGAATACGCTACTGCGGAATTTGAAGCAGAAAACTGGGAAAAAGCGCGTTCTTTATTCTCCGAGTATCTCTCTTTTTTCACGGAAGAAGAAAGAGGTAAGGTAGCGGCTTCTTACTGTATTGAAGCCTCTTTAAAAAACGTTAAAAATAATCCCGAAAAAGAAGAAGCCGTCCACTTTTTAATCGAAGATCTCCAAACGGTTTTATCTATAGACAATCTTCTGCCGGAAGAGACAGAACATAGTTATCATTTTCTTTTAACGAAAACTTTGTTTGAAAAAGGAGATCCTACTTCTTTTAAAGAAACTGCTTTTACATTTTTAGAAAAAAATCCCTCTAAAGATCTAGCTGCAAAAACGCACCTACTTCTGGCTTACAGCTACCAAGAAGGGGATCTTTCTCTTTTTTGTGAGCATGCAGAAAAAGCTTTAGACCTATCCCCTAACTTAGAAGATGCAGGAAAAGTTCACCTCTCTTTATTCAATGCCTACTTAGAAAGCGAAAACATGGAAGAGGCTGCTTCTCATCTTTTTTCTTGTTATATGCTTAAAGAGCCTATGCAACTAGAAAATAAACTATGGCTAGCTTATTTTTACTATAAAAAAACGGTTTCTTTGCCAGAAGAGGCTCCCCTTTATAACCTCCTTCAAAATCCTATTCAAGATAAAGAAGCAGCTAAAAAGTCTCTTTCTTTATACGAGGATCTCCTCCAAACGCACCCCAGCCTAATTTTAGAAAACGGAACCCTAGAACTTGAGACGATCCGCCTTTCTAAGCTCTACCAATTTTTAGAAAAAACCTCTGAGCAAAAGGCTGTTTTAGAAGAGCTCTATTTATCGTATGAAAAAGAGAAAACGGCCCCTTGGGTTTTTAAGACAGAGCTTTTTTTTGAACTGGGCAGCTTTTACGAAAAAGAGAGTTCAGATGAAAAAGCCTTTTTCTTTTATGAAAAGGCTTATGAAAATTCTTCTCTTTCCCAAAAACTAGGGGCTCAGTCTGCTTATCAAATGGCTTCTCTTTTGATAAAGACCATTCCACAGGAAAACCCCTCTGAGAGCTATCCCTTTAAAAGGGCCTCGCAACTTTTAAAAGACCTTTCTTTGCACAAATCTTTTTCTCAAGAGCCTATTCATTTAGAAGCTTCTTTTAGATATATAGACTTGCAACTTAAGAAAAAAGAAGAGGGAGAAAAACCATTTTTAAAGCTTTTTCTGTTAGAAAAAGTAAAAGATAATTTTACCTTAGAAGAAGATCTTCTTTCAAAAGACTACCACGAAGAGAGAAGACAGACCCCGGAAAAAGAGGCTCTTTTCAAGGCTTATTTAACACTTGTAGATGCTGAAATGCTTTTTTCTGAAGCTTCTCTACTCTTAAAAGAAAATAATAACAAGGAAGCTTTAGAACTACATAAAGAAGCGCTTTCTCTTCTTAAAAAGACCTATCCTTACACTCCTTTTTTAGAAGAGCGTTTAGAGAAGAACTTCAAAGATTGGGAAAGTCTAATATTAACTAAGCCCGAATAATTATTTTAAAATTTGACCTTCCTATTCCACTTCCGTATATATATGTATAATATGTGCTTTTATTAAAAGGCTTATAGAACCGTTTTTATGTATTGGCAAAAATATCCTTGGAAACTTTCTTTTTTTCTTTCTTGTTTTCTGCATATAACTGCCTTTTTTTTGGTGGAGAGATACCTGCCCCTTTCCGTTTCTTTAAAGCCAAAAAAAATAGGCCCTCTTAAAAAAATTGCTATTGAAGAATGCATGCATATAAAAACGGTTTTTTCTAAAAATAACTTGCAGGTTGCGATAAGACCCAAAAAAGAATCTTTTTCTACCAAATTATCTGACTCTTTCCTGCTAAAAACAGAACTTATTCAAAAACAAGAAATGGAAGCCCTGCAAAAAGAAAGGCCCTTTTCTGAAGAGAATCTAATAGCTTCTTCTTTTTTAGAAGATCTGAAAAAAGAAACGCTTCCTTTTTCCGTATCTAAAATTGATACTATAAAATCCGCTCCTATTTTTAGATCTCCAAAAGAAAAAGAGCCTTCTTTTTTCTTATCTAATCCGGGAAAAGAAAAGGAAGAGAAAAAACACCTTGCTTTTTCTATAGAATTTGAAAGAAAAAAACCCTCTTTTTCCTCTTCGCAAAAACCGTGCCTGGTTTCTGATACCGAGGCTGTCTCAGGAGGAGGCTTTTCCCTTTCAATACCTACTCCCTCTCCTAAAGAAATTCCCCAGTTTTACGAGGGTTCTTTTCCTTCCATTCCCAATTTACAGGATCTAAACACGCTCTCTTGTGAAGATTTTTTTGATATAGAAGTGATCACTCTTCCCGATAAAGAAGAAACTATTTTTGCAGCTACGTTAATTCCTAAGTCGAATGAAATACTGACTCCTCTTTCTCAAAATTTTTATTTTTTGCTAGATACTTCCAACGTAATTCAAAACGATCGTTTAAAAGCGAGTAAAAAAGCAATCCATAGAACCCTCTCTTTTCTGGGAGAAAAAGACTCTTTTAACATTATTCACTACGATAGCAAAATGCAAAGAATGGCTCTGCATAGCGTTCCTTGCAATAAAAATGAGCGGTTATTTGCTAAAGATTTTTTACACAGCTTGAAACTGGGAAGTATTTTTGCTTCAGCAGACCCTTTTAAACCTTTAAATACCCTTCTTTTTGAAAAAACAGCCCCGGAAAAGGTCTCCCATATATTTTTAATCACAAGTGGAGAAGGGATATCTAATCAAAATAAAGTTCCCTTTTTTATTCATGATTGGACTTCAAAAAATCAGGGGAAATTTTGTCTTCATATATTAGCTCTTCATTCAGATCCTAACCTTCCTCTATTAGATGCTTTTGCCAGCTTAAACCAGGGAAAACTCTATCTTGCCTCCAATAAAACAGGATTAAAAAGAAAGCTTCATAAGATGGTAAAGTCGGTTCAATCTCCTATAGCTAAAAACTTAAGCATTCAAGCTATTTCCTCTTCTAATGAGCCTATTTTAGAAATATACCCCTCTAATCAGAGCCTTCCTATTTTATTTCAAAATGAACCTTTTGTAATTTGGGGAAAGGTAAAAAAGGGAGAAGATTTTACCCTTTTTATCCAGGGGAAAAATCGGGAAACCTGGCTTAACCTAAAGAAAAAAATCTCTTTGCAAAATGCTAAGAAAGCCTCTGCGGCCTTTAAAGAAAAATGGGCTACTCAAAAAGCTTACTCTCTATATGAAAGCTATTTTAAAACAGATGATCCTTCTTATCTGATAGAAGCAAATGAGCTTTTAAAGCCTTACCAAGCTAGTATCTTCGAATAGCCTTTTCTTCTATAATAAAATCAAATAGGAATTCAAAATGAGCCTCCGTATTACAGCAGGACTTTTTAAAGGGCGTAAGGTTTTCTTTCCTAAAAAAGAAGCCATAAGACCCACACAAGCTGCCTTAAGAGAAGCTTTTTTTAATATAGTCCAAAATGAGATTGAAGGAGCCCATTTTTTAGATATTTTTTCAGGAAGCGGTATTATGGGGTTAGAGGCATTAAGTAGGGGCGCTTTTTCTACTACTTTTATCGAAAAAGACCGCTCTTCTATAGAAGGAATTCGAAAAACCCTTACATCTTGGAATCTAATAGAAAAAGCTACCCTTGTTTGCCAAGACGCCAATAAAGCAGTCTCTTTTTTGGGGAGAAAAAATAGACTCTTCCAGTTAATTTTCTTAGACCCTCCTTATAAAATGGAGGTCGAAAAGAAGAAGAGCCTCTTGTCTCAAATTATAAAAGAAGCACTTCTTGATAAAGAGGGTTCTCTTTTTTTAGAAGAGAGCTCCTCTTCTAAAGAGGAATATGCAATAGAGGGACTTTCCCTAAAAACTAAAAGAAAATGGGGCAGCTCTTCTCTTTTAGCCTTTCAGAGCTGTATGTAAAATGGCTTTACATGGATCTTATTAACTTTCCATGGTCATATTTATATACGGTCTCTTTGCCTTCCTGGTCGTATTTTCTTTTCTCTCCATGAAGCTGGTCTTCCACAAAGGATTGAAATAAATAAGGCTTCCCATCGTCATAATATTTATTGAACTTTCCATGCCTTAACCCTTTTTGGTATTCTCCTTCAAAAACAAGAACTCCTTGCTCATTCCAATTTTGGCAAAGCCCCTCTAAAAGATCTTCTTTATAATAAGCTATAGAAGCAATTTTCCCATCTTCATAAAAGGTTTTTTCTTCCCCTTCTTTCTTATCTTCTTTATAAAGGATTTCTCTATACACTTTACCGGAAGGAAAAAACTGAATGGTAGTTCCTTCTCTTTTATCTTCTGTAAAAGAGATTTTCATTAAGAGTCTTCCATTTTCAGCAAAGATAGAAGAGATCCCCTCTTTTTTTCCTTTTTTATATGGAGTAATAGCAGCTAAAACACCACTTGGATAGTACTCTTTCACCTCATTTTCTATCTGATTTCCTTCATAGGTAGCCTCTAAAGCTACTACCTTTTTGCCCTCTTTTTCTATAGGATAAAATATTTGATGAGGTCCTTCTTTTAGGTTATCTTTATAATGAAAAATTATCTCTTTCCCTTCTTTCTGTTTTTCAAAAAAACGCCCTTCTAATTTCCCATACTGATAGTGGGCCTCTTCTAGTAAATTTCCTTCTGTATCCCACAAGGCTTTTCTTCCATGTAGTTTTCCATGCTCATACTCAATTAAAGCCTCTATTCTTCCATCAGGAAAATATTTTTTCTGTTCGTCATGTAAATTCCCCTTTTCGTCATAATTAAAAAGATGGGCGTATCTTGCTTTTTCTTCTCCCTCTTTTTTAGGATAAAACTCAAAATGTTTTCCGGTAGGAATTCCGTCGCTATAAGTTTGCATACTTTGCAAAGAGCCATCTTCAAAAAAGCCTTTTAACTCCCCGTTTAATTTATCTTCGTGGTAAAAAGCGACTCTTTGTAAAAAACCATTTGGATAAAACCATTCTTGTTTTCCTTCTAATTTCCCCCTTTCATAAAAAAGTTTTGAGCGAGTTTTGTCTTCTTCATAAAAACTCAAAACTTTTCCATCAGGGAGGTCTTCTTTATAAGAAGCAGAAAACAATAAAGCCCCTTCTTTCCCATACTCTTCATGACTTCCCTCTCTTTTCCCTTCCTTAAAAGAGAGCTGAACCTTGATATTCCCATTTTCATGCCACTCTCTATGAGGCCCTTCTGGAAGATCTTCTTTATAGTACGCTTCTAACTTTTTTCTGCCATTTTCATAAAACTCTTCCAGTTTTCCTTCTTTTTTACCTTTTAAGAAAAAAAACTGTCTTTGGAGCACTCCATTTTCATGCCACTGTTTGTATTCTCCCTCATATTTTTCATCTTGGAAAAAACTCAACACTTTTGGCTTTTGGTTTGGATAGTACTCTTTTTGGGCCCCTTCTAACTTTCCCTTTTTATAAAAAAGCTCTGCTTTTAGATTCCCATTTTCATACCATTCAAAATAAGGTCCCGTTAAAAGACCCTCTTCTTGAAAAAACTCTTTTTGTTTGTTTCCTTTTTTATCCCATTCCACGATAGGTTTTACCAAGTGGCCCGAAGAGTCGTATTCTGCTTCATATTTTGGTTTAGAAAGCTCGTAGCAAAGCGTGTGTTTTCCTACAGGTATTCCTTCTGAAAAAGTGCCTCCCCCTATTTGATCTCCTTTCTCATCAAAAAACTTTTCTTCCCCTTCCTTCTTTCCTTTCACGTAGAAAACTTGGTACTTTAACTTGCCATTTGGATAATATTGGGAATGGAATCCAGAAGGATCTCCTTCAAAAAAATCGATCATTTCTATCACTTTATGATTCATATCATAACTTATAAAAGCAGGATTGACTCCATCTCCATGTGCCTTTCCTTCAATGAAATGTTTTTCTGATTTGATCTTACCACTAGGATACCACTCGTAACAAAGGCCCTCTAAAAGACCTTCTTTATAAGAAAGAAGAATCGATTTTTTCCCATCCTCAAAATATTTAACACATTTTCCATCTAATTTTCCGCTTACGTAACTCCCTTTTTCTTTTAAAGTTCCATTTAGATAGTAACTTTCAAAAGGACCCTCTAGCTTTCCCTTTTTAAAAAAAAGCTTACTCTCCAAAGAGCCGTCTTCATAGTACAGTTTTGCTTCTCCCTCTAAAAGACCCTCATTGTAAAAAGAGACCCCCTGTAAAGAAGAATTGGGAAAAAAATCTAGTTTCACCCCTTGAGGGACTACTTCCGATTTCCAAAATTCATACCCCGGCTTATCTTTTTCTATAACTGTTAAATCTACCTCTGACTGAATCGATCCGGAAGGATGATAGCGTACCTGTTTTACAGGAATTTCTTTCTCTCCTTTCACCGGCTCATAGAAACGAACCATTTTGTGCTGTCCATTTGGATAGCTCTCCCAAACTTCTGTCCTCCAATTAGGCTCCCGTAATTTTAAATCTAAAGCAAACAAAGAGACGCAGTTTAAGAAAAGAAAAAAT
>CAYGOC010000008.1:0-86842 GCA_964351495.1 uncultured bacterium
GAGCTCCTGTCTTACACACAGGCGGTCATAGGTTCGAGTCCTTTTGCGCCCATCATACTCTTTTGCGGGAGTAGTTCAATTGGTTAGATCGCCGCCCTGTCACGGCGGAAGTTGCGGGTTCGAGCCCCGTCTCCCGCGTTTTTCTGTAGGATAAATCGTAAAAAATCGTTATGGTAAGACTCATATGAAACATAGCACCCCTAAGTCTTGGAATCAGCTTTTTATTTCCTATTTTTGGATGACTGTAGGGGCTTTTCTGGCAGCTTTATCTATCCGTGTTTTTTTATTTCCCAATCAGCTGATTGACGGAGGGGTAATTGGGATTTCTTTGATTTGTGCTCGTCTTTTTGGAGGGGCCTATCTCTCTTTTTTCTTAATTGCATTTAACCTTCCCTTTATCTATCTCGCGTACCGTTTTATAAGGCGTACCTTTGTAATCCAAATGATGGTTGCCATTGTCCTTTTTGCCGGATTTTTGGCTCTTTTAGAAAGTCTTCCCTCTTTTGATGCTGATCCTTTGGAAGTAATTGTCATAGGAGGCGCCATCTTAGGAGCGGGAGTGGGCCTTATTATCCGAAGTGGAGGATGCACAGACGGAACAGAAATTTTGGCCATTTTGATTAACCGAAAAAAGGGTTTTACCGTAGGACAAGTTGTTCTTTTTGTGAATGTTTTCATATTTGCTGCCTACGGCCTTATATTCTTAGATTGGCATATAGCGATTCATTCTTTAATGACCTATATCGTAGCTTTTAAGATGATCGACTTGGTAATAGCAGGATTAGAAGAGTTAAAGTCAGTTCTAATTTTATCCTCAAAGCCAAAAGAGATCTCTGAAATTATTGTAAATAAGCTAGGTCTTGGCCTGACCATTTTAAAAGGAAAAGGGGGCTACACGGGAGAAAACCGAGATCTTTTATTAGTTATTGTAGAAAGGCTTGATTTAGCGGAATTGAAAGAAATAATTCTACAAGAAGATCCTTTAGCTTTTATTGCTATTGAAAATCTTCACGAAGTAGCTTATGGTAGGCAAAAAAGCCTTTCTTCCAAAAAGAAGAGGGGCTCTAAAAAAAAACTTAGCTCTACTTAAGACTTTATGCAAGAACACTCTGATCTTCCTTTCCACAAAAAAATGCACGCTCTAGATTCCTGGCGTATATTTCGAATTATGGCAGAACTGGTAGATGGCTTTGAAGCTATGGTCTCTTTGGGACCCTCTGTTGCTTTTTTTGGCTCTTCTAATGCCAACCCTATCTCTTTTGAATATTACGAAAAGGCAACGCTTCTGGCAAAAAAGATTGCAGAAAAAAAATTTGGGATCATTACAGGAGGAGGTCCCGGTATTATGGAAGCGGCTAATAAGGGAGCCAGCCTTGCTAAGGGAAAGTCCTGCGGGCTTTGTATTAATTTGCCTAATGAAGCTACCCCCAACCCCTACATCGACGAAAAATTTCATTTAAGTCATCGTTATTTTTTTATCCGAAAAGTGATGTTTGTCCGGTACGCACAAGCTTTTGTCGTTTTTCCGGGAGGCTATGGAACCTTGGATGAGCTCTTTGAAGCACTTACCCTCATACAAACCAAAAAGATCAAATCTTTCCCTGTTTTCATGATTGGAAAAAAATATTGGGAAGGCCTCATAGATTGGCTAAAAAAAACGGTAGAAACGCACCGAAATATAGAGGAAAAAGATCTAACGCTTTTTACTTTAACAGATGATATTGATCTTGTTGTAGAAAAGATTGAGGAGCACTACAAGAAAAGTCCCTCTCTGGAAAATTTTTAGTCTCTTCCTGCACAATCTTACAAAGATATGTTCCATATTCACTGTTTTTATAAAGAAGCGCTTTTTGCTGTAAGTTTTCTATACCAATAAATCCCATTCTATAGGCCACTTCTTCCAAGCATGCTATTTTAAATCCTTGTCTTTCTTGCAGAGTTTGTACAAAAAAAGAAGCCTTCTGCAAAGAATCAAAAGTTCCCGTATCTAGCCAAGCAAATCCCCTTCCTAAGATTTCTGCATGTAGTTCTTGCTTTTCTAAATACCTCTGATTGATATCGGTAATCTCCAACTCCCCTCTTAAAGAAGGCTTTAAGCTTTTGGCAAAAGAAACTACTTGATTATCAAAAAAATAAAGACCGCATACGGCATATTCGGAAGGAGGCTTTTTCGGTTTTTCTATAATTTGCACCGGCTTTAGTTCTTTAGAAAAAGCAATAACCCCGTATCTAGAAGGATCTTTTACGGGATAACCAAAAATATGAGCCCCTTTTTCGATCTTTGCTGCTTTTTGAAGTTTTTCCGCTAGATGATTACCATAGAAGATATTATCTCCTAAAATCAACGCAACAGGGTCTTTTTGAATAAAATCCTCTCCTATCAAAAAAGCTTGTGCAATCCCTTCCGCTTTTTTTTGCTCTTTATACTGAAGAGAAAGACCTAAGTCTTCTCCCTTACCAAAAAGCTTTTTTATCCTGGGAAGATCTTCCGGCGTAGAAATGATTAAAATATCCCGAATTCCCGATAGCATCAAAGTAGATAAGGGATAATAAATCATAGGTTTATCATAAACAGGCAAAAGCTGTTTACAAAAAGCAGAAGTAGCAGGATAGAGCCTTGTTCCTTTTCCACCTGCTAAAACAATCCCCTTCATAAATCACGAAGAGGGGGGTACTGTAAAATTACACCCTTCTTCTAAAAGAGAGTCAATGTACTCCAAGGTATAATCTCCACTTACAAATTTTGGATCTTGTAAAATGTAGGAATGAAATCCTATGGTAGAATGAACTCCTGCAATATGAAACTCTTTTAGAGCTCTTTTCATGATCTGAATAGCTTCTTCTCTTGTCTTTCCTTTTACTATCAGCTTGGCCATCAAAGAATCATAGAAGGGAGGAATGGTATATCCTGAATAACAGGCTGTATCTACCCGAACATGCGGCCCCCCCGGAGCTATAAAATAGTCAAGCCTTCCCGGAGAGGGAGAGAAATGAGTCGCAGGATTTTCTGCATTAATTCTACATTGAATAACATGCCCTTCAAAAGAGATATCTTTTTGTTTCAGGGTAAGTTTCTTCCCTTGAGCTACCTCGATTTGTTCTTTTATAAGATCTGTTTGGGTTAACTCTTCTGTAATGGTATGCTCTACCTGAATACGGGCATTTACTTCCATAAAATAGAAGTTGCGATCTTTATCGACTAAAAATTCAACAGTTCCTACGGAGTGATACTTGGCTGATTTTACTAAATTTACTGCTGCTTGCCCCATCTTCTTTCGAATCGAGGCGTTTAAATAGGGGCTAGGCGTCTCTTCAATCAGCTTCTGTCTTCTTCTTTGAATAGAGCAGTCCCTCTCTCCTAAATGAATACAGTTGCCGTGTTTATCTGCTAGTATTTGAATCTCCACATGTCTTGGAGAGACAATCATCTTTTCTAAATATACATCCGGATTGTTAAAGCTCGCTTCCGCTTCTGCTTTTGCCGCTACAAACTTTTTTGCAAAATCGGCGTCATCAAAGGCAATTCTAATTCCCTTTCCTCCTCCTCCTGCTGTAGCTTTAATAAAAACGGGATATCCTATTTTATGAGCCTCTTCAATGCCTTGTTTTACATCTTTTAAGACCCCTTTTGATCCGGGAATTACAGGACACTTAACACTTCTTGCCATCTCTTTAGCTCTGGCTTTATCCCCTAAAAGAGCAATAGAAGAGGAAGAAGGACCTATAAACTCCAAGCCACAACTTTCACAAATAGAGGCAAAGTTAGCATTTTCACTTAAAAAGCCATAACCGGGATGGATGGCATCCGCATGCGTTATCTCACAGGCCGATATAATATTCGGAATATTTAAATATGATTTTAAAGAAGAAGCTTGACCAATACAAATAGCTTCATCGGCCATAAGAACATGCAAAGACTCTGCGTCCGCCTCTGAATAAACAGCAACCGTCTGCAGTCCCAAGTCATGACAAGCTCGAATCACCCGAACGGCAATCTCTCCTCTATTCGCTATTAATACTTTTTTCATACGACTCTAAATAATTTCGTTCCAAATTCTACAGGCTGCCCGTTTTCAGCAATAATTTCTTGTACTACCCCAGAAACTCCTGCTTTGACTTCATTCATCACTTTCATAGCTTCTATAATGCATACCACCGTATCCAAAGAAACTGTATCCCCCACTTTTACATAAGAAGGTTGATCCGGAGCAGCAGATGCATAAAACGTACCTACCATAGGAGACTTTACATAGGTTCCTTCTTGCTGCTTTTTCGGTTCTCCTTTTTTTTCTGCAGGAGCCTCATACACTCTTTCTTGCACTATTTGTTCTTGGTAAACAGGAGCCTCTCCTTTTTTCTCTAGTAAAAGCTCATACCCGTCTTTTTTATAGTGCAACTTCGAAAGCTTACTTTTTTCAAGAAGGGCAACTAATTCTTGGATTTCTTTGATATTCACAGGCTTCTCCCTTTTAAATTCTTTGCACAAACTCGCTGCTATGCGTATCTACTTTAATAACATCCCCAGATTCTATGAAAAGAGGAACCTCTACTCTAGCACCTGTTTCTAAAATGGCCAGTTTTGTTGTCTGGGTAACCGAAATACCTCCCTCTTCTGAACTATCTGTCTTTACTACCATTAGCTCCAAAAACTGGGGAAGCTCTACAGAAAAAACCGTCTTTCCATAAAAAAGAGCACGAACTGAAGTTCCTTCTTTTAAATAGCTAACCTTTTCTTTTAAAACATGTGCAGAAACCAAAATTTCCTCTAAAATCTCCACATCCAAAAAAAGGAAATCTTTACCTTCCGGATATAAGTACTCTAATTTGTGATCTATCAGAGAAACTTCTTGGATCTCTTGGGATGGATTAAAATTTTTCTCCGTTAGTTGGTCTGAAATAAGATCCCGCAAACTCATCTTAATAAAAGGAGCAGCCTTTGCAACAGCCACTTTAATGCTCGACTCTACCCGAAATACTTTCCCCTCTATCTCCACAGTCATTCCAGGTATAACCTGACTACTAGCTACCATTTTTCACCACCATTTGTTTCTTGTTTTCCAAATATGTTACCAGCTCATGAAAGCCATATACCTCTTTATCCACGTATGCAGACCAAGGAGAATAGGCCTTACCCCTCCCCCATTTCATATGAACTGTAAGCATACCGAGCTCTTTAGCAGGCTTCAAGTCTACCATAACCCGGTCTCCAACAACACAAATTTCTCCAGGGGGCAGCCCCTTCCACTCTAAAAGAGATTGATAAGCCCTAGTTTTATCTTTTTCTTCTGAAATGCAAATTTTAGAAAAATAGGTTAGAGGAATTTTTACTTTCTCTAATTTATTTTTTTGCAAGACAGGGTTCCCACAAGAAACCAAGGCCAGCTCATATCTTTTCCTCAATTTTTTAAGCCCCTCTAAAGCAGAGGGAACCGCCTTTATAGACAGTTTTTCATAAGGAATTTTTGAAAGCACCTCCATTCCTATTTTATGAAAAGAGGGATCCTTTTTATAAAAAGATAAAAAAAGGTGGAGCGTTTCGGAAGAACTGGCTGTATTTTGATCTAAAGCCCACAAGTGAAATAAAGCCTTTGCAGAATCTTTCACAGAAAGTCCCTTTTTTTCCATAGCTTGTAAAACTGTTTTCCAAAGAGGTCTTGTAATAGACCTAGTTGTATCCACTAAGGTGTCGTCTATATCAAAGACTATTAACAATTTTAAGAAGCTCCTCTGCTAATTTTTCAGAATCATGACGAATTAAACTTCTTTTTACTAGGTCATTTCGATTTGGATTTACCAAAGGACCCAAAAGATCTGCTGAAACAGCTCGAAAATCTTTTTCTAAATCATTTTCTACAAGCTCCCCTTCTTCTGAATATCTTTCTATTAAATGAGGAGGGGGAAGCTCTTTATTCACCAGTATATAATCAAGAGCATCTTTTCCTAAATATTCTATAATTTGCTTTACATAGTCGCTCGCTTTAAATCCCGTTGTTTGTCCTTTACGGTTCATAAGATTTACTACAAACACCTTTTTCGCCTGGGTCTCTTGCAAAGCGGTCCTCACACCATTTACTAAAAGATTAGGAATAACAGAAGTATGCAGACCCCCCGGCCCCAAAACAATCAAATCGGCTGTTTTAATTTCATCTATCACTCTAGGATTCACCGTAGGAATAGGCTCTAAATAAATATCACTAAATCCCTTGTCGATTTCCCGAGAAAGATAAATCTCTTTTTCCCCTTCTAAAATCCTACGATCTTTTAATACCATTTTTAACCGAACTTGGTGCGTAGTAATAGGGAGCACCTTTCCCCGGATAAACAAAATCTTCCCCGCTTCTTCTACCGCTTTTTCGAAACTTCCGGTAACTTTTTCGAGTGCAGAAAGAAGCAAGTTCCCAAAACTGTGTCCTCCCAGATTTCCATTTTCAAAGCGATAATTCATAACGCTTCTTAAAAGGCGGGAGGAATTAGAAAGGGCAACAAGGCACTGCCTTACATCGCCGGGAGGCAATACCCCCAGCTCATCTCGTAAAATCCCCGTGCTTCCTCCATCATCTGCCATGGAAACTATTGCTGTTAGATCCAGATCGTATTTTTTCAAGCCACGCAGAACTACGAAATTACCCGTTCCTCCCCCTATCACTATTACTTTTTTCATGATACCTCTCTCATATGCTAGATGCTCTTCTAGTAGCTTTTAGTTTTTGGATTCCCAAACTCAAATCTTTTTCAGAAAACAGATACGAGCCTGCAACTAAACAAGTAGCCCCCTTCTCTTTGCAAAGGTGTGCTGTCTCTTCGTTAATCCCCCCGTCTACCTGAATAGTAGCTCTTTTATCTATGGGTATCTTTTGTAAGAGGTGAGAAGTGTCCTCTATTTTAGGAAGCACTTCTGTTAAAAAAGCTTGTCCGGAAAACCCGGGATTTACTGTCATCAAAAGTATGAGGTCACACTTTTCTAAAAAAGGAACCACCATAGAAAAAGGAGTTTCAGGACAAAAAGCAAGACCCGCCTGCAGGTTACACTTTTTAATATAGTTTAACGTATCTAGCACATTTTCTGTTGCTTCAAAGTGAAATGTAATTCTATCCGCTCCTGATTCTGCTAAAACTTCTATAAAATCATACGGATTGTAGATCATGATATGCACATCTAAAAATAGCTTTGTAGATCTCCTAATAGCTGCTACAGCCTTAGGGCCTAAGGTAAGATTGGGAACAAAATGGCCATCCATAATATCGATATGAATGCCGTCTGCACCTGCCTGTTCCAACCTTTTTGCTTCTTCTCCCAAGATTGCAAAATCGGCTGAAAGAATCGAAGGGAAAACCGTAATTTTTGAGTCCATTTTAAGAAATCCTTTTTTGAAATATATCGCATCGTTTTGTCAGATGCTAGCAAAAAAGGAAAGAGAGAACTAAAAACGGAGCGCTTTTTCTATGGTTTGAAAAAAGCGGTTCTTTTTTTCTTTTATATCAGAAAGCAAAAGATATCCGTGTACTTTTTGAGAATCAATAGAAAAACTAACCAGCTGATAAGAGGGAACCTGGAGGGAAGCCATACTTTCTGAAAGGTGTTTTTTTAACTGCAAAGAATCGGTAAAAACAAGTGCAAGCGCTCTTTTTGACTCTTCTTTGTAGTAAGCCTTTGGGTGTGTCAAAACCCCTTTTTTCTCTTTTTGAATTGATTGCAGAAAAAGGAGAAAAAACTGCTTAATGGGTTCTACTTCTAAAACACTTCTCATTTCTACCGGGAACAAAGAATAAAAAAACTTTTCCAATAAAAGTTCATGTTTTTTTCCTAAAATTCCCAAAGAAGCTTTGAGTCCATTTAATACTTGCGCCTCTTTTAAGATCATGCCTCCATTGTAATCTCTTACCTCTCCAAAAGAGCTTTGTAAAAGCGATAACACGTCTTGCCTTGCTTTGTATAAATCGATAGAACGATCTCTTCTCAAATAGTTTGCAGAAGGCATGGCTATACGAAATACTACCGCCTCTTTTGCATATCTTCTTCTAAGAGTTCCCAGTTTTCTAGTTCGATCTACCCTCAGCTTATACTGAGAAGGAAGTCTTTCTAATATCTTTGCAGCCGGTTCTTCTTTTGGCTTTAAAATGCGTAAAAAAATGACGGTAAAATTAAGTTCTTCTTGCTTTTGTTCATCAAAGGAAATAATTACCTGGGGAAGATCTTTAACATATTTCAGCTGTCCCGATAAAGACATGATGTTTTTGAGAATTTCTTCCTCATTTCTAGGCATAAAAATAGGATGCATTAATCTTTCAATGCTTCCCTTTAAATATTCTGGAAGATGTTTTCTCAGTTTTTGTATTTCTTCTAAGGAAAACTCTTGTTTGCTTTCTTTTTCTATTTCTATGTACAAAGTTTGTCCTTTTTTATCGATCCCTCTATCCATTAAAAAAGAATTTTCCACCACTTTTACACCGGGAAGATAGCTGGAAATAGCATTCATCAAATGTTCTTGCTCAAATACTTCGTAATCTCCTAGAAGATTCAGACCTACTAAAACCCCTAGCACTTGTCTGTCTTGAGAAGGAAAATGAAGTTTTGTTTTCAACAGTTTTAAGACAAAATGCCTTTCGTTGGGAGCTTCCTTTCTTTTTTGATCCAGTGTCTTTTGTATTAGATACAAAATAGAAATAATACGGCTAATGTGATGGCTATCTCTATTTACCTTGAAGTCATCCCTGCAATTTACCAAAAACTTTTGCATTTGAGAAAAAATGCCTCTATCAAAACCTTCATTTCTGTTTTGCATAAGTGAGGCAATTTTTTCCTGAATCATGGCTGTCTTTCTGTCCGGAGAAAGGCTTTTAAATTCCAAAATACGGCTAGCGTGATAGGCGGAAGAGGCGCCCAATTTTATTTCTGTTTCCAGTGTTTTCCAGCTTTTTTTAGCCTCTTCAAAAACCGCCTTCTCCGTAAAATGGATCACCAGCTCCGCAATGGTAAAAGGCTCCTCGGAAAAGCCGGGCAATGTAAAATCAGATGAGAAAAAAAGATCTATATTTAATCTTTTAAAGGGCGTAAGCCACCTACCTATCATATCGTAAAAAAAGCTTCCCGCACCCAATCGATATTTGCAAAAAAGGGTAATAGAAAGACTTATTCCGGAAGAATCGGTTTCTTCCCACTTTAAAAAGGGAAGACTTTCTATAAAATCTTTTCCGGAAGAAAGTTCAGGCCATATCTTCGATAACAGCTCTTCCACGTTTTTTTGATAAAAAGGCAGGGGTTTTCTTTGGTTTGCTAAAACGGGTTTTGGTAAGTTTTTTTCTATTTTCATAGGCAAGCTATTTGCTCTTTCTCCACAAAGTCCATTTCAAATTTAGGAATAATTTTTTCTTTTTTATCCAGTATATAGGTCCCTTTTCCTACTATATCTTTATTAGAAGAAAACGTTTTATAAGAAAGAACCTGTAGAGGAATTAAATTTTCTTTTGCCAGCTGTATTGCTCTTTTGTGCAAAACTCCATCTTCTTGCATTAATTTCAGCGCTTTTTCATAGCTCATCTCTGAAAACTGTTTTGCTTTTTTATTGATTTTAGGGTCTTCTTCAAAAATTCCCTCTACATCTTTATAAAACTCTACTTTTTCTGCTTCTAAAGCCACGGCTAAAGCCACGGCACTAGTATCAGAACCTCCCCTTCCTAAAGTAGTGATTTCACCACTAAGCCCCATTCCCTGAAACCCCGCTACCACTACTATTTTATTCTCTTTTAGGTGAGGCAAAAGTCTATGAGGCCTTACCTCTATAATGCGGGCCTCAGAATGTCTCGCACAGGTGATAATGCCCGATTGGCTTCCTGTAAAACTCACCGCCTCTTTTCCTTTAGCAGCAAGAGCCATAGCAAGCAAAGAAACGCTCATTCTTTCTCCTGCAGAAATCAACATATCTTGCTCTCTTTTAGGCGGGTTTGGGTGTACTTTTTTAGCAAGGCTCAGCAACTCATCAGTCATCGACCCCATGGCGCTTACAACCACTACAATTTGAGGATACTCTTTATTTCTTTCTAAAATAATTTGAGCGACTTTTAAAAATTTTTCTGGAGCAGAAACGCTAGCTCCCCCAAATTTCATTACAAGTGTTTCCATTTTCTTCTACCTTAGCTCTTATCCTTTTCACAGCTTCCTTACAAAAATCTTTTTGTTTCAGCCAGAAAAAAGGTTCTCTTAAAAAAAGCTATAAAACTTTTATTACCTTAAATTACATTTTTTATTGACCTTGAATATTTATGTCCAAAAAAAAATTTAAAAAAATAAAAAAAACTTTCCGTTGTCTATAAAAACAATACCGTATAACTCTTACAACCAACAAGTTACGCCTATTCATAGAGAAAGTAAATAAATCAAGTTTTTTTTGTTTTTTAAGTTTTACAATTTTTATTTCAAAAGAATTTAAGAGCCTCTTTCTATTTTTTTGTAAAAAAAGAAAAGGTTACAGTTTTCAAGAAGCAAAGGCGTCCCGTTTTCCCTTTGATTGCTTTAATTATCCCTATTTTGTTAAACTTCCCCCTTTAACAATTAACTAGGAGAAACCCTTAACATGACAAAACAAGATTGGAGTGGGAGCAACATTTTAGATGACACTTCCTACAAAGAAGAAGAGGCCCGGATTTTCGAAAAACTACTTAACAAAGAAGAAAACACAGAAGAAGAGACCAAAATGAGTACGGGTCAAATCTTAAAGGGTCGAATTGTTGAAATCACAAAAGATTTTGTTGTCATAGACGTAGGGCTTAAATCAGAGGGGCTCGTTCCTGTCTCTGAATTTTGTGATACAGAAGAGCTTTCTTTGGGCAATGAAGTAGAGGTTCTGCTAGACCAAATGGAAGGTTCTGACGGTCAGATTGTCCTTTCTAAAGAAAAAGCCAGAAGACTAAGACAGTGGGAGCATATTGTAACCAACTGTCACGAAGGTTCTATTATTCGAGGAAAGGTTATCCGAAAAGTTAAAGGTGGCCTCATGGTAGATATTGGCATGGAGGCTTTTTTACCCGGTTCTCAAATCGATAATAAAAGAATTAAAAACCTAGATGAGTTTTTAGGAAAATTTTACGATTTCAAGATCTTAAAGATTAATATTGAACGAAAAAATATTGTCGTCTCCAGAAGAGAGCTTTTGGAGGAAGAGAGAGTGTATAAGAAGGCAGAGCTTTTAGAAAACATTGAAGTGGGAGACCTTTGCAAAGGGGTTGTCAAAAACATTACCGATTTCGGGGTCTTTTTAGACTTAAACGGAGTAGACGGTCTTTTACATATTACTGATATGACTTGGAAAAGAATCAGACATCCTTCTGAAATGGTGAAGTTAGGAGATATCTTAGAAGTACAAATTTTAAGTGTAGACAAAGAAAAAGGACGCGTAGCTTTAGGGTTAAAACAAAAAGAAGAAAACCCTTGGGAAGAGGTAGAGAAGAGATTCCCTCCCGGCACAAGAGTAAAGGGGAAGATTGTTAACTTGGTCTCTTATGGAGCTTTTATTGAGATTGAACCGGGAATCGAAGGGTTAATCCATGTTTCTGAGATGTCTTGGACTAAAAACATTACAGATCCGAGTGAAATCGTAGGTATTGGAGACACGGTAGAAGCTATTGTTTTATCTATCCAGAAAGACGATGGAAAAATCTCTCTTGGGATTAAGCAGTTAGAGCATAACCCTTGGGAAGATGTAGAAGCAAAGTATCCGATAGGCTCTTCTGTCACTACAGAGATTCGCAACTTAACTAACTACGGAGCTTTTGTAGAGTTAGAGCCCGGAGTAGATGGACTGATTCATATTTCTGACTTGAGTTGGATTAAAAAAGTTTCTCACCCTTCTGAAGTGTTAAAAAAAGGAGACAAGGTAGAAGCGGTTGTTTTATCCGTAGATAAAGAAAGCAAAAAAATTACTTTGGGAGTAAAACAGCTTAGTTCAAATCCTTGGGAAAACATTGAAAAGACAATGCCTGTTAATTCTTTGGTAAAAGGAGAGGTAACGAAAACGACTGCTTTTGGAGCTTTTGTTCAGTTAGAAAATGGAATTGAAGCGCTAATCCATGTAACAGAACTTTCAGACCAGCCTTTTGGTAAGGTGGAAGATGTGATCCAAAAAGGAGACATGGTAACGGCAAAGGTGATCAAGCTTGATTCGGAGCATAAAAAGATTGCCCTTTCTATCAAAGAGTATTTGATAGAGAAAAATCGAGTGGATCATGACAATGTTGTTACAGAAAAAAAGAAGAAGAGAGAAGAGGACTCTGAGTAGGATCCCGTTTTTTTTAACCATGTATAAACCTAAGGCACAAACAAATGAATAAAGACTTAGTAGCTATCTTTGAGTATCTAGAGCGGGAAAAAGGGATAAAAAGAGAAATTATTATCCAAGCGATCGAAGAGTCTCTGCAAGCTGCAGCAAAAAAAAGTGTAAAAGGGGTAGGAAATGTGAGCGTACAAATCCACCCTAAAACCGGTGATATTGAAGTAGTCACCCAAAAAAAGATTGTAGCAGAAGTAGTCAATCCTCAAGAGGAGCTTTCCTTAGAAGATGCTTTGGAAATGGCTGCCGACTGTGAGATAGGACAATGGCTTGAAATTGTAATTACCCCCCAAGATTTTGGAAGGATAGCAGCCCAAACCGCACGTCAAGTGATCGCCCAGAGGCTTCGTGGAGCGGAGAGAGATGTAATCTATGAAGAATACAGACACAGGAAAGGAGATCTCGTTTCCGGTTCTGTAAAGCGTTTTTTCCGGGGCGGGAACATGGTTGTAGACTTAGGAAAGGTAGAAGCCATTTTACCTGAAAGATTTTACCCCAAAACGGAAAAGTACCATTTAGGAGAGAGGGTTCAAGCTCTTCTTTGGGAGGTTCGCGATTCTGATAATGGAGGTGCAGAGGTAGTTTTGACTAGGAGCCATCCTGAGTTTGTATCTGAGCTTTTCAAGCAAGAGGTTCCTGAGCTAAATGATGGTGTGGTCGTAATTGAAAGGATTGTTCGAGACGCCGGTTATAGGACAAAAATAGCTTTAAGTTCTACAGATTCCAAAGTAGACCCTGTAGGCACATGCGTAGGAGTAAGAGGAACCCGTATTAAGAATGTGATCCGAACTTTAAACAATGAAAAAATCGATGTTATGCCTTTTTCAGAGGATCGGATTATTCTTTTACAAAACGCTCTATCCCCTATTGAAATCCGGAAATTAAAAGTAGAGGATACTCGTTTCACTATTATTGTAAACGATGAGGATTATCCTGCCGTGATTGGAAAAAAAGGGATGAATGCGCGTCTTTTGGCCCAGCTCATTGATGCAGAGGTAACGGTTCAAAAAATCACCGAATACCAAAAGCTTGTTGCTGTACAGATGAAAGAGCTTTCTGAAGGAACTTTAGATAAGCTGGATGCTCCTTTAAAAATCGAAGGGGTAAGTTATCTTATTTTGGACAACTTAATTCATGCGGGGTACGACACCATAAGAAAAATTGCTCTTTCTGATCCGGAACTTATTGCAAAAGAAGTTCCTGGCTTTAATTATTTTGATATAGCTGATAAGATCTTAGAACAATTGAAAGATGAATCTCTCTCTTAAAACCACTTTGAGGTACCCCTTTGGTAAAAAACCTAAAAATAAATATAAAAAACAGTCAGCTAGCACAAGCTTTAAATATTGACTCTATTTTAGAGAAAAAGAAAAAAACCGTATCCAAAAAGGTTTCTAAAAAAGGGAAAGACTCCGAAAAAAAAGAGGAATCTAAAAAGCCAAAGGCTCGAATTGTTGCTCCTCCTTCTTTAAAGAAAAAAGAAGAAATAGAAGAGGCTCTGATAGAGCCTTCTATAAAAACTCCTTTAGAAGAAGAGCCTCCCTTAGAGGAGAAAAAAGAAGAGAGTGAAGTTGTAGCGGTAGAGGAAATAAAACCGGAAGAGGAAGAAACTACCTCTTCTTTAAAGAAAAAAGAGGAAAAAGAGGAAGATCCTTCTTCCGAAAAACTGAAAAAGAAAGCACCTCCTACTGCAGAAACTCCTGCTAAAAAGGGCGTTTTTCGAGACAATGTAAAAAAGAAAACTTTTGTAAAGACGTTCGATTCCAGAGATAAGCAAGGTCTTCGGGATTTAGAAGATGAAAGATGGCGTAAAAAACGCTCTTTCAAGTCCCCTAAAAAACAGGTTCTAGAAGAAGAGATCATTCGGCCAAAAAGCCTAAAAGTGCGCGTTCCTATTACTATTAAAGATCTAGCACAGGAAATGAAATTAAAAGCTTCTCAGCTTATATCTAAGCTTTTCATGCAGGGGCTTGTCTTAACTTTGAATGACTACTTAGATGATGAGACTACTATTCAACTTTTGGGACATGAATTTGGCTGCGATATTGCCCTCGATTTTTCTGAAGAGGAAAAGCTGCGTATCACTGATAAAACCATAGCAGAAGAAATAGCAAAACTTCCTTCTGAAAAACTCTCTCACAGACCTGCTGTAGTGACTTTTATGGGACACGTAGACCATGGAAAAACAAGTTTGATTGATGCTATTCGAAAAAGTAACAGAGCTTCACAAGAAGCCGGATCTATAACCCAACATATTGGTGCTTTCAAAGTAAAAACCCATTCCGGTGATACGATAACTATCTTGGATACTCCGGGACATGAAGCCTTTTCTTTAATGAGGGAGAGAGGAGCTAATGTAACGGATCTTGCTATCTTGGTAGTAGCGGGTGATGAAGGGATGAGAGAGCAGTCTATAGAAGCTATGAATCAAGCTAAAGAAGCTAAAGTTCCTATCTTGGTTGCTATTAACAAGTCTGATAAAGAAGGGTTTGATGACCAAAAAGTATACAGACAGCTCGCAGAACACGAACTTCTTCCGGAAAGCTGGGGAGGAACTACTATCACGGTAAACTGTTCTGCTACTACAAAAAAAGGAATCGAAGAGCTTTTAGAAATGATCTCCTTGCAAGCAGAAGTATTAGAACTAAAAGCTAGTTCAGAACTGCGCGCTAGAGGCTCTGTTTTAGAATCACAAATGCATAAAGGAATGGGAGCTGTAGCTACGGTTTTGGTTCAAAATGGTACGTTAAAAAAGGGAGATCCTCTTGTTTTAGGACACCATTGGGGTAGAGTCAAAACCATGCAAGATGAAACTGGCAGCTTTTTATCGGAAGCTACTCCTTCTACTCCCGTAAAGATTACAGGTCTTTCTGATGTTGTAGAAGCGGGTGCTGAGTTTATCGTTGTTTCTACCGAAAAAGAGGCTAAAGACTTAGCGGAAGCAAGACATGCAGGGAAAAAACACCAAGCCCAAATGATCAAAAAGAAAGGCTCTTTAGAAAGCCTTTTAGAAGAGAAGGTTTCTTTACAAAAGATTTTACCTCTTATCTTAAGAGCCGACGTGCAAGGTTCTTTGGAAGCATTGAAACAATCTTTGTTTAAGCTTCCTATGAAAAAGGTACGTCTTGAGATAGTTTCCGAAGGGATTGGAGAGATTTCTGAGTCTGATATAGAGCTAGCTGCTGCTTCAAAAGCGGTTATTTTAGGATTTCATACTAATTTAGAAACTAGAGCAGAGCCTTTGAAAAAACAAAAAGGGGTTTCTGTAAAAATCCACGACATAATCTACCATGCGGTAGAAGACATTAGAAACAGCATGATTGATCGCTTAGATAAAATCCCGGAGGAAAAAGACACGGGGAAAGCGAAGGTAAAAGCTATTTTTAAAGCATCCCACTTAGGAAATATTGCAGGATGTCAAGTAACAGAAGGGACTATCCATAGAAACCATTTAGCAAGACTTTCTCGAGGTAAAGAAATCTTATGGAAGGGAAAAATTGCTTCTTTAAAAAGAGTAAAAGAGGATGTAAAAGAGGTACAAAAAGGGACCGAGTGCGGAATCTTATTAGAAGGATTTAACGAAGTAGCTGTTGATGATCTAATTGAAGCTTATGAAATAATTTATCACACCCAGACACTAGAATGAAAAAAAAACGAGTAGAAAAAGTAAACTCTCTTTTAAGAGAGGTAATCTCTGATGTGATTACCAAACAGGTGAAAAACCCCCATGTAACCGGCTTAATTTCTGTAGTAGACGTTTCTGTTACAGCTGACTTAAGGCAAGCCAAGGTTTTTATCAGTGTAATTGGTAAAGAGGAACAAAAAAAAGAAACTATTGAAGCTTTAAACTCTGCCGCAGGTTTTATTTCCGTACAAGCTTCCAAACAAGTAGATCTTCGTTATTTTCCCTCTCTTATTTTCTATCTAGACACTACCGTAGATACGCACATCCGAATTGGGGAGCTTTTAGATCAAATCCACCAAAATCCTCCCTCTGATGACTCCTCTGTTGAATAGCTCTTGCGAAGGGCTTTTGTTAGTAAACAAGTCTCCTTCTTTTTCTTCTTTTTATTTAGTAAAACTTCTCAGAAGGCTCACAAAGGTGCAAAAAATTGGTCATGCAGGCACTTTAGATCCTTTAGCGGAAGGACTCATGCTTCTTTTAATAGGAAAAAAAGCAACAAAAAAGACACTTCAGTTTATCCATTTTGATAAAGACTATGAAGCTACTATTTTTTTAGGGAAAAGCACAGAAACCTACGATAATGAGGGAGAAATCACCTCTACCTCTTCTAAAATACCCTCTTTAGAAGAAATTCAAGCCGTTTTAGAAACCTCTTTTCAAGGAGAAATCCTCCAAGTCCCTCCTATGTATTCTGCTAAGAAGGTCCAGGGAAAAAAGCTTTACGAACTGGCAAGAAAAAAGATCTCCCTCTCTCTTCCCCCTTCTACAGTAAAAGTAAAAACTACCCTTGTAGAGTATAACTATCCCTATCTAAAACTTTTCATTACTTGTTCTAAAGGAACCTATATTCGCTCTATTGCCCACGATTTAGGGGAGCTTTTAGGCTCTAAAGGATATCTTTTTCATTTAATCCGTACTAGAATAGGTCCTTATGTATTAGAAAATTCAGTAGGACAAAAAGAGCTAAATGAAAATAATGCTTGGCAGAGTCATATTCAGAAAGTGCCGTGATTATTTATAAAAATTTAGATGTCCCCTTAATAAAAGAGGCAGAAAGTGTGACCATCGGGTTTTTTGATGGAGTTCACTTAGGACACCAAGCTCTTTTACAAGCTTTACAAAAAGAAAAAAACAAGGGCAAAAGCGCTCTTATAACTTTTCTAAATCATCCCCTTTCTTTTTTTACAAAAAAATCTCCCCCCTTAATTTACCCTTTATCGCAAAAGCTCTCTATTTTAGAAGAGTATGGGATTGATTTTATATTTTTACTCCCCTTTGAAAAAACTTTAGCAAACACCTCTTATACTACCTTTCTACAAAAGATCCATGCTGTGTTCCCTTTTAAAAAACTCCTTTTAGGGAAAAACTCCCTTTTTGGCAAAAACCGAGAGGGAAATGAAGCTGCTGTAAAAGCTTTCGTTTCTTCTCTTAAGGCTGAGTCCTATTATCTCGATCTTGCTAAAAATCAAGAAGAGATTATCTCTAGCACTAAAATTAGACAGGAAATAGCAAAAAAGAACTTTCCTTTAGTGGAGAAGCTATTAGGAAGAAAATACTCTATCTGGCTAGAAGACTGGCATTTTCTACAGGAGAATAGAGCCTCTTTTTACGCCTCTAATTTATCTCTTCCCCCTCCCGGAAAATATACCTGCTCAAAAAAGGCTTTTTCCATAACCATCTCTTCGGAGAAAAATATAGAGATTTATCCTTTTTCAGAAGCCTTGTCTCTTCCTTTAGAAATTTTTTTAAAATCTTTGTAAATCCTTTTTCTCTTAAAAGTTTGCGTAAAAAATGCTATCCTTGATGGGACAGCGAAAAGGAGCTTTCATGAAAAATGGGTTATCGTGCGGTATTGTAGGCCTTCCTAATGTGGGAAAGTCCACTTTATTTAATGCTCTTACCAAAAACCAAATAGCAGCAGAAAACTATCCTTTTTGCACCATAGAACCCAATGAAGGCGTGGTTCCTCTTGTTGATGAGAGATTGCAAAAATTAGGAGAACTATCCAAAAGCAAACAGATTATTTTCGCTTTAGTTACCTTTTTTGATATTGCAGGCCTTGTGAAGGGAGCCTCTGAAGGAGAAGGTCTGGGCAATCAGTTTCTAGCTCATATCCGGGAAACCGATGCTATTTTACATGTAGTGCGCTGTTTTGAAGAGGAAAGCGTTCTGCATGTTCATGGAAAAATGGATCCCATTTCTGATATAGAAGTGATTCAGCTAGAGCTGATTTTAGCTGATTTACAAATGGGAGAAAATATCCTTACTAAGCTAGAAAAGCAAGCAAAAGGAAAAAAAGAAGCTCCCCTTGCCATTCAAACATTAAAAAAAGCTATAGACCACTTAAATAAAAATATACCTCTTCGCTCTTTAAGCCTTTCAGAGGAAGAACAAGAAGCTTTGAAGCCGTATCCTTTTATCACACAAAAAAAGATGCTCTATGTTCTTAACGTATCTGAAAAAGATCTTCCTTCCATGGAAAATGAATATACAAAACAAGTAGAAGCGTATGCAAAAAAAGAAGGAGCAGAAACCATTACTATCTGTGCTAAATTAGAAGAAGAAGTCGCACAATTAGAATCTCATGAGATAGCTCCTTTTTTACAAGAACTAGGTCTCCAAGAGACAGGATTAAACCGTCTTGTCCGAAAAGCCTTCGCGCTTTTAGACCTGATTACCTTTATTACCACAGGAGAAATGGAAACTAGGGCTTGGACTATCCGAAAAGGAACTAAAGCCCCTGAAGCTGCAGGCAAAATCCATACTGACTTACAAGAAAAATTCATCCGGGCAGAGGTTGTTACCTATGAAGATTACCTCCTTTTTTCCGGAAGAAGCAAAGCCAAAGAAAAAGGAAAAGCTCGTATGGAAGGGAAAGAGTACGTGGTACAAGATGGGGATGTCATCTTATTTTTTCATAGTTAAAACCTCCTCTATTTAGAAATCCATTGGCAAAAAAAAGAGCATCCGAAACTATAAGGAAGAGATACTCTTCATTATTTTACGTTTATGGCAGAAAAAACCGAAAAGGCAACTCCTAAAAAGCTACGAGACGCTCGTAAAAAAGGACAAGTAGCAAAATCGCAAGATTTTCCTTCTGCAGCCACTTTTATTACCTCTATAGTTGCCACTCTTTTTGCCGCTACCTACATATATACAAGCTGTTCTTCTTTTATTATAAATTCCTTTCGTTTTGTAAGGGATCAGTCGGACAACCCCATGAGGCTTATATTTCTTTTAAAAGCCTCTTTAGAAACAATATTAATAGTTAGTTTTCCTATTTTAATAGTGGTAGTGTTTGTTGGAGTTTTAACCAATTTCTTAGTGATAGGCCCGGTTTTTTCTTTTGAACCCATGAAATTTAATTTAAAAAAACTCAATCCTGTAGAGGGGTTAAAACAAAAATTTAAGCTAAAAGTCTTAGTGGAGCTTTTAAAATCGTTAGCCAAGATCTTAGGGGCTGCTATTATTATATATTATACTATCAAAGCTATGATCCCGGAAGCCTTAAGCACCGTTGCTATGCCTGTTTTTGGATCTGCCGCTGTTTTGGGGGATTTTTTACAAAAAGTTACCATTCGGGTAGGAATCTTTTTTTTCTTGATAGCCCTATTTGATCTTTTTTTCCAAAGAAGAGTCTTTAATAAAGAGATGATGATGGAAAAATTTGAGATCAAACAGGAGTATAAAGATACGGAAGGAGACCCGATGATAAAGGGGAAGCGGAAAGAGAAATACCGAGAGATTGCCTATCAAGCGGGCCCTTCTTCTGTAAAAAATGCAAAAGCGATCATCACAAACCCAACCCATATTGCAGTAGCCTTGCAATACGAAGAAGAAGACCCTGTTCCGTTGATATTAACTATGGGAGCAGGAATCATTGCAGAAAAAATCATACAAATTGGAACAGAACATAATGTCCCTATTATGAGAAATCCTCCCTTAGCTAGAGAGCTTTATGCAAGAGGCACTATTTCAGAGTATATCCCGGAAGATACCTATGAGGCTGTAGCGGAAATATTAAAGTGGATAAAAACACTAGAAGAAGATAAAGATCTAAATTTGGAGATTTTTCAATGAACACCTTTTTCCAAAACCTGTCCCGCTTTTTAGGAGGAAGTAGAGCTCTTCGCGCTATTTCAGGCTCAAGCGACATTGTATTGGCTTTTGTGATTATCAGCATTTTAATGATGTTGATTTTTCCGGTTTCTCCTCATGTGATCGATCTGTTAATTGCCGTTAATTTAATGGCTTCTATCTCGATTATCTTCGTGGGTCTTTATATTCAAAAAGCGGTACAACTTACCGTTTTTCCCTCTCTTTTACTCCTTACTACCTTGTATAGACTAGGGGTAAACATCTCCTCTACAAGGCAAATTTTGCTTCATGCTAATGCGGGAAAAATTATCTTCTCCTTTGGAAACTTCGTAGTAGGAGGAAACTATGTAGTGGGAGCGGTGGTATTTTTAATTATTGTTATCGTCCAGTTTATTGTAGTGACTAAAGGAGCTGAAAGGGTAGCAGAAGTTGCGGCTAGATTTACTCTTGATGCTATGCCAGGAAAACAGATGAGTATTGATGCGGATCTTCGAGCAGGGATCATCGATACCCATCAAGCAAGAGAGCTTCGTTTAGCGCTTAGTAAAGAAAGTCAGCTTTATGGAGCCATGGATGGTGCCATGAAGTTTGTGAAAGGGGATGCGATTGCCAGTATCGTTATTGCGTTAATTAACATTATAGGAGGACTCATTATTGGGGTCTCTATGATGGGTATGTCCTTAGGGCAAGCTGCAAAAGTCTTTTCCCTTCTTTCGATCGGGGATGGTCTCGTTTCTCAAATTCCCTCTGTTATGATTGCAATTACAGCAGGTATTGTAACTACCAGAGTCTCTTCTGAAAAAAAAGATTCTCACCTTGGAAAAGAGATAGCAGAGCAAATACTAAAGCAACCAAAAGCCCTTATGATATCAGGATCTGTCTTGATTCTTATGGCTTTTGTTCCGGGATTTCCGGCGATTCCCTTTATTTTACTCTCCATTTTGGTAGGAGTAGCAGGATTTGTGATTTGGTATAACAAAAACCAGGCAAACGCTAAATCTTTAGTCGGAGCGGGTGCTATTGATACAGGAGTAGAAGGGCATTCTGTTCTTCCCGGAGGCAGGGAGGAATACTCGTTAACCCTTCCTGTTATTTTAGAGGTAGGAAAAGGCCTTTCTTCTTTGATAAAAAAAGATAGAAACGGAATGACCTTCATAGACCAGATGATCCCCAAAATGAGGCATGCCCTCTATTTGGATTTAGGAATGCGCTTTCCGGGAGTTCACGTAAGAACTGACTCCCCTATTCTTTTAGAAAATGAGTATGCCATTCATTTAAACGAAGTACCTATAACGAGAGGAAAGGTATTAAAAAACTTCCTTTTAGTATCGGAATCGGAAGAGCTTTTACAAAGATACCAAATCCCCTTTGAAAAAAAAGATAACATTGCAGGTTTTCCTTCCATTTGGGTAGAGCAAAGCCACCAAAACCTTCTAGAGGAAGCAGGTATCCGTTTTTGGACACCTTTAGAGGTTATGATCCTCCATCTTTCCAAGTTCTACAGACAATATGCAGCAGACTTTTTAGGGCTCCAAGAGGTAAGAGCTATCTTAGAGTTTATGGAAAAATCATTTCCCGAACTAGTCAAGGAGATTACACGCCTAGTCCCCATGCAAAAACTAACGGAGATTTTTAAAAGGCTTGTCCAAGAACAAATATCGATCAAAGACCTAAGAACTATTTTAGAATCTTTAGGAGAATGGGCTCAAATGGAAAAAGATACGGTTCTTTTAACAGAGTATATCCGCTCTTCTTTAAAGAGGTATATATCTTACAAGTACTCTCAAGGGAAAAGCATTCTTTCTGTGTATATATTGGATCCGGAAATTGAGGATATGATCCGAGGAGCCATTAAACAAACCTCCGGAGGATCTTATTTAGCTTTAGATCCCGATTCTGTTCAGCTCATTTTACATGCTATGAGAAATACCATTACACCTACCCCAAAAGGAGGGCAGCCCCCTGTCTTAATTACAGAGGTAGATGTAAGACGCTTTGCCAAGAAGCTTATTGAGGGAGAATTCCCTGACCTTCCTGTAGTCTCCTATAAAGAGATCGTCCCTGAAATCCGGATACAACCTTTAGGTAGAATCCAGCTCTCCTAAATAAGATAAAAGGAAAAGTTCCTGCAATTTTAATATGCCATGTTAAAATTGCAAGGGCTATATTTCTTATCACACTTATAATTAATTTGATAAGGTTTTTAAAAAATCTACTTTTTCATTTTTGTTTATAAAAAGAAAAAAACCTTTGCTTTGACCGAAAACCTTCTTTTGGGGTATAAGAATTGTGCTTTCTACGGCGATTGTAGCTCAGTTGGTTAGAGCGCTGGATTGTGGTTCCGGAGGTCGCGGGTTCGAGACCCGTCAATCGCCCTTTTTCAAATAGAGGTTTTTTTGTCCTATTGGGAAGCAATTTTATTGGGAGCTCTGCAAGGAATCACAGAATTTTTCCCTGTAAGTTCTTCTGCTCATTTGAAAATCTTACGCCTTCTATTTCATATTGATACAACCACGCCTCTTTTCTTTGATTTAGTATGCCACGTAGGAACCCTTCTTTCTTTAGTCTGGTTTTTTAAAAGGGAGCTTATGGAACTTCTTATTTCTCCCAGGAAATGGTTTTACTACATTTTGGCTTTAATCCCCCTGGTTTTCACTTATACTTTTTTTAAAAAGGGTCTCTCTTCGTTTTCTCCTTGGTTTGGATTTTTTTTGATGGGAACGGGGTGTTTATTGTTTTTAGCCTCCTTTACTAAAGAGCGCATTTCGGAAAAAAAATACCGGGATGTGTTATACATCGGCTTAATGCAGTCTATAGCTTTGGTTCCCGGCCTTTCTAGATCGGGCTCTACTATAGCAGCTGCCTGCTTTCGAGGATGGAAGATGGAAAAAGCGGTTGAGTTTTCGTTTCTTTTAGCGATTCCTACTGTTTTAGGAGGAATTATTCTAGAAGGATTTCAAGCTTCTAAGGAAAGCTTGACTCTTCCTCTCTCTCATTATTTTTTAGGCTTTTTTTTCTCTTTTTTTCTTGGCAGTTTTGCGGTACAAAGGATTAGTAGGCTCTCTAAGAAAAGTCTTTTAGGGTTTGCTATATACTGCTTAAGCATAGGACTTTTTAGTGCGCTCTACTTCTAAACCGAAAAAAAAGAAACAGAAAAATCAAGGCTTACATCCAGAGGCAAAAGCCCTTTTTTATACAGGGGGAGCCCTCTTCTTGTTTCTTTCTCTTTTCTCTTTTGTCTCTGCCCATCCAGAACAAAATTGGCTCGGAATTTCAGGACACTTCACAGCCTTAGTATTTTTATATCTTTTGGGGCTCTCTAGTTTCTTTATCCCCCTTTTCTTACTTAGAGTGGCCAGAAACTACTTTAGTAAAAACCTTTCTTTCTCTGTAAAAAGAGAAGGTCTTTTTTTCCTCTGGTGTCTTCTTTCTATATCTCTTTTATTAAACCAAATAGCAGAACATTTTCCGGAAAAAGCAGCCTATTTTCAAAACAAGATCTATACAGAAAGCTTTGTTACCTTTTCTAAAGAACCTAAGATGCAAATCCGCTATAACCTAGGAGGGATTCCTCTTTATTATTGGTATAAGGATCTTTCTTTTTTTTCTTTAAAGGTGCTTTTAAGTGATGTGGGATGCCTTCTTTTAGGACTGTTTTCGGCTCTTATGAGCTTCTTTTTTATTACAAAAATTCCCTTAGCAAAACCAATAAAGGCTCTATGGCAATACCTAATTAAAGAAAGGACCATTCCAAAATCTGCTACAAGCCTGCAAAAACCCCGTTTTGCTTTTTTGAAAAGACTGTTTATCAAAATGGCCTCTTTTTTTTCTAAAAAGAAAACCCCCTATGCCCCTGTAGCTCCTATAATAAAAACCTCTTCTTTTGAAAGAAAACTTCCCCCCTTACCCAAACCAAAAGAAAAGCCTAAAAAACCAGAATCTTTATCTAACGAGGTAAAAATCCATACAATAGAACCTTTCGCCCCCTCTACTTTAGATATAAAACAAAAGCCGGTAGGAAAATATGAACTGCCTTCCCCTGAATTTATCTCTGATCCAAAACCAATCGACCATCCTACTTTAAAAAAAGATTTAACAAGGCAAGCTTCTGTTTTGGAAGAGACCTTAAAAAACTTTGGCATTGAAGCAAAAGTAGTAGAGATTAACTGCGGGCCTTCTATCACCTCTTTTGAAGTACAACCCCCTATTGGGGTAAAAGTACAAAAAATCAAAGCACTAGAAAATGATATAGCCTTAAATATGGAAGCCAAATCTATCCGGATTTTAGCGCCCATTCCGGGAAAAGCGGTAGTGGGAGTAGAGGTGCCTGCCGCTTCTCCTCAAGAGGTGAGTTTTAAAGAGATGCTTCTTCACTACCAACAAAAGTCAAAAAAGATGCAAATCCCCATCCTTTTAGGAAAAACAGTAAATGGGGACAGCGTAATCTCTGATCTTGCTAAAATGCCTCACTGCTTAATAGCAGGAGCTACAGGTTCGGGAAAGTCGGTTTGTGTTAATACAATTATCATGTCTCTTTTAATGACCGCCTCTCCGGAGCAGCTGAAGTTTTTAATGATCGATCCTAAAAAAGTAGAGCTTACCCAGTATTCGAACCTTCCTCATATGATAGCTCCGGTTATTTCAGAAGCACATGGCGCTTACGCAGCTCTACAGTGGCTTGTTCGGGAGATGCAAAAAAGATATGATATTTTAAAACATTTAGGATTACGTAATATCACCTCTTTCAACTCCCGCAAAATAAAAGAGGAGATAGAAAGCTCTTACCCAACCGAAATCCCGGAAAGGCTTCCTTTAATCGTAGCTATCATAGATGAGTTTGCCGATCTTATGATGGTTTCCAGCTCCGATTTAGAGACCCCTATTGCTAGAATTGCGCAAATGGCAAGAGCAGTAGGTATCCACCTTATTTTAGCTACCCAAAGACCCTCTAGAGAGGTAATTACCGGGATTATCAAAGCGAATTTTCCTACACGGATAGCCTTTAAGGTCTCTTCTAGGATTAACTCCCAAATCATCTTAGATGAAACGGGAGCAGAGAGTCTTTTAGGAAATGGAGATCTGCTTTTACTTCCTCCGGGTAGTTCCAACCTGGTAAGAGCGCAAGGCGCTTATATTAGTGATGAAGACATCAATAAAGTGGTAGATTGGATTTGTGCAAAAGCGCCCCCTAACTATTTAATCTCTTCCTTTGACAAAATGGCCAAAGAAGAAAAAGATGCTTCAGAACCTTTGGGGAAAGATTCTCTTTATGAAAAAGCCCTAGAGGTAGTAGTTAGCTCTAAAAATGCCTCCACCACCTTTTTGCAAAGAAAACTAAAAGTGGGCTATGCAAGAGCTGCCAGTTTAATCGATGAGCTAGAAGAAAATGGGGTAATCGGTAAAGCAGATGGGAGTAGACCAAGACAGGTTCTTCTTTCTTCCGATGCCTTATATGATAGGGACTCTTTTTAAAAAGAGATCTTCTCTGATACCTTTTCCTGATAAGCAAGCAAAAGGTTTCCTTTCAAAGAGGGGTTTTTTTCTAGTACTACCCTACGAGCAATATCCGGGTCATTACACTCTTCGGAAAGATGGGCTAGATAAACAGCTTTAAGCTTTTCTTTGTTCAACGTTTGTAAAAGAGAAGCTGCCTGTTCATTAGAAAGGTGTCCCACATTACTGACTACCCTTCTTTTGTATACCAAGGGTCTTTTAGACTCTTGTACCTTTCTAATATCGTGATTAGCTTCGAGCACTAAAAGATCCATTAACGAGAGTTTTTTTTCTATAAAAGAAGAAGAGGTCCCAAGATCTGTACAGATCCCTATTCTTTTTCCTTCGAGTTCTAGGACAACCCCTACAGGATCGAGTGTATCGTGCTGTACAGAAAAAGGAAAAATCGTGATATCTCGAAACAAAAAGCTTTCATTTGTAGAAAATATCTTGAGCTTAGGTTTTATTTTTAATGCTTCGTAAATCCCTTTTGCCGTTTGTCTGTTTGCAAAGACAGGAATTGTGGTTTTTCCTAAAACTTTTAAGCCCTGAATATGGTCTGAGTGTTCATGAGTGATTAAAACAGCGTCTATTTCAGAAAGAGAAACTCCCAAAAAAGAGAGTCTTTCTTGTAAGTTTTTTGCTGATATCCCGCAGTCGATTAAAAGAGTTGTCTCTTTACTTTGCACAAGGTAGGCATTGCCTTTAGATCCGGAAGCTAAAGGGGTAAAATTTACCACGAAAGCATCTCCCTAGAACATATCCTACCGAGAACAAAAACTGCAGATGTACAAGAAAAAAGCACAAAACTCCTGAGATTTTTAGCATCATTGTGTCACAAAGGAGTATGCTGAACAACTTTTTTAGGATATTTTTTCTTGTGAGCAACCCTTCCTTCTAAAAAAACTCCGGCAGCCCCCCAAACTCCGGCCTTTCAAGTTGGCTTCTATCTACTTTGTTACTCCTAAAAAATATACCCTCATTAGTAATACGCCTCGCAAGAGACAGTACAAAGTTAGGGGGAACCTCTGGTTCCCATTTTCTAGGCATGCTTACCATAAACTGTAGATCTGGACGAGACTCTTTAATCGATACAATACTCTCAAAAAGAGCATCCTCCAAAAGATTTGGCATAGAAACTAACTGGTTATTTTCTTCTCCAAAATCTAAACTCTTCCAAAGAGAATAACGAGAGCCCTGAAACCCAAACCAGTCTCTAGGATCTATATATACTTCAAAAGTTCTGTAACCCTTTGTTGCTATAAGTCTTGCCTTTGCCTGTAGCGCTAGATTTTCTTTTATAGCTCTATTTATACTCTCTGCATGATCTTTTAGAGATATTGAATATTGTTCTAAAACTCGATAAAAAATCCATGGAATGTTTGGAATTGGACGAGGAAAAGCATGGAACAAAAAACCAAATGGAGTGTAAAAACCAGCTGGAGTGTCTTTCTCCACTAAATACCTACAAAAATGGTAGATTTCAGAAGAAGAAATGGGCTTATTAGATTGTGCCAAGAAATTAGCTAAAACAGCATGCCCACCAATCAAATGCTCAATCGTAAAATCATGCCAAGTCCTGCGTATGAAACCATGCATCAAATAACGCCAAGATCTATGATGATACCCTAAACTATCGGCCTTAATAAGATTAACTAAAAATGATCCAAAATCTTGATTTGCTTTGACCGCTGCAGCAATATCCTCTTTAGAAAAACTTTGAGGAAAGGAAATCATTTTAGGTAAAGCTTTCAGCCTTCCTATTAATAATTTCTCATTCCTTAGAAACTTATCCCGTGCTTTTTGTACTGCATTATGCAGAAGATAACAAGTTGCTCCTAAACGGCTCTGGTCTGTTTCTTCTAAAAATGGAACTACTAGTCTTAATAGATCAAGAGGTAATTTGTTTTCTATATTTGATGCAAAAGCAAATTCCCCTTTCAGTTTAATAGAATAGACTCCCAAATAATAACGAAGAGCTGCCTTAGCTAAAAGGGCAACAAGAGGAAGGACTACCGTACAATACGATACCACTTTAATAGCCACATTAGTCCAAGGCCTATGACGATCCAGGCTGTTTTGCATAGCATAAAGCCTAGAAGACCCTCCTTCGAGCTTCTCCTCAAAGAGGCTTACCCGAAATTTACCTCCAAGATAGAAATATTCCTCTACCCTTTCAAGAGCACGCTCAGAGCCTGTTGTGTTTTCCTTTTCGTAGGTAATGGGGCTAAAAAATCTAATAGACAACATAAAATCTCTCTAGAGTCGAGAAATCACTCCAGGTTTAAAAAAGCTGGATACTGACTAGCTAAAGCTTCTAATTCTTCCGAACTTAACGAGTAAATGGATCTCAAAAACTCTGGTCTTTGAAGTTGGCTACTATGTACTTTGTCGTCGCTCTCAAGAAATATCCCCTCATTAGTAATACGCCTAGCAAGAGATAACACAAAGTTACGGGGAACCTCTGATCCCGCTCTTCCACGCATGCCTACCACGAACGGTAGATCTAGACGAGAATCTCTAATTGATACAATACTCTCGAAAAGAACATCCTCAAAAAGATCTGGCATAGAAACTGACTGGTTATTTTCTCCTTCAAAATCCAAACTATCCCAAAGAGAATAACGAGAGCCCTGAAGCCCAAACCAGTTTCTAGGATCTATATCTATTTCTCGTAAACTTATGTTTCGAGAAGACCCTAAAAATTGCGCATTTATGTGTTCTTTTACTATAAGTCCTGTCTTTGCATGTAGAGCTAGACTTTCTTTTATAGCTCTATTTATACTCTCTGCGTAATGGTTTAGTTTCCTTGAATATTGTTCTAAAACTCGATAAACAATCCAAGGCCGACATTTTAATTTTAAATACCCATCACTCCCTAAATACCTACAAAAATGGTAGATCTGATCAGAAGAAATGGGCTCTTTGGACTGCTCTAATAAAGCAGCTAAAATAGCATGCACTGCAATAAATAGATCGATACGACCTTCATAATCACACTTTTCTATGAAAGCTTTCATCAGAGAAGCCCAATATTTAGGATAGCCTAAAGAACGCGATGCAATAAATGTAACTAGAAGCTCCCCAAAAGCTTGATTCACTTCGACTGCTGCAACAATATCCTGTTCAGAAGAACTGGCAGGAAGAACGAGTCTTTCAGGAAGAGCCTCCAGCTTTGTTTTTAATGGTTCTATACCTTCTATGTAATCTTCTTGTACAGCTCGTACTCTATGATACATGAAACGACAAGTTTGGGCTAAACTTTCCTGATCTGACTCTTTTAGAAACGGAATAAATAATTCTACTAAATCAGAATTAAGTTTTTTCTGCATGGTTGAAGAGGGTTTTCTAGGTGCTTCTCTTATTTGAAGGGGCTCTTCTTCAATGTTTTCCAGAGAAGGGGACCATTTAGTTTTCCCTATTTCAACAGAAGAAATTCCCAAATAATAACGAAGAGCTGCCTTAACCATCAGGGCGACAAGAGGAAGGACTACCGTACAATACGATACCACTTTAATAGCCACATTAGTCCAAGACCTATGACAATCCAGGCGGTTTCCCATAGCATAAAGCCTAGAAGACTCCCCTCCGGGCTTCTCCTCAAAAATGCTTACCCGAAATTTACCTCCAAGATAGAAATATTCCTCTACCCATTCAAGAGCACGCTCAGAGCCTGTTTTGTTTTCCTTTTCGTAGGTAATTGGTCTAGAAAATTCAATACGCACCGTAATACTCTCCTATTTTGGGAAACATTATACACTCTATTTATACTTAAATTCCAAAAAATAAACACAGTCTTTGAAAGAGTTTTATTACAAATAATGTATTTTTTATTTTAAAAATAACTATCCATTCAAAAAATTATAATAATTTAAAATTTACCTAAGGGTAGCTATTTTAACACCCTTTTCGTTTGCTAAAAAGGTTGCCGTTTTTTATGTAAAAAAAATTTTAAAAAACGCTCAGATTTTTTTACTAAAATCCTAACTTTATTTTTATGTAAAAAAATTTATTTAAAAATAAAAACCAAAACTTTGTTCTAAAAATGCTCTATGAAGGATTTGCAAATGAGAAAAAATGTAATAAAAAATTAAGTTTTTAAAAAACTATTTGACAAATAGATTTTTTTTAAAAAGAATGCGGTTATTAGCGGAGGATTACTAAAATGGCTTTGGGAGAAGAAATCTTACAAGAGTTAGACGATACGCTAGATCGTTTGATACAAAATGCGGAAGCCATGAAACAAGCTTCTGATAAAAAAGTCTCTTCTTACGAAAAAACTCTTTTTAAAAAAACTCAAGAGAGTCTTTTAGCACATCTAATTCAAACAGATCAAAAATGGGAAGAAAGAAGAAGTGAACTGAAACATTTCTCTTCAGAAGCACAAAAATTTCCCATACAAAAGAAGTGGATCCATATACAAAAGATGCATGGAAAAAGCTTTGAAGTGCTCTCAAAAAAAATGGGAGTATTTTCTGTACAGAGAAGAAAAGGGAAAAAGCTCGTTAAAAAAGATAAAGCTCTCTAGCTTTTTCTAAAATATCTTCTACCTGAGGAAGAACTGCCTCTTCTAGATTTTTTGCGTACGGGACTACGCAGTCTTGTGCTCCTAAACGAACTACCGGGGCATCTAAATAAGAAAATCCTTTTTCCATGATTTGCGCACTAATCTCCGCTGCAAATCCCCCTGTTTTAGGAGCTTCTTGGACTATCAAAACTTTCCCTGTCTTTTGAAGAGACGTAAAAATAGTTGTAAAATCTAAAGGAGCTACCGTTCTTAAATCAATTACCTCACAAAAGATCCCCTCTTCTTGGAGTTTTTCCGCTACTTTATCTACCATCATTAAGGTAAGCCCCCAAGATATAATGGTAATGTCCTCTCCCTCTCTTACTATATTCGCCTTTCCAAGAGGAATAATAGACTCTTTGGTAAGTTCTTTTCTGGCAGAAAATGCTCTTTGTCTATAAAGCGCTTTGTGCTCTAGGAAAATAACCGGGTTAGGGTCTTTCATGGCAGCTTTTAAAAGCCCTTTCGCATCTTTTGCATTACTGGGGATTACTACTTTAAGCCCGGGAGTATGACAAAGATACGATTCAATACACTGAGAATGGTAAGGCCCTCCTTGAATATATCCTCCATAAGGCATCCTTATAACCAAAGGACAATTCCACTCTCCGTTAGATCTATAATAAAAACTAGCCAGTTCGTTGATAATTTGATTCATCCCCGTCCAGGAATAATCACAAAACTGAATTTCTGCAACAGGCCTATGCACTCCATCTAAAGAAAGTCCAATAGCTAAACCTACAATAGTAGACTCCGCTAAAGGAGTATTAAAACATCGCTCTTTTCCAAAAAGCTCTGTTAAATGGTGCGTGATTCCAAAAACGCCTCCCTTTCCTCTCGCTACATCTTGTCCAAACACAAGAATACCGGGATCTTCTTCCATCTCCTCTTTTAAGGCATGGTTCAAAGCGTCCATCATAACTACCGTTTCAGACATTTCTTCCTCTACCTCTTCTAAAGAAACAGGAGCCAAGACCCTGTCTGCTGCTTCCTCTTTTTTAGGATTAGGAAGAAGATCTGCTCTTCTAGCGGCTTCTTCTACTTCTTTTTCCACTTTTTCCCAGAGAATAGCTTGTTCTTCTTTTGTAAGAATCCCCTCTTCTAATAAGAAGGTTTCCATAGAAATAAGAGGATCTTTTTTTTCATCTTCCAAAAGATCTATTTGGGTCTTATATTTTTTCGGATCATCGCTGCTACTATGAGGCCCTAGCCTTCCTACCTTAGCAATAACTACGCTAGGCCCCTCTTTTCTTCTCGCTTTTTCAAAAGCAAGATCAAGCCCCTCTTTACAAGAAGCATAAGAATATCCTTCTACAGAAAAAACGCTTAAGTTTTCATACCCTCTAGCTATCTTTGCAATCTCTTGTCCCGCTGTCTGCTCTTCTTTTGGAACCGAAATAGCCCACCCATTATCTTGAACCACAAACACAATAGGCAGCTTATGAATACAAGAAAAATTGAGGGCCTCATGAAAATCCCCCTGAGAAGTAGCCCCTTCCCCAGAAGAAACATACACTACCTCATCCTCTCCTCGGAGCTGAATCCCCTTAGCCACTCCTACTGCTTGTAAAAACTGAGAACCTACGCAGCTTGACTGACAAGGAATCTTAAAAGCTTTATGAGAAAAGTGATCAGGCATCATCCTTCCCCCGGAATGGTGTGGGATGTCTTTAGCTAAAAGAGAGCCAAAAAGCTCCACTAAACAAAGGTCAAAACCGATAGCAAAAGAGCGATCCCTATAGTAGGGAAAAGCCCAGTCCTTCCCTTTTTTTAAGGATAAAGCAGAAAGAACCCCTATCATCTCATGCCCCTTTGTAGAAAGATGGAAAGTGCCCCCTTTATTTTGGCGGATCATCTTGGCCATTTTTTCATCTACAAGGCGTGCTTTGACCATCCTTTCATAGGCAAAAAGAGCCCTTTCAGAAAAGGTTTTTTTCTGAGAATGGCTCAATAAATCTTGTACCTTTTGAGAAGGCAAAGAAATACTACCAAGAGAACAGGACCCTAGCTTTGTATTCGGCATAATATCTACTTTTTCTTGTTGATTTCAGAGACTTGCTTCACTTTGAAATTGCGCGGTTGGGAAACAAAAGGCCCTTCTTCTTTTTCTTGTTTTTTGGGCCTTCCCCTTTTCTTGGGGATTATTTCCTCTACAGCAGTCTCTACTTTTTTCTCTTTTTCGGTACCTACCTGAAAAGAGGTTCCCTCTCTAAACTTAGGACTAGAAAAGGGTTTAAAAAGCGGCGTCGAATCAAGGCCCATCTTCTTTTCTCCTGAAGAGAGCGCTTGAGAGAGAGTTCTTAATGATTCTAATTTGGCAGAAAGCTCTTCTAACCTTTCGTTTACCGGAGATCGAGGAGAGCCTCTTAAAGAGGCAAGCAGTTTGCCCGGATCAAACTTAGAAGAAAAAGTAAGAGAAGATGGTCCCGGAACATACAAAAATCGTTTTAAAAAGCCCGGAACCGTAATGTAAATATCTGCTGTAAACTGTGGTTCCACTTCTACTTTAGCGCTTTGTTTAGGAGGTCTTCCTCTTTTAGGTCTCGGATTCAAGGCTTCATTAGAATAGTAGACCTTCGCTTTAGCTCGAAGCATCTCTCTTACCCCAGAAATATCTTTAGGCACCTTCGCCTCAAACTGCGCTCTTTTTACCTTTTCCATAAGACTTCGGTTAATATCCAAGTCTTCTTCAAAAACAAACTCAATCTTCTCTGTTCGAAGCCATTCTATGACTAAAACGCGCGATCTTTCCTGGTAATACTGTTGCCACTTTTCCCATTCTGTTAAATGGTCATAGATAAACTCTAAAAAGTTTTCCCTTGCTTCTTTAGAAGCGATAATGTCTAAAAGCTTTTCTTTTGTATCGATATCGTAGACTTTCTCATTTACAAAACCTTCCATTAACTTTTTTACTTCATAAAAAGTGGTCTTGGGAATTAACACAAAATCCTCAGAAGCCTTTTCTACTTCTTCATAGATAGGTTCAAGCTCTTCTGAAGGTTTATCTAGATCTACATAGAGGATATACCCCTCTTTTGTACTCAAATAGAAATCTCTTTCATCATCCGACTTGGAAAAAGCATCCATGAGGCGGTGATAACGCAAAATTAAAGGGTTCTGTATTTTAGAAGCTACTTTACTCATAGCCAAAAGAGTATCAAAGGATTCATATGCGTTGCAACAAAAACTACGCCTTTCCCCTACAAAAACTACAGTTCAAATTTTTATTACTATGTATTTTTTGTTTAACCCCTCAAAAGCCCATAAAAACTAAGGCCTTTTACAAAATCCAAACCCCTCCTATACTCTGAGGAGTTATAAAGAAACCCTTTTCAAATTTATATTTTATGTTAGATCTAAAAGAATTTAGAAAAAATTTTTCTGTACAAGAAAAACTGTTAAAACAAAAAGAACCTCATTTAGACCTCTCTTTTTTCTCTCAAGAAGAAACCATCCGAAAACTGAAAGCGGAACTAGAAAGTTTGCAGGCTAAAAGAAACCTTTTCTCTAAAGAAATTGGAGAAAAGAAAAAAGAAAAAGAAGACGTCTCTCCTTTAATGCAAAAGGTAGAGTCTATTCGAGAAAAGATGGGAGAAATAGAAAAGGAACTGCGCTCTTTAGAAGAAGCTTTTTTAGAAAAATTTTTAGAACTTCCGAACCTTCCTCTTCCAGAAGTCCCTTTCTCTTTAGATCCAAAAGATAATGTATGCCTTAAAATGGTAGGAGAAAAAAAGGAGTTTTCTTTCCCTTTCAAAAACCACGTAGAATTGAATGAATCCCTACACCTTTTCGACTTTAAAAGGTCCGCTAAAATCACGGGAAGCAACTGGCCTTTATATACTCACTTAGGCGCAGAGCTAGAATGGGCCCTTTTACAATATATGATCGATATTCATAAGAAAAATGGGTTTTCCTTTATTCTCCCCCCTCTTCTGGTAAAAGAAGAGACTATGAGAGGGGTAGGTCAGCTCCCTAAATTTAAAAATCAGCTTTTTAAACTTGAAGATGAGGATTTCCCCTTTTATTTGATACCCACAGCGGAAGCTCCTTTAAATGGTCTTCACAGCGATGAAATTTTAGAAGAGGCTTCTCTTCCTTTGAAATATGTCTCTTATACCCCTTGTTTTCGCAGAGAAGCAGGCGCTCCCGGCTCTCAAGAAAGAGGCCTTATAAGAATGCATCAATTTAATAAGGTAGAGCTTTTCTCTTTATGTACTCCAGAAAGCAGTGCTCAGATCTTTGAAGAGATGCTCTTATCTGCGGAAAAAGTTTTACAAGGTCTTGAAATCCATTATAGAAACATGCTTTTGGTAACCTCCGACATGTCCTTTGCTTCTGCCAAAACCATCGACATAGAGGTATGGCTTCCGGGACAAAACCGTTATTACGAGGTCTCTTCTGTTTCTTTATGTACAGACTACCAAGCTAGAAGAGCAAAAATTCGCTACAGAAACCACGATAAAAAGAACGTCTACGTTCATACGCTAAATGGTTCTGGAGTGGCAACTTCTAGACTTGTAGTGGCACTTTTGGAAAATAACCAGCAAGAAGATGGCTCTGTTCTGATTCCTAAAGTACTGCAGCCTTACTTAAAAAAAGAACGATTTTCTCCCTCAAGGTAGAAGTTCTTTTCGACAAAAGAAAAAAGCGCTATTTTTCAAAAAAAAGGAGGGTTTTTGCCTAACTCTGATCATTTTCAAGGGAAGTCCCCTTTAGAACATCTTTTTGAAGCAAGAAAAAAAGGGAGCGCTATCTCCCAGGAAAATCATGGTAATAGTCTTTCCAGTTTTTCTTCTGTATTTTTAGAAACCCTCAAAACCTTTTCTGTTCTTTTTTCTCTCGGTATTATGAGCCTGCAGCTTTATGGAGTAGATTCTGCATTCCCCGTTTTTATTCTCTTTGGCATAGGAACTTTTTTTTGGGCTCCTTTACAAACGGCCCTTTTACACTGGAGAACGCTCTATAAAATGCACCGTTTAATAGGAGAGGAGAAGTGGGAAATTGAAAACAACCGAGATACCGAAAGAAAAGAACTTACCGCTATTTATGAAGCAAAAGGGTTTTCGGGAAAGATGTTAGAACAGGTAATCGATGTTTTAATGGCAGACGATAATCGCCTTTTAGAAACGATGTTAACAGAAGAGTTTGGCCTTCCTTTAGAGAATATGGAACACCCTTTAAAGCTAGCTTTAGCTTCTTTTTTGGCTGTATTTTCTCTCTTTTTTTTCATGGGGACCGCTCTTTTTTTCTATCCTATTTCAGCCTACTTTTTCTCTTTTTCTTTTTTAATAGGTTCTAGCCTACTTTCATCTAAAAAAGAAAAGATGCCCTTAATTCCTGCCTTTTTTTGGAATAGCGGCGTTTTTTTGGTAGTGCACCTGGCCTTGTATTTTTCTTATACTCTTATACAAGGTTTTTTCCATGGATAAACCCCATCCGTTCGATCTGTTTTTCGCCTCCGGATCGGAAGAAGGAGGCAGCCCTTTTTTAAAAGCCTCTTCTCGAAATTGGGGCAAAAATTTATCTTTAAAAAGCTCTTTACTCGCCGCTTTTTTACTAAGCTTCTCCTTTATTCTCTCTTTTTTTTTACCTCCCTTATCCCATCTACTTTTGGTCTTTGTATTTTTTTTAGTAGGAATTCCCGCTTTAATGGACTCTTTTGAAGGGCTTTTGTCTTTTAAAATCGATATAGATCTTTTAATGACCCTTTCCGCTTTTATCTCTTTAGGAATAGGACGAGCTTTTGAAGGAGCTCTTCTTTTGGTTCTCTTTAAGCTCTCTCATGCCATGGAGAAAACGGTAACTCAAAAAGCAAGAGGAGCAGTACAAGATCTTCATAGACTCTCTCCTACGAAAGCCTGGGTTGTACAGGAAAATGGACATCTTTTAGAAAAGTCTACCCAAGAGATAAAAGTAAAAACTACCATTTTGGTCAAATCAGGAGAAATCGTCCCTTTAGACGGAATTTTAATAGAAGGATCCTCCCACTTTAGTGCCGCTCACATCACGGGAGAGTCTCTGCCAATAAAAGCCGTTTTAGGAAAAGAAATTCCGGCCGGGGCTAAAATCTTAGAAGAATCGGTAGTTTTAGAAGTAACGAAAGAAAAAGATGAGTCTACCCTCACCAAAATTTTAAAGCTTATTACCCAAGCAGCAGAAGCCAAACCTAAAGCAGAGAGAATCTTAGACAAATGGGGAGAGAAGTATGCTATTTTTGTAATCGTTCTTACCCTCTTCTTTGCTTTACTCCTTCCTTTTGTTTTTTCTATTCCCTTTTTCGGATTTGAAGGCTCTATTTACAGAGCCCTTACCTTCATGATTGCAGCCTCCCCTTGCGCTTTAATTATTGCAACCCCTACAGCCTATTTAAGCGCCATCTCTGCTTGCGCTAGAAAAGGGATTCTTCTAAAGGGAGGTATCACCTTAGATGCTTTAGCTAAATGCAAAAGAATCTCTTTTGACAAAACAGGAACGCTAACCACAGGCTCTTTATCTCTTACAGAAATCATCCCTTTAAACGAAATCGCAAATACCATTTCTTTAGATACAGCTTTGCAAATTGCCTTTTCGTTAGAACGAAATGTTTTACACCCCATATCTAATGCTGTTTTAAAAAAAGCAGAAGAAAAAAAGTTATCCCCTATAAAAATTATAAACTTTGCCAATAAACCTGGATTTGGCCTGGAAGGAGAAGTGCAAATAGAGGGAAAACCCCTTTTTACTTTCCTTGGGCTCTCCGAAAAAGGACTTTCCTATCTTCCGGAAGGAGAAAAAACAGAGTTACAAGAAAAGCTTGAAAAACACAAGAGAGAGAAAATTCTCTCCGTTTTAGTCATAGGAAAAGCCGCTTTTTTATTGTGTTTTACCGACCAAATCCGAAAAGAGGCGAAAGAAGCTATTGCTACTTTAAAAGAGGCTTCTTTGAAAACTTTTATGCTAACGGGAGATCATGAATTTAGCGCAAAAAAAGTAGCCTCTTTTTTAGAAATTGATGAGGTATATGCAGATCTTCGGCCTGAGCAAAAACTAGCGCTTATTGAAAAGCTTTCTGAAAAAGAAGGTCTAGCTATGGTAGGAGATGGGGTCAATGATGCCCCTGCGCTAGCTAGAGCCTCCGTGGGTATTTCTATGGGAAAAATAGGAAGCTCTGCTGCCATTGAAGCATCTGATGTCATCCTTTTACAAGAAGACTTAAAAGTGCTTGCCTGGCTTTTTAAAAAGGCTTTTAAAACACACCTTTTAGTAAAACAAAACCTCTCTTTTGCCGTTTTTATCATCCTTTTTGCTCCCCTTTTTGCCCTATACGGCTTTATTCCCCTTTGGCTTGCGGTACTTCTTCATGAGGGAGGTACTATTTTAGTAGGGTTAAACAGTCTTCGTCTTTTAAAAAAATAAGCGAGAATGGTATCGAAGAAAAAAGGGAGACTCTTTTTTCATACGTATGGACAAGCCCAAAAAAAAAGGATTTTTTTCAGAAAAACAGTTAAAGCTTGCCCTGCAACATGAAACGGCAGATTTTAAAAAAACCTACCTTTGGTTAGAGGAGAACATGCCCTCTTCTTTTTTTGAAGAAATGGAAGGGAAAAGGCTTGTTCTAATCACCCATAATCTTATGAGTCTCCATTTACAGGATAATTTTTCTCAGATCAACTTCCGAGAAGGGGCGGTAGTCTTATGCCCTGACAGCATGGAAGCCGATGTAGCTATTTTGAAACACTACGAGATGCACGGCATCCACTACTATAGATCTTTTACTTCCAAAGCCCCTCTTCCTCAAGATAAGAAAAAACGCCCTTTAAAAGTTACCCATCTTTTATTTACCGATTTTGTTTCTCAGGAAAAAGAATGTATAAAGCCGGAAGAAAAAGAAGAAATCTTTGCCTTCTGTAGAAAAAAGCATCCTAATCTGACCAAAGAAGAGTTCTCTTTATTTTTGGATTCGATGAATCCTCGGTTTTTACTTTCTATGAATCCGGAAAAAATGGAAATTGCTTTAAATCTTTTTTTTGAAGCACAAAAAAAGGAGTCCTGCCAATACTTTGTTCGTTATTTTGAGGATTGGAAGGAACAAGAGATTCCTTCTATGCAAATCGTCATGGCATGGAAAAATGTCCCCAAATACCGGTTTTTACTAAACCTTTCTGAGATGATTTTACGCCACAAGCTCGATTTACAAAGGGTAACGGCTACCTATGTTACTCCTTATGCAGCTCAGAGTGTATTAATCCTATCCCTTGCCATCCATGGAAACCAAAAATCTGCTTGGGAAGAGGCTGATATTCCCGATTTTTTACGAGAACTGTGTTCTTTAAAATTTGCAGAAAAGCACCCCTCTTTGGAAAGTGCTTTCATAAAAACGGGATATCTAACAGGAAACGAAAAAAATCTTTTAAGCTGCATTCTCACTTTTGTTCATCAAATCTTATTAAACCTCGATCCTAATTTATATTCTCTTTCGAATATAGAAGAAGGCTTTTGCAGACACCAAGATCTCACTGTACAACTGTGTGAAATCTTCTCTTTCAAATTTCATCCGGAAAAACATAACTTAAGCAGCCTAGAAAAGACAAGAACCAGCTTTATCCGCTTAGTGGACAACCTGGATACGGGCCACCCAAGCATGGATAAGAGAAGAAAAAACATCTTAAAACAGGCTTTAAACTTTATCGACCATACTGTAAAAACCAACTTCTACCAAGAAGTAAAAACCTCTTTCTCTTTTCGCCTTTCTCCCCTTTACCTAGAAAACGTCCCCTTCTCTAGAAAAGAACGGTTTCCTGTTTTGCCTTATGGTATTTTCTACATAAAAGGGCCCCATTTTGTGGGGTTTCATGTTCGGTTTAAAGATCTTTCTAGAGGGGGCTTAAGAACCTTGGTTCCCGAAAAGGTCGAGCAGTTTGTTATCGAAAAAAACCAGATCTTCTCTGAGTGTTATAATTTAGGCCTTACCCAGCAGAAAAAAAACAAAGATATTCCGGAAGGGGGCTCCAAAGGGGTAATTCTTCTGGAACCTTTTGAAAAAATGTATCACGAACTTTTGATCTATAAAAAAGAGATGGAAACGGCAAAACTTTCCTCTTTGGAAATTGAAGAAAATTTAAAAAGTTTTACCTTATGTCGCAAAAAAGAACACCTTCATGAAGCACAAAAATCTTTTATCCACAGTTTTTTAACGCTTATTAACTGCGAAGAATCGGGTCTTTTAAAAGAAAATACGATCGTAGACTACTATAAAAAGCCGGAGTATATCTTCTTAGGTCCTGATGAAAATATGCACAATGAAGTGATTCAGTGGATTTCGGAGCTTAGTTTTAAACAGGGCTATTCCTTAAAAAAATCTTTTATCACCAGCAAACCGGGTCTTGGTATCAACCACAAAGAATTTGGAGTCACCTCTTTGGGGGTCTTAGTCTACGTAGAACAGGTCCTTCTCTACTTAGGGATCGATCCTGCAAAAGACCCTTTTACCATTAAGATTTCAGGAGGACCTGATGGGGATGTAGCGGGAAATATGATTCACTACCTTTATAAAAAATATCCCAAAACCGCTAAGCTTATTGCGTTAACCGATGTTTCCGGAACCATTTTTGATGCGGAAGGCCTCTCTTTAGAGGAGATGGAAATCCTCTTTCAAAAAGGGCTTCCTATTCGTTTTTACCCTCCGGAAAAACTCTCTGAAGGAGGGTTTTTATTAGACCGCTTTACCAAAAGAGAGCAAACAGCCTACATCCAACAAACCCTTTGTTATCGAAAAAAAGAAGGTGCTTTAGTACAAGACTGGCTGTCCGGAAGTGATATGAACCATCTTTTTCGCTATAACGTACACCAGGCCATAGCTGATATCTTTGTACCTGCAGGGGGAAGACCCAGAACTCTTCATGAAGAAAATTACACAGACTTTTTAAATGAGAAAAAAGAACCTTCTTCCAGAGCTATCGTAGAAGGGGCTAATCTCTATATTACCCAAGAAGCAAGAAGAATTTTAGAAAGCCTAGGGGTTTTAATTATTAAAGACAGCTCGGCTAACAAAGGAGGCGTGATATGCTCTTCTTTTGAAGTGCTTTCTACTCTTGTATTAGAAGAAAAGGAGTTTTTAGAAGAGAAAGAGACGCTTGTTTTTCAAATTTTAGAAATTCTAAAGAAAAAAGCACTTGATGAAGCGCTTCTCCTTTTAGACGGATATGAAAAAGAAAAAATTCCCCTCACAGAGTGCTCAGAAAAAATCTCTGAAAAGATTAATACCTATAAATATGAAATCTTAGACTACCTGGAAAAAATACCTCTTTCTTCTAATAAAAACGACCCCTTTATCCGGTCCTTGTTTCACCATGCCCCTCCCCTTTTGCAAGAAAAATATGGGAGTCGCCTTTTGACCAAAATCTCCGAAGTACACAAAAAAGCCATTATAGCCTGTTATATAGCCTCCTCTTTGGTTTATAAAAAAGGGTTTAGCTGGTCTCCTTCTATTGTCGATATCTTGCCCCTTCTCTCTTTGGAAGAAGAGTAAAAAACACTTTTTTCTGTTTTTTATCTTTATTTTAATGCTTTTATTATAAACCACTTGTATCTAAACTAAAGCCGCAAACCTAGCAATCAAAAGCTTGGATTGCTAAAAAATAATCCCTTTGTTATACTTTGAGTCAGATAGAAAAAATTTCTTGGGTTTATGAGAAATGCATTGAAGATTCTACCCTCAAACCGAGGCTCTAAGACAGAACGGGAAGAAAAGATCCTTTTAGGGGTTGTGGAGCTTTTTATACAAAGCTACAAACCGATAGGATCTAACACCCTAAAAGAGAACGGATTCGAAGATTTAAGTTCGGCTACTATTCGAAACTACTTTTGCAAGCTAGAAAAAGATGGGTATCTAATCCAACAACATTCTTCCGGGGGAAGAATCCCTACTGCCAAGGGGTTTCGTTTTTTTGCCAATCACATTCTACAAGAGGGAAAAATAAAAAAGGAGACAGAAAAAAAGCTCTCTCTTTTTTTAGACAAAGAGACCCCTAAAATTCATGATTATATTCAAAAATCGGCCGAGTTTTTAAGTGAGATGCTCTTTGCCCCTATTGTTCTTTCAGAGCCCCTTTTAGAGATGGACTCTATACAAACAGTAAAGTTTTTTCCTTTAGATACGGAAAAAATGGCTGCTGTCATCTTTACAGGATATGGAATTACCCATACAGAAACGCTATTTTCTCCGAGGCCTTTTTCAGAAAAAGACCTGGCTTACTTAGAGGCTTACTTTTCCTGGAGGCTCGCTAAAGGAGAAAAACCTGTAGAAGAAGGAGAACTATTAAAGTGGTCTCAAAGGATGTACAATGAACTTTTGATGCGTCACCTAGCGCACAGATCTACTTCCTCTTTTTATGCAACGGGGATTTCCAAGCTTTTACACTATCCGGAATGTACCGATACTTCTTACCTTGCTAAAGCTCTCTCTTTTTTTGAGAATAAGGCTGCTTTAAAAACGTTTTTACAAAAAGGCTTACGAGAAAAAAAGCTCTGTTTTTTTATCGGAGATGATCTCTCTTTTTGTATGCCTATCTCTTCTGAATTTTCTGTTATTTCCGTTCCTTATAAAATCGGTCCTTCTTATTTAGGTGTGATTCTTCTTTTTGCTCCTATGAGGATCTCGTATAAGACTATTTTTCCCATTTTACAAAGGTTTTCTGAACTTCTCTCTGAAAACTTAACGAAGAACGTATACAAATACCAAATTCCTTTTAACCAAGACGTAAACCAAGAGGAGAAAAACCCTCTTTTTACCCCTTATTCTTCTATTTTACTAGAAGATAAAGGAACCCAAAAATAGGAGCAAACCATGCAAGATATGGAAAAAGAAATGAAACAAAAGGAAAACAGCCCTCTTCCTGAAGAGTCTAAAGATAGCGCTCCCCAAAAGCCAACTCTTGAAGAAGAGCTTCAAGAGTATAAAGACAAGTACTTTCGCCTTTTGGCAGAATTGGAAAATACCAGAAAACGCCTTTATAAAGAAAAAACAGAGCAGCTCCGGTTTAACACAGAGAAGACAATTTCTGATTTTTTACCGATTATCGACAACTTTGAACAAGCTCTCTCTCATGCAGAGAAAAGCTCGGAAGAGGTAAAAAACTGGGCTATTGGATTTCATATGTTTGTAAATCAGCTAAAAGAGCTTTTAGAAAATCATGGAATTATCCCTTTTTCTTCTGAGGGAACGATTTTCAATCCGCACCTGCACGAGGCGGTAGAAAGCCATGAAACAGAAGAACATCCAGAAGGGCTCATTTTACAAGAGTTTTCCAGGGGATATAAAAGCGGAGAGAGAACTCTTCGCCCTGCTAGAGTGAAGGTAGCTAAGAAACCTTCCCCTAAAGAAGAATTAGAACAAAAACAAGAACAAGAAAAGGAGTAAAAAATATGACCCAAAAAAATAAAAAACGGATTATTGGGATAGACCTGGGTACTACAAACTCCTGCGTAGCTATTATGGAAGGGGGCACGGCTACTGTGATAGCTAGTGCAGAAGGAACTCGTACTACTCCTTCTATTATTGCCTACAAAGGAAAAGAAAAGTTAACAGGGATTCCCGCAAAAAGACAAGCGGTTACCAACCCGGAAAATACACTAGCCTCTACAAAACGCTTCATTGGAAGAAAACGAGATGAAGTAGAAGAGGAAATTAAAACTGTTCCTTATAAGGTAACCAAAAATGCCAATGGCGATGCGGTTTTTGAAGTACAAGGAAAAATCGTAACTCCGGAAGAGGCTGCTGCCCAAATCTTAATTAAGATGAAAGAAACAGCAGAACACTACCTAGGAGAAAAAGTAACTGAGGCAGTAATTACTGTACCTGCTTACTTTAACGATTCTCAAAGACAGTCTACTAAAGATGCAGGAAGAATTGCAGGACTCGACGTAAAAAGAATTATTCCGGAGCCTACTGCAGCAGCTTTAGCATACGGACTTGATAAAAAAACCGATAAAAAAATTGCCGTATACGACCTAGGGGGAGGAACCTTTGATATTTCTATCCTGGAAATTGGGGATGGAGTTTTCGAGGTTCTTGCAACTAACGGAGATACCCATCTTGGAGGGGATGACTTTGATAACGTAATCATCCATTACCTTTTAGATGAATTTAAGAAAGAAAACGGGATTGATCTTGCTAAAGATAAGATGGCCCTTCAAAGGCTGAAAGACGCTGCGGAAAAAGCAAAAATTGAGCTTTCCGGAACCTCTTCTACAGAGATCAACCAACCCTTTATTACTATGGATGCTTCGGGACCAAAACACCTTTCTTTGACTTTGACAAGAGCAAAACTAGAGAGTCTCTGTCATGATCTAATAGAAAGAACGCTACAGCCTTGCTTAAATGCGTTAAAAGATGCAGGTCTTTCTAAAGATCAGATCGACGATGTGGTCTTAGTAGGTGGTATGACCCGTATGCCGTCTGTTCAACAAAAGGTACAAGAGATCTTTGGAAAAGAGCCCCATAAAGGGGTAAATCCGGATGAAGCGGTTGCCTGTGGAGCTGCCATCCAAGGAGGAATCATAGGAGGAGATGTAAAAGATGTGCTTCTTCTAGACGTAGTACCTTTAACGCTTGGTATTGAGACTTTAGGAGGCGTGCTTACTCCTCTTATTGAAAGAAACACCACAATTCCTACCAAAAAGACCCAAGTCTTTTCTACAGCGACAGACAACCAACCCGCTGTTACCATTGTAGTTCTCCAAGGAGAAAGACCGATGGCGAAAGACAACAAAGAGGTGGGAAGGTTTGACCTCACGGACATTCCTCCTGCTCCTAGAGGAACGCCTCAAATCGAGGTCTCTTTTGATATCGACGCAGATGGTATCTTAAACGTTTCTGCAAAAGATAAACAAAGTGGGAAAGAGCAAAAGATCCGAATCGAAGCAAAATCGGGTCTTTCTCAAGAAGAAATCGAAAGAATGGTAAAAGATGCAGAAGCCCATTCTGAAGAAGATAAAAAGAAAAAAGAGATAGCAGAGGTAGAAAACGAAGCAAACTCTCACGTGTTTAGAGCAGAGAGATCCTTGAGCGAGTATAAAGATAAACTCCCTTCTGATATCACCTCTCAAATCCAAGAAAAAATTGAGGCTACCAAAAAGGCTTTAGAAACCAAAGATACGGATCAGATTAAATTGGCTTCTAAAGAGCTGGAAAGCACCATGCAAAAAATTGGAGAAACTTTGCAAAAACAAGCCGGTGCTCAAGCTGGAGCTGCCCCTAATATGGGACAAGGCCCTCAAGCACAAGCCAGTAGCGAAAGCATCAAAAAAGCAAGGCCTCAAGAAGATATAGAAGAAGCCGAAGTGGTAGAAGAAGATAAGTAATCTTTAGCTACCGCCCTAATCTATAAGAACCCTCCCCTTAAATAAGGGGAGGGTCTTTTTTTATCCGACCCCCTAGCTGAGAAAACACAAAAAAAGCTAAAGATTCTAAAGGGATACAATTAGAATTCAGATCCCTATCTGAGTAGTTATGTTTTTGTCCTAGCTAGAAAACTCTTTTTTTGCTACTTCTATTAAAAGAGATACTTTTGAGGACCTAATATGTATATACTAAAACTTCTTACTTTAAGCGTGCTTCTTTGCACAACTATCACAGCTTGCCAAAATCCTGAGAAAAAAGATAAAGAGCGCTTTACTCCAGTTCCGGGAGGAGAAGGGTGCGATAAAGAAGCAGAATATTAAAAAGCAACTCCTTCGTAAACTCGCGAAAGAAGGGAGAGACTCTGAAAGTGGAGCTTTCTTTTAAAAGCTCTATCAGAGTCGCTTTTTTTATAGACCACTTCTAAAGAGATCTTCTTTAAGGTAAAAGGAGAGTTTACCGAAAGAGTTACTAAGGTTCGCGTCTCTTCTAGAAGCGTTACTCTAAAAGAAATAGGAAGCTCTTCTATTCTTGCATTATTCTTATTACTATTTTTAGGAGAGGTCGCCCCACTCTTAGAAGATGTGGAAAAAGAAAATAGGTTTCTTAAAGAAGAGGAAATAGAAGAACCTTTTCCGCTTTTTGAACCTACAATAGAATAATAAATCAGCTTTTTAGGAAACGAGGTTTGGTTCTTTGTTTCTATAAAAAAAAGACCTCTTATCGTTTTTATATCTAACTCCTCAAAAGAAGGAGCAGAAAATCCTTGTAGAATTTCTGCTGAGGAAATACTTCCATAAGGCAAAAGACTCAATGTACCATTTGGATGTACATAGTGATTGCCTCTGGCTGCTTTATGAAAAGGGGTCTCTCTTTGCATGTCACTCTTTTTCTCTTCCGAAAACTCCCCGGAATTTCTCAAAAAGCCCCCTACTTCTACATAAGCTCTTCTAGTCTCTTTTCTAATATGGATAAGAAACTCTAAGACAGCTTTAGCCTCCTTGTTAAATTTCTCTATAACAGGATGGCGTAGTAAACTCTCTGTGATCTTATAAAGCTGTTTCCTCTTTTCTTCTGTTTTAGAAAAATGGCCGCTTAAAAGAGTAGAAAAAAGCCCCTGTGCTTCAAAAAGATTTTCTTTCTCCTCTTCTGAAAGTCCTTCCGGATCTAGATATGTTTTTGTATCTTGAAAAAGCCGTTCATTTCCTTCTTGTAAAAACTGCAATTGCTCCAGTTTTTGTATAGCATCTCTTCTTTTGTGACAAGAAATGGCTTTTATAAGCTTAGTTAGCTCTTTATTTGGGCCTGCTACCTCTCTTTGAACTGTGCTCCATTTTTCTAAAATCTCCCTATTTTCTAGATAAAGCCCTCTTTCATAAAGCTCATATAACCGCTTAGCAGATGGATATAAAAGGAGAAGGTCTCTTTCAAAATCTTTTCTTTCTACTTCTTCTTCGCAAGAAATTTTTAAAAGAGCTTGTGTCATCTTTTGTAAAAAACTTCCCAAGTAGGGTCTCATATCTTCCGGAAGAATTGCCAGATTGCTATGTACGTTTTGAACCTCATGGGTTCGGATATTTTTAAAAGCCACCCTCAAACGAAGATGTTTTACATCCCCTACCTCTACTTCTCCCCAATCAGGAAACACCTCTACTTCACACCCTTCATAAATAGGGAAAAAGTGTCCTTTATGGGTAGAAATATGCTCTTCTGTGAATTCCGCAGTTTCGTTTTCCCATCCCTTTATAGATAATATGTCCTCTATAGACTGGGGATTGTACCAAAACAATATCCTAAAGAAAAAACTTCTAAGTTCTAAAGTTAGATTATTTCTTCCATTTTCATCTATTTCTCCTCTTTTCTTTAAGATCCCTTGAAAAATCTCTTCTGAAATGGTGAAAAGACTCTCTTTTTCTTCTTCTATTCCCGATTCTAATGACCAATTTAAAGTAGGATCTTTTGCTAGTAATTCATATTCACTAGGACAAAGTCTTTGTAACCTAGGCTCTTCCCCTGCCTTCCCCTTTACCCATACACCCTGCGTTGCTTCATCTCTTATGAGTCGAAGTATTTCTTCCTCTAGCCTTTGTATTTCCTCTCTTGTAAAAAAAACAACCCCTTCTCTATAAAGACGAAATATTGCCTTTGACTCTCTTATATAGCTTTCCAAGACAGTGAGTAGCTCTTCACCACTAGGAAGATATCTTAGTAGGTTCAAACTCAATACGGGAGGCAAAAATCCAAAAGCCTGAGAGAGTCTCTCTACAAACTCCCAGTTTTGGGGCTTTATTGTAAAAGAGCCCCCCTCTTCTAAAAAAATTTTATAGACACCTAAAAAACTCTGTTCTGTAATTTCGAAAATGATGTTTTTGTTTTTTAGCTCTTCTAAAAATGAGAATACTTCTTCGATAATCTCTCTTTGTACCTTCTTACACAAAAAGTCTCCCAAAATATGAAATAAAGAAGGATCTACCCAAGAACCTACCTTTTCTTGGAAAGTTTGAAGAAACCATATAAAAATATCCTCTTTATGTACAGTCATCTCAAAATTAGCAAGTTCCTCCCAGCTTTTAGGTGGAGAAAAAAGAGTTTTTTCTATTCCTTTAAAAGAATGTCTATTCTCGGGGAAAAAAAGGGGAATTTCTATCTCAAGAGAGCTATAAAGAGTCTGTATGTTGTTTTGTATAGTTGTAAAGTTACAGTTACTATTTTTCGGAGGTGTACCGTTTACTCTACAGAAATCCACTACAATCTTTTTGGGAAAAGGGTGATTGTGTATTAAAAATGTCAGTATTTCTAAATAATGGTCTCTTGCTTCCTGACTTAAAGAACAAAAAGTATTAAAAATGGTAAAGCTTTCCCCATCAAAAAAGGAAAGCTTTTGATTTTTCCCCATTTTTCCGGCCAGAATGTATAAGAAAGGCATGACTATGAAAAGCCCTCCTTCCCAAGGTAAAATATCCTCTTCTCTGTTCAAAAGAAGGACGATTACAAAGTTGTGGTAATCACGGAATGTGCTATGACCAGAAACACTTGTAGGCTCTTTCTGCTTTATCTTCTCAAAAGCAGCAAAGCTTTCTTCCCAGAAAAGTCCTGATTTACCTGCTTTTTCTAATAAAACATAAGCAATATTCTCTTTAGGATCTGCATTATTTACTCCAAGATTTAACCCTGCTTCTCTAAAAGCTGTAATAGTCAAATACTGTGTCAAAAGAGGAAACACGCTACCCCTTTTTTCGGGAAACGTGTCATATAAAATCAACAACTTAGCCAAAATAGGTCTATAATCTATTGTAAGATTTCCTTTATAGAAACTGGCTGGAATCTGAAACCCTATATCTTTGGTTAATATAAGCTTAAATAAGTCATCTTGGTTTTCATTACTTTGAATTGCTCTTGTCCTTTGGCTATCTATGAGACGCTTTAGTATGGTAAAAGACTCTACCCAAAATTTGATTTCTATAAGCTCATTTTTAAGCTCGGGACCTTCAAAAAAAAGATCTAAGGAAAAGTCTTCCCGGATAATTTTTTTTAACTCCCGAATAAAGAGAGCCTCTTCCTCTTTAGCTTCATATTTTCCTAGAAAACCCTCTATGAGCTTTTCTATACTCTCTTTTGGGAATAGAGAAAAAAGCAAAAGAGATCTAAAGCGCTCTACTCTTTCAAAAGCTGTTTCTGCTCCCTCTTGAAAAAAATCAGGAGGCGCTAGTCTTTCTCGTAAAGGCTCCGGCAAATGTCGTAAAAGAAAGCTCCTTTTCAAAAGCTCTTTAGTCTTTTCTAGCAAAATAGTATAAAACCCCACCTTTTCAGAAGGATTTTCTCTCTCCCATTTTCTACATACTTCCGCAAAAGAAATAGGCCCTACTTCATAACATACCTGATCCAGTTCTTCAGGGATTAGCATCTGCTCTATTAGACTCTCTTTTGAAAACCGAGACTGAGAAAAGGTAGCTGCAATGGTTCCTATATCGCTTGGTTTTTCAGGAGGATCACAAATAGAATCCTCAAACTGTGAATCAAGCTCAACTTCTTTATAATCGTCTTTTTTTTCTTCTTCTATAGGTTTTTCAGAAGTAGTTGCTTTGCAAAATGTAAAGAGAAGGTCCCTTCTTTTTTGCATAGCAGCTTCTATACTTGCAGCCGCTTCTTTGGGGAAAAATTCTTTTTTACTAGAAACGACAATCTTTCCCAGCATGGGAGGTAAAAGAGACAAAGAGTTCTTACTAAAAAAACAGCAAAGAGCTCCTTGCTCTAAGTAACTAATGCTAGTTACTAAAGTAGAAGCAGTAGGAAAAGCATTCTCATCTACCTGAAAAAAAGATACCCTTTGAATACCTTGCGCTAAAATCTCCCAATACGCACTAAAAACCTTCCTTACTAAATCTACTAAAGCGGCTTGCCTTTTTTTTCTCTGTTCTATTGGGGAAGAAGAGCTAAAAACACGCTTTACTATTTTCATAAAACCCGGTGGCTCCATTTCAAAGCTTGCTGTTTTTCCTAAAGAACCTGTCCCATATTCTCGGATAAAAAGCATGGCGGCTAGTAGATTTGTTAGAGCTTTTCCTAAGATACGATTTATTCGGTTTTGTTCTGCTAGATCTTGGTTTGCCTCATGTACAGTACCACCTTTTCTCCAAAAATGGAGGAAAAGATCTGTATTTACATGGCGTATTAATTTTCCTACAAAACCCACGCCCTGAACACTACTCATAATTTCCTTTAGGAGAAAAAAAGAATGTAAGAGTAGCTATAATCTGAAGTGTATAAATATCAGGAGGCTGCTCCCTATTAAAACCGGAAACACCGATCTTTTGAAAGGTAGCTAAAGTAGAGCAAAATCCAAGAGCAAAATAAGCTAGAATAACTGCTGTTTGCTCTCCTTGTGAAGCTCCTTTGATGGCATCGCTATTTAGTTTCATGATAGAGAGCATCACATAGTATAAAATAGCCGGATTTACATAAAAAATATCGGGAAACACAAAGAGTTTTTTGAATAAATAGTTTAATGCTCTTCTAGAACGGGAAATGTTTTCTATGTCTTGGGAGTGTCCCGAAATAGTAAGAGACCAACCTACAAGAGTTCCTAAAATACTTCCGGCTAAAAGAGCTGCCATGGCCTCTACATCGGTTTTTGCCTCTACATCATCTGCCATTTGCTGAACAGCAAACCCCCCTAAAGCCGCAAGCGGAACACAAAACAAAGTGGTATGTAAAATAAGCTTCATAATACTTGCGGCTATCTTCGAGCAAGAAGAGCCTTCTACCCAGGAAATTTTACCGGCAAAATAATCCTTCCAAGCCCCCCCTTTTTTATCAGAAAAAGGAACCATTTTTGTATTCCGAAATTCGGGCAAATGTTCTACTCCACATCCTATCCTTGCTTTCAAAAGCTGCGCTTCATATCCATGAGAAAAGCCACACAGTATGGAGGATCCAGAGATAAGCTCTTTAGAAACATCTCCATGAATTCCTATGATAGGAGCAAATCCCGCAGCCTGTAAATAGGGAGAATACGAGCTAAATATAATAGAGATCTTTTCCCCTTGCGGAAATAGATTTAAAATCCGATACAAAAGCCTTCCTGCAAGACTTGCAGGAAAATACAGCATCAAAAACTCTAAAATATTTTTTAAAAGAGGTTCTTTTACAACCACCTGCCCCATAGTGCCCGATAAAATAGAAAGACATACTAAAATAAGAGTATCTATTTCTTCGCAAGGCCCTTTTTTACGTCTCTCTTGTACAGAAGTTAGTGTCTCAGAAAGTGAAAGCGAACCGGATATTGCATGTTCTGAGCTTTCCTTAAGGCTTTCATAGTTTTGTCCATTCACCTGTTGTGTGGCACTTCTACCCACACTAGGACGGCAATTACGAAGTGCCTTAACAAAGGCCAGTATCTCTTCTCTAAAAACAACCCCTGCAGAAGCTACTGTAGCTATATTTGTTGCTCTCACTGGTATCCAATCGTTGTACCCTGCCTCGGTCATAACAAAGAAGATTGTAGGAGAAAAAGCTCTAATAAAAAGGCTTATTCTTTCTAAAACCATCTCTTGTCTTCCTTTATGACTAGTGCTCATAAGACTGTTTCTTTTTTCTGGTTGAATCACTCTAACTCCATGCTCAAAGGCTCCCCAGCCAAAAAACCCCGTGAAAAAATCGGCTATAATCTTGAAGGCAGGACTGCCAATATTACCTGTTCTAAGAGCAATAAGGGCACCGGAAGCTCCCGCTTCCAAAACAAAATAAACTCCTTGTTGTGGAGAAATAGTGCACCCAGAGCAATTTCCAGAAATTCTACCCATGAAAAATATCCTTATTTATAAAAAATCTGGGTGGATTTTAAAAAAACAACTTTCTTTTTGCAATTTTTTTTTGAAAAGTTTTTAAATAAAAGAGAATTTAGTTAAATTTTTTTTTGAAAAAATAACACTCTAGTTAAGTTAAGTAGAAAAGCTTTACCTTTTAGACAAAAGCGAATCTCCTTTGAATCAAAGAAATTTTCTGGTGGGCCTATTTCCGTAGCTATCCTTAAAGATAGCGCAAACAAGGACTTTATTTCTTTTGGGATCCAGTTTCTAGTATAGCTTGCAAAAAAATATTTTTTTTATTACCAGCTTGTTTTATGGGACTAAAAAGAAATATTGGAACATTTGGCATCCTGTTTTCTGCTGTTGGAGGCGTAATTGGCTCCGGATGGCTTTTTGGTCCTTTTTATGCAGCCAAAATCGCAGGCCCCGCCGCTATACTCTCTTGGCTTATCGGTGGTTTTTTAATGATGTTTATAGCTCTCACCTTTGCAGAGCTTGCAACTATGTTCCCTATAGCGGGTGGAGTGGCTAGGTTTTCCCATTTTAGTCATGGCTCTCTTGTCAGCTTTACTATGAGTTGGTGTGGTTGGCTTTCCTCAATAGTAGTAGCTCCTATAGAAACGATGGCACTCTTACAATACGCCTCGAACTACATTCCCAATATTGTAGAAAATTTTGAAGGCACACACATTTTGACAGGAAGCGGTATAGCTTTAGCTGCAAGCTTAATGTTAATTATGTGTTTTATCAATTATTTTGGAATAAAATGGGTTAGCAAAATCAATAATGCAATTGTTGTTATTAAACTGGCCGTTCCTATTCTTACTCTCATCCTTTTATTTACTTTGAATTTCAATATCCAGAACTTCACTAGTTTCGGATTTGCTCCCTACGGAATAAAAGGAATACTCACAGCCTTGCCCACAGCAGGGGTTATTTTTTCTTTTATCGGATATAACCCGGCTATTCAACTTGCCGGAGAAGCAAAGAACCCTAGAAAAATGATCCCGATAGCTATTATTGGGGCCCTTTCTATTACCCTTATTTTATATGTATTCATCCAAACTTCTTTTATTGGAGCTGTTGAGCCTGACTTAGAAACAGGTTGGAAAAACCTCGCTTTTTCAAAAGATAATGGCCCTTTTGTAGGGCTTGCAGCAGGGATGGGCCTTACTTGGCTTGTAGTAGTTTTATATTTGGATGCTATTATCTCCCCATTCGGCACTGCTTTGATTTATACCTCCTCTGCCGGAAGAATCAATTATGCGATGAGTCAAAATGGATATATGCCGCAATCCATGCGAAATCTTTCTAAAAGAGGAGTCCCTCTTAGAGCAATATTTCTGAACTACATCATGGGTTTAATTCTGTTTCTGCCTTTTCCCGGATGGCAAAACATGGTTGAGTTTTTAGTTTCAGCCTTTATCATATCCTATGCAGTAGGCCCTATCGCATTGATTGCTCTCCGAGACCGTCTCCCTGAACAAAAAAGAGTCTTTAAAGTCCCTTTTCCCCATATTTTTTGTTTAATCGCTTTTTATATTTGTAACCTATTGGCTTTTTGGACAGGCTGGAAAACCATGGGGAGAATTCTGTTAGCGATAGGCTTAGGTTATCTTTTTCTTTTCTTTTATAAAAAGCGGGTTACAACTCTTAATTTATTTTTTCGGAATGGGTGGTGGCTTTTTCTTTACTTACTTGGGCTAGGCATGCTCTCTTATGTAAGTACTTTTGGAGGAGGAATAGGCCTTATCCCCTTTGGTTGGGATTTTGCTTTCCTTGCAGGATTTACACTGATTATCTTTTACCTTGCTAAATCTCTTGCTTTGCAAGGTTCTGATATCAAAGAAATTTTAGGTGATGTAGTAAATTTCTCCCACATCAAAACTGAAAGCTTCGAAGATTCCCTTCCAAAAGAGTAATCTAAAGTCTCCCGTATTTTTTTAAGAAAAAAGAGAAGAGACAAGGCGAAAAATATCGTGGTAAGTAACGTAGATAAAGAAAAAGATCAGAAGCACAAAAAAAGGCAACGTCATTTTCTCGAGCATGCTTTGACTGATTCTTTTCTTCCGAATCATCTCAACTACAGAAAACACAATATGCCCCCCGTCTAATATAGGGATAGGAAGAAGATTTAAAACAGCCAGATTTAAACTAATGAGTCCAAGCCAAAAAAGCGCTTCTTTAGCTCCAATGAGCCAGCTTTGTTGTACCATGTGTAAAATACCTACAGGCCCTGCTAGATATTTAGCATTTAGCTGTCCTTGAAAAAGAGAAGAAAAGGTTCTGCCCACATCCTTTAAAACACCCCAAAAAAGCGCTAAAGGGTTTGGGTTGTACTCTACCTGTTTATCTTCAAAAGAGGCTCCTAAGAAAAAGGACTCCGGTGCGTTTTCCCCTCGTTGTATCCATTGGTCTTTGAGGCCTTTGGGAGCATTTTTGGAAAAAAAGAGAGAGGGATTTTTCACGATCTCTTTTGCCTTCATTAAAGAGACCGGCTTTAAAAGGAAAAAATTACCGGAGGAGCTGAATGCATTTTGAGCCCCTATATTCTCTACCAAAGGTTTTAGCTTTTGTAAAAAAACCTCTTGGTCAAAGTCCTTATCTGCTTTTTTCCAGGAAATATTATCAAAAAGCGCTGAATCTCTCTGTACAATCATTACAGGTTTTCTTGTCTGCAAAGCTTTTAAAAGGGAAAAAGAATTCGCAATCCTCTCTCCATTTACGGCAACTATTTTATCCCCCGGCTGAAGGGGATTAAAGTAAGGACACCTTTGACAAGATAAAAAAGCCCTTTTTTGATCTAAACGATCCATAAAATTGATTCGGTATAAGACAGAGTTGTCTTCTGCAAAAAAATAAGGAAGAAAATAGAGATCTTTTAAAGAGGCGCTAATCTTTGCCTCATGTTTCCAATCATCCAGCTCCCCTTGTTGCTCTTCATCTAACTGAAAGTCCTGTAGCTGTCCCAAAGCCATCTTAGAATGAAATAGAGATCCATTTCTCTCTACCGTTAAAAAAACGGCAGCTTCGTTTATTAAAGATTTCAGTTGGGACTGAGAAAAAACAAACTCCCCATTTACCCAAAACAGGCGATCCCCTTCTTGTATCCCCGCTTCTTCTAAGGAATTTTTTTGAAAATTCTGATTTTTTGCATACAGCAAATACTGCGCAGGAAGAAACGCTAGATCAATCCCTCCTTTTGGGTCAATCTTGCCCAAATAAGATTCAATCTCAAAGGGAATCTTTCTGTGAATCGGATAGTCAATCTTATTCCCTTTAAAAGAAACAAGCCCCCCTTCACTTGTAAGCATAGCATATAAAAGCTCTTGATAGCCTGTAAAAGGTTTCCCATTTATATAGCGAATCTCATCCCCAGGTCTTACCCCTTCCTTGTATAGTTCTGTTGAATCTTGTAAATACCCGATTCTTTGCGTAAATTGACTAAACGGCTTGAGTCTACCCCCCGAAAGCCACAAAGCGGTGAAAATAAGAATAGCAAAACAAATATTGACCAAAGGCCCCATGAAGGCCACTTGAATCCTTTGCCAAGGAGTTTTTGAAAAGAAACCTCCTTCTATCTCATGAGGTTCTTTAGAACCTTCCTTTTGCATTCCCGCAATCTTTACATACCCTCCAAAAGGAAGAACGCAAAGACGCCACTCTACATCGTTTCGCTTCCACTTTAGAAAAGGTTTTCCAAAACCTATACTAAACGCTTCCACTTTCATTCCCACTTTTCGAGCCATAAAATAATGACCAAGCTCATGAATGAAAACTAAAAGACCGAGACCTAAAATAGCTAAAAGGATGGACATAAAGAATCTATAAGAGTTTCTGTTTGTTTTCTAGCATAGCTATCTAGCGCTATGATTCTTTGCAAGCTTATCACATCCAAAGGGGTTTGCAAAGAGATTAATTTTTCCAAAAGTTCTGCTATATCGTTCCATCTAATTTTTTTTTGTAAAAATTTTTCTACTAAAACTTCATTACAAGCATTCAAAAAACAAGAGGCTCCCCTTTTTTTCGAAAGACTCTCTAAAGCAAGCTTTAAACAAGGAAACTTGTCATAGTCTACCGGATAAAACTGCACGCTTTTTTCTCGGGTAAGATCCCAAAAGGGCCTTTTTGTCTTTACCCTATCCGGATAGGTAAACGCATATTGAATAGGCAGCTTCATGTCAGGCTCTGATATTTGAGCTAAAATAGAGCCGTCTTCCATCTCTACAAAACTATGAACCCAACTTTGAGGATGGATTACTACCTCTATTTTTTCTTTAGGAATCTGAAAAAGGAAGTGCGCTTCTATTACTTCCAACCCCTTATTCATCAAGGTAGACGAATCTACCGTTATTTTTTTCCCCATGTTCCAAGTAGGATGCTTTAAAGCCTCCTCTAAAGTAACCTTAGATAACTCCTCTTTTGTTTTATGAAAAAAAGGTCCCCCCGAAGCAGTTAAGATAAGGCGGTGCACCTTAGCTTTGTCTTCTTTTTGCAAACACTGAAATAAGGCAGAATGTTCACTATCTACGGGAATAATTTGTGCTAGAAAACGCTCTTCTAAAAGCTCCCCTCCCATAACTAAAAGTTCTTTATTGGCCAAGGCTACCTTTTTTTGTGCCTTTAAAGCAGTGAAAAAAGCGCTTAAAGAATAAGAGCCGCTCATGGAAAATAAAATAAGATCCACTTCAGGATCCAATACGATCTCTTCTAACCCTTCTTTTTGAGATAAAACAGCAAGAGAGGGATTTTTCCTCCGCAAAATTTTCGCTTTTTCTTCGTTCCATAAAAACACTTTTTTAGGAGAAAAAAGATCGATCTGCTTTTGTAAAAGTAGATCATTTTCTTTTGCAGCCAAAGAGACAATCTCCACTTTGGGAAGAGAAAGAGCTACTTCTAAAGCTGCCTTTCCTATAGAACCTGTAGACCCTAAAATAGCTATTTTCATAATTCCTTTTTTTGTTTAAAAAGACTTTTAGATTTCCTTTTTCCCAAAGAGAAAACAAGAAAAGAAAGAAGATATCCAAAACCCAAAAAAACCACTACCAAACCGGAAGAAGAGACAGGTGCTTTATATACAGAAAAAAGGTGTCTTGAAAAAGCAATGCTAATACACGATACGCTCCAAGAGAAAAGAAGAGAAAAAAGAAGAATTTTCTTCAAAGAATGACACCAAATCCGCACGGCTAGGTAAGGCATCACAAAAAGGCCTATCACCAAAAGAACTCCCACCACCCGAAAGGCACTTACTACTGTAAGAGACAAAAGAAACATCAAAAAATAGTGGTATAAAGAAGAAGAGAATCCCACATTACAAGAAAAAGAGGCATCAAAAGTGGTAACCTTTAGCCCCCGATATAAAAAGGGGAAAAAAATAAGCTGTAACAATAGTAATGGTAAAAACGCTTCTAGATCTTGCTTTTGCAAAATATCCAAACTTCCCATAACTGCCATAGTTCCTAAGTGAACATTTTTTAAAAAAAGACTCACCAGCAAAATAGCCGTACTAAAGAAAAAAGTAAAAACAAGCCCCGTAGAAGCCTCTTCTTGTAGCTTCAAGGTTTTAGTAAAAAACTGGGTAGTAATCGTTGTGATCAAAGCTGTAATAAAGGAGGCTATCAAAAGAGGAAAGGTCTCTCCTTGCAAAAGGGCCTCTTTTTTAGGGAGCCATAAAAAACAAAGAACGATCCCGAGCAAAACAGTATGAGATAAAGAATTAGCTAACATCGTCATCTTTTTTAAAAGGAGAAAAGCCCCTAAAAAACAAGCTCCTACACTGATAAGACACAGAGCTAATATCTGAATCTCATCACTTACCAAAGACTCTTTTCCCGAAATAAGGGAGGGAATCCTCTTGCCGAGGGTAATAAAGAACGAGAAGAAAGTATCTTTAGAATACGGATTCATTTTTTAAACCTTAGGGATCGGTTGATCATGCGGATCTTTTTCGGGAGAAAAAAGAGCCACGTCCAACTTTTTCTCTATCTCCTCATCTAAAACATGTTCCATATACTCTGCCTGTTCATGTACCTTAGAAGCTTTTACATTCATGTGACTTACTAGATACAGTTCCCAAAGTCTATGAAGCCTTACTATATGAAGCGCTTTGGTTTTTCCTTCTAAGCTCAAAAAAAGAAGCCCTCTTTTTTTCTGAATCCAACCTTCCTTTTTTACCTTCCAAAGGTAGTAAAAAAACCACAACCTAGAAAGGTTCATCCTTTCTCTAATTTCTTTCTCTGAAATTTGTGGAGTTTTGTAGACCATTTTAATCAAGTTTTCAATGTGGCATTTTCTTCGAAAAAGACAAATCTGCAAAAGTTTATATAAATACCCTCTCTTAGGAGCCAAAAAAAGCGCAGAAATCGCACTAAAAGAAGCTACCCATACCATCAAAGGGCCACTAGGCAAAGATCCTTTCCCTGTATACAAAAGAGGCAGCAAATTGCCCAAAAAAGCAGAAAAAATAGCCACTAAAGAAGCTACCCAAAAAAGGGAGGAAAGTTTTTTAGTAAACTGCCTTGCAAATATGGGAGGAGCAACTAACATTCCTAGCATTAAAACAGAGCCTACAGAACGCATTGATAAAACCATTGAAAAGACAAAAAGAGAAAAAAAAGCTCCTTGTAAAATACGAAAAGAGGGAGTTTTAGCAAAAGAGGCATCAAATAAAAAAAGTTGAAGAGGTCGAAAAAACGTAAAAATACCCGCAACCAGAAAAAATAAGAAAAGACTCGATAAAGCAAGATAATAAGAAGAAAGGGTAGCTACCTGGCCGAATAAAAAGGTTTTTACCTCTCGAAAAACCGGTACATTTACAAATTGAAGCCGGCTTACTACCACTACTCCTATACTCCAAAAAAAAGCGAGAAGAAAGCTCATCGCTCCGTCTTGAGTCATTTTTCCTTTTTTAAGACAAAACTCAAAAGACAAAAGCGCTAAAAGGGTAAAGAAAAACCCTCCCAGCAAAAGAGAAAAAGAAGAAAAAAGAGCATAACCTAAAGAGCCCCCTATAGCAATGCCGGGATAGGCTGCATGAGAGAGAGTCTCCCCTAAAAGGGTTTTTTTCTGCACGAAAAGGACACTACCTATCAAAGAACAGCAAACAGAGGCTACCAAACTCCCTAAAAACGGAATTTGAAAGGCCGGGTCAGTACACAAAAGATGCAAAGCATGAAACATTAGACTCTATCCATTTTAGCTGCTTGAAGGCGTGAGGCTTCCTCAAAAAGAAGTGGGTTTTTCCCAAAAGTTGTCTGTAGGTTTTCCTTTGTTAAAACCTTTTCCACGGAACCAAAGGCTACCACTCTTTTATTTAAAAAAAGCAGTTCATCAAAATACTCTTTTAAGCGGGAAAGGTCATGATGCACAATCAAGATGGTTTTCCCCTCTTGTTTCCACTCTTGTAAAACCTGCATAATCACCTTTTCTGAAGTGGCATCTACTCCTTGGAAAGGCTCGTCTAGCAGATACACTTCTGCATTTTGCGCCATAGCCCTTGCTAAAAAAAGCTTTTGCTGCTGTCCCCCAGAAAGCTCTCCTATTTGTCTATTTGCATATTCTTTCAACCCCACTTTTTGCAAGGCGTAAAAAACGGCCTCTTTATCAGAGGCTCTGGGTCTTTGCCAAAACTGTAAATGGGAAAATCTCCCCATTAAAGCCACTTCATAAACAGTAATAGGAAAGTCCCAGTCTATCTCCTCTCTTTGAGGAATGTAGGCTATCCTGTTTTTCACAGAAGAAAAAGTCTCCCCCCAAAAGGTTATCTTTCCTCCTATTTTCGGACAAAAGCCCATTAAAGCTTTTAAAAGAGTGCTTTTGCCGGCTCCATTGGGCCCCACAATGCCTACCATCTTTTTAGAAGAAAGAGAAAGAAAAACTTCCCATAAAATGAGGTTTTTCCCGTAGCTTACGGTAAGGTTTTGTACTTCTATTATTCTTTTGGACATAAAAACTCAAAAATTACGGCAGCATTGTGGGTTTGCATAGATAAATACCCTTGGTTTTCGGGCATACAGTCTCCATATAAAGGCTTTTTAGCAATTTCTACTTGAACTCCTCTTTTTTTAGAATCTTCTACAATTTTTTCTAAAGAGGCTCTAGAGACATTGGTCTCCGCAAAAATAGCCTGCACTTTTTTTTCTTCCACAAAACTTACAATTCTTTTGATATCCAAAGAACTAATAGCTCCATCAGGGGCAAGCCCTTCCGGAGCCTCTACTCTGAGAGGTTCTTTTTCTTGGGAAGAGAGGTAAGCCTTTGCAAAATAGTGAAAGGCATCGTGACTCGTTACTAAATATCTTCTTTCTTCCGGGATCTTTTGCAAAAGAGAAAAGATCTCTTTGTGCTTTTCCCAAATTTTCTTTTGTAAAAGGAGGGCCCTTTCTTGATAAAATTTTTCGTTTTCGGGATCGATTTTAGAAAGCCTCTCTGCAATTAAAGGAGGAAGCTCAGCCCAAAGAGAAAGATCCATCCAAATATGAGGATCCACCACTCCCTCTTTATATAAAATTTTCTCCGGAACCTTTTCTTTGACTAGATCTCCTAAAGAGTGTGCTCTGGACGAGTTTTTTAAATAAAAAGACAAAGAAGCCCCATGTTCTAAACCGAGGCCATTATAAAAAATCAGATCAGCCTCTCCCAGCTTTTCATCATCCCCTTTTACCATCTCATAGCTATGAGGATCTATCTCTCCTAAAATTAACTTGTGGGATTCAATTTTTTCTCCCCCTATTTCCCGAACTAGGTCTTCGATCATCCCTATGGTAGACAAAACTTGTTTTCTAGAAGAGAGTCCTTCTTTTAACTCTTGTTTTTGAGAACACGAAAAAAACCCCAAAAACAGAAACATCAACAATAAAACCCGCTTCACCAAAGCTCCCTGATTTAAAAATAGAGCCTATAATAACAAAACCTCTTTTAATTGGCAAAGCACCTAATCTTTACTTAAAAAATGAAATAAAATCGAAAAAAACTGAATTTAAAATCTTTCACCTTTATTTCTTTGTTTTTGAGAAAAGGCAGAAATATTTCTCAAAAAAGATGGATTTAAAAAAGGGGTTATGATAAATCCAAATAACAAACTAAACAGAAAGGATCATTTAAATGATCTTAAAAAAGATAAAATCTTCTTATGGGATTTCATTAGTCTAAATAAAAAGAAAGATTTAAATAATGAAGGGAAAATTATGAAAAATTTGAAAGAATTAGAAGAAACAATAGCAAAAGCGATTAAAAAAGTGGGAGCTCGAAAAGAAAACGAACTATGCAAATATATCCCTATGAATTCAGGAGGGTATATGCACCATTTCACACTAAAGAAAATGAAAACAAAACAACCTGAAGAACTAAAAGAGAAGATTAAAAAATTTATTATAAATTCAGACAAACCTAGCATCATTCCTCCTAAGGCTAGAGCCGCCAGAGGTTCTAGAAAAAGAAGAGACCAACTTCTTTTTTCTAAGACACAACTAGAAAGAATGTTGAATATTGCGAAGCTAGCGGGAGATAAAGAAATCATTGCCGTTCTTAGCCCCAAAAAATCGCTAACAAACTGTAAAAAAGATTTAATACAAGCAATTCGTCATAACCGAGTAGAACAAGATCTTTGGAATGCCTACGTAGAGTCGGTTCAAGTTTCTCAAGAGCTTGCTGAATCTGCTTCTTTTCATTCTTAAAACAGCAAAAGTTGACAAAGTTTTTTTTAACTTTGTCAACTTTCCTTTTACCTCTAGGGAATTTCCTTGATTTTTTCTGATTTTTTCGTAAAATGGATCTTTTTTGAACTCTTAGATCTTTGGTTAAGATCTAAAACATAAACTTTGTTAAAAAATTTTATTCTGAGGAATTAATTATTATGTCTCAAACAGCACAACCCCAATTTGGAAAGCTGAGATCGCTTCTATGGCCTGTACATGGCTTCGAATTAAAAAAGCTTCTCCCTTTGTTTTTCATGTTTTTTCTGATCTCTTTTAACTACACCATTTTAAGAGACACAAAAGACACTCTTATTGTAACTGCCCCGGGTTCGGGAGCAGAAGCTATTGTTTTCTTGAAGGTTTGGGGAGTACTCCCGTTTGCCATTTTATTCATGCTTGTATATGCCAAGCTGAGCAATAAGCTGAGCAAACCGGCTCTTTTTTATACTACTATCATTCCTTTCATTGTCTTTTTTGCTCTATTTGCAACAGTCCTTTATCCTTTAAGAGATTCTTTACATCCTACTCAATTTGCCGACACGTTAGAGTCTATTTTACCCTCTGGTTTTAAGGGAGTAATCGCTATTTTACGAAACTGGACTTTTGCCCTTTTCTACATCCTTTCTGAGCTTTGGGGGAGCGTTGCTCTATCTCTTTTGTTCTGGGGTTTTGCAAACGACATCATGAAAATAACCGAAGCAAAAAGATTTTATACTGTTTTGATGGTAGGAGCGAACCTCGCGTTAATGGTTTCCGGTCCTTTAATCCGCATCACCTCTACGATACGAGATAAAGTACCAGAAGGTGTAGATGCTTGGGGAGTCACTTTAAACTACCTTATGACCATGGTGGTAGTGGCAGGCTTTGCTATTATGGGAATCTACTACTGGATTAACAAAAACGTTTTGACAGACCCTAGGTTTTACAATCCTGATGATCTCGTGAAATCGAAAAAATCAAAACCCAAAATGTCTATGATGGAAGGGTTGAAGTTTTTGGCAAAATCAAAATATATCGGATGCCTAGCTATTTTAGTAATGGCTTACGGAGTGTGTATTAACATTGTAGAAGTTACTTGGAAAAGTCAGTTAAAACTGCAGTATCCTAACCCGAATGACTATAGTGCTTTCATGGGAGGATTCTCTTTTTTCACAGGTCTATTTACGGTTTTGATGACCCTTTTTGTAGGGGGAAATATTATCCGTAAGTTAGGCTGGGGATTTGCTGCCTCCACTACTCCTATAGTGTTACTAATAACAGGTGCCGCTTTCTTTACCTTTGTTATTTTTAAAGAAAATTTAGCAGGACCTATTGCAGCAATTGGTACTACACCTCTTTTCTTAGCTGTACTATTTGGTATGATTCAAAATATATTGAGTAAGTCTACAAAGTACTCTTTGTTTGATCCTACTAAAGAGATGGCTTATATCCCCTTAGACCAAGAGTCTAAAGTAAAAGGAAAAGCAGCTGTAGACGTAGTGGGAGCAAGGCTTGGAAAATCAGGAGGAGCCCTTCTACAACAAACGCTTATTTTAACGTTTGGTTCTATCGCCGTAGTTACACCTATTTTAGGAGTTGTTCTAGGTCTTATTTCTGTAGTATGGCTAGGGGCTGTTCGTTCTTTGAACCGTCAGTTCACCAGCTTAACTTCAGAAAAAGAAGAGGAAAAGAAGCCTTCTCTTGAAAAAGAGGCAGCTACAGCTTCTTAAAAAAAGCTCGCTCTAATTAGTTAAAGCTTAAAGGCCCTACAAATATTTGTAGGGCCTTTTCATTTTTGGTAGTACAGTAAAACAGCTCCCTGTAAAGCTAAAAATAAATTTTCTTTTTTTACAGATATAACCCTACCTTGATAACACTGATACCAAGTTTGAGAAGAAAAAAGATAAGTAATATAGATTCCCCTCTCTTCTACTCTATCGGTTCTATACTCTACAAAAGAGAGAAGATTCAGCCCTTTTCCTATAGAAAAAAGCGTTTCAAAAGGAACTCCTTCTAAAAGATGTGGCTTCAAACCAACTAAAAGTTCTTCCGCTTCTTCTTCCAAGGAAAAGAGCCTGCTTACTTCGTTTTTTTCGGTAAGATAAAGAGAAAAACTAGGAGAAAAAGGAAAAAAGCCTCTATTTCCCCCTATTCTTTGCATAATGGTTTGTAGGAGAAAATAAAAGTTTATCCCTTTTCCTTTTTGAATAGGCATGACCTTTTTTCGGATCACTTCTAAGGCTAGCTTAGCATAGTGTACTTCTAAATTCCTTCCCTCTTCTTTGGCTTTTTTATAGGCAATTGAGCAGTCCAGCAAAGGGGCTAAAGAAGAAGGAAGAAAAGGAAACATTTCATAAAAAGAGGGAATAAAAAAGACAAACTGCAAAAAAGAACATATCCATTCTCCATATTGGGGAGAATCTATCCCTATTAACTTCTCTTCAAAAAAAGCTATTTGTCTCTCTTTTTTTACTAAAACCTTAGGAATTGTTTTTTTTGCCCGAGATGAAAGAAGATCCAAAAAAGCCTTAGGAGACTTTATATTGGCCAAAAGAGAAGCAGGACATTTAGGGTTTTTTTGAATCTCTTTTAAAACAAAAAAGAGGACTCTTTTTTTTCTCTCTTTAAAATCGCGATCAGGGTCTAAAAAAGAATCTTGAGAAAAAAAAAAGTCTTCTCTTTTTTCATGCAAGCTGCCGTCACAGTTTGCTATGTTCTTAACCCTAAAAAAATCCTCCATAAATTTTGATTCCAAATAAACTAAAAAGGTTAAGAAAATGTAAAGATCTCTTTTGTTTTAGTCAAATAAGTTTTTTTACAAGGAGAAATATTACCGACTCTAAAGAGATCTATTTAAAGCTTATTTGCCATGCAAGCTCTAAGCTTTCCTTGCTAGAAAAAATTTGGCTTACCAAATCTGACAAATCTGATAGAAGCTTCTAGTCAAGATTCTCTAACTTTTAGTACACTCTCTCTAGATTACAGGATCAAAAATGAGCTTTCCTCAAAAAAGAATTCGCAACTTTTCTATCATAGCCCATATTGACCATGGAAAATCTACCCTGGCAGATCGCCTTTTAGAAAATACCAAAACGGTCTCTTCCAGGGATATGAAAGAGCAATTCCTGGACGATATGGAACTGGAAAGAGAAAAAGGGATCACCATTAAGGCAAGACCCGTTACCATGCTTTTTTCTAGCAAAGACCAGAATGTCTATCAATTTAACTTAATTGACACTCCGGGACACGTGGATTTTTCTTATGAAGTTTCCAGGTCTTTATCTGCTTGTGAAGGGGCTCTTTTAGTAGTAGATGCAACGCAAGGGGTACAAGCCCAAACGCTGGCAAACGTCTTTTTAGCTTTAGATCGCAATTTAGAGATTATTCCTGTTATCAACAAAATCGACATGCCTGCTGCCAATGTAGAAGAAACCAAAAAACAAATTGAAGAGATCATAGGGCTGGATGCTTCAGAGGCTCTTTGCATTTCTGCGAAAACGGGTATTGGGATTGAAGAGCTTTGCGAAGCCATCGTAAAAAAAATCCCCCATCCCAAGGAAGAAAAAGAAGATACTTTAAAAGCTTTGGTCTTTGATTCCAGATATGATGCTTATAGAGGTGCTTTAGTCTATTTACGGGTGATTTCGGGAGAAATAAAAAAACAAGACCTAATCTATTTCATGGCAACCCAGAAAAGCTCTGAAGTACTACAGCTTGGCATTTTTTCTCCTATGGAAAAACAGGTTGAAAAACTCTCCTCTGGAGAAGTAGGTTTTCTAGCAGGAAACATTAAAGATACCTCTGACATAAAAGTGGGAGACACCATCACTCTTCTGCGCAAAAAAGCAGAAAAAGCCCTTCCCGGTTTTAAAATGATAACCCCGGTTGTCTTTGCCGGAATCTATCCTATGGATAGCTCTGATTTTGAGCTTTTAAAAGGAGCTCTTTTAAAACTTCAACTGAATGATTCCGCTTTATACTTTGAGCAAGAGACTAGCTTTGCTTTAGGATTTGGGTTTCGCTGCGGATTTTTAGGGCTTTTACACCTAGAGACTACTTTTGAAAGGCTTATTCGGGAGTTTGACTTAGAACTCATCACAACGGCTCCCTCTGTTGTATACCACTTCTATCTCAAAAATGGACAAAAACAACAAGTGGACAATCCCGTCCACTATCCGGACCCTTCTACAGTAGAAAAGATCGAAGAGCCTTGGGTAAAAGCCACTTTAATGGCGCCTTCGTCTTACCTGGGCGCTTTAATGAACTTGATTACCGAAAAAAGGGGGATTTTGCAAAAAACAGAAAGCTCCTATGGAAATAGAGTGCTTCTTACCGCAAGTATTCCTATGAATGAAATTTTGACCGATTTTAACGACAAGTTGAAATCGATTACCCAAGGATATGCCTCTTTTGACTACGAATTGGAAAACTATCAAAAAGCAGATATCATCAAGCTAGAAATTAGAGTAAATGAAGAGCCTGTAGATGCCTTTTCTTGTTTAATACACCGATCAAAAGCCGACTCTAAAGGAAGAGCTTTATGCGCCAAATTAAAAGAGGTTATCCCTCCCCAACTTTTTAAAGTGCCGATTCAAGCGGCCATTGGGGGAAAAATTATTGCAAGAGAGACTATCTCTGCCCTTTCTAAAAACGTAACCGCAAAGTGTTATGGAGGAGATATTACGCGAAAAAGAAAGCTTTGGGAAAAGCAAAAAAAGGGAAAAAAGAAGATGAAAGAATTTGGTAAGGTAAATATCCCTCAAAGCGCGTTTATCCAGGTACTAAAAACCGATAGCTAAAAAGCCTTCACCTAAAAAGGGCTATTTTGTATCTTCTTCCCTTTTTTATAAGATGCAGGTTTTATGTCTATGCTCCCTTCTTATCCTGTTGCCCATACTTTTACTCCGGAATCTTCCTCTCTACATATACGTTCAAAAGGGGAAACTACAAAGCGTTTCTATACTACAGATTAGACCTACCTCTTTTGTGACTCCTGTTCTTCTTATCCCTATTCTTTTTCTATAAAAACCATTTACATAGAAACCTTTCGTTTCTCAACAAAAAAACTACTTCAGTTTGTTTTTTTCCTAGATCTGACTTCTTCTCAAGATCCTCCTACAAGATTGGTTTTTTATTATACACCGCGTGAATCATATCGTCGCCCCTTACTCGATTTTGTACCTAGAGAAATACAGTTTATACAAGCTTCTATGATCGATTTTCTAATCTCTTCCTATCCTACTCTTTCTAAGCATCCTTTGCCTAACAACATGCTTGTCCAAAAAATAGAAGAAATCATAACCACTTTTCTAGCTAAAAGCAGCCCTTTTTATCAGCTACAATCTCTTTAATAAAAAAACCTTTTAAGATAAACTTTTTCTCTTATATGACATCTATACCTTCTTCCCCAGTCCATTTCTTTGTAGAACCGGACTCTTATTCCTTGGTGCCCCATCGTAACCGTAACAGATCCGAGCAGAAAGAAACGCTTACCTATTTTACCTATTGGGGACTTAGACTTTCTAGATCTTATCCCCTTTATCGCTACATTTCGAGCATCCATATGAGAACCTACGTAGAAACCTCCTCCTTGAGAAAGGCTTCTTCTTATTTTAGGGAGAATAGAATTGGCTTGAGTATTTGTATGCTGAATGAAAGTCCTGTAGACTTTTCTTATACTATTCCCCCTGATAAGGAAAGGCTCTTTTGCTACATTAACCAAATAGCTGTCATAAAAAAACTAGAAAATCAGCTTATTGTTACCGCCTTGATCTATCTTTTATTTACAAGCGGGGAAGTTCAAAAGGAAAGACTAACACAATCCTTAGAAAACATTGTCCGTAACTTTTTAGAAGTACAAGAAACACTTCCCCGAAATAAACCTCCTTCAAAGGAGATCTCTTTTTTGGGATTTACAGTCTCTAGAAACTATCTTGTCATAACAAAAAGAGCTTCTATTAACCGAAACCCTACAGCAGCTACTTTTTTGAAAAGACCTATATATCTATAGAAAAAACTCCTTTTAAAGGATTGATCTGTGATAGAGTTTCTCTTTTTTAAATAGAGTATACTATGTTCATACAGCCCGTCATTCCTCATATTTGTGTTGAGCGGGAAAGTCAATATATAATGCTTTCTGGGAATAGAGATACTGTCGAAGAAACCTGCACCACTACCTGGAAAGCAAAAAAGTTGTCTCTGATAGTCTGGGAAGGAACCCCTTCTGTTCATATGTATTCTTCAGAAGAAATGCCTAATCTCACCGTAATAACTACACGTACTAATACTAAAAACGCCCAAGGACACATTGTAGAGCAGAAGATCACCTCAGAAATCCAAGTTACTAACCGCGAATTTCAAAATGTGATAAAAATCACTTTTGTTTTCAACCAAATTGCTAACCGCTCTTTTGTTCCCATGAATGCTGAAACCGCTTCGTGGCTAGAACTCTTATTTATAACAAAAAGCATCTCTAGGCTTATGAGTCCCGAACAAAACCCAGAGGAAGAGTACATTACCGTGTTTCTTACAGCATATTTAAATCACTACCTAGCCTATACCCTCGGAGACTTCCCTCCAAACTCTATTTTCCCGGGAAACCTGTTCTCAGTTGTTGAAAATTAAACTTGTGATTTTTTCCAAACATAAAAAAAGCCTGACAAAAAAACCTCTTTTGCAGTAAAAAACTGCGGCTAAAACTGGTTTTAAGCATGGCAACCATCACTTCATTTGGAAAAACTCCCGTGTTTCAAATCAAATCAGAAATCTCCCATTATGGAGAATACAGCGGATGGACCCCCGAAGGAAAGCCTTACAACGTAGATACTACAAACTGGAAAATATGCTCTCTTTTTTTGCAAACAAAAGAAGGAGTTGACTCAAGCCCTTTTTTCGATAAAGAAACGCTTTCTGAAATAGAACTGACCTGTCGTTTAACAAGTGTTTTTTCTATCCCCAAAACAAAACAGACTCTTTTATTTACAGTTTCTTTGTTGGGATGGAAAGTCTATTTTGAATATAAAGTACCTGAAGAAATTCCTTTTCTCACACAAAAAGCACACTCTTGTGATCTTCTAGCAATGAAAAAAGTTGTGCTGGAGATATTTTATTTTCTTCTACTACAAGCTCTTAATATACGCAAAGACAATGCCATTCCATTAGGAAAAAAGATGGCAAGCTTTACCTATGAACGGTTGTTGTGTGTAACGCCCTCTTACATTGCCTCTTCTAAAGTTAAAGAAATGGAGTCCTTTCTTAAACAGTTGAAAAGCCCTACATTGATATCCCCATTTGCAAGAAAGGAACCTATCGTTCAACTTATCCCCCTTTCTGCCCCTCCTTTTAAAAGAGTAAAGCGTTCTAAGAGCTAAAACTTTGCCATTAGCAAAAGAACCTCTCTTGAGATTTTTTAAAATGGTTTCTTTTAAATTGCCTCTTGTATTAAAATTTTTCAACCAAGAGGAAAAAACTATGGCTGCACCACTTAATTCTGTTTCCAACTTACATGTGAACTGTACCAGATCCTGGGAATCTTTCAGTCCAGATAACGATAAAGTAGAGGGCCACTCTACTTACTGGAAATTACCAGAAGAAAATAAGAACCTCTACCCTAATAATGGGCGTTTAGAATTAGAAACCCATATGAGTTCTGTTCTTTCAAAAGAATCTAGTGTCGTTAGTCAAAGAATTCATTGTTCGGTCGATATAATAACTAGTTTTGCACCTTGTGTAAACAAGCGGATGGAATTTGCCTTTGAACTAAATCCTATAACAAACCACACTTTTACCCCCTTAACTGCCAAAGAAAGTCAAAACGCAACAAAAGATCCTCTTCTCTTGATTTTAAATCGAATGCTGAAGCCTGGACCTTCTGAAGAAGAAAGCAAGGCCTCTGCCGGGAATCTACCCTCGAAAATTGACTCTGATATTCAAGAACTTGCAGTACTTTTAGAATGGTCTACTCGCCGTTTCTTTAGCTCAAAGTACAACCCTCCCCTTAATACTAATGATTCCTGTAGCAAGGTAAAGTACATCAAGTAGAAAACACCTCCAAACGAAGGACGTCCTCTTGCTTGAGCTTTAAGAAAACAGAAAAAAAACCAGGACTAGTTTTCGCTCTACTGCTATCTAATACTAAATCTGCTTCATTTAAAAATTTAGGCGTTGTAAGAGCTAGAGCTTACATCGCCTCCTTTTCCTGTCCAGTTTGTATGGAAAAACTTTCCTCTAGCCTCACCTATTTTTTCATAAGTATGGGCGCCAAAAAAATCTCTCTGTGCTTGTAATAGATTAGCAGGAAGCCTTTCTCTTCTATATCCTTCAAAAAACGATAAAGCAGTGGTAAAGCAGGGAAGAGGAACCTGTAAAGAAACTCCCTCTTGTACCGCTTTTCTTAAAAAAGGTATGGCTTTTTGGATTTGTTCTACGAAATAGGGATCTAAAAGAAGATTTTGTAAAGAGGGATCTTTGGTAAAAGCCTCTTTAATCTTACCTAAAAAAGTACTTCGAATAATACAACCACCTCTCCACATTAAAGCTACAGAGCCGTAATTTAAGTTCCATTGTAACTCATCTGAAGCTCCTTTCATAAGCATAAACCCTTGCGCATAGCTCAAGATTTTTGCAGCATATAAAGCTTGCCTTACCTGTTCTATAAAGGTTTTCTTATCACAAGAGAGCTGTACTTCTTGAGGAGGATAGACCCTACTTACCTTTTCTCTTTCTTCTTTCAAAGCAGAAAGCGCTCTTGCAAAAACTGCCTCTGATATCAAGGTAACAGGAAGGCCTCTTTCTAAAGCTTCCATCACAGTCCACTTCCCTGTCCCTTTTTGTCCTGCTACATCTAAAATGGTATCAAGCACTACTTTTCCTTCTTCTTTTTTGGCGAAAATTTGGGAGGTGATTTCAATTAAATAGCTGTCTAATTCTGTTTTATTCCATTCGGTAAAAATTGCCGCTAGCTCCTCGTAAGAACATCTAGCCCCTTTTTGTAAAAGATCAAAGGCCTCACAAATGAGCTGCATATCTCCATATTCAATGCCGTTATGCACCATTTTTACGAAATGACCGGCTCCCCCTTCTCCCACCCAGTCACAGCAAGGCTCTCCATCTGATTTGGCAGCTATCGCTTGAAAAATAGGCTTGATCTCTTCCCAAGCTTTTTTGTTTCCTCCGGGCATGATAGAGGGACCATGTCTCGCTCCTTCTTCTCCTCCGGAAACTCCTGCTCCCACAAACAAGATTTGCTTTTTTTGCAAAGCTTCATATCTTCTTTGAGAGTCAGGAAAGTGGCTGTTGCCCCCATCTATGATAATATCCCCTTCTTCTAAAAAGGGGAGGATATGTTCTATAAACTCATCTACAGGATCCCCTGCCTTTACCATAAGCATGATTTTTCTAGGCCTTTTCAAAAGGGAAGTAAATTCTTTAATATCTTGAGCACCCATAATGTTTTTACCTTTGGCAGGTCCTTCCAAGAAAGCTTGTGTTTTAGCAAAGGTACGGTTAAACACAGCTACCTTATAACCATGCTCTTCTATGTTTAAAACCAAATTTTGCCCCATAACAGCCAGTCCAATAAGCCCAAAATCAGCCTCTTTTTTTTCCATATCATCTCCTAAAACTTGTCTCTTTGCCTTGTATTTTGTATCCTATATCACCTGTCCTCGTAGCTCAGCGGATAGAGCGGTCGCCTCCTAAGCGACAGGTCACCCGTTCAATTCGGGTCGAGGACGATACCTAGGGTACGTACTTTGTTTTGATTTAGTCAAGAGATCAAAGCCCTATTTGACCACTCGCAAGGCTAAAGTCAATGGGATTCCTAATTCAGAGAGAGCTGCTTTGCAAGGCATCCTCGAATGCAATCCAAGAAGAACAGACTCTAACCCCTTTTTAGGTACTGATCTACCCCTTGTGCTACTGCCTTTGCAAGTTCGATGAGATAGGGCTTTTCTCGTAGCTTTCTTCTCTCTTCTAGATTAGAGATAAATCCCCCTTCTACTAAAACTGCGGGAATTTTAGACTCTCTTATCACGTAGAAATTTCCTATCTTCACCCCTCTAGATTTTGCCTTAGTCCTAGCGATTACTCCTTTTAATATGGAAGAAGCTAGTTTTTTTGATTCTTTAGCTCTCATAGGATCTTTTTTGCAGTTACAATAAAAAATCTCAATACCGTGCGCATTTGGGTTTTTTATGGAAGAATTAAAATGAAGACTTACAAATAAAGTAGCCCTTGAATGATTGGCTATTTGCGCTCTTCTAGATAGTGGAACAAAAACATCCGTATCTCTAGTCAAAATTACCTTATATCCCAAGTGGTCTAAATATTTTCGGACAAGTAAAGCGGTAGTCAAAGCTACCCTTTTTTCTTCTAGGTAGGGTGGTTTTGCTTTTGCTCCTAAATCAAGCCCTCCATGCCCTGCATCTAAAATAATCACCGGCTTATTTTCTAGCTTGGAAAAGGAGGAAACAGAAGAAGCGGTAGGCCTATTTTTAGAAGAAGCGCAAGAGGTGGTAAACGGGATACAAACCAGAAGAAGAAAAAAACAAAAAACTCTTTCTTTACATGAAAAAAACTGTCTCAAAAGGTCTCTCTTTTACCCTAAAATTTCTAATGCTATTTCCTTATCATCAAAAGGGATTGTTTGATTGTGTAAAATCTGCCTCTTTTCATGCCCTCTACCGGCAATCAGAACAAGATCTCCCTTTTCAGCCAAAGAAAGAGCCCTTCTTATAGCTTCTTTTCTGTCTAAGATTCTTTCTTTTTTCTCTTTTTTTGCAAAACCCTTTTCGATAGCCTCTGCTATTTTATCCGGATCTTCTTTTCTAGGATTATCGTTGGTTACAATTACGTAGTGAGAATACTTTTCTGCCACTTTTCCCATTTCTTCTCGTTTACCGGGGTCTCTATCCCCTCCACATCCAAAAACGGTAAAAATCCTTTTAGGAGACATCTTAGATAAAGAGGATAAGACCTTTTCCAAAGCTTCTGTTTTATGGGCAAAATCAATAATTACTGTAATCCCCTTTTTTTCTATTTTTTCCATTCTTCCGGGAGGGGGCGAAAGGTCTTTTATCTTATCTTGTATTTTTTCTAAAGAGATACCGCAGCTATGAGCTAAAGCTATAGCAGCTAAAAGATTATACACATTAAAAACTCCTACAAGAGGAGATTCTATAGACAGGGTTTTATTTTCATGAATCAAAGAAAAACTCGTATTTCCAAGCGAAAGCTGTATGTCTTTTGCCCAGTAATCTGCTTTTTGGGATAGTCCATATGTACGAATAGAGGCTTTGGTGTCTTTTTTTATCTCTTCTGAAAAAGGATCATCTAAGTTCAAAATAGCCAGCCCCTCTTTGGGAAGTTTTTCAAACAGCTTTTTCTTAGAAGCGCCGTAAGCCTCCATTGTTTTGTGATAGTCTAAATGCTCTTTACTCAAAGAAGTAAAAATAGCTTTTTTAAAAAAGAGATTTTCTACTCTATTTTGATCTAATGCGTGAGAAGTAACTTCCATTACAGCAGCTTTACACCCCACCTTTACCATCTGATCTAAAAACTTTTGGTTTGAGATGATATCTAACGTAGTGAGGGAAGAAGGAAATTGATACCCTTGAAAAGAACATTCTACACCTCCCATTAGCCCTGTTGGTTTTTTTACGCTTAAAAGAGCCTTTACTAAATAAGAAACGGTAGTTTTTCCGCTAGTTCCGGTAACGCCTATTAGCTCCAATTTTTTAGAGGGATCCTTAAAAAATCTAGCCGCCAAAGTAGCTTCTAAAGCAGCTATATCTTCTGTAATAATTTGTGTTACCCCCTCTAAAAAAGGGTTATATTTTGAAGAAGCTATAACAGAGGCACCATTTCTTATAGCCTCTTCAATAAACTGAGCCCCCTCATAGAGAAACCCGGGTTTTGCAAAAAAAAGCGCTTTAGGAAACGCCCTTCTGGAATCATTGCAAAGGCCTAAGACTGTTTTTTCTTTTGACCCTTTTATCTCTATTTTAGAGATGTTTTTTATAAGCGTTTTTAATTTCCATTCCACTCTTGATATAGTCTCCTAGACTCTTTTGCTTTTTGTTTTTGGATCTCTTTTTTCTCTTTATCCGGAGCAACTCCCAAATAACGAAGAGACCTTTCTGCTATCTTACTAAAAATGGGAGCAGCAGAAATACCTCCATGATAGTTTTTTCCGGCAAAGGGAAGCCACTTTTTTTCCGGTTCATCTAACACAACCGCTATAACAAACTCCGGTTTTTCTAAAGGAGCAAATCCTATAAAACTAGCAATATATTTTTCATGGGAATACTTCCCGTTTATAATTTTTTCAGAAGTACCCGATTTTCCCAAAACCGTATAATAAGGGATATTACCCCTAGGAGAAGTCCCCCCCAACTGGGTTGTCAATAAAAGCCCTTCTTGGATCTGTTTTACTACTCTTTCTTCTAAAACTCTCTCTTTTTTATAAGAAAAAAGGGGGTTTTCCCAAACCACCTCTTTTTCTTTTACAATCTTTCTAACAAGGGTAGGTCTTATTTTATAGCCTCCATTGGCTAAAGTTGCAAAAGCGGCACTCATTTGTACCGTATTCACTAAAAGATTATGTCCTATTGCCATAGAATAGGGGGTAGGCACAGACCACTCCGGTTTTTTATTTTGATGCAATCTTCCCGGCTTGGGAATTCTTCCCTCCTCTTCCGAAGGGATTTCAATTCCTGTTTTTTTCCCTAATCCAAAAATATGGATAAACGCCTCTCGATACCACTCTTCTCCTATATTTTCCAAAACTCTTTGCACCACCTTACCAAGGTAAATATTAGCCGATTTTTGCAAGGCCATAGGAAAGTTCATATATTTTCGAAGCCTTCCATCTTTCAAACGAAATCGGGTTTTAGGGAAAGAACCATTGGAAGTTGCTATTTTCTCCTCCGGAGTAAAAAGAGGTTTTTTATATTTTTGCTCATAAAAAAGGCTCCCTTGTAAACAAACGGCTAAAGTGAGGGGTTTCATAATAGAGCCCGGCTCAAAAAGCTCTAAAGCAGCTTTGTTTTTAGTGTGTTCCAACAAAGCGGGGTCATTGTAATACGCTTTATACTGCTCCGGATGAAAAAAGGGATATTGAGCACTTGCTAAAACTTCCCCTGTAAAAGGGTGGATCATAAAAACCCATCCTCCTTTAGCATTTGCTTCTTCTATCCCTTTTTTAAGCTCTTCTTCACAAATAGCCTGCAAATAATGGTTAATCGTTAAGTAAATATCAGCTCCATTTTGAGCAAACTCCAAAATAGGTCCCATTTCTAAAGCATGTCTAGAAGATCTATATCCTATTCTCTTCCCTAGCTTTCCTTGTAAAAAAGAGTGAAACTGAAGCTCCAGCCCCCCTGTGGGAAAGGATTGAAATGTTTTCCCTTCCTTTTCCTCTTGCACTGTGTGCAAAAGTTGTCCTAAAGAAAAACCAAAGGGATAAGACCTTTTATAGTCGAGCTGAAAGTAGAGCGCATTTTTCGCTATTTTGTGGTTTTTAGTAAACTCTTGCCACCAAGACAAAACCTTTTTCTTTTCTTCAGAATCAAGCCATTTTATGATTTTTCTAGACCTGCTTTTTTTATAAAAGTCTTGTCTAATGCGCTCTTTTTCTTTTTCCTCCAAAGAAAAAAAAGAAACTACCTTTTGAAATACGGCTTCTTTTGTTTGTAAAGGAATGGAATCGGGATCAATAAAAAGATGAAACCTGGGAACATCCATCACAAGCGCTTGATCTTGTTCTTCTTCTGAATTTAAAGGGGCTCTAGCATAAAAGGAACCTCTCATAAAAGGCTCATAGATTACAAATTGATGCTGCCCCTTAGCTTGTTTGGCCCATTTTTCTCCTTCTATAACCTGGATCTTATAAAACTGACCTAGTAAAAGGGAAAACAGAAAAAACAAAAAAAAGCCTAAAACGAGAACTCGTTTTTTTTCCTTGGAACTTACAGGAGAAAAAAAAGGGGTCATTTACTTTCCTGTTCCTAAAGCAACCGGCAAGCTAGATTTTTCTTGTTTCCACTCTGTTTTATAGGGAATCTCTTTTTCTTGTATTGTCAAAATCCCTTCTGCATAAGGGTGGACTAGGTGAGAAAAAGAAGGAGAGCTAGAAAGCTGCATAAGTCTCATAGGGTTTTCTAGCTGATCTATCTCATATTCCCATTTGACAATCTCTTCTCTAAGATGACGTACCGAAGCAGAAATTTTGGGAATTTCCATTCTAAGGTAAGTAAGATGGTTTTGCTTTTCCACATAAAAATAAAGGCATAGCGTAAATGTAATAAGGGAGAAGACTCCCTGAAAAACCAACCCTTTTTTTATGCCTCTTTTTGTATCCATCTTAATTTTGCAGACCTTGCCCTCCGATTTTGTCTGACCTCTTTAACCCCTGGTTCCAAAGGCTTTTTTATCGCTTCAAACTCTTTTTTTCTTGCTAAATCCTTAAAGGTATTTTTGACAATACGATCTTCTCCACTATGAAAAGAAATCGCTGCTATCTTCCCTTTTTTTGCTAAAAACTGACTTGCAAGAAAAAGTCCTTCTTGTATCTCTTTTAGCTCTTGATTTACAAAAATACGGATTGCTTGAAAGGTGAGCGTTGCAGGGTGAAGATGCTTTTTTCCCCTAACAAAATAAACACTTTCTACAATCTCTTTTAACTGTCTTGTCGTCTTAATCCTCTCTTTTTCTCGAAAGCGAACAATGGCTTTAGCTATCTTTTTCCAGTTTCTTTCTTCTCCCAATTCTCGAAAGATTTCCCCTAGTTTTTTTTCAGAAAACCGGTTTACTACCTCTTCTGCAGAAACCCTACTAGACTTATCCATCCTCATATCTAAAGGTCCCTCTTCTCTGAAGCTAAACCCTCTAGAAGGATCATCTAGCTGCATAGAAGACACCCCAAAGTCAAATAAGACTCCGTTTACTTCTTCTATCTTCTCTTCTTTAAAGACCTCTTTCATTTGGGTAAAACTACCCTGATAAAAGTGAAGCTTGGTTTTCCACTTTTTCAGTCTTTCCTTGGCTTTTTTCAAAGCCTCAAGGTCTTTATCAAATCCAATGTATAACTCTATTTCCGGATGGGCCTCTAAAATAGCCTCTGCATGTCCTCCCAGCCCCACGGTTCCATCCACAAAAACAAGCATGTGACAGGCAGAAAACCCTTCTATTATCTCTTTTAGTAAAACAGGTATATGCATCTAATATAACTTTAGCAAAGCTCTGTTCCCACTTTACTCAAAAGACCTTCTGTAAGTTTTGCCTTAGGGATTTCCTCTTTTTCGATAGACTCCTTCTCCTCTAAAAGAAGAAACGCCTCTTCCATCATAGAAGTAAATCCTTCCTGTTTTCCCAAATTTTCGGAATACGCTTTTTCAGACCAAATCTCAATTTTATCCAATACCCCGCACACTACCAGCTCTTTTTGAATCTCAGCTCGTTGTCTTAAAAAAGAGGGAAGCATAACTCTTCCCAGTCGATCACAAGTGGTTTGATGCATCGTAGAAAAAAAGGTGGTAAAAAAGGGTTGCAACCTACCCACATGTTGCTTTTGCTGCAACTTTTTGACGATTTTTTCAATGTCTGACCTTTTATATATGCTTAAAGACTTCCCCATCCCTAAACAAATCACAAACTCCAGCTTCCCCTCTTCCACAAGTCCTAAGCGAAAAGGTTGAGGCAAGACAAAACGTCCCTTCTCATCAAGCTTTAAAGAGTGACTTCCACTAAAGAAAAAACTCATCGAAACTTTTCCTTTTCCCCTTTTTTCCACATCTTAGCAATCTAACTAAAAAACAGGCAAATCTTTTACAAAAAAAGAAAAAAGAAAAACCTTTATCTTTCTTATAACCATACTGTTAAGAGTGTTTTTTCTATTTGTGGAAAATTGTGGAAAACTTGTTCACAAAACTGTCGCAATCTTTCTAAAAACCGGGCGATCTACCTGTTTTCATTTGTAATAAAACTTTTATTATCAGTTTTTTAAGAAAAATTTCAGACTGCTTAATTTATAAACACCTCATTGTTGATAACTACAAAAACGGTTTTGTGAAAAAAAAGGGCACTGCTACAATGGGGTTTATCGAACCAAAGGATATTTATGGCTGAAGTGTCTCCTTCAACACAAAGAGATATACAGTCCTCAACTCAGTACGCAGAAAATGAACGTCTTTTAGATCCTCTTTTAAAAAAAGAAGAAGACCTCCATCTTTCTACCCATGCAAGGGCTCTCTCTTTTTCTACTATTTTAGATCCTGCTAAAGAATCCATTTTACACTTTCTTTCTTTCTCTTTACCAAGAACGCTTGCCCTTTTTTTCGCCCCACAAGGCCTCTCCTCTCAAACTTCTACTATTTTTAGCTACCAGATTCTTCCTTCTTTTGGTCCCCTAGAGGCTTTAGAAGAAAAAAGAAAAAGGCTATATAGGAAAAAAAAGAAAAAAAAAGGTTCTCAAAATGAGGAAGAAGTATTAGAAAAAATGTTAAACTGTCTGATTAGCCTAGAAGAGGATTTTTCTTTATTCATGGGTCTTCGAGACCATTTTCAAAAAGGATAATATGAAAGACAAATGGACCCATTTTTTGGGATGGGAACATAAACAACTCCAAGATTTACAAATGGTTGCCTTTCTTTATTTAGAACAAGGTAAGTATGATATCGCAAAAACTTTTTTAGAAGCACTAACTGTCCTTAAGCCGGAAGAGCCCTATAACTGGCAAACTTTGGGCTCTGTTAGGTTAGAACTAAAAGAGTTTAACGAGGCTATTTTTTGTTTCGATACGGCATTAAAACTCGATCCTCTTCACTACCCAACCCTATTAAATAAGGCGCAAGCTCTCTTCTCTTTGAAAAAGCTTCCCGAAGCATATGAAATTACAGAAACCTTAAAAACCTGCCCTCATCCCAACGTGGCCAAACAAGCTTCTTTTCTCTATTCTCTTTTGGAAAAAGCCTTTTAACCCTAAAAGAGTTAAAAATACTCTTCTTGTTTCAAAGACAAATATATTGCATAAACCGCTTGTAAAGTGGTAAGTTTTGTGAAAACCACCTTCAGATTAAGATCTGAAAGAAGGTCCTTAACCTTACACTTTAATAATTATGCCTTTAGAAGCTTCTTTAGAAAGTCCTTGGGAACTTTTCTTGAAAATAGTAAAGAAAAATGCCAGTTCAACCGAATTTCAAAATTGGATATCTCCCATCTCTTTAATAGAAGAAAGCCCTTCTAAACTCATTCTTGGCGTCCCCAATATCTTTGTACAAGAATACCTTTTGGAGAACTTTAAAAAAGAACTGCAAGAGCTTTTTATAGCGACAGGCATCCAAGAAAAAAACATAGAATTTGTCATTCAAGAACCCCAAAAAAAACCTTCTCCTATCTCGGTAAAAGAGTTTTTTTCTCCTCAAGTAGGACTCCAAAAAAACTATACTTTTGAAACTTTTATAGAAGGCCCCTCCAACCAATTTGTAAAATCTGCTGCCGTAGGGGTTGCCCATAGGCCGGGTAAAACCTATAACCCCCTATTTATTCACGGAGGAGTGGGCCTTGGGAAAACCCACCTTCTTCATGGAATTGGTCACTATATAGGAAAACATAACCGAAAACTGAAGGTACAATCCATTACCACAGAAGCCTTTATCAATGATTTAGTAGATCACTTGAGGAGTAAATCGGTAGACAAAATGAAAAAACATTATCGTAGCTTAGATGTTTTACTAGTGGACGATATTCAGTTTTTACAAAGTAGGCTTAACTTTGAGGAAGAATTTTGTAACACCTTTGAAAGTCTCATCCACCATAATAAACAAATTGTAATTACAAGTGATAAACCTCCCTCAGAATTAAAACTTTCTGAAAGGCTAACAGCTAGAATGGAATGGGGACTGGTAGCCAATGTTGCCCCTCCTGACCTGGAAACAAGAGTGGCTATAATCTACCAAAAAGCAGAGCAAAAGGGCCTCACCTTAAACGATGAAATAGCCTTTTTTATAGCAGAACATATCTACGTAAATGTAAGACAAATTGAAGGGGCTATAAACCGTCTTTATGCTTATTATAACTTAATGAAAATCCCCCTTACTCAAGAAAAAGTATCGGATATTCTCTCAGAACTCTTTCAAAAGAACCCTTTGCAAAAAATTGAAATAGAGCAAATCCTACAAGCCGTCGCCAAGCTGTTTTCTGTTAGTATTTCAGAAATCAAAGGAGAAAGCAGACAAAAAGAGATTGCTTTGGCAAGGCAGGTAGCTATGTATCTTGCAAAAGAACTTCTTTCCGACTCTTTAAGTAAGATAGCCTCTTTCTTTGGAGGAAAAACTCACTCTACTTTGATTCATGCCTGGAAAAAAGTGGGTCAGCGGATGGAAAAAGAAGACTCATTAAAAACACAAGTGGCCTCCATTCGAAAAGTCTTACACGGATAGCTTCTCTTTTTCAAGGAAGGAGAGAAAAAAAAGGCTCTTATAACAAAAGGGTTTTAGTTTTTCCCGTATTTCTTGTATCTCTTCTTCCCCTCCTGTCAAGGTAGGAATTAATACATTTTTCCCCTGAACATAGGCCTCTAATCTTTTCTTTTTAGAAGAGATTTTGAGAAAAGGAACTCCTATAAAAAAAGCTAGTTTTTTTCCTATTTTTTCTAGACAAAGAGCATATGCGCCCTCTTTAACAAGAAGGATCAAATCCATTTTTTCCTGAAATACAGAAGCTATCTGATATAAGAAAAAGGAGGCTATATCCTCCTGTAAGAACCGGTTTTGTCTAAGCTCTTGTAAAAGTAAGGAAGAAAGAATTCCAGCTTCAAACACGTATGCAAAAAAGATACGACCTTTCCCTTTTTCAAAAAAAAGAGAGACCTTTTCTTTTGCAAACTCCAAAAAAGGCCAGCAATAAGAACAAAAAAGTCTTTCTTTTCCCTCTAACTTTTCTTCACAGTGAAGGCAATACTCAGGATACAGAAAAGAAAAAAAAGAGTCTTGAAGGAGAAGCTCTTTTTTCATCATACATCAGAAAAAAAGCTTTTTTTTCGATTTAAACTAAACTTCGGATTTTCTAAATTCCCTCGAATTTTAATGATAAAATTCTCCGTAAACTTAAAAAGAACATACTGTTTCATTTTCACATTGATATGAAGATTCCCTTCTAGATCTATGAAAGGAGGAGTGTCTTTTTCTACAAAAAAGAACTTAGAACGATTGTTTTCAGAATAGGCCTCATTTAAAGAAAGTAAAAAAAGCTTCCCTTCTTTTAGCTCTAGTTCTACCTCTCCTCTTACAGGGATTAAAAGTTCTAAATCTAGTCCAAAAATGCTCCCTAAAACATCAGAAGGAATATCAAATACGGTATGTTCTCTTTTAAAAGAGTTAATAAAAAACAAAGACCCTTTCGCTTTAAAACTAGAAGGATCTTCTATGTAGCCCCCTATTTTTTCCAAAACTGCTTTTCGAATTAAAAATGGTTGTAGAGGGGCTAACTCTTTCTTTAGTTTTTTCATTAAAGAAGGACGAAACTCTTTTATTTCTATCTTAGGAATAGAAACCTTTTTTCCCTTTTTCGTTTTTTGCATGGAAAAAGATTCCATCTTAAGCATGCCGGAAGAGTCGCTCATCTTTAAGTCTTTAAGCTCCAAAGAAGATTTATCCCAATGCATCTTGGATAAAAGGGTCTTAAAACAAAACCCTCCTATTTCAAAATCCTTCCCACTTAAAACTCCATCAAAATAAGGATTCTCTCCATACGCAAATACCCCTTTTAATTCATACCCTTCCCCTATTTGAGCCTTTTCTAAATGCGTACGAAAAAACCTGGGGAGCAGAGGCGTCAGAGAAGAAAAATCAAAATAGAGACTTCCTAAAAGAGTTCCTCCCTTTTTACGAAAGTCTTTTTCAAAAAGGGACGCTTCTATACCAAAAAAGTTTCCTTTAACCTCTCTAATTCGTAGAGACTCTTTTTCTTCAAAACTCCAAGAGAGTGTAAAGGGGGTTTTTTCTTCTTTTTTCTCTTTTAAAAGAAGTTCCCCTTTTAAAAAGGGGAGAAGGTTTGTTTTTGCTTCAAAGAAAAAGGAAGTTTTTTCTCTAAAACACTCCCCTTGAATAAAACATTTTTCCGGCTCGTAAATAAGGGAGATATCCTTGAAAAGGTACATCTCCTCTTGTATAGGAATATACAACTCCTTTAAATCAAAAGAGAGCGCATCTCCTCTTCTAGAAAGCCATATATCCCCACTCCACTTCAAGTCCCTTTTTTCTTCTTCTATAAACCAAGAAGGAGAAAAAAATGAGAAAGCCTTATTGGTTTGTACCATCTTATCTAGAAAAGAAGAGACCTTTCCTTGCAGATATACTTCTGCTTTTTCAAAAAACCATTGATTGTGAAAATGGATCGTGTCCACCTTGCAAAAAAGAGAAGAAAGATCGACATCTTCAGAAGAAAGACGTAGGCTCAGCCCTTTTAAGAGAGCTCCCTCTTTAGAAGAAAAATGAAAGAAGGTAGGTTTCTCACTATATAAGGTTAAGTGTTCCCACTGAATTTTTTGAGGAAGAAGATCTAGATCTATTTCCCAAGAAAGAGGCTCTTTTTCTTTTTTATGAATAAAAAAGCCGCCCGACGCTTCTATATCTCCTTTCATATTCTTAAAGTAAGAAGGAAAAGCTTCTGCACGAAACCAAAGAGATTTCACATTTCCCGATATCTTCTTGAGATCTTGTAGAAAAAGGTCTCCTTCAAGTTGAAAAGAATCTGATTTTTCTACGAAAAAGAAGATTTGCTTTGTCTTGCCATAATCTTGATCAAGCTTGCCCTTAGCTTTTATATCTCCCAATTGTAAAGAGTCAATTTTCCAAACAGCTTGCTCTTTTTTTATAAAAAGCTGAAAAGGCGCTTCCCAAGAATCCCCTATTTTAACTTTCTCCGCTTTGGCAAAAAGGGTGTTTTCTTTGCCTAAGTCCCAAGAAACTTGGATGTCTCCTAATAAGGGTTTTTCTAAAAAGGGGAAAAGATCAGAAAAAAAAGAGGCCTGTGATAAATCCAAAGAAAGAGAACCCTTTAATGCCTCTACAGAAAAGTTCTCCCCCCATAAACATGTTTCTACATGCAGTTTTTTACCCATAAAATGAGAAAAATCAGGATCTAGTAAAGCTCGGTATTGATCCCCTTGCTTTTCTAAAGAAGCCTTTATCCTGGCTATCTCATAAAGATCTCTTTCTACCCTTACATCGGTGAAAAACCCTTCTTTCTCTTTACAAAAAAAGGGCACATACAGTTTTAAAGGCTCCTTTTTCTCTTCTAAAAAAAGTTCCCCTTTTAACCCTTTTACATAAAAGGCTCCTTCCAGTTTTTTTTCTATTTTCCCTGAAATACTTTGCAGAGGAAATTGGGAAGAAAGAGCCACCTCTCCTCCCAAAAACTCTCCCGTAAAGGACCAAAGAGGTGCTTCTTCTTTTTTCAAGAAACCCTTCACATATAGCTTTTCTCCTAAAAAACGCCCCTTTTCAAAAGAGAAAAAGGGCTCTTTTTCCATGAATTGTGAAGCAAAAAGGAGCGCATCTGATAAAGAAGATCGTATTTGATCCGCGAAAACCTCGTACAATACTTCCCCCTTTTCTAAAAGGGTAAGCTTCGCCTCTCCTTGAAAAAACACTCCCTTAGAAAGAGCCTTATCCAAAGAAAGGGCAATCTGATCTTCTTTTTTATAGATCTCCCCTTTAAGCTGCTCAAAAACGAGATTTTTTTCTGGTAATACCAGAGTTGCTCCTTCTAAAGCAATGCAAGCATCCCATCCTGGTTTTTCTTTTTCCCAAAAAATCTGAAACGGTTTTTTACAATTGGGAAGAAACAAAGAAAAATCCTCTCCTCCATAGGAAAGACTTTCTCCAATTCCCTCTAAAGAATATTTCTCTTTCTCATAAGTTAGTAAAAAAGTGCTATTTCCTTTCGTTTTCCCTCTTTCAGACCAAAAAAAATTAAGCTTTTCCAAAGGAAACTCTTTTGCTAGAAGCCATCCCTTATCTAAAAAGAGATTCGCTGTTTTGTGAAGGGACGATTCTCCTCCTCCTTTGAAAAAGAGTTTCTCTTTTCCTCTTTCCCAAATAATATCAGAAGAGAAAAGAAGTTTCTCTTTAGAAAGGCTCCCCAAAGCCTCTATACACAAGGTGTCTTCTTCTTCAAATAGAGGAAGCATTTTTTGTAAATCTTTTGGGAGTGCGCTCCCCTTTCCTTGCAGCTTGGTTTGTACAGAAACAGCCGTAAGAGGCCCTTTTATATTTACCTCCGTCTTAAACTGGTGGAGGACAGCAAAAAAAGCACTCTTATAAAATGTATTTTCTGTAATTTGGATATGCCCTTTTCCTTCTTCTACTAAAAATGCTTTTTCCCCTTGAACAGAAAGCCCCTCTATCTCTGCTTCCATTTTATGAACCGATAGCTTCTCTTTTTCAAAGCCCCCCTTCCAAGAGACTTCCCCTAAAAAAGAACCCTTTTCTAAACAAAAGCGCCTCTGCCCTTTTTGACTCAAACAAAGCCCCTCTGCTTTTACATCGGTAAAGCAAAGTCTCGTATTTTCTTTACTTATAGTCAGTTCTAAAAAAGCCTTAAAAACTCCTTTTTCCCACTGCATATCGGCACAAGAAGGGATAATTTTTTGCAAAGAGTTCATATAAAAAGGGTCTAAATATGGAAGAAAAACCCCAATTTGCACCCTCTCTTGCTCTCCTTTTCCTTGGAAGACCAGCTTTTCTTTTCCTAATGAAGGAAGTTTTATGGAAGCTTGTAGCCAGTTTTCCTTCGTACAGGAAAAAAAAGATCTCCCTTCCAGGGAGAAAGCTTCTCTTTGTAAAAGAAGCCCCTCTACATTAACTTTGGCTCCCACTAAAGGATTGTAAGAAAAAAAGAGCTCCCCCTTTTGTAAAAGGGGGGTTTTTCTTAAAACAGCCTCTACTTCCGTAGCTTCTATAAAAAAAGGAGAAGCTCCTAATTTTTCTAAAAAACTATCATGATATAAGGGATACCTTCTTGAAGTTTTTTCAGCTTGAAGCTCTATTTTTATTTTTGCGGAAGAAAGAACCCCTCCCTCTTTTTCCCCTTTAAAATCTTGTATAGAAGCTCTACAAGAAACAATTTTTTTCTGAGCAAGATCGAAAAAAAGCTCCCCTGTTACTCTCCCTTCAATTACTTCTAAAGGCCCCCCTAAAATAGGAAAAAAATTGACCCACTTTTCTAAAGCAACTTCAAAAAGCTCTACCTGGAAAAGCTCTGTTTTGGAAGAAAGACATTTGTTTATTAAGATCTCTCCCTTTTTTTCTAAGCCCAAGGAGAGCTTTTTACAAGACGAGTCATAAAGCACTTCTCCTTTTGGGAGCTCTTTTCCTTCAAAAGAAAAAGTTCCTTCAAAAGAGGCTAAAGAAGCCCCTCCCCCTTTTTCTGAAGAAAAAGGGGGCAGCTTTTCTGGAAAAATAGAAAAATGGGGCTTTTCTAAAAAAAGCGTAAACTCAAAAGGAAAGGTGTATCTAACCTGAATAGCATCTGTTTTTAAAGTGCTTTTTTTACCGGAAAAAGAAAAGTCTGCCTTAGAAAAAAAAAGCCCTTTTTTTGAAAAAGAGAGCTTTTCATAAGAAAAAATGATCCCTCTACTTTCTGCCTTTTTTTGGATATAAAAGCCTACCATCTCTTCTAGAAAAAAGAGGGAACAAACCAAAAGCAACAGGAAAACAAGAATCCCTTTTTTCTTCCAAAACATGCTCTTCCTAAGCTAGGACATTAAAAGCTAACCATACTCTCATATTCTACAGAGTCTAAAAGAGCGTCATACTCCCTTTCTAAAAAAGCCTCTAGCTTAATAAGCCATCCCTCTTCTTGAGGAGATCGATTGATAAGAGAAGGGTCCTTCAAAAGCGCTTCATTTACCGCTACTACTCTTCCACTTAAAGGAGCATAAATATCTGTTGCTGCCTTAGTAGACTCTAAAACACACATCTCTTCTCCTTGTTTGAGCCGGGTTCCCACCTTGGGAAACTCTACGTAGACAATCTCTCCCAGCTCTTTTTGGGCATGCTCTGTAATTCCAATAACAGCTTTTCCTTTTTCTAGCAAAGCCCACTCATGAGTTTCTGAAAACCGCATATAATTCTCCCTATTAAAACTACAAAAATACAAAACTCAAAGATTTTCCAAAACGAAAGTTGCCCATAAATGTGGATTTTTTTCCGGAAGAAAGTTTTTTCCGGAAAAAGCAAAGCTTTCGGGGGCTTTTTCTTTTCTATTTATTTGATAGGTAAAACCCATCCTTGGAAACGTATAAGGATCAAATCCATGAAGTGCATAAGAAGGAATATGAATACTTGTTACGTAAAACTTCTTTTGTATATCTACCTCTACCGCAAGCTCTTCAGGACTTACCAAAGGATGAAACTCTTCTCCTCGAAAAGAGGAGACCTCTTTTACAAAAAACCCCTCTACTTGTTCCGGAAAAAAAAGAAAATGATGGCAAAAAGAATGAAAATAACTGCAAGTTTTTAAATCTCTGGTATCGAAAAAAAGCTCTATAGAATCCCCCCTTCGAAAATCCGGATAGCTATATTCCGGAAGAGATCTTTCTACTTTGATTTGCAAAAAAAGCCCCCTTTCACTCCACCCAACATACACAGTAGAAAAAGAGCTCTCCCCCTGCAAAGAAGAAAGAGAGGGTAGTTGGTTTTTTTTCTCTACCAAATCCTGAAAAGAAGAAACTTTTTTTAAAGGAAGAGAAACAGAAAACCAGCTAAGGGGAGAAATAGGCGGTATTTCTTCAAACAAAAGACTATCCCCCAAAAACACGTTTTATAAGCTCTAGTTTTCCTTGATTTCGTAAAAGAGCTCTCTCTTTTTTCTCTTTTGAGTCATCTTCTTTTTTTTCTATTACTGTGAAAAAAGAGATCCCTTCTACTGTACTTAAGTTTGAAAATTCTCCTTCTTTTTTAGAAAGAGCTTCTTTGAAAAAAGGAGACCCTTCTTCTATCCAAGTCTCTTTCTCTTCCAAGAAAAAGGGTTTTTTTGCTTCTTCTTTTTGTAATTTACTTTCATAAAACTCTTTTGTCATCGAGTAAAAAGAGCCCCCCTTAGTAAGAAAAAGATTTGCTAAATCTTCTTTCGCTTCACTAAAGCTCTTTTTCACTCCCTTATCTTTAAAAAGGGAAGGATTTGTCTTCTCCAGCTCTTTATAATACCCTAAAAGAGAGTCTTCTATTTTTTTTTCTAAAATTCCCTTTTTCAACACTTCTTCTAAGGAAAATAGAGAAGCTCCTTTTCTTTTTTCTATAAGCTCTACAGAAAACACCCTATTCCCTTCTTGGTACAATTCCTCTTTTCCTTGGGAAAGTTTTTGTAAAAATGAGAGAAAAGAAGAAGGATCTTGTACTTCAGAAAAAATTAGTTCTCCTTTTCCGTTTACAAAAAGTTGTTGGCTTTGTTTTTTTTGTTTTTCCAAGAAAGTCTGCGCCCAATCTTTTTTTTGTAATACCATCTGCTCTCTTACGTACTCTTCTATCTCTTTTCTCTTTTCAACAGGAACCTTATCCAAAAGAGGCGCCTTTTCTTGTATAGAAACTTCAGGAAATTTTTTTGCGATAGATCGTTTGTTCTCTTCTACTAAAAGCCACTGCATCATCTTTTTTGTAGGAATTTGTAAAGAGGCCAGTTTCGGAGTTGTTTCTGCCCACTTTATAGAGTATGTTTCATAAACCAACTCGGGCGCTTTTTTCTTCACTTCCTCCGCAGAAGAAAAGAGAGGCTCTTTTTCTTTAGAAAATTCTTGTAGCACTGTTTCAAAATACTTCTCTGAAGCTAAGGTATCTAAAGGGCTTTTTCCTTGTATTTCTGGTTTTATAGAAACCAGACGAACCTTTACTGCCTTTATTGGTTTTGTTTTCTCTTTCGGTATATAACTTTTTTCAGAAAGAAGCGCTGCTTTATTTAGCCATTTTTGAAAGATAAGCGCTTTTTCCCATACAGAAAGAAACAAAGCCTCTGGAATCCCGAGTAGCTGAAGCTGTTTTTGAAAGATAGCTTCTCCTTTTTCTGACGGAAATTTTTTCTGCAAAGAGCGAATTATTTCCTGTTTTTGTTCTTGTCTGGAAAGAGCTGCCCCCTCTTTTTGGGCCAAACAAGCACCTTCCAAAACAAACTGTGCCATTTCTTCTACAAAACTAGGAGAAAACCACTCCCTAATTCCTGAAAACCCAAAAAGGGCAAACTCCTTTTCAAAAAAAGCAGGATCTTGATAAAGAGATGGGTTTTTCTGCATCTTTGCCCAAATAGCCTGCTTAGTTTTTACCC
>CAYGOC010000009.1:0-23699 GCA_964351495.1 uncultured bacterium
GAAAGAAATAGCAAGGTTCTTTCGAAATTCAAAGCACAAAAAATGAAAAAAAGTACAAAACAAGAAAAGAAAGGAAATTATTTCATCATAGGGATAAACCCTATTGAAGAAATGGTGAAAGAAAACCCCAAAAGAATTGTGAGAGTTTTTTGCTCTTTCTCTTCTAAGGCGCAAAACAGAAAGAAGGCGCTTCTTCAGAGCTTACAAAAAAAACAAATTCCCATAGAAAAAAGGGATTCTTTCTTTTTAGAAAAGAAAGTGGGATCTTCTTCTCATCAGGGAATCATAGCAGAGGTTTTGCCTAAAAAGGCTCTTTTACTAAAAGAGTTTTTAGAAAGAAAACAAGATTCTTCTTTGGTAGTTTTTTTAGATGAGATCTTTGACCCGCAAAACTTAGGAGCTATTCTTAGAGTTTGTGAGTGTTTTCAGGTAGATGCGGTTTGCTTTTCAAGAGGAGCCTCCCTTTCTCCTTCTGTTTCTAAAGCAAGTTCCGGAGCCTCTGAAATTGTTCCTATAATAGAGATAAAAAGTGGGGTAGAGGCTATAAAAGCCTTTCAAGAAAAAGGATTTCGTATCCACGCTTTGCAGATAAAACAAGAGGCTAAAGAGATCCAGTCGTATACCTTTCCTCCTAAGTCGGTCCTTATTTTAGGATCAGAAGGAAAAGGGATTCATCCTAGTTTGCAAAGACTGTCTGATCTTTCTTTATATATTCCATTAAAAGGAAAGATCTCTTCTTTAAACGTTTCTCAAGCAGCATCTATTGCCATTTTTCTAGCCAAGTTTCCTTTAGGTGTTTCTTCTCTTTCTTAAAAAAAGAAAGATAGCAAAGAAAAATCCTGCTAAAAGCATGCTAAACCCTCCTACTAAAATGGGCATATGTAGATAAATACCTACTAAAGTACCCGAAAAAAGGGGGCTTAAAGCAAAAGCGGCTGACTGGGTGGCCTGTAAGATTCCCAGCATTTTTCCTTGTTCTTCTTTCCCCGCTTCTTGGGAGATCATAGAAGTTAAGGTAGGGTAAACAAGGGCCACTAAGAAAAGAAGTACAGGGAGATAGGCCCAAAAATGGGGAGGATGGGATATCCATAAGAATAAAAGAGAATAGAGTCCTGCGGAGAAAAGGGCTGTTACAAAGATGCCCTCTGCCGCAAATCTTTTTACAACGGGCTTAATAAAAAAAGCGCAGCTTAAAGCATAAACTCCCCCTGAATAGGCGTAGAAATTACCTATATCAGAAGAGGCAAAGCGGTATTTCCCAATTAAGTAGACTGGAACGAACTCGAAAAAGAAAGACCACCCAAAACTAAAAATAAAAGCACAACCTAAAAGAAAGCAGATTTTTTGTCTTTGCCAGATCTTCACCTGTGTATTGGGAACATCCGAGGGAAGCTTTAAAGAGCTTCTCTCTTTAAAAAACAGAAAAACCATAAGTGTATTGAGAAGCACTAACAAAAAAGAGAAATAAAAGGGGGTAACATAGCTAGTTTGTCCAAACCAAGAAATTTCAGAGAGTTTTCCTCCAATAAAGGGGCCTATAGTAAAACCTGCTCCCAAAACCATATTAAAAAAAGCGAAAGCTTGCGGTTTTTCTTCCTCCGTACTGAGATCTGATATAGCAGCTTGCACAACCGAAACAGAGCCGCTCCCAAAGCCTGCCAAAATTCGGCTAAAAATTAAAAAAAGAAGACTCGATCGAAAAATAGCAAAAATGGCGACTAAATAAGAGAAAGAGAGAATCATTAAGCTTTTTATTAAAATAGGCTTTCTTCCTTTTTGATCTGATGCTTTTCCCCAAAAAGGAGCGCTAATAAGCTGGAAAAGAGGCATTAAAGAAAGAAGTACCCCTAAAAAAAGCCCTCTTAATGAGGGGCTGAAGTCTTGTGGAAAAAAAGAAGAATCCGGATGAAAAAATAAAGAGGAAAATATAGGGTAGACTAGTCCAATTCCCAAATAATCAACAAATCCCACTAGAAGAAGCCAGAAAAGGGAGTAGATTTGTTTCACACTAATTGTCCTTTTTTTTCAAAAAACCAAAATGGGGTTAAAAAGGAAAGAATCAAATCTTTCGAAAGAATTTTCCCAGCACAAGATAGGATATCCCTAAAAGGATTAAGTTGGCTCCAGAAAAAAGGCCAAGAAGCCACGAAGCATCTTGAGGCCATCTAGACCACACGAAAAAAGCAAGACAAATACTAATAAGACCACTTACAAACAGCCATGCTTTGGAAATAGGGGGAAACTCAGTATGAAATGCCATAAAAAGACCATAGAGTCCCTGCAAGAAAAAAAGAAGGGCCAAGAAAAGAGTTATCGTTTCTTCTCCTTTGTTAGGGTATATAAGGAGCAAAGAGCCAACTCCTCCATAGGCTATAGCGAGAAGTAGTGTTTGAAAAAGGGGAAGCCTGGCTTTTTTTACCGAAAGGGCTAAAAATTGAAATAGCGAAGAAAACACAAGAAGCCATCCGAGTAAAAGCTCTATGGCAATAGTGGACACGTGAGGAAACAAAACGGCGATCCCTCCTAAAGCGATAAAAAGGGCTCCTTCTAAAACTAACGATCTTTTCATAAAAACTCCTTTTAAGCTTTCTCCGGCCAGGAAAGCTCTATTTGGTTTTTTCCTTGGGCAGAAAGGTATACATCTATGTTATGCTCCACTTCTTTTGCAGCTTCCACCAGCTCGAAAAGCTCTTCTACCTCTTTGCAAGATTCTACTCTTTCCATCAAGGCTTCCATTTCGTCGTAGAAAGAGTCTGCTACTCCCTCTTGAGCTTCAGGAAAAAAAGAAAGAGAAGACTCCATCAATTCTAGGTTGTCTAGAACCTGTTTTTTCTTCTCTAAAAACTCTTTAGAAAAATCTTGTGCCATACAAACTTTATGTATAGTAAATAAGAAATCTCTGGCAATCTTTTTTCTCCTATTTCCTCTCATACGAGAAATTTTTATCCTAAATTTTTTTTTTACCCTTTTCTGTTTTGAGCTTGATTTTAAGTTCTGACTTTATCTAGACTTGGAGCCCAAAAAAAATTTAATCGAAGGGGTGAATTTATGTCGGTTGCTGATCAAGGAATACAATTCATAGGAGAAAATATTCCGGAAGGCTTTACTTTAGATGGACAACAAAAAAGATGGGGTTATAGTGCGAATCTTATAAAAGAGGGAGTAAGCTTTGCTGAGATTGTTTTTAATGGAACTTTTCGTCGTTTTGATGTTTTTCTAAAAACAACTGCTGAAGGTTTCGAAAACAATATTGAAAAAATACAAACCTTCGTAGGGGGGCTTTTTGAGAGCATTAATAGTAAAGTTCAAATAAATAGGGAAGCATTTAGAGCTTTTTCCGAGAAAAATGACCAACTAAGCAATTCTAAAGCTAAAGAAGAAGACGAAAAAACTGAGCCTGTAGTACTGGATACAACCGTGGGAATGTTTTCTGTACATCTTCCTAGGCTAGAAAAGGGTTTACAGGCTACGTTTTTGCCTGAAGCTCTTACAACTATAGGTAATAAAAATGTTTTCCCTAGCTCTGTTAGAGATCAAGAAGAAATTCATACGATTGCTTTTGATTCTAAAGCCTGTGAAGTTTTAGCGGATAGAGAAAGCGCTAACGTAGATCCTGGGGTTACAGCAGCTATTTTGAGCCAAGAAGGAAATCTTTTGGTAATAGAAAGAGGTAATAGAAGATTAGCTTTTCCTGGTGGCGTTTTCGGTCCTAATGATGGATTAAGACGCAATGCGGCTTTAAGAGAAGCTAAAGAGGAAGCTGGTGTTAGTCTTTCTGAGGAAAGCTATCTAGGAGATTCTGCTACGTTATATTTTAATGTAAACAGACCAAAAGATAGACTAGCAATTAATACTGTAAGTTGTTTTCAAGGAGGATCTGACGAAGTTTGGCACCTTACTGAAAATGCAAAACAAGAGGGAATTAGAAATATTTATAAAGTAAGTCTGGATTCTATTGTGGGGCATGATGATTTTATAAATTTTATGAATGGCCGCCGAAGTTCCATTTATGATGTGAAAATTTACATAAACCAAGAAGGTAAAGTAGTTACGGAAAATCTAGATAAAAAAGAACATGAAAATAGAGGGCATAATAAACTTGGACCTGAGATTATAGCTGCTGCTTTATCTTTTTATAAAAATTCTTTTCAAAAAGAAGAGTTAGACGATAGTAAAGGGATTTCTTACATGCCCCCTAGGAGATTAGAATCTATTCCCCTTCCCTCTTCGCCTAGACCTGTAAAGAGCACTTTCTCTATTTCTCAAATAGCCATGAAAGTCTCTCTTGCTGTTTTTGTTTTCTTAGGTGGTTTTTTCCTAGGAAAAGGAAAAATGCCTTCTATCGGATTTAAAGGATAAGCAGTCTTTTTTTGAAGAGGATTTTGAGATTAGAGCCACCCTTTATGGGTGGCTTTTTATTTGAAAGGTTTTTCTGGGTATAAGGAAAAATCTTGTCTGTTGTATCATGAGTCTTTCTTAAGTCTTGAGGGTCTATATGAGTAAAGATTTTTTTTCTAAAGATAAAAAAATTTATGACTCTTTGCATGGGTTTATCCGTTTTGGCTCTTCTGTAAAAAAATTAATTAACTCAGAGCCGTTTCAAAGACTTCACTATATCCATCAGCTTGGAATATCTTATCTGGTTTATCCAGGGGCTACGCATACCCGTTTTGAGCATTCTTTGGGTGTGATGGAGCTTGCCACCCGTATTTTCCATAATTTGTGTAAGACGGTAAGACCTGACGTGTTTGACCTGGTTCCGAGAAAGGGCTCGGAAGAGTATCATTACTTTAGAAAAGTTTTAAGGCTAGCTGCTTTGTGTCATGATCTGGGACATCTTCCTTTTTCTCATGTAGCAGAAGAGGAACTCTTTAAAGGGAAAGGGCATGAGTGGATGACCTATCAGCTTATCCATAGCTCTTACTTAGATGAGGTTTTTATTCCTATACAAGAAGAGTTTTCTAAGATCTTTCCGGAAAGAGACATTAGAGAAGATGTAGCAAAAATTGCTGTGGGAGAGAAAAAAACCTACGAACTTTTTGGGAAAACGATGACTCCTTGGGAAAAGGTGGTCTCTCAAATTATAACGGGAGATTTTTTCGGGGCAGATAGGATCGATTACCTTTTACGAGATTCTAAAAGCACAGGGGTGGCCTACGGCCTTTTTGACTATGAACAGTTAGTGGAAATGCTGCGCATTTTACCCTCTTCCGAAGATACAAAAGAGCTTTCTTTAGGGATTAATGAAAACGGGGTGGAATCTTGCGAGGCCCTTTTATTAGCTAGACATTTCATGCATAAAAGAGTCTATCAGTACTCTTCTGTAAAAGCATATAATTTTCATTTGAGGCGATTTTTAATTCTTTTCTTCGAAGATAAAGACCTTACCAACATAGAGACCTTTTTAGCGTATAAGGATACTGAGGTAATATGCGCTCTTTTTGATGCGGCTAAAGATCCTGGAAAAAAAGGACATGAAGAGGCAAAAAGAGTTTTATACAAAGAAAAAAGATTCAAGGCTATGCCTCTTTCTTTTGATATGGAAGAAAAGTCTTTTATCGATCTTTGTGAAAAAATAGGGATTCCTTCTTTTTCTGTGGCTTGGGAAAAACAAAAGCCCTTGGTTTCAGAAGAGGCTTTATCCTTTCCTGTTTCTAGAAGACATCTCATGGTAGAAACTGCTAAAGAGTGTTCTCAGCTTTTATGTAAAGTGGGAAGTCCCAGTTCTAATTGGATCTATTTTTCCCCTGATTATGAAGAACCTCTTTTAGAGGCTTTAAAACGGTTTAGAAGATAATATGCTTGCCTCCTTAAGAGCCCGTTTTACAGAGCTTGAGTCCTTTCAGAAGGGTTTTCTTTTTGCGGTGATGGTATGTGGATTTTTCATTAGCGCAGAGTATGGAGTAAGTAGGCCTACTAGTAATGTTTTTTTTATCTCTCATTTTTCTGCAAAAGCGTTTCCTTATGCCTGGCTTATTTCTATTCCTATCAACTTTTGTGTGATCTTTTTATATAACAAATTACTGCCAAGACTGGGAGCCTATAAGATATTTCGAGGTTTTGTCTTTTTTGTTTTGGGGGTAAGTTTTATAAACTTTTGGTTTATAGGAAAAAGCCCTTTTCTTTCCTTTTTTCACTTTATTTGGAAAGACATCTATATCCTTTTAATGTTTAAGCAGCTCTGGTCTATGATTCATGCAACCATTCCAGCTAGTTCTTCTCGCTCTTTTTATGGGATCATTTTTGCAGCAGGAGGCTTGGGCTCTATTTTCGGCAGTTTTTTCCCCGGGTTTTTGGCGGTTCATACAGGCTCTCAAAAGCTTTTTATTTTGACGATCCCTTTTTATATTGTAGTCTTGCTTGCTTACCGTTTTGCTTATAAGAGAAGCGGTATTGTTGGAGGGAAAAAAGCTTTTGAAAATCCCTCTTTTCAATTTTCTGTAGTAGGGAAGATTGTTCGTTCTAGGTATTTGAGCTTTTTGCTTTTACTTGTTGTCTTTATGCAGATGTCTGCTTCTTTGCTTGATTTTCAGTTTGGCTCTTTTCTGGAAAAAAATATCCAAGACCTAGACTTTAGAACACAGTATTACGGAAGAGTTATCTCTTTGGTGAATATGAGCTCCACTCTCTTACAGGTTGTTTTAGGGACCTTTTTACTAAACTTTATTAAGCCGGCTTTAGGACATTGTATGATCCCTCTTTTTTTGGGATGCAACCTTGTTCTTACTTCATTTTTCCCCTCTCTTTCTACAGTCTCTTACTCTTATATAGGCTTAAAGGCGGTAGATTATTCCTTTTTTGGAGTGCTAAGAGAGCTTTTATACGTAAAGCTGCCTTTAGACCAAAAGTTTCAGGTAAAGGCCCTTATTGATGTCTTTGCCTATAGGTCTGCTAAGGCTTTAGCTTCTTTTTTCCTTCTTTTCTTTCCCTTTTTCCTGTCTATAAATCCTGTATCTTTGTCTATGGGACTTTTAGCTATTATTGCTGTTTCTTGGTTTTATATAGCCCTTAAAATGGCAAAAATGGAAAAGGATCCGGTTCCTACTAAGGCTTTAGATAGTTTTTAACCTAGAGCTTTTGTTTTTGTAATAGACAAGAAACAACAAAAAAGAGATGTAGGGAATATGGAAGATTTACCTCCGTTTTCTATTTTACAGGCTCCTCTTTTGAACAAAGAGACGGCCTTTTTAAAGCAAGAAAGGGACCGATTTCGTTTACATGGATTTATACCGGAGCACGTATCTTCTGTAAAAGAGCAAATAGATAGAGTCTACCTCTCTTTAAGAAAACAAAAAAGCGATATAGAAAAGTATATTTTCTTAAATGAGCTCATGAACCGCAATGAAATCCTTTTTTACCAATTTTTACAGGCCCATATAGAGGAAATGCTCCCCTTAATCTACACTCCAACTGTAGGAGATGCTGCTTTGCAGTATAGCCTAATCTGCCAAAAACCAAGAGGGCTTTACTTAAGCTTCTCTTTGCAAGACAAGATGGAGGAGATACTCGATCTATATCCCGAAAAAGAAGTAGAGGTAATTGTAGTCACAGATGGAGAAAGGATTTTAGGGTTGGGGGACCAGGGGATAGGGGGGATGGTAATTTCTGTAGGAAAGCTTAGCTTATATACCCTGTTTGCCGGAGTTCATCCTAAAAAGACCCTTCCTATTTTGTTAGACGTAGGAACGAATAATGAATCTCTTTTACAAAATGAGTTTTACTTAGGCTGTAGAGGAAAAAGAATCTCAGGAAAAGCGTATGATGACTTTATAGAGCGTTTTGTAAGCTGTATCCATAAAAAGTTTCCGAAAGCGCTGATTCAGTGGGAAGACTTTGGAAAAGCTAATGCAAAAAAGATCTTAGAAAAGTATAGAAAAAAGGTACTCTCTTTTAATGACGATATTCAAGGGACAGCCTCTACTGCTTTGGGGGGGATCTTGTCTGCTTTAAAGGTCAAAAAAGAATCTCTTATAGACCAAAATATTGTCATTTTTGGAGGAGGGAGTGCAGGCCTTGGTATCGCAGAAGGAATTTTGCAAATGATGCTCCACTTAGGGCTCTCTAAAGAAAAAGCGCTACGTAAGTTTTTTATTTTAGATATAGAAGGGTTAATCCATACAGGGCAGGATAATTTATCTAAAGAGCAAAGAGTTTTTGCTCAGAAAAAAGAAAGGTTACAGTCTTGGAGGGTAACTAAGTTTAGTCATATCACTTTACAAGAGGTACTAGAAAACGTCTCCTCTCCTATTTTAATTGGCGCTTCAGCTCAGCCGGGCGCTTTTACAGAAGAATGTGTAAAGACCCTTTATAAAACCTGTAAAAAGCCTATTATTTTACCCCTTTCCAATCCTCCTTCTAAAATGGAAGCATTTCCGGAAGAGCTTTTAGAATGGACGGAGGGAAATGCCATTATTGCCACAGGAAGCCCTTTCAAGCCCATTTCTTATAAGGGAACACTTTATGAGATAGGTCAGTGTAACAATTTATACACTTTTCCGGGTGTGGGGCTGGGGGCTTTGGCCGCAGAAGCTAAAGAGATAACGGATACGATGTTTTTAAAAGCAGCAGAGATGCTCTCTTCTCTTTCTCCAAAGATTCAAGAATTTCAAGGACCTTTATACCCCAAAGCAGAAGATCTTTCTAAGGTAGCGTATAAAATAGCTATAGCTGTTGCAAACCAGGCCATAAAAGAGGGGGTAGCTAAAGATTCTAAAAATATTGAGGAGAAAATTCAAAAAAGGATCTGGAACCCTTCTTACTCACAGCTTTTCTAAGGCTTTTTCTAGATTATCGTAGTGAGGTTCATGTGATATGTCAGAAACCAGCTCTTTATAGGTAACCATATCCTGTTCATCTAGTAAAAGAACAGCTCTTGCACAGAGTCCTTTTAAAGGGCTATCTTCCATAAGGATTCCATAGCTTTTTCCAAATTCTTTATCTCTCATCAAAGATAGGGTAATAATGTTATTGGTTCCTTCTTGAACACAAAATCGTTTTTGAGCAAAGGGAAGATCGCAAGAGATAATCAAAATGATTTTGTCAGGATACCGCTGCCCTATCTCGTTAAACCGTTTTGCAGAATTGCTACAAGTAGGGGTATCTAGGCTAGGCACTATATAAAGAACTTTCTTTTTCCCGGAGAAGTCACTTAAAGATTTATCTTCCAAGTTTTGGGTAGTTAACGTAAAAGGAGGGGCTTTTGTAGAGACTTCAGGGAGATCTCCGCAGGTATGAAATTCTTTTTTCTTCAAGAGAACAGAAGCCATATGTCTTATCACCTCCAATAAAAAACCTATACTACCTTTTTTGGAAAAACTGATACAAGGAAAAAACAGGGGAGGGGATATATGTTTCGAAGACTTTTTTGGCTTCTTCTCTTTTTGGGAGGCTATTTTTGGGTGATGGTGTCTGAGAAAGAAGATGCGGTATTAGTTCAGGTAAAAAGCGTAGGCACCCTAGTTCAGAAAAAATGGACTGATCTTGGGGTAAAGTGGCATATGCACACGTTTAAGTGTCCCAAAAAAAAGAGTTAAGAGCCTCGGATTTTTCTGCTAAGCTTTTCTAGTTTTTTGTCTTCTTCTCTTACATAATCATGGGAAGAGACGTACCCTTCATATTTATCAAAGTATTTATCTACGTGAGCTATTACAGGTTCCCATTTTTTGATTTCAGCCGTATGGTGCATAGGAAAGAGTTTTGCGTGTAGATGATCTACGCCTACTCCTTCTAAAATAAGGGCTACTTTATCTACGTTTTCCAGTTTTTCTTCTAAAAGGCGGGCAACTTCCTTGCAAGCAAGAACAAGCTTTGTAAGTACTTCATTTTTTACATCAAAAGCGTATGCCGGATAGTGACTTTTAGGAATTACTAAAGAAAACCCTTCCGTATTGGGAAAAATCGAAAGAAAGGCAATAAATTCTTCATTTTCCCAAATCTTATGACAAGGTTTTTTTCCTTGAGCTATCTGACAAAAAACACATTCTTCCATATAAGCCTTCTTATAGATTAAGGTAGATAAAAGAAAGAATTTAAAAAAGGATTTTTTGGAGCAAAGAGATAGTTAACTTTTCTCAAGGGTCTCTAGAAGATGTACTGTTTTAGATAGAGTTGTAAGAAAGTCGAAAGCAGATAGTTTGTCTTTTGACAAAGATATCTGCATGTTTTCTTGAAATAATAGGCTCGTTTTTTTCTTTTGTAGGCTTTTTTCTGCTCTATAAAGAAGTGTCACAGTTTCCCCTACTTGCTCTGGATTCATGTCTAAAGAAATGCAGATACCCGAAAAGCACCAATTAATAGTCACTTCATCTTTTCGAGAAGCTCTTTCTACACAGAATCTAAAATGGTTAGAAGAATTGCTGTTTTCTATTTTTAAAAAGAAGGGTTTTTTAGGAAACTCTTTAAAAGGTTTTTCTGCTGATATAACACCTGTTGAGGAATTCTTGAAGATTTCATTATAAGAAATACGAATCAAATTCATATTAGAAATAAAATATTGCTCTTCTGCTATAATAGCATTACTAGCATTTAAGTGAATGGTAGAGGGAAAGGGCAGCCAGTTTTCTAAAGCTATATTCTTATTAGAGAAGTAGGTTTTCTTAAAAATGTCCTTGGTCTTTTCAGTATCTTCTCCATAAGGACCTGTCTCTTTTACTGTTTCTTTTGTTGAGTAGCAAAAAGAGTGAAAAAAACATCGCATAGTAGGGTTTCCTTCTTTCAAGAAAGCACGCATATGGAAAACTTGACCAATCTCAAGACCCGCTAGTCGCAAGAAAGGTATAAGCTCTTCTCCTATTATACTATCAAAATTATTATCAGGATCCTCTTCTCGGATACTTTTAGGAAGGGGGAAATCAAAAAATAAATTACAGCTAAGTTTGAAGTCATGGGGAGTTGGTCTATCCCCATTTTGAATAGTACGTTTATCTACCCCGGGTGTTTTATTTGTATCTTCTACAGAAATACCTAAAAACCCTTTTAATTCCGTTAATTCGAAAGTTTTTCTAAAATAGATGTCTAAAAACCGGTTTATGCTAGGCTTTACGGTAGTTTCTTCTTGAAGCTTGTCTAAAACCGTAGACCCTTTATTTTCAAAAAGATCAAACCATTCTTGTGAAAAGTTTTCCAAAAAATCTATTTCTGTTTTAGAAGCGGTTCCTCTTCCCATTTTTTTGTGTATTTCAAGAGCCAGATTTAATAAGTCTTGTTTGCTTGCTTCTTTTAGTTTATTAACCCTATCTATTGGGTCAATTTCTTCTGCAAGTCTTCGAAAGTGTGTATAAAAATCTGAAGAAAGCCTCTGGTATGTGCCTTTAGAAAGCAGTTCTTTTTGTTTTTCTAAGCTAGCCTTCATAAGAGGGCGATTAATAGCTTCTTCTGAAAATAATAGAGCCTTTTGAAAGCGAGAAATTTGGCAAAAGTGGTCTATGATTTCTTTATCTGTTGTCAAAATGCGAGGAAGTATACCAAGTAGGCTTTTCCCCGCATTTAGAAGGCCTAATGTCATGATGTTTTGGAAGCTTTGTGACAGGCTTTTTTTAGAAAAGTATACTTTTGCCGTAAAGTCCGAAGAGGAATAAAAGATAAGTTTATTAGAAACTAAAAATTTTATAACCAATACAGCTAGGTCATTGATAGCAGAAACAAGCGGGATAGGTCCTAAAGCCTTATCTAAGCTTATAAAAGCTTTTGAAAGACCGTTTTCTTGAAAGGCTTGGGGGATGTCGCTAAAATCTTCTTTAACTTGTTGATAATTAGTATAAAGAGCTCTTGCTATATCTGTCATAGATACTGTTTATTATGTTATCAGAAGTATTATACCTATTTTTATATAAAAAACCATCTCGATTATAAGGTCTGATAATTTATGTTATGTTGTAATTTGAAGAGTGGCTATACCGGGCTGTTTTCTAAAGAGACCTTTACTGCCTTACTAGAGCCGTTCGGGTATAGGATGGATAGATAGAGGGTCTCTTCTATCAGAAATACTTTTTCTATTTTACCTGAATTAAGAAAGGCCATATCCAAAGATATAGATTCCCTTAAGTCTCTTCTTAAGTCATAGATAGTAACAGTTCGGCCATTATAAAGAACCAAGACATGTTCTTCCAGAAAGCATAAACCTTTATCGGTTATAAAACTCCCTTCTATAGAAGACTCAGAGAACTGTTTAGAAAGGCCTTTTTCCAGGGGTAGTTTGATGTTTCTTTTTGAACCTATTGTCAGGTTTGCCGTACTTACAATTAAAGAGGCTTCTTCACTACAAAGCCCTCTCTTCTCTATATGAGCTGCGATCCAAAATGGATGGTTATAGGAATAAAAGGTATTTCCGCCAAAAGCAGAGGAAGGTAAATCTATTTTGCAAATCACTTCTCTATGATTCCCTGATTTCTTTATAATCCTAGCGTAGACCTCTATAACCTTAAGAGAACCAGAGAAAATCTGGGAGGGCATAAATTCTACCCCCTTTTCTATGTAAAGGGCTTTTTCTTGAGTACTGGATAACAGATCATAGCTTAAAGGAATGGGCTCTTGCTTAAGAGGTTTTATAAAAAGGTTCCAAAAAGAAAACTCCGGCACTCCATATTGAGGTAGAGTTTGAAAAGGAGAAAACCCACCTCTTTCCAGATCAAAAAAAGAGACTCGTTCTTTTCCCTTCTCAAAAAGGGTTGTTTTTATCCATCTTGCAGCTATTTTTTCTGTTTTTATGTGTGTTATGGATCTAAATTCAGGAGAGGCTTGTTTTTCAGTTACCTTTATAAATGAGCTAGGCTCATCAGAGCTTTGTTCCCAACTAGAAAGAAAGAGGGTTTCTGAAATTTTGCTGTTTTCTGGAGTAGTAGATTCGGTATTTTCTTCTCCAGCCTGCTCCTGCAGCCGTACTTTTTCTGTTGTTATTAAAGAGAACTTTCTTTTTTCGGTGAAAAAACCAAGATAGATCCAAGGGCTTTCTAGCGATTTTTCAAAAACATTTTTCACAGATCCATCTTGAGATAAATCCAATAAAAAAAATCTACTCCCCTCTTCTTGTTTTACAGAAAAAAGAGCTGTAGTATTACAGCTTAAATCAAGAAGCTCTCCTGTCTGAAAAAACCCTAGCTCCCTTAATGGATGCATATTACTTCCTGAGATAGTTAAACTGCAGAGCAGTTTACTAAATTATAAAGAAAAGATAAAGGTAAATTTTGTAAATTCTTTTTTAGAAAAATCCTATTTCTAGATAAAAGCCTTTCTTGTTTAGTATAGGCTAGCACAAAGGGTTTTTGTTTGATTAGTGTTATAATTCTAGCAAAAAATGCAGAGAGGACCTTGAGGAGAGCTCTTTCTTCTGTTCAAGCTTTCTCTGAGGTTATTCTTTTAGACACAGGCTCTGAAGATCAAACCATCTCTATTGCCAAAGAGTTTGCAAACACAAAGGTGATTAAGACCCCTTTTACCTCTTTTGGAGCTTTAAGAAATCAGGGAGCTTGTCTAGCAAAGCATGACTGGATTTTAGCTTTAGATAGTGATGAAAGCCTATCTGCTCCTTTAATACAAGAAATACAAGATACTTCTTTAGAAGAAAATAAGGCCTACGCTTTTTCCTTTCATAACTACTTTCAAGGAAAACACATGAAGTGTTGTTCTTGGCATCCAGAGTTTCATGTAAGGCTATATCACAGAAAGCATGCTTCTTTCATAAGAGAAGAATTGCACGAGACTCTTTGTTTACAAAAGGTAAAGACCGCTTTTTTTAAAAACCCCATAATCCATACGCCATACTTAGAGATAGGCGATTTCTTACGAAAAATGGAGCTTTATAGTTCCCTTTTTGCCAAACAGCATAAGGGGAAGAAAAAAAGCTCTTTTAGCAAGGCTCTTTTCCATGCAAGTTTCACTTTTTTCAAGTCCTATTTTTTTAAAAAGGGTCTTTTTTTTGGCAGGCGTGGGTTTATCCTCTCTTCTTACCAAGCTAGCTGTGCTTTTTATAAGTATTTAAAACTAGCCGAAGAGAATAACAAGTGTTAGTAAGCCTTTTATTTCATAGAGTCTCTGAAAGTCCCAAAGCCCCCTTCACAAACGAGGTAGAAGAGCTAAAAAGGCTTTTACAAGAGATAAAAAAAAACTATCCACTCGTTTTACCGGGAGAAAAACTCTCCTATAAAAAGAGCTCTTTTTGCCTTACTTTTGATGATGCTTTTTATGATTTTTATCATTACCTCTTCCCCTTTTTACAAGAAGAAAAGATTCCCGTTGTTTTAGCGATTATTCCTGCTCTTACACCCAAAAAAGGAGAAATTTCTTCTAAAGAAAGACTTGCCATTTCTACCCAAGAGGCTTTTGATTTACAGAGAAAACAAGCTTTTTGCTCCTGGGAGGAGTTACAAGAGATGACATCTACTCCCTGGGTATATCCGGCCTGTCACTCTTTTTCCCATGCCAATATACAGCTAACAAAGGATCTAAATAAAGAGATCGTAGAGGCTAAAAAGGTGTTAGAAGAAAGGCTTTTGATGCCTATAGATACCTTTGTCTATCCTTATGGCAAGTTTGATGCCCAAGCCAAAAAAGAGGTGAAAAGGCACTACTCGTATCAGTTCAGAATTGGATCTTCCATAAACTTTAGCTGGAAAAATCTAACAGGACTTACCTACCGAATTCCCATGGATCAAAAAACAAAAATTCCTTCCAAGAACTATGTTTTTAAATGGATTTGGCATTCTTTAAGAGGTAGGTAAAAAAGCTTTTACCTTAAGGGAGAAGTCTTAATTCAGACTGGTTCGTCAAAAGGAATTACATATGTTGGAGAAAAACTTTAGAGGTTCCTTTTAAAGCACTTCTTAAAAAATTAGATCCTAGTAGTATGCAAGAAGCTTCAACGCCAGTATAGATAGCTTCTGAGAAAAACTGTGGGTCATCTGAAGAAACAGCGCTAAAAAAGCCGCAAGCAAGCAGATAAGCTCCTAGAGCAGAATGGCATATCTGGGTTATTTCTTGTCTGTCGATTCTATCTTCTATTTCGGGCAGGTTTTCAGGGCCTCTAATAAAAGCGGTCACTCTTTTTTTGAGATCTTCAATAGGGATTTTTGCCAAGCCTGAAACAATCATAGTAAAGCTTCCTGATAAAAAAGCTCTAGCTCTCGGAGTTGCGTTTTCTAGACCAGTAAGCTCTGAATAGGTAGTAAACATCAAAGTAGATGCTAAACAAGGAATTAAATTACAGGTTATATTTGAAATGGCTCCCGACATAAAAACCTTTTTAATAAAAACAAAAGCAAAGGTATTTTACTTTAGGAGGCTGTTTTTAAGAAAACAGTATTTACTAAATCCACATCCCAAAAAACTTATAAATTTTTATAAAAAAATTTATTATAGCTTACTTTAAAGCCGTTGGCGTTTTACCTTATGGCTCCCCATATAGAGCTTCCCCCAAAGATGGTGCAAAAGATCCCTGTTACAATAGACACAGAGTCGGGAATCTCCCAAATGGATTTTTCTATTTCTTCGTTAATAGAAAAAAGATTAAGAAGTCCTGCAGTAAGCGTACAGGTTCCTAAAACAACTTGACATGCTTGGGTCAATCTTTTGTTTTTAGTTCTGACTCCGGGCAAGGTCTCATCTACTACTTCTTCAATTGGAGCGGGAGAATTGATGCAAGAGCGAATGCAGCCGGTCATTTTTTTTCTGAGATATCCATAAGGAAAAAGAGGTGTTTTAATAATAAAATTTCCAGAAATGCCCCCAATGACCGTAAAAAGACCTGCTACAAGAGCTTTGTCTCTTTCGCTTAAGACTTCTAAAGTTAGGATTTGTGGATATGCATAAACTAGGCAGCTAACAACGGAGGGCCAGACATTGGCCCCAACATTTGAAATTTTTCCGGGATAATAAACTACTGGGGCGTTACTCATAAAAAATCCTGATCTTAATTTAAAAACCAAAGATAGTTTACGGTACTCTTTTTTTTTAGGGTAACGGTTTTTGTGGTTCCTTGTATTTTTAGGAGGGCCCCTTTAGTTAACTACAGTTCAAACGGGACATCTTCCATTATAGTTCTTTTAAAATTTTCTATAGCGGCTTTTGCTAAAGATATCTTTTCTGATTCTGTATACTCTCCATTAGGGTTTGCTTTGATGTCTAAATCTTCGAAAAGCCCTAGATAAAAAGAATCATGAGCATCTTCAAACAGAAAGTGGGTAAGGTGCCATTCTAACATCCTTCTTTTTTCTAAATCTTGCTTTTTCTGGAAAGATTCGGGTATCAAACTGACTATATTTTCATACCCAATGTGGATTAAAAAACGCTTTACCCATAGACGCTTTTTATGTATGTTCAGGATAGTTCTTATTAAAGTATCTTTAGACTCAGGATTTTCTAAAATATGGGGAATAGACTTCCCTTCTTGAATTTTTAAACCCAGAAACACCGACACTGTTTCTTGAAGTTCTAGGTCTAAATCAGTTTCTTTTTGTTTTTCTGGTTCAAGTCCCCTTTTTCTCCCTACCTTTTTCATCTCCATATCAGAATTTTCCAAGTCAGAATCGTCACTTGAATAGAAATCGGTATCCATTACCAAAATCTCTCTATCTCCGAACTTTGGAAAAGTTCTTTTTTCAATATGATATGGTTTTGCGTTTTTTGAAAAGCCTCCTTTAGTAAATACAAACTGCACGAGATTCGCAGCTCCGGCAGCAGATCCTTCTCCTGTTTTTCCTTCTCCTACTGTTTTTCCATGAACATACCCAGGATATTTACTATAGTTACGCGACAGAAAGGCAGTTTTTCTTTCAGGAACATAACCAGTATCTTTTAATGCTCTCATCAAGTTGTATATAACTCCTAGGTAATAGGGCTCTTTTTGAGGGCTATCTCCTTGAGCAAGTACTAGGTAAAATTTATCACCCGTTTCTTGGCATTTTGCAGCGGAAAGAAGAATCCCTCTTATAAGGCCAGATAGAGTCTCCTCGTAGGGGAGGTTTTTGTGGAGATTTTCTCTATTATGAGGGCAAATGCAATAAATTTTATGAAGTCGTTTTCCCGTTGTTTCCGGATGTTCGTGAAGTTCCCTTGCATCACGTCCAGAGATAACGGTAACTCCTCTTTCTTTTAGTCTATTAATCCTTTCATGAATAGACCCGCAAGATTCCGGGTAGCGATTTTGTGCGTTAGTAAAAAACCGTCGAATAGAGCCTCTTTCTTTTTTGCAGTCAGGACAGTTATCTCCTCCCCGCTCCGACAGATCCATTCCCAAAATAGAGCGCCCTAAATTGGTATGAACCGTGCCTTGATGTTTCTCTGTCTGCTTTTTTTCCCATTTATTTAGACAAGCTTCGATTTCTCCGTAATCACCGGAAGTAACAAAAACCTTTCGGGGATGATTCCCGTTGCAGCCAGTCATATACATAGAGACTCCTTAAATTGAGGGGATCAATTTACAAAGATTAGCTTTTTTTTGCTACGTTTCCTTTTTATCAATCTTTAGGGCGGAGATATAAGATGCTTGCTTTAACGAGAGACACTCGGGCTTAAAGCTTGTACATTGAAGCTTCGGCCCACAAAGAAGCAGGAACCTAGAAGATTGCGAGAGTCTCTTTTTCCGAAAGGGAATCTCCTTCGTTTACGTAGGATAGGACGACAAACAGGATAGTATCTGAATGGGCTATCGTAACTGGATAGCCGTTTTTATAAAAAGATCGTAAAATTCAGAAAATTTCATAGAGCCTTTTTTCTTGGCTATTTCTTCCATAATGCGTAGGTTTCGATCCAAAAGAGCCCATTAAAGCCTAAAAAAAAGACTTAAGTTGTTGATTTTTAAAATATAAGAGATTTATTTGAATGACATGAGATCTGTTTTAGGTTTCTCTTAGCCTGGTTTTTCTAAAAAAGCCTCATTTAGCCTGTATTTTAACTGAAAAATAGGCTATCCTTCTTGGAAATCACCTAAAATTAGGATGTTTTTATTACAAAGATCTTTCCTGTTTCAAATTTAGATTATAAAGGGGTTTTAGGACCTCTAAAAAACAACCTTTCTTCTGAGAGGGCTTTTATTACGGTATCTAGGATTTTTGCCTACTCCCTAGCCTCTCTTGTTGTCTTTTTTTCTTTTCTTTATGGAGCGACTTATATCTATAAGCAGCTTTTTAGAAAAAAAGACTCTAGCGATGAAGTGGACTACCCAGAAGAGTTACAAGTGGAAAAGGTTCAGGAAATGGTTTCTTATCCTAAGGTAGAAGAGGCTGTAAGCTTTCCGAAACTTGCTGTGGAAGTTCTTAACAAAAAGGGATACGAGATACAAGGAACAGTCGTAACTCTTCCAGAAGCAGAAAACCCTCAAGAATATCAAAGAACTAGCCCAAATTTTACAGAAGAACTAATGGGTTTAAAAAAGGGGTTTTTAGAGAAAAACAAATCCTTCTCTTTATCTGTTGTAAATGCAACCACGGAAGAAGTCATTGCAAAGGACGGTAACTCTGCTTGTAAAATTGCATTAAACTTTGCTAATGCATACTCTCAGGGAGGAGGGGTTGGTTTTTACTTTGATTCTACAGAATTTATCTATGTCACAGATAGCGCCAAAGCTCAAGAAGAGTCTCTATCTCAAAGAACTACCCTAATGGTTTCTTTATCGAAGCTCCCCCATTCGCTAAGACGTCATGAGCATTTGGGGTTGCGTAATACGTACCAAACTCCTTTACAATCTACCGAAATGGCCTATACAAGTGAAAACCGTCTATTTGCAATTCCGGGAGATGTTTTTCACACATCACACTATTTACAAGAGCCTGTGAGCGTTATATTTGTAACAAGTGCTGCAAGAGATTATAGAAGAGAAGATATTAAAGAATTCCATGCAGATTCTAAAGCCTATAAAGACGCAAAACAAAGAATAGAAACCCATCTTTTAGCAGCAGCCTCTAGAGCTATTGATTTTAAGAAAAAAAATCCCGACAAGCAGGTAGAGCTTATCTTAGGAGCTTTTGGATGTGGAGCTTTTGCCCCTAAAGAAAATACAAATGAATATCGTCGAATGATAGCAGAGATTTATAAAAATCTATTATGGGAAAATGATCATTTAACGGGCGTTTTTGACCGGGTAGTTTTTGCTCTTCCAATATTGGGAGATAGATTGGGAGATAGAACTTCTAAAGACAAATCATTCCAAAATAATCAGATTTTTTCAAAAGTTCTTATTGAAGACTGATTCCTTTAGGAATAGGAGGATGTCGCAACCTGGAAAAACGCAATCGCTTTTTTGGCCTTTTTTTCTACCTGCATTTTAGATTTTTTGCCGAGTTTCGCGGAAAATTTCGCTTAAAATCCCCAACCATAAGAGAAGATTACACAAGGAAACCAAAACATCTTACCATCAGTGATTTCTTTCCCCCTTCTTGTCCCATATATAGGCCAGGTAATATCTGCTTCAAAAAACCGCTTTCCACCCGTATCAGAGATATATTCCTTTCCAATTAAAAGATTGGTTCCCCAAAAACCATGCTGGTCTCTAAAATTCTTTTTCAAAAAAAGCAGCCCACTAGATAGTCCTACTCCTATATAGTTTTGTTTTTCTCTATTCGGGTGAATGTAATAAAGATAGTTGGTGTTTAACTTCACTTCAGAAGCTTCAACAATAGAGCTCCCCCTAATACCCACATTTAAACCGCTACTTCCCGATTGAAGGCGATATCCCATTCCAAACTGAGGAATAATGATGGGAACCGGCCCTAACCCTAAATCTAGGTACACAAATTGGTCGGTTACTTTTTTTTGTGGCTTGCTCTCCTCTCCGTATAAAGCTACTATACAAAACAAAATTAGGAATATTCTTTTTATCATAATCTTCTCACTTTTAGAATAATTCAGTTTAGAAAAATAATTGAAACAAAACAAGTGGCAATCTTTTATTTAAAAGAACGGTTTTTATTGAAGTTGTTTGTCTAAAAATAGTACAAGCCTGAATTAGAAACTAAGAGGAGTGTTGCCGTGTCTTTTTTAACTAATAAAGGAAAAGCTTTTTTGGCCTTACTTCCGGTGACGGCTTTGACTTTTTTAGACCAGACTATTTTGCCGGTAGCCCTTCCTACGATTCAGAGATCTTTAAAAGCGCAAGAAACAGCCTTGCAGTGGTCTATTAATGCCTATCTACTCACTATTGCCGTCTTCGTATTACTGGCAGGAAAAATAGGAGATAAAATAGGCTCTAAAAAAAACCTCTTAGGAGGAATGTTTTTTTTTGTTCTTTCTTCTATTTTCTGCTCTTTGAGTCCCAATATAGAAATTCTTGTTATAGCCAGAGCTCTTCAAGGCATTAGCGCAGCTTTTATGTTTCCTTCTCAAACGGCTATGATAGCGCATATTTTCCCTCCGGAACAAAGAGGAAGGGCTACCGGATTTTTAATTAGTGTAGGCTCTCTTTTCCTAGTATTAGGCCCTTTGATAGGAGGTTATCTAATAGAAGTAGCTTCTTGGCCTTGGATATTTTGGATCAACGTTCCAATTGGAGGAATCGGTCTTTGGATGATTTATGCTTTTTTACCCGGTTCAGAAAAAGGAAAAGGGCAGATCGATTTTATAGGTTTTTTTCTCTTTGGTTTAGGGATTAGTGCTTTAACTGTTGTTTTTATGGAAGCTCCCAATTGGGGATGGGGATCTAAATGGACTCTTTCTAGTTTGATTGTAGCCATTTTAGGGTTAGCATCCGGTTTGTTAAGAGAAAAAAAGGCAAAACACCCCTTTTTGGATCTTTCTCTTTTTAGGATTAGAACTTATGCCACGATTAATATTAACGTTTTCATCATTCAATTTTTTTTGATGATTTCTGTGTTTCGGACTATCTATTTTCAAACTATTTTAGAATATAGCCCCTTCGAAACGGGAGGTATTATCCTGTTTTCTTCTTCACCTACTCTTTTTATGGCCTCTATTGCAGGGCATTTAAGCGATCGATTTAATCCTAGGCTCCCTATTGCTCTTGGATATCTTTGTCTTATCTTTTCCAGTTTTTGGTTTGCTTTTTTTAGCACTTCTTCCTTTCTTGTTTTAACGCCTGCTTTATTTGCCTTTGGTACAGGTCTTACCTTTATTTTCACCCCTTCTTATTCGTCTGCGGTGAATTCTGTACCGAAACCCAAAAGAAATACTGCACTAGGTATGATCATGACACTCAGAATGACAGGAGGAACGATAGGCCTAGCTTTGATCCACCTTTTTACCTATTCTGTGCAAAAACACTACACCCCTATTCAAGGGGCCAGATCTGCAGAAATTCTTAGTTTTTCTTATGTGCACTTTGCTTTGGCTTGTTTGCTTATTATCACGTTTGCCATAACCTTTTTGCTAGAAAACAAAAAAAGTCGAGGAGCCCCACCTTCCTTTGGAGAAGGGTGGAACTGACACCTGTATCTTCCTTAGATTTTAACCGGGTTGATATTGACTGATTAAGGGATTATGGTCTGATAAAGAGTTAAAAGGAGTTTGTAAGTCAAAGACCCGTATCTTTTCTGTTTTTATCTGTTTTGGGCTTATAGAGCCTTTTTTTATCAAAAAGTAGTCTAAGATTTCAAAAATAGGAACTATATTTTTTCTTTCGCTTCGTTTGGTGTGTAAAAGCTGGTCAAAATAATTGGTAGCAGTTGCCGTTTTTTCGTTGGTAGCCATCCCTTTTTTTGTATAAGCATTATCAAAGTAACTATCCATTCCTGAATCTTGCTGCTTTTCACCAAAAGCGATATTCAGATCGCCTGTTAAAAAAGAGGGAATAGAGCCCTCTAGCTTATCATAAGCAAAAGTTAGACTCATTTTCCTAATATCTTGGGCTCTTGTTTCTTCCCCTGACTCAAAATGGGAGTTTATCACAGAAAATTCTGGTTTATCCTTTCCTAATACAGTTAAAAAAAGACCCCGGTGAAGGCCTTTTGCCTGGTTAGGAAATGGAAAAGGGTAAAAGTGGGTTTCATAAACAGGATACTTACTGGCCACAAAAAGACCGCTATTGAAAGAGAGCTCTTCAGGATTGAAGATAAAAGCTTGCGATCCGATATCATAGTAAAAATAGTCGTAGTGAGCCTTTAAGCCCTTGATTAAGTAAGTAGCAGCCTTAGGGTCCCACACTTCTTGAAGACAAACTAAATCAGCATCAAAATCGATCAGTTTTAAGATTACTCGATCAATCCTAGTAGACCAGGGTAATACCCCTCCAAAATAAACAGTTAACAGATCTTGGAAGAAGAGCACATTCCAATTGACCACTTTTAAGTCTTTACGAAGGGGGTGTAACTCTCCTTTTTTCGTAAAGGTTGCGTAGGGCTTTTGTTCTTTTTTCTTAAGAGTATCCAGGGCTAGTAAAATGGCTTCTGTTTTTTGCTCTTTTAGGTAGTTTTGTAGAACATGATAGGCGATATACGCTTGGTAAGAAGAGAGGGCTTCATTTTGGGCCATCTTTAGATAGGCTCTCAATACCTGGGGATTATTTTGGATTAGCTCTTCAAAGAACTGGTATAAGACTTTTAGCGCTTGTTTTGCTTCGTTTTCCGGCCCCATTTTCTCTGCAAAAGTAAACTTAACTTTACTAGAGATCATTTTCATATAGATCTCATTCCAATGTTCTAATGCTTTTGGGAAGTTTTCTTTTTGAGCCTCGTCCAAAAACAGGTCCATCTGCTTTTGCATTGTCTCTTTAGAAGAGCTTAAAACTTGCTGTAGTTCCTTTGTAGTAACAGGTACAACTTCTCGTAATTCGGGGTAGGTTTGAATAGAAGACTTTCTAGGTAAATCCGCTTTGCTGTCCTCTTCAAAACAAAAGGATACAACAGGAATAGTTGCCATGAAAACCAAGAAGAAATACAGAAACTTACCCTTCATTTTGACCACATCTTTCATACCTTAAGAGTAGTCAATTTTCCTCTTTTTTTACACTAAGAGTGTTTTTACAATGTTCTCCAAAGCAAGGACAGTCCTTGGATAACAAGTTCAAAGAAATAACTTTTCATATTTATTATTTTAATATTGCTATTAATTAAAAAAAACTCCTATAATAGTGCGGTTTTTGATTGGTTTTGGTAAAAGATGTCAAATATTGTCTCCACATCCCACATAGATAAACTAGATTCCGATTCTTTTAGGAATGTCTTAGAGTTTGTAGGATCGCCTGGAGTGGCAGGAGTCTCCAAGAGATTTTGTATAGAACAAGCGGTTGTTGATAATGATACTATTGCTACCTGTGAAAAGAAGTTTTTTCTTAGGGACTTTTTTATACAGAATCCCGAGCCAAGCATCAAAGATCTTCACACATATATGGGACATCTCCGGAAATACTGTGGTTTCTTCGAATTAGATCCCAAAGCCCCTCTTCTCATCCTAGTCGAAAAAATCGAGTCCTATATTAAAAGCACAAACATAGTATTGGATGCTATTGAAGCTCAATCTATAGGAACCTGGTTTCCTTTCGCACGCGCGTCTGCTCCATCTGAAGATCCAGTAGAGCGTATAAATCGCGATCTACGTGCATTACGGGATCATTCTTCTAACAGAATTATAGGAGTACTTGACTTAAGAAGTAGAGAGTTAACCTATATCCACGAAAAGATTTTTAATACAGGCTGCCTTATCAACGCTTCTAATAATAAGATTAAAGAAGTCCCCTTTTGGGTTTGGAAATATCATATCTATAATTTAAATCTACAAGGTAACCCCATCAGTCTAGAAACCGATAAAAACTACCACGAAAA
>CAYGOC010000009.1:23799-85575 GCA_964351495.1 uncultured bacterium
AAGCCGCTGGATAGGGTTTGGACTGCTTATTTACCGGGTATAGACTCATTACAACGTGCGCTTGGGATTGGTGCGTTGGCAAGCATTTATTTAGACTCTTCTTTGGGGCCGAGTATGGCGCTATGCTTGGTTTCTCATTTTTTCACTCTCATATCGATTTCTTTAATCGCTTTAAATAACTCCGGTAATAGAGATGATTTTAGCCGCACTGTCGAATCTACCCAAGTAGCTTTAAGGGCGCTTATTATTGCAGGGATTTATATGAGGACCCCGGAGTTTTTTGTTGCTTCCTTGGCTCTAGAACCTATTTTTGCGATTGCTACAGGTTCAAAAAAGGATCCTATCCTAGACAATTTTAGATATATGTCTGTGATTTCCGACATTCAATTTTTAGCCAACGACCCGGTAGCTTGTGGTTCACCCGGATACTTTTTCTTGGTCGGGTGCCTGAAAAGCTACTATATGCTTCGCCGATTATAAATTAACCCGCAAGTTGGGTTATTTAGATCTTTTGCTGAGTTTTACATGGTCTTTTGGACTTTACTGGCCCTGAATTGGCCTTCCTTAAAAACAATTAATTTTTTGACTTAATTTCTACTACTTGCCAAACTGTCCGATATTTCGTACAATTGGACTTATTCATCATGTATATAAGTAGAGCGCCAGATTTTGAAAAGTGGTTTTCAAGGGAGTCTCTAAAATCACAAGCTCAAATAGTAGCAAGGCTAGCGAGGATACAAATTTATAATCACTTCGGTGATTATAAATTATTAGGGGAAGATTTGCTGGAGTTAAGGTGGAAATCTGGAAGAAGGGTTTATTTCACCATTTATAGAAGACAAGGGAAGACATGTTTTACTTCTATTAGGAGGAAATAAAAATGACCAAAACAAAGACATCAAGAAAGCGAAAACACTTATCTCAAAATACAAAAAAGAATGCTAAGCGAACGTCTTTTAAGCCGATTACTTTAAAAACAAAAGAGGGTCTTTCTAAAATAGATCCCTCTAAAATTATGTTAGATAAGACGTTTCTTATTTCTGCTCTTTTACAGTGTTTTCAAGATAACGATCCTGAGGCATTTCTTGAGATTTTAGATGGATATATTATTGCCCATAACAAAACTGCCTTTGCGAAAAAAGCTGCTATTTCAAGAAGCACGCTGTATGACATGCTCCATGGAAGAAAAAATCCCACTCTTCGTGTATTAACCCAATGTATCCATGAATTAGTATCTTAGAAACACCCATGAAAAAAACAAGAAGTTATAAATCAGCATTAGTCAAAAGATTAAAAAACCCTAAAGAAGCAGCTGCTTATTTAAATGCTGCGTTAGAAGAAGATGACCTAAAGATCTTTTTAATTGCTTTAAGAGATGTAACAGAAGCTCATGGAGGTGTTTCTCAGCTTGCTAGATCAACCAACCTAAACAGAGAAAGCCTTTATAGGACTCTCTCCAAGCAAGGAAATCCCACTATTTTAAACTTGTTTCACATGTTGGACTCTTTAGGATTAGAGTTAAGTATCAAAGCTGCTGTTTGAATAAACATAGTGGCCCGTTATTGGCCATTGCCAAGAAGATCTCTTGTTAAAAAAGAGAGGTTTTTACTTTGAGCTATCTTAAGATTAATCAATTTTTATCTTCTATTTCTCGGATCATTCTCACCCCAAACGCTGTTACAGTCATAAAAATTATCGACATTAAAATAATCAGATCATTATGCCTTAGGCCTAGGCTAGCAGAAATTTTACCAAATTTATAATTCATTAAATTTAAAACGTTTTTTCTAGGATGATTTGTTACATAGTTTTGAAAAATGCCTGATAGATCTTCATTTCTAGAACTGAAATGCGCTAATTGCCCAATTTCGCCAAATGAAAGCCATGAAGAGATTAAGTTAAATAGTTTCTGCGAAATATCAAGGTTATTTCTTAAAACGGCTATCTTGAGAAATTTTTTAAAAATACTAGAAAGCTCATTACTGAGTGTTGGAGAACAACTAATTATGTGACCTAGTATTCCTCGGTTAACTAAAGCGGTTATTGTTTCTTCAATTTCAGGATCAAAATCTTCATGAAAAGAATTTTCTCTAAGGAAAAGCCTATAAAAATCCTGTAACACTTCTTCAAAAGCTTCAAAGCTTAATCTACAAAACAGGATTTCTGGTGGAAAGATTTCTCTTTGAGTATTCCCCTGCAGTGAACCATACGGTCTACGCCAATTCCTATATTGCTCTAAACTGAGATCCGTGAATTCTAATTCTTTCCTGAGATCTAAGGCGGTCTTAGGTAGATTTTGTTCCATTCTTTCTTTAATTTCTTCCGCCCTATCAGGAAATAAAGTTCGGAAAAAATCAACCAAGTTTTGATCTCTTTTCTGTAAAAAATAAAGAGCGCTTTCTGTTTTACGAAATACCTGTAAACTCATTCTTTTCCAATCAACAAATTCTCTTGGTTGAGTAACACGAAATCTTGAGCTTACCGACTGTTTTTCAATTATTTTTGAAACTCTCCTTAATCTAGAAGAAAAAGATATATTGGAAGCATTTTCCCTATCTTCAGAGTACAAAAGTCGTATTAAATTTGTATGCTCCGGAAAAGCAGATAACAAAAGGCTTTTTTCAAAAAGACCCCCTATAATCGCATTAGATTTACTGGTTGACATATAAGAGTGTCGATCTTCTAATGAAAGATAACTAACAATTTCAAGCTGTATACAATCAGGAATTCTAGAGCCTTCTTTGAAGACATAATTTTGGATTCTTTGATCTTGACTAGATTTTTCTTCATGGATAACCACTTCTCTTAATTCAGATTCAGTATCAGTAGTTGATACTTGACGATATCCATTGTGTCGATTACATAATTCGGAAAGAAAAGCCATGAACCTACAAAATAACAGGTAATTTTTTTGAATTTTAGCGATTTAGCGGCAAATGGACTCGAACCAATGACCCACGGATTATGATTCCGTTGCTCTACCAACTGAGCTATACCGCCCTTCAAGAATTAGCGGGAGAAGGATTCGAACCTCCGACCTTTGGGTTATGAGCCCAACGAGCTAACCACTGCTCCATCCCGCGATAAGTTGAATCAAATTCTACTCTCACTCAAGGATTCTAAACAAGCTTTATCTAAAAAAAGATCCCAAGTCTTTTCTAGAGGCTTTTTTAAGTGGGCTTCTATCGACCCGGTAGCTTCTTTAAAAGAGAGTAGCTCTTTGGGATTTTTAAGCTCTTTTTGTAGAAAGGAAAAAAGCTCTTTTACAGAAAGAACCTTTCCCATTTTTTGGCGTAAAACAAGCTCTTTTAACTCTGTTTGTGCACTTGTATAGGGCCCAAAAATAACAGGGGTTTTTTGTAGTGCAGGCTCTATTAGGTTATGCCCTTCTAAAGAGGGATTAAAGCTTCCTGCTACTAGGGCTAGTTTTGAGTATTTATAACAAAAAGAAAGAACCCCCATCTGATCTACCAAAATGATAGAAGCTTTAGCAAAGGAAGGATTTTCTATAGAAAAAAGTGCTATTTTTACCGAGAGCTTTTCTAAAACTGTAACAATAGAAGAAGCCCTTTCAGGATGTCTCGGCACTAAGAAAATTTTGATATTTTTCTCTATTATAAGGGGAAGAAGCTCTTGCACTAGCTCTTTTTCTTCCGGATCATGGGAAGAGCCTATCGTGATAATAAAATCTTTGGTGAGAGCCTTTTTTACCTTCTCTTCTAAAGGAGAATTTCTAGGTAGACAGGAGGGGTATAGCTTAATGTTCCCCGTTACAAAAAGCTTAGATGGAGTAACGTTTAGCTTGATAAAGTTTTGCTCATAGCTACTACTTTGTACCAAAAAAAGATCGATGGAAGAAAAAAGCTTTTTTGCAAAAAAGGGTACCTTAGAAAATCTACGAGAAGACCTTTCTGAGATTTTTCCATTTATGAGAATCACCTTTGCTTTGGCTTTTTTAGCAAAATAAAGCATGTTTTTCCAAAAGTCTCCTTCCACTAAAAAAAGAGCTTTAGGAGCAATCTTGATGATTCTTTTCTGAATCCAAGAAAAATCAAAGGGAAGATAAAAGGCCTTAGCAAAAGGAATTTTTCTAGCCTCTTCAAAGCCCGTTACCGTAATAGTAGATATAAAGAATGCTCCTTCTGGATAGCGTTCTTTCATTTTTTGAAGGAAAGGAAGAATTGCCTTCACTTCTCCAAAGGAAACGGCATGAAACCAAAACTTGTCTTTTCGAGGAATAAAAAGCTCTTTTGGAAAAAAAAATCGAGAAAAAACCTTAGGAAACCGCTTTTTCGAAAAAAGAGCAAAGCCCCCTTGAAAGAGGAGAATAGCTACTAAAAATAGGTTATAAAACATCTAAAGCACAATGTTTAATAGCTTGTCCTGGATAAAAATCACTTTAGAAGGGCTTTTTTCCAAGAAACGGGCTACGTTAGGAATCTCTTTTGCTAAAGAGAAAATTTCTTTTTCTTCTTTTCCTTTAGAAACAGAGAGTTTTGCTCGAAATTTCCCATTTATCTGAATGATATACGTAGCTTCTTTTTCTTGCAGATAAGACTCTTCTATAGGAATCAAGGGAAAATGGGTTAGGCTTTCTTTTCTTCCCAATTGTTCCCACATTTCTTCCGCAATATGAGGAGCAAAAGGATATAAAGTCTGCATCGCTATCAAAAGAGCCTCTTTAGGATATCTTTCTAAAGAGGAAAAAGCATTAATAAACTCCATCATATGCGCTACTGCCGTATTAAACTGCATCTCTTCTATCTCTTTTCTTACAGTCTTGGCTAAGAAAAAGGCGAGCTTCATTCCCTTGTGTTCTTTTTCTTCTATAATTTTAGCAGGATCCAATAAGTTAAAAAAGCGCGTTAAAAATCGGTGACATCCCCCCACTGCATCGCTATTCCAAATCTTTTCCTTATTGAAGGGCCCCATAAACATCTCATACAAGCGAATTGAATCAGCTCCAAACTCCTCTATCATCTCATCAGGGCTCGTTCCATTGAGTTTGGACTTGGACATTTTCTCTACTTGAGAAAAAAGAGGAATATTTTCCCCTTTTTCATAAAAACTTCCCTCTCTTTCTTCCACCTTCTCTTCAGGTAAGTACTCCCCGGAAGGTTTTCTATAAGATCTAGAAGTTACGATCCCTTGATTTTTATAACAGGCAAAAGGCTCTTTGGTATGCACCACGCCTATGTCATATAAAACTTTATGCCAAAACCTAGCATACAGAAGATGTAACACAGCATGCTCCAACCCCCCTACATAAAGGTCTACGGGCATCCAGTAGTTTTCTGCTTTTTGAGAAAAAGGCTCCTTTTCGTTTTGGGGATCTAAAAAACGAAGATAATACCAACAAGACCCTGCCCACTGAGGCATCGTGTTCGTCTCTCGAAACGCTTTTTTACCTCCCTCTTCTATCTCTACCCATCCCGAAACTTTTGCTAAAGGGCTCTCCCCTGTATCTGTTGGGGAATATTCTACCACCTCAGGAGGACATAAAGGGAGCTCATCGATTTCTAAAGCTCTTTTAGAGCCATCTTCAAAGTGCACAACAGGAATGGGCTCTCCCCAATACCTTTGCCTAGAAAAAAGCCAGTCTCGTAGCTTGTATTGGGTTTTCCGTTTTCCGATATTCCTCTTTTCTAAAAAAGAGATCAGTTTTTTTTCAGCTTCTTCTCTTTGTAACCCATTTAAAGAAAGTTCTTCCGAATCAGAATTGATAACCTCTCCCGCAAAAGGCCATACCTCTTCCCCTTTTACGATTTTTTCTCTGTTTTCTTCTTTTCCCGGGTCGTATACACAGATAAGGGGGAGATGATACTTTTTGGCAAAAGCAAAGTCCCTTTCATCATGAGAGGGAACAGCCATAACAGCTCCGGTCCCGTAGCTTTGCAGTACATAGTCTGCAATCCAAATAGGGACTCTTTTTTTTGTGATAGGATGAATAGCGTAGCTTCCGGTAAATACACCCGTTTTTTCCAATTGAAGCTCTTGCCTTTCTAAATCACTTTTAGAAGCAGTTTGCCTTTGATAGTCTTCTACTTTTGCTTTTTCTTCTTTTTGTGTGATTTTTTCAATCAGGGGATGTTCAGGAGATAAGACTAGGTAGGTTACTCCCATCAAAGTATCTACTCTTGTAGTAAATACCTCTATTTTCTCTTGCGTCGCACCTTCGAGAAAAAAAAGCTCCACTCCTTCACTTTTCCCAATCCAGTTTCTTTGCAGCTTTTTTACCGGTTCCGGCCAATCAAGCTCTTCTAAATCTTCTAAAAGTCTTTCTGCATATTCGGTAATCTTTAAAACCCACTGCCTAAGAGGCCTTCTTTCTATTGGGTATCCCCCTTCTATAGACTTTCCCTCTTGCACTTCTTCGTTGGCTAAAACGGTGCCTAATTTGGGGCAAAAGTTGACAGAAATCGTAGCTTCATAAGCTAAACCCCTTTTAAAAAGCTCGGTGAAAATCCATTGTGTCCATTTGTAATAGCTAGGATCAGATGTTTTCATCTCTTTATCCCAGTCGTAGCTAAACCCTAAAGATTTTAACTGCCTTTTATAAGTCTCAATATTTTTTGCCGTAGTTACGGCTGGATGGGTTCCTGTTTTGATTGCATACTGTTCTGCAGGAAGTCCAAAACTATCCCACCCCATGGGATGCAAAACATTAAACCCTTTTTGTCGCATGAAGCGGGCCATGATATCTGTACCTGTATAGCCGGTAACATGCCCTACATGAAGCCCCGCTCCTGATGGATAGGGAAACATATCTAATACGTAATATTTGGGCTTTTTTAGGTCGACTTCTGCTTTAAAAAGCTTTTTGTCTTCCCAAATTTTCTGCCACTTCTTCTCAATCTTTTGAGGGTTATATTTTTCCATGGCTTGAAGACTAACATGAAAACCCCCTCTTTTCCAGAAAAATTTCTCAAGAAAATAGGAGCTCTTCTTCTTTGTTTACAGGGGGATCGATCCACTTTCCCTCTTTTTTAATAAGAGAAATAAGCCGCTCTTCAGCTTCCGTAAAATCAAGAAATTTTTCTACAGGAGTTTTCCCTATATAAAGATCGATCTTCCCTTTTTTAGACCCCACAAAGCCAAAGTCAGCATCAGCCATCTCTCCCGGACCATTTACAATACAGCCCATAACAGCGATTTTTACTCCCGGAAGATGGGAGGTTTTTGCCTGAATTCTTTTTGTTACCTCTTGAAGATCAAAAAGCGTTCTTCCACATCCGGGACAAGAGACATACTCTGTTTTTACTTTTTTTAATCCACATGCTTGTAAAATAGAAAACATGAATTCTTGCTCTTTAGAAGAATCTTGCAAAGAAAGGCACACCCCCTCTGCCACGTTAGAAAGCAAAAGAGATCCAACCTCTATGGATGCTCTGTAAAGAGCTTCTTCGAATGGTTCTTCATAAGAAAAAGCTAAAATAAGAACAGATGAGAGGCCGTTTTCTTGTAAAAACTGATAGAGCTCTCTTGTTTTGTGAATTCTATCTTCAGAAAAAGAGACGAATATACAAGAAGGAGGATTTATTAAAAGGGTCTCTTTTTTTGTAGTTTCCGTAAAAAAACAGGGAGGATTTTTTTCTAAAAAAACCGTAAAGCCCTGCCTTTGTAAAAAAGCAAGACGATTTTGGACTATGATATCTTTAGGATTTCCTTTTATAAAAAACCCTTTGGGAGCTAGAAAAGAGGGGTATAGCTTTCCCTCTTTTTCTTCTATTCCCCTATCTAAAAAAAAGGAAGGCTCTTTTAGCGTTTCAGCAGAAATACCGTTAAATACTTCTACCTCTTTTTTTACCGAAGAGTTTCCTATAAAAAAAGGAGGTTTTTCTTTTGGGTTTTTTCTATACGTATTGGCTATTTCTACAATTTTTTTTGCGGGATAGATTTCCTCTAAAGGATCTTCTGTCAAGGAGACTCTAATTGTATCTCCTATTCCCTCACATAAAAGGGAGCCTATACCTATAGAAGACTTGATTCTCCCCTCTTCTGAAAGGCCCGCCTCCGTTACACCTAAATGAAGGGGATAATCCCAAGAAAGCTCTTTCATTTTTTCTACTAAAAGAAGATAAGCCTCCACCATTATTTTAGGGTTGCTTGATTTCATCGAGAAAAGAAAGGTATGAAAGTCCCGCTTTCTACACACTTTTGCATACTCTAAAGCAGACTCTACCATTCCATGAGGAGTATCTCCGAAACGGTTCATGATTCTATCAGACAAAGAGCCATGATTTACCCCAATGCGAATTGCTTTGTTTTGTTTTTTACATTTTTCTACCAAAGGAGAAAACCCCTCTTCTATTTTTAGAAGTTCTTTTTGGTATTCTTCTTCTGAGTAGACCTGTTTTGTGAAAGTAGCTCTTTTATCTAAAAAGTTTCCGGGATTAATCCGTACTTTGTCTACAAAGTCTGTTACAAGAAGAGCCGCAGGAGGATAAAAATGGATATCAGCCACTAAGGGTATTGTGCAGCCCTTCTTTTCTAGATATTCTCTGATTTTTTCTGCAGCAAGGGCTTCTTTTTTTCCTTGTACGGTGAAACGGACTATTTCACATCCTTTTTGCTCTAGCTGTAGAACTTGAGTCGCAGTCTTTTCTATCTCATGGGTAGGGGTCGTAGTCATGGACTGAATCCGCACAGGATTCTTCCCTCCCACTTTTACTTTTCCAATACTAATTTCTCTTGTTTGCCACATGAAAGACAGTATAGAGCTTTAGCTCTTTTTTTTAAGTAAGAGCTAGTAGTCAAACTCATTAAATTCCGGGTTTACAATTCTTTTTCCTGTAGAAAGAGAATTTATTATTTGCATCTCCTCTTCCGATAGTTTGAAGTCAAAAAGGGAAAAATTTTCTTGAATCCGCTCTTTTTTAGAAGATCTGGGGATGAATACAACATCTTTTTGTAAAAGCCATCTTAAAGCAATTTGAGAAGGCGTTTTTTGGTGCTTTTTTGCTATTTCTTGTATGGTTTTATCTTGTACGACTTTCCCATGAGCAATAGGAGAGTAGGCTGTTACCGCGATATTTTGAGAAAGGCAAAACTTGAGCAGTTCTTCTTGATTTAAAAAGGGATGAAACTCAATTTGGTTCATAGAGATAGAGAGCTTTTGATTTAAAAGATCTTGTATATGGTGCACCGTAGCATTACACACGCCCACACTTTTTACTTTTCCTTTTTCCTTTAAGCGGTGCATCTGATAGACAATTTCAGCAAAGCCTTTTTTTCTCTCAGGCCAATGGAGTAAATATAAATCTATATAGTCATATTTCAGATCCTTTAAGCTTGTATCGCATGCTTTTTCTACTAATTTTGGATCATGAAAATCCCTCCAAAGTTTTGTGGTAATAAACAACTCTTCTCTAGAAAAATTATTTAAGCCTTCTCTTACCTCTTTTTCGTTATAGTAAGCATAAGCCGTGTCGAAATGGCGATAGCCTACTTTTAACGCTTCTTTAACCGCTTCAGAACACGTTTTTCCTTCTAGTTGCCAGGTGCCAAATCCAATTATAGGGATAGCGGTTCCATCATTTAGTTTTTTTAAGGGGATTTTCATTTTCTAATGCCTACCTATAGATTTATCAGAGCTAATTTTACTGAATATACTGAAGAAAATAGTTTGTTTTCTATAGTTTTTTTGAGAAAAAGACAGTCCCTTCCCCCCAAGGAAACCGGAAAGTTTGTTTCTTTTGTAAAACAAAGTCTTTCGGAAGGGTCTCAGAAGGATAGGTGCTTACCGTAATAATAGTTGTCCCCTTTTTACAAGAAAGCATCTTATGAAAGACTTTATCTAAAAAAGGCTCTTCTTGCGCTGTGGCATAAAAATAGATAACAGAATAGGGGCTATAGTCTATTTCCAAGAGATCTTTTTGGATAAACCGCAGGTTTTGTATCCCTATCTTTTTTTGAATAAAGAGGGCTATTCGCTGAAAAAAAGAGACTTTTTCCACCCCTGTTACAGAGCACCCTAAAAAAGAGGCGCTCCAAAAGCAGAGTTTCCCCCTACCAGAGCCCATTTCTAGAAGATGATCCTCTTTTTTTATAGAGACAGACGAAGTTATTTGAGAAAAAGCCCTGATAGGCGTTTCCCCATAGATTCTGTAAGAGAAGCCTTCTTTTTTCCAAAAGAGCCTGCAAGCCCTATAAGGGTTATAGAAAAATGAGAAAAAAAAGAGAGCAAGGTCCGCTACAACAAAAGATTTTACTCTATAAAACTTCTGAAAAACAAAGAGCTGCTCTTTTATAAAAAACCATTTTACAGAGAAAAAAAGAGAGATTCCCAAAAGTCTACCCTATTTTTTAAGATGAAAAACAAACCTCCCCTATCGTATACTCTCTCCTTGAAAAAAACAAAATTCTTATGAAGACCTCTTTTTCTGCCTACAAAGCGGGGCTAGCTATTTTCTCCATGTTTTTTGGAGCAGGAAATATTATTTTTCCCCTTATCATAGGAAACTCTCTTTCGGGAGGGTTTTCCTATTCTTTGAGTGGGTTTTTGATAACTGCTATAGGGATGCCCTTTTTGGGACTTTTTACCCTATTTGCTTTTTCAGGAAACACCATGCAGTTTTTTTCTGTTCTAGGAAGGAAAAAAGGGCTTATTCTTGCCTGCTTTATCCTATTGATTTTAGGCCCTATTGGCTCTTCTCCCAGGTGTTTAACACTAGCTTATGCAACCCTTTCTTTAAGTTTTCCTGAAATTTCCCCTTTTGCTTTTTACCTAGTCTCTTCTTTTCTTCTTTTTTTTACCGTTTTCAAAAAAGAAAAGGTTCTCCCTCTACTGGGAGGGCTGCTCTCCCCTTTAAAACTGAGCTTTTTAGCGATTATTATCGTGTGGGGGCTGTTAAGGGCCCCCAAGCCTTCTTCACCCCAAGAGGTGAACGCTATCACCTCTTTTTTACAAGGAGCTTTTCAGGGGTACAATACAATGGATCTTTTAGCGAGTTTTTTCTTTGCCCCCTTAATCATTGCCTCTTTTTCTAAAGAAGATCCTCTAACGCAGAAAAAGCTTTTTACCAAGGCCTCTTTTTTAGGAGCTTCTTTGCTCTCTTTGATCTATGTAGGTTTTGCCGTTTTATCGCACCTCTACGCAGAGAAACTCCAAGGGATAGCTCCCGAAGCTCTGTTGGCTACATTAAGTCTCTATATTTTAGGAAGTAAAGGAAGTTTTTTCTTTAGTATTACCATAGCTGTTTCCTGTTTTATAACCGCAGTTGCTTTAATTGCCGCCTTTACCCATTTTGTCCATGAAGAACTCCTCCAAAAGAGGATCTCTTATAAAACCATTCTTTTTTTCTCTCTTCTTGCAACCTTTTTCTTTTCTAATTTAAACTTCCGGGGAATTTCCTCTTTTTTGACCCCCCTTTTACAGGGAATCTACCCCCTACTTATTTTTCTTACCCTATACGGTCTAAGATCTCTTAGAAAAGAAAAAAAAACTTCTCTTAATAAGGTTTCTAAATATTAATTCAGATGTTTATTAATAAAATAAAAACAAAAACTATTCTATAAAAAATAGAAAAACAAAATTTTCTGTTTAAAAAAATTAATTAAAAAGAGTATCCTAAAAATAGAGCTCTCTTCTAGTATAGAGGACGCTTTTCACTTTACTTCTTTTAAGTACGAAATCATGGAAGAATCAGAAAAAACGGAATGGACCCCAGGGTCTTCTCTAAAAGAGATATGGAAGATCTCTTTTCCTTTGATGATTTCTACTTTAGCGTTTCTTTCTATGATTTTCGTAGACAGGCTGTTTTTAACGAGATATTCCTTAGAGGCTTTAAACGCTTCGGTAAATGCGGGAACTTGGGCCTGGGCCTTTATGAATGGACTTGGAATGTTAACTGCCATGTCTGAGGTTTTAGTTTCCCAGTATAACGGAGCTAAAAAATATGCAAGTATTGCCAAGCCTGTTTGGCAGATGGTATGGCTCTCCTTTTTTTCCTATATTTTTTATATTCCTTTAGCTTTGAAAGGTGGAAGTATTCTTTTTCAAGGTTCTTTATACCAAGAACTACAAATAGAGTACTTCAAAATTTTAATTTTATTTGCTCCTTGCTATGCGCTCACAAACGCCTTATCCGGTTTTTTCGTAGGAAGGGGGAAGACTAAACTTTTGATCTTGCTTGCTATTGGGGCTAATATCTTAAATATTGGCCTTGATAAGCTGTTAATATTTGGAGTAGAGGGATGGATTCCTGAGATGGGAATTAAAGGAGCTGCTATCGCTACTAGCACAGGGTATCTTTTTGAGATAGTGGTCCTCTTTTTTCTTTTTTTAAAAAAAGAAAACCGCCTCTCCTTTCAAACGAACAAAGCCCAGTTAGATAAAAAGGAGTTTATCAAGTGTTTTAGATTGGGATTTCCCCAAGCGGTTTTTGCTACTTTAGAAATTACGGGGCTTGCTTTTTTTTATCAGATGATGACCTCTATTAGCGAGGTGCACATCACTATATCCAGTATTTGCCAAAGCATTGTGATTTTGTTTTCTTTCTTTTTTGATGGGCTGAGCAAAGGGGTGGCTGCCATGGCGGGTAATTTCATAGGAGCCAAAAAAATAGAAAAGGTGAAGTCTGTATTAAAGTCGGGAGTTTACCTACAGCTTATTTTTTCTTGTCTTCTTCTTCTGTTTTTTTTCTTTGATTTAAGAAGCCTTATCTTTTCTTTATTTCCTAGTCTGAACACCTTTAACGAAGGGACTACCCTTCTTTTTGAAACGCTACTTCTCTCTTTGTATGCCACATATTTTTATATTCTATTTGAGGGAATCCGTTGGGTGATATCAGGTATTTTAACAGCTGCAGGAGATGTCTACTTTTTATTAATAGCAGGTTCTTTAAGCGTCTGGCTTCTTCTTTTAGCGCCCGTCTATCTTATTGTAGTAAAACAAAACTTAGGGGTAGAGATTGCCTGGTCTATCATGGCTCTATACAGCATTATATCTTGTTTTTTCTACTGGATACGGTTAAAAAGAGGAAAGTGGAAGCAAAACGACTTGGTTGAAGGATAAACTACAAGTAGACAGCCATGGCCATATCTTGGCTTTTTTCTTGAACTTCTTCTTTTTCTACATAGGAAACCTGAGAGTCACTATAACACTTCCATTTTCCATCTTCACTTGGATCTTTTACGTAGGCTACATAATGACCATAATCTATACTAGAGCCTCTATGAACAATAAAGCCTTGAAGTTCTTTTGTGACCCCTCCAATAGAAACGGAAAAAGCCCCTGTAATTTTTGCATGAGATTTTACGGTACCTATTTCTTCAATGTGAAGCGCTCTTTTAAAGCGAACCAATAAAGGCCTTTGCTGACAAACCCCTAGGGTTAGGCTTTTTTTCGCATATTCCGAAAACTTCCTTGTTGCTGTAAAAAACCCTAAAAACCCCGTAGGTTTGGACTCGATTATGTTTCCTTGTTCATCCCATGAATGGGGAAATTCCACTTCTTCTTCTTTAGAATAATCCGCAAGCATTTCTTCTAAACTAACTGCACCTTCTAGTTTTGTAAATGGAAGCTCAAGGACATTATGAGCTTCTGCTTTTTCTCTGATAGTAGGCCAGTCTATAGGACCTAACTTCAAATGCGATGTCAAATTAAAAGAAAACCAGTCAGAATCTACCCCAAGTCTTTTTAAAGATTCAGAAAGCTGATCTAATAAGAACACACAAAACTCCCCCGAATCTTGCATCCCTAGCCTACCTTGTTTTGTAAAATGTTCAAGCCAGCTTGGCTTAGCGTATAAAACAGAGCTACCTCCGTGCAGGGCACGGTTTTCATACTGTTCATAAAAATGTATCAAGGAAAATAGATCGGGTTCTTCCTCTAGGGGATGTATACGTTTTTCCTCTAATGCAAAAAAAGCAGCTAGGTTTGGAGTGTCTTCTAGATTGTCTTCCTCTAATGCAAAAAAAGCTGCTAGGTTTGGAGTGTCTTCTACATTGTCTTCCTCTAGGGGATGTATACGTTTTTTCTCTGTAAACAAAAGAGGCGATAGAAAAGGCCTTAAAAGTTGAAAAACGGAATTAGCATAGCATATAGATGCTCCATTATATAGTCCTACACCTGGAGCCGGATTGTTAGATGATGAAGCCCACAACGCCGGTATAGCTGGAAAGGCATAGTCACCTCTAGGAGAAGAGTTGTTGGATAGGCTACTATCTTCCTCACTATTTAAGAAAGGATCCTTTATAAGGGGTGGGTTTTCTGTAATAGGCACTTCTTTTTTTATCTTTTTTTGGACAACTTGTTCAATATAGGTGCTGATCCCAAATAAAAAGAAAGATAAAGCGCCCTTTAAGACAAAAGGCACTGTTTCTAGTCCCGTTATTTGAAAAGGAGAAAGAATAAAATTTCCGGTAGCCAGGAAAAAATAACAAACGGTAATGATAGCTAACATCCCAGAAGCTACATTTGCTGTATTTTTTATTGTTTGTAAGCTCTCCTGAGAAAAAATTGGAGAAAATGATCTTCCCAAACGGGAAAAATTTGGGAAAAAAGAAGGAGTAGTTTCTTTTTCTTCGGTAGGATGAACTGGCTTCAATAAAAAAGTACTCGTTTCTTGTGATTCATCCCGCCTTATGTCAGAAGGATTCTCATTAGATATATTAAATATTGCGTAGGAAGGATACCCAACATACATAGATATATCATCAAAAGGCCGCATAAATTTCCTAAATTAACCAGAAGTATTTTAAATAAAAATTCCTAAAAAAACCAGGTAAAAACCCTATTTAAAATAAAGAATATAGGGCTTTTCACCTAAGAAGGGATCTTGGTTTATAAATTGGGTAGGTCCCGGGAAAAGATAACGATCTTTTTCCGGGTTTAAGGACCTCTTATCAAGGATTTTTTTTATTTTTGGGTCTTTCGTATCTACTAAAGTTTTTTTGATAACCGCTTTTTTCTTCCCTTTTCTTAACTCAAAATGGATAAGAGAGGCAAGTGGAATCCCTAAGGCTTTCCATGATAAAAAAGGCTTTTTTAGATGAGATATGGCCGCCATATAGCCGGTTGCTTTTTTGTGGATTAGTTCTATAGCGACTTTTCCAAGGTAATAACAATAGGTGCTATCAAATAAAGAAGGAAAAGAACACCTTCCTTCATATCCTAAAAAATGGGGAACCCCTTCAAAGGGAATTTTTTTCTTCGTAAGTCTATCTGTTATTATTTGTAGAAAAAGCCTTTCCGTTTCTATTTTTGAAACGGGAATATTACCGTGAGGATCTTTTTCTAGCATGAGCTGATTTTGGATAGAAAACGGAAGGGCTAAAAAGGTTTTTCTCTCCTTTTGAGGAAGCTGTGAAGCTATCTTTTCAAAGGAGCTATTTTTTAGCTTATTTAATTCCTCTATAAGGCTTTTTATTTCCGATATAGCTTCTATCATTCCTTCCGGGAAAAGGATAATCCCATACCGTTTTTTTGCTTTACTCCTTTTGATGATAAGCTTTTCTAAAATAGATACAATCTTTTCTAAAGAAAGTTTTTTCTCTTCAATCTCTTCTCTTAGAAAAAAGTAGTTAGGATTCGTTTGTAGAGCACATTCTAAAGCAACATGAGAAGCAGATCTTCCCATAATGCGGATAAAGTGGTAATACTTTTTCGAAGAGAGCGCATCTCTTGCTATATTCCCAATGGTTTCTGAATAGGTTTTAGTTGCCGTATGAAACCCAAAAGAGATCTCTATATCCTCTGTTTGCAAGTCTCCATCGATGGTTTTGGGAACGCCGATCACTCTAGTTTCTATGTTTTTTGCCAAAAAATATTCTGCTAAAAAGGCAGCATTAGTATTGGAATCGTCTCCTCCAATGATAACAAGGCCGTTTAAGGCAAGTTTTTGTACCGTACAAGCTGCTTTTTCAAATTCCTCTGGTTTTTCTATTTTATCTCTACCGGAACCAATAAGATCAAATCCCCCTTGATTTCGGTATTTTTGTAAAAGAGAAGGGGTTAGTTTCTTTACTTTTCCTTCTACAACTCCAATAGGGCCTCCCAAAAACCCATACAAAACGGATCTTGTATCGATCTTTTGAAGTGCTTTCATCATTCCGTAAAGAACGTTGTGCCCTCCCGGAGCAGGTCCTCCTGAAAAAACAACCCCTATCTTAAGAGGAGAAGAGGGTTCTTTTTTTTCCTTTTTAGAAGAAATAAACGCTAACTTTGGAAAAGAAGAAAGGTTAGGAAAGCTCTTTTTTACTTCTGATACCACCGAAAGTTCAGAAGTTTTTTTTATCGAAGCTTTTTCCAAATTTTCTAAAAAGGGAATTGAAATAATAGGGTCTTCTTTTCTTTTTTTTTCTAAAAGACTTTCCATAATTAGCAAAGAGGGATGTTTTGTTTTGAAAATAGAGCCAGCCCCCCAAGTGAGGTCTCTTTGTAGATATCTTTCATATCTTCCCCTGTTTTTTTCATAGTTTGAATTACAGAGTCTAAAGAGACTATATGAGAGCCATCTCCTTTTAAGCTTAGTTTTGCTGCTAAAATAGCCTTTACGGCACCCATAGTATTTCTCTCAATACAAGGAACTTGTACGAGTCCTTTTACGGGATCACAAGTAAGACCCAAATGATGTTCCATAGCTATTTCTGCCGCATTCTCTACTTGAGAAACAGAGCCCCCTAAAGCCGCTGTAAGTCCTGCGGCTGCCATGGAAGAGGCTACCCCAATCTCTCCTTGGCATCCCATCTCTGCAGCAGAAATAGAAGCTCCTTCTTTAAAAAGATGGCCGATAGCAGCTGATGTTAAAAAATAGTCAACCACCCCCTCCACGCAAAAAGAGGGGATAAATTTTTCATAATAGGCAAGTACGGCGGGAAGAACGCCGGAGGCTCCATTGGTAGGAGAAGTAACCACTCTTCCCATGGAAGCATTTTCTTCACATACAGCCATAGCAAAAACACTCACCCATTCCATGAACTCTTCTTCTTTAAAAGGACTAAGAACTAATTTTTCATATAAAATAGAGGCCCTTCTTTTTACGTTTAGACCTCCCGGTAAAAATCCTTTATTAGAGCACCCTCTTTCTATAGAGAGCTTCATCTCTTTCCAGAGAGAAAAAAGGTAGCTTCTAACTTGGATTTCAGAACGAGTTGCTTTTTCATTTGCCATCACAATTTGAGCAATTGTTTTTGCTTGCTCTTGGCAAATAAGGAGAAGCTCTTCCGCTGTTTGAAAAGGGAAAGGAACAAAGGCGGTAGTTTTGGTGTTTTGTTTTTGTTTCATCTCTTCATGAGTAGCAATAAACCCTCCTCCTAAAGAGTAAAACACCTCGGATAGGGAGTCCCCGTTTTCTAAAAAAGCGGTAATTTTTAAACTATTTGCATGAAGGGGAAGTTTTTTGTCCTTATGAAATAAAATATCTTCCGTCCAATTAAAGGAAATAGACTTTTGGCCTAAAAGCAGAATTGCTTTTTCTTTTTTTATAGTCTCCACAAAAGAATCTATCCTAGAAGGGTCTACCTCTTCTGCTTTAAAACCTAAAAGCCCCAAAACAAGTGCTTTATCTGTGTAGTGTCCCTCTCCCGTTAAAGCTAAAGAGCCGAAAAGATCGATTTGTATCTTTTGGATAGAAAAAAGAACCCCTTGTTTTTCTAAACTTTGTAAAAAACGAAGGGAAGATCTCATAGGGCCTAAAGTGTGAGAGCTAGAAGATCCAATACCTATAGAAAAAAGATCAAATAAACTGGTACTCATAAAAAACCTTTTCCCAATTTATGAAACAAAAAAAATTCTTAAGCAAGATTTTTTCTTCTCTTCAAGAGCCGTTTTTCGTTATATTCGAAAAGGGCTTTTTTATGAAGATATATGGTTTTCTTCCTGCTAGAATAGAAAGTAATAGATTTCCCAGAAAACTTTTAGCAAAGCTGGGAAAAAAGACAGTTATCCAACGATCTTATGAAGCGGCTTTACAAAGTACCCTTTTAGAAAAAGTCTTTATTGTCACAGATAGTAAGGAAATAGAAGAAGAGGCAGCCTCTTTTGCAGCGCCCACCCTCCTTACTTCAAAAAAACCTTTATCAGGAACTGAAAGGATTGTAGAGGCATTTCATGCCTATCCTTTTTTACAAGAGGCTAATTTTTTTTTAAATCTGCAAGCAGATCATCCCTTTACCGCAAAAGAGACAATCGATTCTATGGTTTCTCTTTTTCAAAAAGAACCTACTGTACCTCTTGTAACTTGCGTAAAACCTTTATCTAGAATCGACTATATCTCTTCAGAGCATGTGGTCAAATGTGTATTTGATAAGAACCATAATGCTCTTTATTTTAGTAGATCTTTTATCCCCTTTTCTCAAAAAAAAACTTTACCTGTTAATTGCTTTCAACACATAGGAATTTATGGATATAGCAAGAAGTTTCTGCTAAACTATAATTCTTTAGCCCCCTCCCCCTTAGAAGAGGCAGAAGGGTTAGAGCAGCTGCGGTTTTTAGAAAACGGGATTCCCATCAAGGTCGCTTTGGTAGAAGACATTGGCCAAGGGGTGGATGTTCCCGAAGATATGAAAAGGTGTGAAGAGATTTTATGTCAGTCAAGTATGTTTTTATAACAGGAGGCGTTCTTTCTTCTTTAGGAAAAGGAATTACGGCCTCTTTTTTGGGGACTATTTTAGAAAGCCTTGGCTTTAAAATAGCCTTGATAAAATTAGATCCCTATTTGAATGTGGATCCGGGAACTATGAACCCTATGCAGCATGGAGAAGTCTATGTTACGGAAGATGGGGCAGAAACAGATTTAGACTTAGGCCATTATTATCGGTTTACAAGCTCTCCCCTCGGCAGATTTTCTAGCATAACTTCCGGGCAGATCTATCATACGGTTTTAACCAAAGAAAGAGAGGGGAAGTATTTAGGACAAACTGTACAAGTAATTCCTCATATCACAGAAGAGATCAAAAATAGAATTGAAGAGGTTGCAAAAAAAAATCCTGAAACGGAGATTGTTCTTTGTGAAATAGGAGGTACTGTAGGCGATATTGAGTCTCTTCCTTTTTTAGAGGCAATAAGACAGTTTCGAAGAGAAAGGCCTAAAAGTTGTGCTAACCTCCACCTCACCTATGTTCCTTTTTTAAAAGCAGCAAAAGAGCTAAAAACAAAGCCTACGCAACACTCCGTACAGTCTTTAAGAGAAATTGGTATTATCCCTGATTTGATTTTTTGTAGAGCAGAGGAGCCTTTAGAAGAGAGCATTAAGGAGAAAATCTCTCTTTTTTGCAACGTGGATAAAGAGGCTGTAATTGATCAGCCAGATGTTTCAGAGAGTATCTATGAAGTTCCTCTTTCTTTGGAAAGGCAAAAAGTAGGAGAGAAACTGTGTGAAATTTTGCAAATAAAACCGCATAAAAAGGCCGATTTAACTCCTTGGAAAGCTCTTTTACAAAAAAAAAGAGAGGCGAAAAATGCCCTATCTATCGGTCTTGTAGGAAAATATTTAAGTCATGCAGATGCGTATAAATCCGTTTTAGAATCACTTCACCACGCAGCTTTACAAGAAGGAATTAACTTACAGATTGTGTATGTTGACTCTGAAGAGGTACAAGAGGAAGCTTTACAAACTTGTGATGGTTTTTTAATTCCGGGCGGATTTGGAAAAAGAGGTTTTGAAGGGAAAATACAGACTGCTACCTATTGTAGGAAAAATAAAGTTCCCTATTTTGGGATTTGTTTAGGCCTTCAGGTAATGCTGGTAGAATTTGGAAGAAATGTAGTGAACTTAGAAGGAGCCAATTCTTTTGAAATGGATCCCAACACGAAAAATCCTGTGATTCATGTTATTTCAGAAACAGAAGGAAAAGCTTTAGGAGGGACCATGCGGCTAGGAAGTTACCCTTGTTCTATTATGCCCGGCTCTTTAGCGGAAAAGGTCTACCAAAGCCGAACCATTAAAGAAAGACATAGACATCGTTTCGAGTTTAACAACCAATACCGTACCTTATATGAAGAAAAAGGAGCGGTTTTTTCCGGTATCTGGGAAACAGGTAATTTAGTGGAGATAGTAGAGCTAAACCATCCTTGGATGGTAGGAGTACAGTACCATCCTGAGTTTATTTCTAAACCCCTTTCTCCTCATCCCTTGTTTGTACACTTTTTGCAAGCCTCCTTAAAGCATAAAAAAACAAAAAAAGAAGAGCTCGTATGGCAAGAGTCTTAAGTGTCGATTACGGTCTATCTAGAATCGGCCTCGCTATTTCTGATCCAAGTCAAAAGATAGCCCTTCCTCTTGTCACCTTACAAGCTAAAAAAACAGAAGAGGAGTCCGCTGCAATGCTTTTCTCTTATATACAAGAGAAAAAGCTCTCCTTAGAAAAAGTACTCATAGGCCTTCCTCTTTTTTTAAACGGCAAAGAGAGCCCTATGAGCGAAAAGGTAAGGTTCTTTGCGGAAAAACTACAAAAGCTTCTTCCTTATCCTGTAGAATTTATAGATGAAAGGTTTTCCACCTCTTTTATAGAAAATTCTTTTAAAGAACTCTCTTACACAAGAAAAGAAAGGGCAAAAAAGATGGATGAAGCTTCAGCTTGCCTTCTTTTGCAAAATTATCTACAAAAAATATCACAGTTTTAACCATCTTATAATCAAGTAAATAAGAACAATATCTAGCAGTAAACCAACTCAAGTGCTAGAAAAAAAAATCGCTCTTTTTTTATCATGGGGGATATAAAAACAAGGGAGGTTTTTATGAGTAGAAAATCGTTAGTTCCATTTCTTACTAACCCTTTATTTAGCATGTCTGACCTGGAAGATTTCTTTAAGGAAGACTTTTTCACAGGGCAGCCTTCTAAAGGGGGCGGTGTTTCTGTTTATGAGGATGAGAAAAAAGTGCATGTGGAGGCAAGCGTTCCCGGCCTTTCTCCCGAAGATATAGAAGTCACCTTTGAAAAAGGGCTTTTATGGATCCGCGGGGAAAAAAAAGAGGAGGAAGATAAAAAAGAGGGAGATGTGAAATACCACACTAGAGCTTCTACCTCTTTTTCTTATAGAGTCTATCTTCCTACTAAAGTAGAAGAGACTTCTACTCCTGAGGCAGTTTGTGAAAAAGGAGTAGTAAAAATCTCTTTCGCTAAAGCAAAAACAAGCTCTCCTCAAAAGATCACCGTAAAATAGATTACAAAAAGCCCCTAACTCATTAGGGGCTTTTTTCTTTTTTTCTTCAAAAATCCTATCTGTTTTCTCTCTTTTTTTGTTAGAGTGTCTTCCTTAAAAAGAGGCTTTATGGACTTAAACGACGTATTAGACTACCTTCCCCAGAATCCTGGAGAATTCTATTTTCGTGATTTTTCTCTTTCTATTCCGGATAATAGTAATTTTTATTATTCAGGTTTTGCAAATTTATCTCTTTCCATACTTCCCATTTTTGCCGCTTTTTGTGATGTTCGAGAGTTTTCTATTTCTACTTTATCCAATGGAACACGTAGCGTAACTTCATTTTTTGAACTAGCAAAAGTGGTTAAACAAAAAGGATTTTCTAACGCAGAATCTATAAAAAAGCTTTTAAAAACAGCAGCTGCTGTTTTAGCTTTATCTATGACTCTCTTGAATCCTTTTATGGGTATGTTGGTAAGCTCCTCACAGGATCTCATTTTAGAAACCCATGCTTTAACTACCTCTTTTGGGAAAAACCAACAAACGGTAAAAAGCTTGATCGGCCTTGCGAATAAAAGTCTGTATCTTTTGGGACTTTTACACCCCTCTTCCTCTTTAATGATACCCCTTCTTTTCAGCCAATTTTGTTTTGAAATAAGCAGCTTTGACACCTCTTTTAGAGAGCAACATTTTATAAGAGGGGTAATCTACCTAAATTTGGCTGTTTTTCGAACTTGTTTACATATTTTCTTAATAGGGATAGATAGTTCCCTAAATTCCCCTTCCTCTTCAACAAGAATGCTGGTTTAATTTCCTGTCCGACTATATATTGGATTTTTGTCTAACAAGTGCTATACAGTAGCAAAAGATGGAATAAAAATGGATTTACTAAAAAATCCCTTCGAAGAAGAAGGACGATCTTCCCAAAATATCTCCCCTTGTATTTTGGTTATATTCGGAGCTAGCGGGGATTTAACAGCTAGAAAGCTTTTACCTGCCATTTATAATCTAGCAAAAGAAGGGCTTATGCCTTCTCAGTTTGCCGTAGTAGGTTTTGCAAGAAGAGACAAAACCGATGAAAGCTTTCGTAAAGAGATGTATGAAAATATCCAAAAGTTTTCTAGAACCAAGCCTATAGATGAGGCTTTTTGGAAAAGCTTTCAGGAGAAGCTTTTTTATTTTCGCTCCGAATTTGATCAGGATGAAGGGTATAAAAACCTTCACGGCTACTTAGAAGATCTAGACAGAAGGATGGGAACAAAAGGAAACCGTCTTTTTTACCTTTCTGTTCAACCTAAGTTTTTCCCATCCATTATTGAAAAACTCTCTAAAACGGGACATATCTACGAAGGAAAAGAGCCTTTTTCTAGGGTAATTATTGAAAAGCCTTTCGGAAAAGATTTAGAGTCTGCGAAAAAACTACAGGAAGACATCCAAAAACACATCCGAGAAGAGCAGATCTACAGAATAGATCATTACCTTGGAAAAGAGACCGTTCAAAACATTTTAGTCTTCCGATTTGCCAACTCTATTTTCGAGTCCATTTGGAACCATAAATATATAGACCACGTGCAAATCACCGTAGCAGAAGAGCTTGGAATTGGCACCAGAGGCAACTTTTTTGAAGAAGAGGGACTTTTAAGAGATATTGTACAAAATCATATCATGCAGCTTCTTTCTTTAGTTGCTATGGAACCTCCTGCTAACTTACAGGCTGATTCAATTCGGGATGAAAAGGTAAAAGTATTAGAGTCTATCCGTCCTTTTTCTCCTTCTGATTTACGAGAAGAGATCATAAGGGGGCAGTATAAAAAAGGTCTTATCAACGGAGAAAAAGCACTCGGATATAGAGAAGAAAATAACGTAGATCCGAAATCTACCATAGAGACCTTTGTCTCTTTAAGACTATTTATTGATAACTGGAGATGGGCGGGCGTTCCTTTTTATTTAAGAGGAGGAAAAAGGCTTCCTAAAAGAGGGACTGAAATTGCGCTTGTTTTTAAAGACGCTCCGGGGGTCTTATTTAAAGATTCAAGCCCCAATCCCCCTAATGTGTTAGCGTTAAAGATTCAGCCGGATGAGGGTATTTCTTTAAAGGTAAACTGCAAAGTTCCGGGACCCACAAGTCCTATTCAACCGGTAAAGATGGATTTTCGCTACGGTTCTTATTTCGGCAAAGCTCCTCCGGAGGCTTATGAAAGGCTTATCCGAGACTGTATTCAAGGGGATAGTACCTTGTTTGCTAGGACTGACGAAGTGTTAGAGTCCTGGAAGCTTTTGACCCCTGTTTTAGAACATTGGGCTAAAGAGGTTCCCAAAAACTTCCCTAACTACGAAGCAGGATCTTGGGGACCTCAAGAGGCAGAAGAGATGATGCAAAAAGAAAAAAAACAGTGGCGAACTCTATGAGTTTTCGAGAGATTGTAGGCTTAGAAAATATAGAATCTGCTCTACAAAACATCTGGGAAAAGCTAGCAGAAAAAAACACTACAAGAGCTTCCTTATTTAACTTGATTGTCTTTGCTAAAATAGGCTCTAGGACAGACTATTCTCAAAAAGTCGTTGCCAAGCTCGTAGAGAAGTTTCCTTGTAGGGTTCTTTTTATCTCTTGGGATCCTACAGCAAAAGAGGAATTTTTAAAGGCGGCCGTTTCTGTGTTTTTTTTAGAGGAAAAAGGCTTTCAAACTGCGTGTGATCATATCGATATTGGAGTAAGCACACAAAACTTAAGCCATATCCCCTCTCTTCTTCTTCCCCATTTTATTCCCGATCTTCCTATATATCTTCTTTGGGCAGAAGAATTTTCTTATAAAGATCCTTTATTTCAAAAACTGCAAAAACTATCTGATAGGGTGATTTTCGATTCAGAAGTTTTCGATGACTTTTCTCTTTTTTTAAGAAACCTCTCCCCTTTTTTAACAAAAAACCAAGGATTTTCTGATCTAAACTGGATTCGGACAGAGGTCTATAGAGATATGATCTCTTCCCATTTTTCTTCTAAAGAAAGAAGAGAGTCCTTAGCTACGTTAAAAAGGGTTATTATCCAGTTTAACTCCCATACAAGCTCTTACTTTTCTCACGTAAAGATTCAGGCTCTATATTTACAGGCTTGGATAGCTTCTTGCCTTTCCCTTGTAAAAAAACAAGAAACAGAAACTCTCATCGAGTATGAAAAGGGCATTTTTTTTGAACTGGTAAAAGAGGATAGAGAAGATCTTCCTCCGGCTGCTTTATCAAATCTGGAAATACAAACAGAAAATACAACCTATATCTTTACCAGAAAAGAGAAGGAGACGTTTCTTATAAAAAGCATAACAAAAGAGTCTTGTGAGCTTCCCTATACCTTTAGGATAGAAAGGGGCATTTTAGGCCTTTCTTTGAGCAAAGAGATTATGAACAAAGGGGTAAGCTCCCATTATACAAAGATGCTGCCTCTTTTAGGCTCTTTCTAAAATTTTTATCAGGCCACGGTCTCAGATAAAGCCTCTTCTATTATGGGAGTAAGCTTTACAGTATGTTCTCCCAAATACCACTTTAAAGGATTTATGCTCTCCACAAAAGAATCCAGATTACAAACCTTGTCAGGGCTTGCATACACAGTCCGTTTTGCTATGTTGCAGATACGATATGCTATACTGTTTTCATCAAAAGCTGTTTCACAAGAGTCCAAGACAATTATACATTGAGGATCTAATCCTTGAAATAAATCTAATGAAAGGCTCTTTTCATAAAGAATGCCCTCTAGACTGTTGCTAAACACAATCCCCTTCCCCTTAGAAAGTCCATGTCCCCGGAGAACAAGTCCCATGACTTTTCCCGCTTGCTGAGCCAAGTCTATTTCCTCTTTGATCTCATTTACCTTACTGATATTATGAAAGCGAATATCAAACCTATCACTTAGCAATTCTAAATCTTGCAGCAAAGATCCTGACTTAGAAGAAAAAGATCCTCGGGGATCATCCGATGTATTTAAAACTAAGAGTTTATCCCTTTCATCCCCCGGTATGAAATGCAGGTATTCTTCCCCTAAAAACTGTTCGACCATATATTCTGTAGAGATAAAGCCTCTTAGTTCCAAAGCCCCTAGAAAAGACCAGTAAAAATATAATACTCTAACGGTTAATAAGGCTATGTTTCCTATTGCTTTTACAAACTCTTTTGCAGAAACCCCCTCATGCCGCATCTCAGAAAAGTTTTTATAAAGATAAGAGCTGTTAAGAAAAATTTGAGCTAATAAAAATAGCAATTTTACCTCAGGAAGAGGCGTGAAAAAACAAGCTAAAGGAAGAGGCGTGAAAAAACAAGCTAAGTAAGAAGCCTTATTTAAAGCTTGTAGAAAGCTTTCTACTTTTTGATAGTTAAGTTCCTCATTTTTTCTCAGCTTAGCTATAGAAAAAATCAAATCTTGTCCAGTGCTTATAACAAGCCCGATAGGATGGTAAAAAAAAGTTCCTACTAAAGAGCTAACCGCTAATCCCAACTGCACAAGTTTAAGGTCTTTATCTTCTCCTTTTTTTAGATCTTGAAGAAGGCTATGAATGCGCAAACCATCTAAAGGCATTGAGGTTACCTTATGCAAAAAGCTATTTTCCTTTAAAACACAACTAAAAATAGCTCCGAAGGTAGGTAAGATGGTTCCTATACAGTAAGAAATCTTTGGATAGGTACTGGTAGTTTCTTCTGAAATAGAAAGCTCTCCCTCTCGGAAGTACCACCAGTTATTGTGTTCTAATTTTGAAGATATGCTCTGAAGCATTATTATACACCTAATTAAATGGTAATGTTTTACAACAAAAACAGGAAAACAACAAGAAAAAGTATTTATTTGAATTTCGATAGTTTAAATAAAAACATCTAAATGCTATAGGGTTTTTTAATCAAGCTCCTCACAACTCGAAGGAGGCAAGAAGACTTGAGCTTCCAGATCTACATTATTTTTTTCTTCAAAGACTTGCTTTGCTAGGCTCATAAAGTGCTTTTGGTACAGTTCCTCTATTATTTCTATGGGATTCTTTGATAATAAAACATCTTTGGCAGCTGAAATCAATGATTGTTTGAGGAAAGCATGTGGATCCGCTGGATTTTTATCCGGATGATGTTTTAGGGAATTTTTTCTAAAAGCTTTATCAATTTCCTTTTCTGTAGGAGTATCATTAACACCTAGCAATTGCGAAGGATTCTGGTCTAGCATCTCTATAAGATCTGTATCTTGAATATTAGGATTATTACTTCTAATCTGATCTACAAGAGAAGAAAAAGCACGGGAGGACTCTTCTATCTCTTTAGGAAGTTCTTTTATACCAGAAAGAAAAAGAGCTTTATCCTCTTCTGAAAGAGAATCAAACTTACTAGATAACTTTTGTACTATCTGCTGAACGTCTGAGATATTGTTTCCTAATAAATCAACTAAAAACAACTCTGACTTGATTAAAAATAACGAGACTTCTTGAAAATTTTTACTTTCATTTCGCGAAAAACTACTAAAATGTGATTTGTAAACTAAATTTTTGCCTTTTGCTAAAATATTCTCTTCAGATTCCTCTGATAACGCAAAAGACACTAAATACTGAGGCAGCTGTTCCCTCATCTGTGTTTCTGACAAATTTACAAGAACATCGTAAAATCTTGGATCTTTTTTAATTTTTGTTAATAGACCAACAACTTTTGCAGCTTTAAGTTTAAAATTTTCATCAGAATCATATTCAATAAGCTGCTTATCAAGAAGATAAGAATTTATAGAAAGTCTGTTAAAGACAGAATGCAAAGCAATCAATTTTTGCTTAACGAGAAGGTCTTTTAAATTTTGTTCTTGCTCTTGAAGATTTAGGTTAGCATCGGTTAATAAACTAGAAAATCGATTCACCTTTAGATCACTTATTCTACCAAAGAATTCCATTATTTTGCCAAAAAAGCTCTTCGAGCTAGAAAATTCTTGAGATTTTTTAAAAGCGGCAAAACTATCTGACTCTTCACCTACGAATAAGTCTGAAAAATGAAAGCGTTCATGAATTTTTTTCCGCTCAGCTTTTTCCCATTCTTCTACAGACCTGTTTTCTGAAAACCAAGGGAATTCTTCTATAAATTTGTTATAAGAAGTTCCTAAAGAAAAACAACTTAAACAAGTTTCAGCATTCTCAAATACGGCTTTTTTAGTCTCGTCCCAATACAACTCCTTCATCTTCTCAAAATAAAATCTTGAAAAGATTTCCGGCAAAAACTGTATATAAGGTAAGGGGTCTTTTCCCCTGAGTTCTGGGTCTTTAAAAAGGCTTTCAAAGGCAACAGGCCAGTTTCTGAGATATAGGAAAGAAAACAAACCCAAAAATCGCACCGTAAATGTGTAAGGCGATTTATATGATGATAATAATAATAAACTTAACGCCAAAGATACTACAGACCAGATACAGACAACTTTAAAGATAGTAATCATGAAGAGAGCGTGGATTTCGAAAGAGCTTTTCAAGCTTGTTTTTAGCTTTTCTATTTCTTCTGGATTAGATCTCACTTTGTAGTAATGAAGAGCTCCTGTTATCACGTCCGCTGTGAAAGAAAAAGGAGTCGCAGCAAAGGTAACAGGGATCAATAGCGTTCCGGCTAAGTAAGAAGATAGAGCAACGCCAACAACAACTATCCTTTCGTAAAGATTTGCTCCTGATAATGCCATAAGTTTCTCATTCCCCAGAATACCCCTAGACATTCCAAGAGCGTCGTTGGTATATCTAAAGGGACATGTCAGATACTCGAAAGAGAGGGGGAGATTTTTTGCAGAACCTGAAACCATATAATAAATCCTTTTTATACGGGAACATTTTATAGAAAACCCTAGTAAAAGCCCAGAAAAACCCGAAGGCTTTTTGTAAAAAATATTTTTTAATCGCTTCTTCTGCTTTTTGCTTTTTAGGGAAATTTTTCCTTTTTAGTTATCCTTTTTTCTGGTACCTTTCCGCTTTTGGATTTAAGCCGTTATGCGACAGTTATTTTACTCCCAAATTCAACCCTTTGACGAAAGAAGAAAGCTCTTTATCGGCAAAACAGAGGAGGAGTCTATCTCCTTTTCTGCCAAACATTTTATAGATACGGCAAAAGAAGCTATTCAAATAAGAGGAAGCTTTGCTGCTGCCTTATCGGGGGGCTCTACCCCTAAGAAAATTTTTGAAAAACTGGCCAAAGACTATCAAAAAGCAGTTCCTTGGGATAAGGTGCTTCTTTTCTGGAGCGATGAAAGAGCCGTTTCTCCTGATAATCCGGAAAGCAACTACAAGATGGCTATGGAATCTGGTTTTTCCAAGCTACCCCTAGAAAAAAAACATATATTTCGCATGAAGGCAGAAGGAGGCGCTAAAGAGGCTAAAAACTATGAAGACCTTCTAAAAAAAAAGCTTAAAGAAGCTTGTTTAGACCTCGTTATGCTAGGAATGGGAGAAGATGGCCATACGGCTTCTTTATTTCCTGACACAAAAGCACTGGAAGAAGAAAAGGCTTGGGTTTTTATGAACCCTGTTCCTCAGAAAAAAACCGACAGGATGACACTTACCTTCCCCTTCATTAATCAGAGTACAAATATTGTTGTCTATGTCTTAGGAGATTCTAAAGCTTCTATGGTAGAAAAGGTCTTTCTTTCTAAAAAATCCTTCCCTGTACAAAAAGTGGGAACTTTTTCTTCCCCTGCCCTTTGGGTATTAGACGCCTTTTCCGCAAAAAACTTGCTTTCAAAGTCCTAAACTCTCTATCCTTCCCGCACCTTCTACTATTTTAAACAGAGCTGATTCCTTATGAAAGGGAGTAAATATAAAGATTCTTTTATAACCTTGGGTATTGAAACCAGTTGTGATGACACATCGGTTGCTTTGGTAAGAAATACCAAAGAGGTTCTTTCCCTAGTCCATTTTTCTCAGGAGGAGATTCACTCTCTTTACGGAGGCGTTTTTCCTGAAATGGCCGCTAGAAGGCATGTCGATGTAGTGCATAAATCGGTAGATAACGCTATAAGGGAAGCCTCTATAAAAAAAGAAGATATAAATTTAATTGCCGCATCCTATGGACCGGGCCTGGTAGGCTCCTTGTTAATTGGTCTAAACACAGCCAAAACCTTATCTATAGCTTGGGAAAAACCCTTTTTGGGAATTAACCATGTAGAAGCGCACATATTCTCTTCAATGATGTTTTTGGAAGAGGAGATTCTATTTCCTTCCTTAGGGCTCGTTGTATCAGGGGGGCATTCTTTTGTAGTGGAAATAGAAACCTCAGGACAATACAAACTTTTGGCTACAACGCAAGACGATGCCATAGGAGAGGCTTTTGATAAGGTAGCCGTTCTTTTGGGATATAATTATCCGGGAGGTGCCAAAATAGAAAAGCTCGCAGAAAAAGGAGATCCTTTTGCTTTTCCTTTTAAAGCGGCTAAAATAAAAAACTCTCCTTTAGACTTTTCTTTTAGCGGTTTAAAAACAGCTGTCTTATATCCTCTAGAACACAAAAAAAGCTGGAATGCTAAAGAAAAAGCAGGCCTTGCCGCTTCCTTCCAAAGAGCCGCTTTTGAAACGGTTTTTCAAAAACTTCTTCTTATATGTAAGCAAAAGGAGTATAAAAATCTTTTTGTAGGAGGAGGGGTGTCTTGCAATCGTTATTTTCAGAAAAATCTGCAAAAACAAATTTTGATTCCCACCTATTTTCCTCCCGAAGAACTATGCCAAGATAACGGTGTTATGATAGCAGCTCTAGCTTCTGAAAAATTTTCTAAAAATCCCAAACCGGATCCCCTTTCTCTAGAGCCTTCTCCGAGAATTCCTTTGTAAAAATTCTCCTTTTTCCCTATCATAAGCCTCTTATAAGAAACAGCAAGAGGAAAGACCCATGGCAAAAAAAGGCGCTCGAGAGAAAATCAAGCTGAAAAGCCCAGAGAGCAACGAAATTTATTGGACTACGAAAAACAAAAGAAATACGACGGAAAGATTAGAGCTTAGAAAGTACGACAAAACATTGAAAAAACATGTAGCTTTTAAAGAGGCAAAGTAATTTTTGTTCGAGCTTTCTCTCGTACTCAAATATCTATGGCCCAAGAAAAGGGCCCTTTCTACTTCTTTAATATCTCTTCTTTCTATTTTTTTGGTTACCTTGGTAGTCTGGCTCGTTATTGTCTTTCTCTCGGTAACTGGGGGTATTGAAAAAAACTGGCTCGAAAAGCTAACTGCGGTCCACGCCCCGTTAAAGATTTATCCTACTCAAAAGTATTACAACTCTTATTATTACCAAATAGATAAAGTCTCATCCTTATCTTCTTTTCAAGAAAAGAACATCCAAGAAAAACTAAGGGCTATCAAAACAGATCCTTATGATCCTTCAGAGGATTTTGAGCTATCCTCTTTTTTCCCCGAAAAAGAACAAAATGAGAAAGGGGAAGAGAAAGATTTGGTAAAAGAGCTTTTTTCTTTTCTACAAAAAAACCATATCTCATTCCAGGATTATGAGGTGGCAGGAGCTTTAATGCGCCTTTCTTTTTTAGAAGAAGAGAAAAAAAAAGTCTCTTTTCTCTCTCAAATGAACTACCTTATGAGTTTTTGTGGAGAAAACCCCCATCTTTCTTCTCTTATATTACCTCCTTCTGTGCAGGATTTGAACCACCTCTATACGCAGCTTCAGCTGGATCCTTTCTCTTTACATAAAGAGATTCCAGAAAAGGCTCTTTTACAAAAGAATCAATCTCTTTTACAAAAGCATATTTTCTTTTCTCACCTAACCTTAAAAAAAGTGCAGTTTTTGCAAAACAAAGGAATCGACGGCTCTTTTTTTCCGGAAAATACCTCTTTTTCTGCCTACTTTAACCCCTTTTCTAAAATGCTTTTTTTAGATCCTCCCGAAGAAGAAAAAAGGGAGTTAGAAAAAAAGACCTTTATAAAAAAGGGTAAAGCTCTTTTTTGTAAGGAAGAGAAAAAAAACTACCCGGAAGAGACTTCTCTTTTTTTTTGTTCCCCTCAAATCTTTTCTGCTAGGGTAATCAAAGAGACTCTCTTTACGGAAAAAGAACCCTCTTTTCATTTTTCTACAAACTGGGAAGGGATTTTTCTAGAGGGAACGGGTGATTTTACTAACGTAAAAATAGAAGAAGCTGTGGCAGAAGATACCTTTTCTTCTCCCCCCTCCTATCCTCCTTTTTGGGCTTACAAAGTAGGATCTACTTACCATCTTCCTAAAAGGGACTCTTTAAGTGGCGTTGTTATCCCCAAAAACTACCAAGAAAATGGATTTCACTTGGGAGATATAGGAAATCTTTCTTATTTTTCCAGAACGGCTTCGTCTCAGCAAGAGATGCGTCTTCCTTTTTATATTGCAGGCTTTTATGACCCTGGCGTAATCCCTATAGGAAATCGGTTTTTACTAGTTCCTTCTGAAATTACCAATGTGATTAATAGATCCTCTTTTACCCCCCCTTCGGAAGAGCCTTTTAACGGGTTTTTTATTTGGACAAAAGATCTTAAAGAGGTAGATAAAATACAAGCAAAGATTCAAAAAGGACTACAAGAAAAAGGGCTTCTACCTTACTGGAAAGTGGTATCTTATAAAGACTACCCCTTTTCTAAAAGTCTTTTGCAGCAGTTTCAAAGCGATAAGACTCTCTTTATTTTGATCGCCTTGATTATCATCTTAGTCGCCTGCTCAAACATTGTTTCTCTTTTAATTCTTCTGGTAAAAGAGAAAAAACGGGAGATTGCTATTGTAAAAGCGCTAGGCGCCTCTACCGGAAGTATTTTCTGTATCTTTGGGTTTTCAGGCGCTATCATGGGGATCTTAAGCTGCTTTTTGGGAACCTTAGCTGCTCTGTATACGCTACATAACTTAGATGTTTTAGTTTCTTTTTTGAGTACAATTCAAGGTCATGCCGCTTTTCAAACTGCTTTTTTTGGAGAAAAGCTACCAAATAGCATAAACGTTTCTACTTTGCAGTTTATTTGGATAGTCACACCGATTTTATCATTTTTTGCGGGATGCATTCCTGCCATACAGGCTTTTAGAGTAGATCCTTCCAAAACGCTAAGGGAAAGCTGATGAAAACCCCTCTTCTAAAAGCCTCTTCTTTGAGTAAAAGCTTTCTCTATCCTAAAAGAGTCGATCTTCTACAAAATATCTCTCTTACCTTATATCCGGAAGAAACGCTATCTATTATGGGAACTTCAGGGGAAGGTAAGACCACCCTTCTTCATATTTTGGGCTCTTTAGAAAAGCCCGATCAAGGAGAGGTGCGAGTTCTAGGAAAACTCCCATCTAACCATACTCGCCTTTATGATTTGGGGTTTATTTTTCAAAACTACAATCTTTTGGAGGATCTAACTGTTTTAGAAAATGTGCTACTTCCAGCCAAGATAGCCAGAAAGCCTACCGGGAAAGGTTCCTTTTCTAGAGAAAGAGCTCTTTGGCTTTTAGACCAGGTATCTCTTTTTCCTCGTAAAGACTTCCCTTCCTCTCTTTTATCAGGAGGAGAAAGGCAAAGATGCACGTTAGCTAGAGCTTTGATAAACGATCCTTCTATCATTTTAGCAGATGAGCCTTCCGGAAGCTTAGACTCTGCCACTTCGGAAAAGATTCATAACCTTCTTGTATCGCTTGTAAAAACCGAAAAAAAAGGTCTCATCGTTGTTACCCATGATGAAGAGCTTGCTTCTTTATGTGATAGAAAAATGCTTTTAAAAAAAGGATCCCTCTTTTCCAAAACCGATAAATCTTTTATCCTAAGCTCTGTTTAGGACCTTCTTATGAGAATTTTAGTAATTGGAGCAGGATATGTAGGACTGGTTTCTGCTACTTGTTTTGCAGAAATGGGACATAGCGTCTTCTGTTTAGATACAAACGCAGAAAAAATCAAAAAACTCCAAGAAAATCATATCCCCATTTATGAGCCGGGCCTTCAAGAACTGGTTACCAAAAACCAATCTCAAAAGCGTCTTTTGTTTACTACCTCCTATGAAAAAGGAGCCAAAGAGTGTTCTTTATATTTTATTGCCGTGCCGACTCCTTCTAAAGAAGATGGCTCTTGCGACACCCATTATATAGAGAATGTGTGTGAGAAAATAGCCCCTTTCATTGATAAATACACCTTAGTTATTAATAAATCGACAGCCCCTGTGGGAACCGTTTTTTCTATACAAAAAATGCTGTTAGAAAAAGGAGTTTCTAAAGAGCTATTTGATGTTGTTTCAAACCCTGAGTTTTTAAAAGAAGGCTCTGCTATTCAAGACTGCATGAAACCCGACAGGGTTGTCATTGGAGTAGAAAGTGAAAAAGCAAAACAAATCATGAAAGAGCTCTATACCCCGTTCACTTTAAACCACGACCGCATTATTTTCATGAGTATCCCCTCTTCTGAAATGACAAAATATGCCGCCAATGCCATGCTTGCCACAAGAATTTCCTTTATGAATGAAATAGCAGAGATATGCGCCAGATCTGAGGCCAATATCAATGAGGTAAGAAAGGGAATCGGATCGGATAGTAGAATAGGATATAGCTTTTTATATGCTGGAGTAGGTTACGGCGGATCTTGCTTTCCCAAGGATGTAAGGGCCCTTTGCGCCACTTCCAGAAAACTGGGTTATAAAGCGTCTTTGATTGAAGCGGTAGAAGAAGTAAATGAAAAACAGAAAAAAAAGCTAGCAGAAGAGGTGCGAAAATACTTCGCCAAAAAAGGAGGGGTAAAAGGAAAAACTATCGCTATTTGGGGTGTTTCTTTTAAGCCTGATACAGATGATATACGAGAGGCTCCTTCTTTATCTTTTATTCGAGAGTTGCAGAAAAAAGGGGCTATTTTGAAGATATACGACCCGGTCGCTTTGAAAAATGCAAAAAAAGCTTTAAAAGATCATACCAATATCCATTTTTGTAAAAGTGAAAAAAGTGCAGCAGAAAAAGCAGATGCCATAGCCCTTTTAACCGAGTGGAAGCAGTTTCGCTTTCTCGATTTTTCTTCGATTCAACCTTCAATGAAAGGAAAAGCTTTGTTTGACGGCAGAAACCAATACAACTCCTCTGAAATGAAAAAAAAGGGCTTCGATTATATCGGTATAGGTGTTTCATGAGCTTTCATACGGCTCTTTTAGAAAGCCGTCTACAAAAGCTTTTACAGAAGGGTTTTTTTTCTTCTAAAGAGATCAAAGAAGCTTCCCTATACGCTATAAGTTCCGGAAAAAAATTTCGCCCTCTTCTTATTCTCGCTTTAGCAGAGCACTTTTCCGTTCCTTTAAAAGCATGTCTAGACCCTGCCTGCTCTATTGAAATGGTTCACAGCTTCTCTTTAATTCATGATGATCTTCCCTGTATGGATAATGATGATTTTCGAAGAGGAAAACCTTCCGTTCATAAGGCTTTTGGAGAGCCTGTAGCTCTTTTAGCAGGGGATTTTTTGTTAGCCTATGCTTTTGAAGTGTTAAGTAAATCTCCTAATCTTACTGATACGCAAAAGATTTCTTTGATTCAAATTTTAGGAAGAGCAACAGGGAACCAAGGGATGATCGCAGGACAAAATTTAGACCTATCTTCTGTAGGAAAAACCCTTTCTGAAAAAACGCTCATCAAGATGCACTACTATAAAACAGCCTGCTTAATAGCCGCAGCCTGTAGTTTTGTGGCCGTTTTAGCAGGGCTTTCTTCTAAAGAAAGCGCCTTATTAAAAAAGCTGGGAACCCATTTAGGTATCGCCTATCAAATCCAGGATGATCTTCTGGATGTTTTTTCAGAGGAGCCACTTTTAGGAAAACCCCTTTTTTCTGACAAAGAAAAAAACAAACCTACAGCAATTTCCACTTTAGGAGTCTTTTTTTCCAAAGAAACTATTAAAAACCTACATAAATCTATTCTGCGTATTTGTGATAAGCTCTCCTTAGACTCTCCTTTTTTTCAAGAACTCTTGCAAAAAATTTTTGAAAGAAAGCAGTAACTCTTATTTGCCTATTTTTTCTTTTCCAGTTATAAGTTTTTCTATGTTTGGCTATTTCAATAAAGAGCAAGCTTTACCAAGAAGGTCTTTTTTTCTAAAAAGACTCCCCTCAAAAAAGCGGATCTTTGATCTTGTTTTTGCAAGCTTTGTGCTTGTGTTTTTTAGCCCTATTTTTCTTCTTATAGCCCTTTTAGTAATTACTACCTCAAAAGGGCCTGTTTTGTATAAGCATACCCGGATAAAAAAAGAGGGTCTCCCTTTTACTTGTTATAAATTTCGGACTATGAAACAAAACTCAGATACACTACTTCGTCAAATTCTTTTATCAGACCCGGATAAAAAGGCAGAATGGAAGCGGTTTTTTAAACTAAAAAAAGATCCTAGAATTACTTCTATAGGAAAATTTCTTCGCAAGACTTCCTTAGATGAACTACCACAATTTTGGAATGTATTAAAAGGAGACTTAAGTGTAGTAGGTCCTAGACCTGTCTTAAAACAAGAGGTAGAGCAGTACTACAAAGACCTCGCTCCTAAAATTTTATCGGTAAAACCGGGCCTTACAGGACTTTGGCAAGTTTCCGGAAGGAGTAAACTCAGCATGAGAGAAAGAGTAAAACTTGAAGCTAGCTATGTAGATAAGCAGTCTTTTTGGCTTGATCTTTATTTAATTGCTAAAACTATCCCTGTAATGCTTTTTTCTAAAGGGGCCTATTAAGATGCCTTTTCCCGTTTTGGTAACAGGAGGAGCCGGTTACATAGGAAGCCATGTCTGTAAAGCTTTAAAAAAAAGAGGGTTTTTTCCTGTTGTAGTGGATAATTTTTCAACAGCAAAAAAGAAAAGATTGCCTTTTCCCATGATTGAGGGAGACATCTCTTCTAAAGACGTTTTAGAAAAGATTTTTTCCCTATACAAACCCAAAGCGGTCCTGCATTTTGCGGGATCTTCCCAGGTGCAAGAATCCTTGTTAAATCCCCTTTTGTATTATGAAAACAATGTGGGAGCTTCTTTGGCTCTTTTTAAAAGCTGTTTAGAGTTTAAAGTGGAGTATCTTCTTTTTTCCAGTAGCTGTTCTGTATATGGAATCCCCTCTTCTCTTCCTTTGAAAGAAACAAGTCTTATAAATCCTATAACTCCTTACGGATATACCAAAAGCGTTATAGAAAAAATTCTTTTTGATTTTGATAGATCCTATAACCTTAAAAGTGTCATTCTTCGCTATTTTAATGCAGCAGGGGCTGATATAGAAAAAGAGCTAGGAGAAGAGCATGAACCGGAGACCCATTTAATTCCCTTAGCGATTAGAGCCGCTCTTTTTCCGGAAAAACCCCTTTCTATTTTCGGAAATGACTTCCCCACAGAAGATGGGTATGCTATCCGCGATTTTATCCACGTAACTGACCTTGCAGAAGCTCATGTTCTTGCTTTAGTGCATCTTTTACAAGAAAAGAAAAGTGATATTTTTAATGTAGGTTCCGGAAAAGGGGTTTCTGTAAAAAAAGTGTGTGACATGGTAGAACAGGTGACAAAAAAACCTCTTTTTTTTCAGATACTTCCTAAAAAAGAGGGAGATCCTCCTTGTCTTTTTGCAGATACAAAAAAAATAGAAGAAAAGCTATCTTTCAAACCGCTTTATTCTGACTTAAAAGAGATTGTAGAAACAGCATTTTTTTGGGAGAACTCCTTATTAAAAAAGAGGGAAGATGCTTTCTTTTAGAATTTTTTTCTCCTCTTTAGTTACTCTTTTTTTCTTCTTTTCTTGCAGCTCCTCTTTCCCAGTTCATTTTTTTGCCCCTTTTTTGGTTTATAACTCCTCTTTTCTCTCTTTACAAAGACTTCTTCTTCTTTCTTTTATCTCAGGCACTTTCGTAGATTTATTTCGTTTTGACTTTTTTGGGCAGCAAGGACTTTTATATTTGATAACTTCTTTTATTCTCTTTCGAAAAAAGCAGTTTTTATTTGAGGACAGGCCTCTTTATTTTGCCCTGTTTTCCTTTCTTTTTGCCTTTTTCTCTGAAGTTTTCCGCCTGTTTTCTTTGGGAATCCCCTTTTTTTTCAAAAACGGGTTTTACACTCCCTTTGTATTTTCTATTTATACGTTTGTTTATTCCTGGTTTTTCTTTGTTCCCCTTCTTTTCTTAGGAGTAAAGGTGTATACTTTGCTAAGAAGATGGATTTTTTGGAAAAAAGGGTGAAATGTGACTTTTTCTCATGATACTACAAAAGCGATAGAAGCAGCTCTTCTAGCGGGGGCTATTTTAGAAAAAGGCTTTTATACTTCCTATTCTGTTTTTTCTAAGGAAGGGGTTCATAACCTGGTAACAGAATATGACTATGCCTCAGAAAAGGCTTTGATTGATTTTTTTCACAAAGAGTTCGAAGAAGATGCTATTTTGTCAGAAGAAAAGGGAAGTCTTTTCTCTTCTTCTAGAAGGTGGATTATCGATCCTTTAGACGGAACGGCTAATTTTGCTCATAGAATTCCCATGTTTTCTGTTAGCATCGCTTTAGAGGTGGAAAACACCGTAAAAACCGCTGTTATATACCATCCTATTTTAAAAGAGCTTTTTGTAGCAGAAAAAGGCAAGGGAGCTTTTTTAGATAAAACCCGTTTAGCTGTCACCAAAACAGATAAACTCGATCTCTCTTTTTTAGCTACGGGATTTCCTTACAATTTAAAAGAGAATCCCCATAACTGTATTTTTTACCTTACCAAGATTTTACAAAGAGGGCTTCCTATTCGTAGAATAGGTTCTGCTGCTTTAGACCTTGCCTATCTAGCGGCAGGCAGGTTTGATGGTTTTTTTGAGGTGACTTTAGCTCCTTGGGATGCCGCGGCGGGAAGGCTCTTAGTAGAAGAGGCCGGTGGCACTGTTTCTAGTTGGGATTTTTCTCCTTATGATATCCACTCTTATAAGCCTATTTTAGCGACGAATGGATTGATTCATAAAGAGCTGGGAACTATTTTACAGGGAGCTTCTTTATGATGGATGGGAAGATCTGCTCTCAAGGTATTTTAGAAGAGTGTAAGAAACTAGCCAAGAATATAAAACCTTCCCCGAAAATTCATTTTATCTTAGTGGGAGAAGATAGCGCCTCTCATATTTACGTAAAAAGAAAGCAAAAAACCTGTGAAAAAATGGGATTTTTATCAGAGGTTTCTTATTTTGAGAAGACCATTTCGGAAGAAGTCTTGCTTCATAAAATTGAAACAATCAATCAAGACCCAAAAACCCATGCTCTTTTAGTGCAGATGCCTCTACCTTCCCACTTAAATACGGAAACGATTGTAGAAAGAATCGCCTTTGAAAAAGATGTAGATGGGTTTCATCCTATGAATATGGGACGTCTTTTAAGAGGAAACAAGAAAGCCATTGTTCCTTGCACTCCTTTGGGGATTCAGTTTTTATTAAACTATTACAAAGTGGACTTACGTGAAAAAAGAGTGCTTATCTTAGGAAGAAGTAATGTGGTAGGAAAACCTCTTTCGGCTCTTTTACTACAAAAAAATAGTAAAGCCAATGCCACTATTACAGTAGCTCATAGCGTGACGCCTGAACTGGAAAAGCTTACCCTTTCTTCTGATGTTTTGATTTCTTGTATGGGAAAACCCCATTTTATTAAAGAGTCTATGGTAAAAAAGGGAGCTGTTGTAGTCGATGTGGGGATAAATCGCCTTGATTTAGGGGGTAAAAGCTCTATTGTAGGAGACGTAGATTATGAACAAGTTTGTAAAAAAGCTTCGTTGATCACCCCAGTTCCGGGAGGGGTGGGTCCTATGACTATTGCTATGCTTATGAAAAACACCCTTTTTTGCTACGAAATGCAGCAAAAAAAAGAAAAGAAAATTTATTAAAAATCTTGTGAAACAATTGTAGATCGGTTACTGGTTAAAAAAATATGGCATACGCAAAAAAAGGAAGAAGAAACACCGGATATAAAAAGAAAATCCAGGAGGCTTTATCAAACGGTCCTTTAGGGGAAAAAGAGCTTGTAAAAAAGTTAAAAATTCCCCATGCCTCGTACAACCAATTTTTGCAAGAGATCAAAAAGCTATCCCGAGAAAAGATCCTCTCCTTCCGAAATCAAAAATACCATCTTGAGCAAAGAGGAAAAAAAGTAGTAGGAACCATCTCTGTTCATCCTAGAGGGTTTGGGTTTGTTATTCCTAAAAATAGGCAAGAATTTGCCAAAGATGTGTTTATCCCTAAAAAGTTTATGAAAGGGGCTATAGATGGAGATTTGGTAGAAATAGAAGTAAACATGGCTCCTTCTAAAAAAGGGTTTGAAGGGAAGGTTATCCAGATTGTCAAACGAGGAAAAAAAACCTTAGTAGGAACTGTTCTGCAAAAACAAGGAGAAGGCTACCTTCTTTTTTGTTCTGCCCTAAAAGAGGAGAAAAGAGTCCTTTTACAAGAAAAAACAGAAGAGCTTCAAATAGGAGATAGAGTCTCTGTAAAGGTTACAAATTGGGGAGAAGACAAAGGGGTTATCCTAACCTCTTTAGAGAAGAAAATAGGCTCTATTTTTGATCCTAAAACCGATATTTCTTCTGCTTTAGAAGAGTTTCAAATAGAAAAAAACTTCCCTAAAGAAGCAGAAGAAGAAGCACAAAGCAAAGGCTCTTCTGTTTCAAAAGAAGATGCTAAAAATAGGATAGATTACACTCATTTAGAAACCATTACCATTGATCCTAAAACGGCAAAGGACTTTGATGATGCTATTTCCTTAGAGAAAGAGGGTTCTACCATCCATTTATACGTTCATATAGCTGACGTCGCCCATTATGTAAAAGCAGGAACAACCCTAGATAAAATAGCGCTTCAAAGAGCAAACTCCACCTATTTTCCGGGAAGATGCGTGCCTATGCTACCGGAGGCTTTATCAAACGGTCTTTGCAGTTTAAAACCGGAAGTTATCCGCCTAGCTGTAACAGTTAAGATGAGTTTTTCAAAAGAAGGGGAACTTATAGACACCAAAATTGATCGCTCCTCTATCTTGAGTAAAAAGCGTTTTAGCTATGAAGAGGCTTTTTCTGTCTTACAAAAAAAACAAGAAAGTCCCTACCTTCCTCTTTTAGAAGATCTGGTTTTTCTTTGTTCTCTTTTAAAAAAGAAAAGAACAGAAAGGGGCAGTATTGACTTTGCTCTTTCTGAAGCGTCGGTTGTAGTAGATGACAAGGAAGATCCAACTCATATTGAGGTTCATGAGTATGATATCACCCATCAAATGGTAGAAGAGTTTATGCTTAAGGCCAATGAGGTGATCGCATCTACTCTTTTTGAAAGGGGTCTTTCGTTAATCTTCCGCATTCATGAGAGCCCTTCTTTAGAAACCTTGGAAGACTTTTATCAAACGGTCCATCTTTTAGGCTTTTCTCTTCCTGACAATCCCTCTATACAAGACTTGCAAAAGCTTTTTTTAGAAGCGAAGGGATCTCCTTTTTTTCATAGGCTCTCTGTCGCTTTTATTCGTAGTATGAAGCTGGCTTTATATTCTGTAGAGAATATAGGACACTACGGCTTAGCTCTTACCTATTATACCCATTTTACCAGTCCCATTCGGAGGTATTCTGATCTTATAATTAGCAGGCTTTTATTTGATGAGCCTTTTGATACTGATTTGATTCAAATAGCTAGCCACTGCTCTGAGAAAGAAAGAAATTCTATGAAGGCAGAGCAAACGGTAATTTCTATGAAAAAACTGCGTCTTTTAGAAAAAGCCTATAAAGGCTCCCCTGAAAAACTTTATGTAGCTACGATTACCAGAGTAAAGCCTTCGCATCTTTTTTTTGAGTTAGAAGAATTTTTCTTCGAAGGCAAGTTTTCCTTTTCTGATATAGATTTAGACTATTTTAATTTTTTAGAAGAAAAAGCAGCTTGGATAGGAAGAGACAGAGGGGTCACTCTTGCTCAGGGGGATAAAATCTTGGTTTCTTTGAAAGATGTCGATCTACTAAAGCAAGAAGCCTCCTTTTTATTTTCAAAAAAAATATAACTCCCCTTTTGAAACTCTTGCTAAATAAAGAAAAACCAAGAAAAATGAGGCTCTATGAGGAAGTACTTTTTTACGGGACTCGTGATTCTTTTACCGCTTACGGTAACAATTGCTGTTGCTGTATTTCTGGTAAATTTTTTAACCAAACCTTTTCTTGGATTTGTTAGCCATTTCCTATCTCTAACGAAGCTTCAAAGCTACCAGATTTTAATGATCCCTCCTGAAAAGCTCATTCGATATGGAAGTCAGTTTTTGATTTTAATCGGGCTTTTTCTTATCACCATTTTACTAGGGTTTATTGGGAGATGGTTTATTTTTCGGTTTTTCTTCTCTATATCAGATAAAATCATCCAAAGAATTCCTCTTGTAAACAAAGTGTATAAGACAACTCAAGACATTATTAAAAACTTGTTTGCCTCTGATAAAAACTCCTTTAAGCAAGTTGTTTTAGTTCCCTTTCCCTACAGAGGGGTATATTCTATTGGTCTCATTTCAGGAGCTTCCCCTCACAGTTGTGAAGTTTCTGTTCAAAGTCCTTTGGTTTCTGTTTTTGTCCCTACCACTCCCAATCCTACAACAGGGTTCCTTTTGATGTTTAAAAAAGAGGATTTGATCTTAATTGATATGACAACGGAGGATGCTGTTAAGTATATTGTTTCTTGTGGTGTGATTATTCCTGAAAAGAAGGAGCTTTCTTGAGGCGCTACTTTTTTACGGGATTGATTATTCTTCTTCCTTTAACTCTTACCTTTTGGCTTTTTTGGTATTTGCTCGAGCTTTTTACCTCACCTTTTTTACCCATCTTACTCAAGAAAATCTCCCTTTACTACCCTTATATTCCTCATGATTTGGTATCATTGATTTCTAGGATATCTGTTCTACTTTTATTGATTGTATTTACTTTTTTTTTGGGTCTTATTGCGAGGTGGTTTTTTATCCGCTCTCTTTTATCTCTTACGCAAAAGATCTTTTCCAGGCTTCCTGTGATTCGGAGTGTTTACCGGGTTTCTAAAGATATTATCAGCGCTTTTTTTACGGAGAAAAAATCAGAAGCATTTCGAAATCCCACTATAGTTCCTTTCCCAGAAAAGGGGATCTATTCGGTAGGGTTTGAAACAGGTCTTGTCCCTGCTTGTTGCCAGGAAAAGGTACAAGAGCCTTTAAAGACGGTCTTTGTTCCCACAGCTCCCCATCCTATATCGGGCTACCTTTTGATGGTTCCTGAAAAGGAGTTAAAAAAGAGCTCCATGACCAATGAGGAAGCCTTACAGTTTACTATCTCTTGCGGACTTATAAATTTTGAGTCGAAATCAAAGTCTTAATTAAAAAATTAAATTCTTATTATGAGATTTACCTATCCTCTTAAAACCAGATATTCCGAAACGGCCCAAGATGGGATTGTTCACCATAGCTCTTTTGTTGTTTATCTAGAGGTAGCAAGGTGCGCTTTTTTTGAAAAAATAGGGTGTGATATTAACAAATTAGAGAAAAAAGGGATCTTTTCTCCTGTTGTAAACCTCTCTGTAGAATACAAAAAGCCTTTATACTCATTAGAAGAAATTGAAGTTACTATCTTTGTAGAGAAGGTCTCTAAAGTTCGGTTCCATTTGGGATACCAAGTGTTTCGTAAAAATGTCTTAGTAGCCAAAGCTACAAGTACCCATTGTTTTGTGGATAGCTCTTTTAAACCGATTCCTCTTTTTAAAGAGATACTAGCTTCTTTACAAACCTTCCCCCCTTCTCTTTAGGCTATCCCTACCTTAAAATTTAATATAAGCATATTATAATTAAAATCTTACAAAAAAACAATGGAAATTCGTTGATTCAAACTCGAATTTCCTGGAAAATCGAGTCTAAGGAAACTATTTTACTAAGGCCCTCATGAAGCTGATTCGCAGATCTTTAGAAGCAAGACTTTCTCAAATTTTAAAAAGAGGCAAAAGCGTTTTACTTCTTGGGCCTCGACAAACCGGTAAAACCACACTCATCAGTCAATACAAAGCTGATCTAGAAATTACTCTACTAATTGCAAAAATTAGAAGAAGTTATGAAGCGGATCCAGACCAGCTGATTCGAGAGATTCAATATTTGCATAAAAAAAAGGGGGGGGTCCCTTTAATCATTATTGATGAAGTGCAAAAAGTACCCGCTTTGATGGATGGTATTCAATATCTTATTGATAAAAAATTAGGACAATTTATTTTAACTGGCTCTTCTGCTCGAAAGCTGCGGAACAACAAAAACATCAATCTTCTTCCGGGCCGCATTATTCAGCTTTATCTAGATCCCTTTACCATAGAAGAAGCTCCTCTTCCTCATCCTTCTGTGGAAGATTTTTTGCTATTTGGGTCTTTACCTGCTATTTATTTGGAAACAGATCCTGCCATCAAGGAGGAAGAACTGAATTCTTATGTGGATTTATACCTGGAAGAAGAAGTTAGAGCTGAAGCTCTTGTAAGAGATATAGGATCTTTTGAAAGTTTTCTTGAACTTGCAGCTATGGAATCTGGAAATATTGTGAATTTTGATAAAATTTCTCAAGATATTGGAGTGGCAAGAACTACTATAGCTGCTTATTATCAAGTTTTAGAAGACTGTCTAATTGCGGAACGGATAGAGCCCTATAATAAAACAACAACACGAAAAAAATTAACCAAATCTCCTAAATACCTGTTATTTGATTTAGGACTTAGGCGGATCGCAGCAAAAGAGCCTTCCCTATTACCCCCAAAGCTTTTAGGCTCTCTTTTTGAGCAGTTTATTGGACTGGAACTGATCCGTTGGGCTCGTATGCAAAAAACAAAAACCTCGGTTCATTTTTGGAGGGATTCCTCCGGGCCAGAAGTGGACTGGTTGCTTTGTCGTGATAAAAAACTTCTTCCTATAGAAGTAAAGTGGACTGAAAAACCCTCATTCAGAGATGCTAAGCATCTTGATTTGTTTCTACAGGAATACCCTAATGCAGAGCAAGGATACGTTGTATGCCGGGTATCGCAACCGCAAACTCTTTCAAAAGGAATTGAAGCTATTTCTTGGACAGATTTAATAGCCCGATTACATTGTTGGTAAGATCCTTATTGATTGCAGAAGAAAATAGCCCTCTATATCATGAATCTTTATGAGTCCCAAAGTTCTTTTTTATTTAGTGAAGACAAACACCCAAAAGCTAGAAAGAATCTTATTTCTAGCAAAAAAACATTATGAGAAAAAAGAGCCCTTTTTATTGCTAGCGCCAGATCACAAGTCTGCTACCTTTTTAGATGAGTTTTTATGGAGGGTCCCGGAGTTTTTACCTCATGTATTTTCTAACGAGTCTTGTAAAGATTTTCTTGTAATTACCACCAAAAGAGAAAACTTTTTACAAGCCAAAGCGGTTTTAAACCTATGGCCTACCCCCTTTTTACAGGAAAATAGCCCCTTGGTTTATGAACTAGAAGACCTTACTTCTCCTGTAAAGAAGAGCCTTTCCCAAAAAAAATTTGAGGCTTATAGAGAAGAAAAATTTGTGATTGAGTCCCAAGTATAAATCTACTTGCTTTCCGAAGTAAAAAATCCTATACTTGCCCCTTTAAAGCATGGGGAACTTTGTATGACAAGAATTAGCAAACAGTCCAAAAGAAGAATGCTCTCTCCCAAAAACAGGAAAAAGCCAAGCCCAAAAACAGGCCCTAAGAAAGATCTTCTTCAAATGGGTTATAAAGAACATTTTAATGCGGTCTCCTCGAATGAGGCAAAAAACTCCTTTATAGCAAGAGTGAAATAGGATAGGTATATGTCAAGACATCAAAGCTACGGAAAGGCCAACAAAGGGGCCAAAAAAAGAAACGTATTGAAAAGATTTGAAAGAGTAAAAGTCTTAAAAGAAAAAGGTCTTTGGGGAGAAAAGGTTACTACAAGAGTAACGGGGCTTCCTAAAACGGCTTCTAAATAATTTTTTCTGAATAAATTCATGCCCAAAAAAGAAAAAAAAGGGTATTTCTTTTTAAATATGAAGAAAGAAGAGACCCTATAGCCTTGTTTACCTCTATTTTTTTCTCCTTTTTTTTCTTTTTTGGACTTTTTTGCCTTGAAGCACTCTCTTCTTTACAGACTTTTTGGGGAAGGTATAGAACCAAGCAGTTCTTGTGGAAAAGACCCAAAGCTTTCTTTTTTCGTCTATTCTTGCAACGATTTTTCTCTAGAGAGCTTTTAGAAAACTTATTTACTTCTATTCATTTTACCAGGTATCTCCTCTTTTTTTTCTATGGAGGTTTCGTTTTTTTCTACCTATCTGCAAAAATAGAAACGCGCTCTTTTTTCTTACAACTAGCTTCCTTTCTAGCCTTGGGAGTAGCTTCTTTTGCAGCGTGTTTTTTAATGCGTATTTTTACTTTTTATAGACCCTTTTTTTTTGCCTCTTTTTTTGCTTTTTTCTCTTCTTTCTATCTTTTTTTATTTTTCCCTATTGTAGCTATTTTTTTAAAAATCCATCAAAAGATCCTATCGCATAAAAGAACCCCTAGTATCCCCTACTTTAAAGACCAACTCCAAGAGATGTTAAAAGAATCGGATTTCTCTTTGAAAATAGAACCCTCTGATGCAAAGCTTCTTTCTTCTTTTATTCTTTTTAAAGATAGAATCGCAAAGGAGATCATGGTCCCTAGAATTAACATTGCGGCTCTTTCTTCTAAAACCAGCTTACAAGACTCTATTAAACTTTTTGAAACAGAAAATTACAGTAGAGTTCCTGTTTACCAAGAGACGTTAGACCATATTATTGGCGTGCTTCTTTTTAAAGATGTACTCAAAGCTTTTTCTGAAAACATGGAAGAGAAGAAAAAATCTTTACAAGACCCGGTTGAGACCTTAATTAAGCCGGTAATCTACGTTCCTGAAAACAAAAAAATCTCTCATCTTTTGCAAGAATTTCGGGCTAAGCAGAGACATTTAGCTATTGTCGTAGATGAATATGGAGGGACAGAAGGGATTGTGACTATAGAAGATGTTTTAGAAGAGCTTGTAGGAGAGATCGAAGATGAGTATGACTTGGATACGGAAAAACAATACTGGAAACTTCCCGGAGGCGACTGGATTGTAGATGCGAAGATGAGCATCTTAGATCTAGAAGATAAATTAAACATCCATATACCCCCTCATCCCGACTATGAAACTATAGGAGGCTATATGTTCCATAGAGCGGGATCTATACCCCCTAAGGGATGGACCATTCATCATGATCAATTTATTTTAGAAGTACTTAATACGACAGAAAGATCTATAGAAAAAATTCGAATCACTCTTAGAAAAATAGAAGAAGAGGATTCCAAGAAGAAATAGTTTTGCCAAACAAAGTCTTTTTGAGGCAAAATAGGGGGTAAAACCTAAAAACTTACCAAAGTACAAGGAGATTTCATGAGACGTTCTATTTGTGTTACCAGCCCAAATGCGGCTTTAGCAGGAGAGAAGTCTTTATGGTCTTTTGCGTATACTACTTCTTCTGCTCTTCCTAAAGGGGCAAAGATTTTATTCGACTTGGTCAGTTTAGGACGTCCTTTTGATTGGGCTATTCCTTCTACTGATTTAAAGCAAAAAGACAATGTAATCTGGGCCGAAGCAAAAGGAAATATCCTCTCTGCTAAAAAAGCAGAAGAAATGCCTTTTAGCTTAGGACGATTTGAGTTTTTGCTTCCTGTTGACTTAAAAATGGGAGACACCCTCACTGTATGTATCGGAGGTCCTTCTAAAGAAAAAGGAAACCGATGCCAGACGCACATCCAAAGAAAACGCCCTTTTCATCTTTACATAGATCCTAAAGGGACGGGAGATTACAAAGAGCCGGAAATCTTTTACTTAGACATAAAAGGAAATGAACTAAGCCAAATTAGAATTCTTTCTCCTTCTTTAATTTCGAGAAACAAACGATTTGACGTAGTGGTTCGCTTCGAAGATGAATATGGAAACTTAACTTCAAAGGCTCCTGAAAAAACATTAATAGAGCTAAGCTATGAGCACTTGCGGGAAAACTTAAACTGGAAGCTATTTGTTCCGGAAAGCGGTTTTATTACCCTACCTAATCTCTATTTTAACGAGCCTGGTGTTTATAAGATCCAACTGAAAGATTTAACTTCTAAAAAGCAATATTTTTCTAGCCCTATTAAATGTTATCCAGAGGGAGATTTTTCTCTTTTTTGGGGAGTTCTTCATGGAGAGTCTACTAGGTTTGATGCCTATACAGAACTAGAGCCTTGTCTTCGGTTTTTCCGGGATAATAAAGCGCTTCAATTTTATGGTCTTTCTCCTTTTGAAGAGGAAAAAGAGACCTCTTCCGATCAGTGGAAAAACATGAACACCCAAACTGCGGAGATGAATGAAGATGACCGTTTTTCTATTTTCCCGGGATTTCAGTATATAGGAGAAGAGGGAGAAGAAGGAATTAGGCACTTTATCTATTCTAAAGATAGTCGCCCCCTTCTGAGAAGAAAAGAGCCTAAGACCAGCGGCTTAAAGAAAATTTACAAGATGTATCCTCTAAAAGAGATGCTGGCCATTCCCTCTTTTACTATGGGAGGTTCTTACTTTTATGATTTTAAAAACTGGGATTCTTCGATAGAGAAAGTGGTGGAAATTTATAATGCTTGGGGCTCTTCTGAGTGTTTAGAAAAAGAGGGCAACTTAAGGCCGATTACGGGTAAAGGGAAAAAAAGCATCCAGGAAAACCCTAAAGGTTCGATTCAAAAAGCCCTAATGGAAGGACACCGCTTTGGTTTTGTGGCGGGAGGATTGGATGACAGAGGTATCTATAAAGACCTTTATGAGGCAGAGCAAGAGCAGTACTCACCGGGTCTTACTGCTATTTTTGCGAAAGATCATACAAGGGCCTCTATTTTTGAAGCCCTACAAGCAAAAAGATGCTATGCTACAACCGGCCCTAGAATGGTTATTGATTTTTCCGTAGCGCAAGAACCCATGGGATCTGAGTTAGACAACCGAAAAAAACCGGGTCTTGATTTTAATAGACATATTAAAGGGCACATCATTACCAGCTCCCCTATACAAGAGATACAAGTTCTTAGAAATGGGAAAGTTTTAACCTCCTTTTCTCCTAAAAATCTTGATTTTGAGTTTACCTATGATGATCAAGATGCAGTAGAAAAGATTGCTATAGAAGGAAAAAGAGAGCTTCCCTTCATCTTTTATTACTTAAGGATTATCCAGGAAGATAAAAATCTTGGATGGAGCTCTCCTATTTGGATCGACTTTCATCCTAGAAAAACAAAGGTAAAGAAAATTCTAAAATAGGACCTTTTTTTAAAAAAAGCGATACTCCAGAATGAGGAAAAGGGAGTTTTCTTTGCGATTTTTGTTTTTTCTTCTTCTTCCCTCTCTGCTTTTAGCAAAGACTTTTTCTCCTGAAAAAAGAAAAGTCCTTTACTTAATGCATCAAGGAAAAACAGAAGAAGCCATTACTGCCTATGAAAAGATCGTCTCTTTAGAAAAAAAAGAAGACTTTTCCCTTTTAGAGCAGATAGCTCTTACCCTTTTAGAACAAGGAATGCTTTCTACGAAGGAGGAGGTAAGGCTTTTATCTACACTGGGCGCTGGTTTTTCCGAACATGAAAGGGCTCTTTCTTTTTTACAAAAGAGTCTTGTTTCCAAAAGCCCTGAACTACAGCTTATAGCGCTTCATTTTTTAGCCAAAACTCCTTGTAAAGAAAGTGATTTTCTTTTAACAGAGGCACTTCATTCTGACTTTTTGATGACCCGTTTAGAAGCCGCTTTTGCGCTTTCTCAAAGAAAACACCCTAAAGCCTTTTCCTATATTGAAAACCTCATGCAAAGGCTTCCCCCTTTTTGTAAGGTATGGTTCCCTTCTCTTTTAGCCCTTTCAGAGAGCCCAGACTCAATCCTTCTTTTACAATCGCTTTTACAAGATAGGAATCCTTTTGTATGCGTAGAGGTAATCCACAACATAACTCTTTTTGGAAGAGACGATTTTTTACCCCTATTGCGGAAAAAAATTACTCATGACAATGTTGCTGAAAAAGAAGCTTGTGCTTTTGCCTTGGGGGTTTTACAAGATTCCTCTAGTTTTCCCTTTTTAGAAAAACTAGCCCAAAAACATGCGGAAGAAAATGTCCGGCTAGCCGCCAATAAAGCTTTGTATAAATTAGGGAAGGAAGAAGCTAAGGTTGCAATTGAAAAAGCTGCTAAAGCAAAACACCTGTTTTCTATTTCGGCTTTAAAGGATATATCGGGTACAGAGGACACCTTACTTTCTCTGGTTTTTTCTAAAAATAGAGAAGTAGCTATGAACGCGGCTCTTGTCTTATTGGAAAAAAAAGATGAACGAGCCCTTCCTTTTTTACTCTCTTTTTTCGAAGAAGAAGAAGCTTTTTTACTAGTTCCTACTACCTCTTTAGGAAAAGCCCATTTTGCCTATAAGTTTTTTGCCAAAGAATCTATTAAAAACGAACAAGAGCTCTCCTTTTTAGAAAGTCTCTCCTTTCATATTAAGGTAGATATGATTCAAAAAGCCTCTCTTTTCCCAAGAGAAGACTCTTTTATCTCCTTAGCTAAGCTTCTTTTTACCAAAGAGAAAAATAGCTTTATCCCTACAGCTGTCCGAATTCTAAAAGGACTCAAAACGGAAAAAGCAGTAGCTCTTTTAAAAGAGGGATCCCAAAAATGGGGTTTTCCTCTATTAAGGAACTACTGTAATCTAGCTTTATTTGAGCTAGAAGAAGAGGGTCCCTATAAAGAAGAGGTTCAAAGATGGGTTCAAGAAAATAAAGATATCTTTATCATAGAGATGAGGCCTTACCTCCCTTCTATAGAAAGAGGCTTTTTATCTAAATATACTCTTTCTGCCAAAGAAAAAAGTGAGCTTTTGATGGAAAGTATCGCTGTTTTAGCCTCTAAAAAAGATGAAGCTAGTATCCGTGTTCTTTTAGAAATGATGAAAAATCCTGAGTCTAAAAACCGTTTTGCCTTAGCGGGTATTTTGCTTCACAGTTTATAGCTGCAGTTAGATGTTAGCCTTGTAATTTTCAGTTTTTAGTTATCTCGTTTTTTCCGATTATTTTCTTTAAAACTTCGTTTAGCCAATCTTTCCCTTTAAGAGAGTTTTGAATAACCTCCCCTTCTTCTTTATTAATTATACAAGAAGCTAGAAGTGCAATTATAAAGGAGCTTAATAACCGCCTTTACCTGGATCAAAGCCGGGTTGCTTTTTCTGAAAATGGATCTTATATTCTTCTCGATAATGGAAGCTTCTTTGTTTCAAGACATACGAAACTTAGATGAATATGGCTCATACCTTCCTATGCCTATTATGGAAAAAAAAGGGCCAAAACTCTTTATATGTATTTGCAATGACTGCGGTCATAAATGGTATGGAGGAGCTTTCACTTGGAGATGCCCAAAGGAAAATTGTCAAAGCACCAATTTTCGAACAGTGCCTGACGGCTGGTAAAACTGAAACTACCTAAACAGCAAAACATCTACGACATGCTTGCTTTTCTTTTAAAATAAAGAACGATCCATCTTTACGATAAGGGGTTTTCTGTTTACCTTATATGAAAAAAAAGTGATAGATACTTGGACAACCCTCCTTCTTTTTGGATTTTTGTTTTTTGTTTTTGGCTTACAAGTCTTGTGGCAGAAAAGCAAGAGTATCCCCTTTCTTTTTCTTTTCCGGGTCAAATTACCTTTGATTTAAAAAATCCTACCTATGAAGAAGGGGTCTTATCTACTACTCAAGGAGGAGTGGTCCAAGGAGAGTCTTTTCGAATACAGGCACAAAATATCCGATTTTTTAAAGAAAAAGAAAACAGAATAGAAGCTTCTGGACATTTGATGTTTCAGCAAAGAGGAAGGGTTTATATAGGGGAAAAGATGGAGTATAACCTCTCTTCTAAAACAGGATGGATCGTGCAGGGAAAAACCTTTCTTTCCCCCTTTTTTATAGGAGGAGAGACGATCTTTTTTTTAGAAGATAGTGATATAAAAATAGAAGAGGCCTTTTTAACTACTTCAGAAAATAAGAAAAGCTCCTGGCATATAAAAGCCAAAGACTCCCTTATCTCCTCAGAAAAAGTGCTCTATGCTAGAGATCTTCGGTTTTATTTTTTCCCTTTTCCTATTTGGCTCCCCTCTTTCCACTTAAACTTAAAAAAATTTGAACAACCTATTATCCAGTATAACTTAACCCTGGACAAAGGAGCTAATTTAAGACCCAGTGTAAGGGCTCAAATCTTTTCTTTTTCTGACTTTTTAGTTTTTTTACGAGGAGAATACCGAATAGGAAAAGGATTTGGAGGCGCCTTAGAAACCTCTTACCTTCCCTCTTATTCGAAGACCAAGTGGATTACAAAAAGCTATTTAGCTAGCGATATTTTACCTACAGATTTACAAAAAAAAAGAAGATATCGCCTTCAAGGAGAATATCGCTATCAAAGCCCTTCTAATAAGACAAAAATAGATACTACTTGGGATAAATATAGCGATATTTTAATGCCCGGGGATTTTAATACCGATGATTTTGAGATTAATACCGCTTATAACACTGAGTTTTCTTTAAGACATCAAGAAGAGAGTTTTTTAACTCTTTGTAAAATAAGACCGAAGGTAAACTCTTTTTATTCTATGAAAGAAAAGCTTCCCTTTCTTTTCTACCAAAATAAAGCGCTTGTACTGGGAGAAAAGCTAAAACTTCTTTTTCAAAGCCAGCTACAATCGGGATTTTTCAAGCTATCCTATTCTGATGACTTGGCCTACCGTTTACAGGGATTTCATTCAGGAAGATCTGAAATGAAAGCGCTTTTTTCGAGGTGCTTTGCTCCTTCTTATTTGAGCATTACCCCCTCCTTAGAACTTTTAGGAGTTCATTACACAAATAGCCCCCAAAATAGACAGGCTTTATTAGGTGCTTTACGATATCAATGTCTCTTAGAATCTAAGCTTTTTAAACGATATAACCCCTGTATTCACTGGATTTACCCTTATATCAACTTGGAAGGGAGAACTTCTCCTTCTATTTCTAATAAAGAGCACTTCATCTTCAATATTGAAGATGGATTTGCAAAGATGCTTTTGCTTCGTACAGGAGTTAAAAATCAACTTTTTCTTTCTAAAACGAACTATTCTTTTTCCTCCAATCTTTACTGCAATATTTTCGTAAAAGATACAGCGCTAAAAACGGTTTTGCCCAAGCTTTACCTAGACACAGAACTCTTTCTTTCCTCTCTTTCTTTTTCTCTTTTTTCTGCCTGGAATTTCCCCCATGCTACCATAGACTTTTGTAACTTAGAGACTAAATATACTTTTAGTGAGGATGGAGCTTTTAGTTTAGGAGTAAGATACCGCTCTGAATATGACTGGAGAAAAGCAGATCATACCAATTTTATCTTAGATGCAGCAAGAAAAGAGAGCTCCCTTTTAGCTTCCCCCTTATCGGATAAGCGGGTTTCTCTTTTAACGAACCTCTTTTTCCGTTTATCCCCTTTTTGGACTTGCCATATTCAATCTCATCATGGTTTTTTAAGAAAAAATGAGCCCTCGTACAATCAGTTCAAAGTAGATTTATTTACCCCTATTTTAAGGAGCTGGAAATTGCGGATTAGTTATATGCATACACAAACAGATGATAGGGTTGATCTAGGACTAGAGCTCATCAAAAAGTAACCCTGTCCCTTTTTTTCTTCACTTGTTATAAACAGAATTTTACAAAATGGAGGTTCTATGAAGGCCCTTTCTTTAACTCCTGGCAAAAAAGATCTTCATTTAATTGACCTAGAAGAAGTTCATATCACAAAACCCTCTGAAGTAAAAGTACGGGTTTTAGAGGTGGGAATCTGCGGTACTGACAAAGAAGAAGTATCGGGAGGAAGAGCCGATCCTCCTAAAGGGAAAAAAGAACTTATCATAGGCCACGAAATGGTAGGTGAAGTAGTAGAGGTTGGCAAGGAAGTAACAAAAGTGAAAAAAAAGGATCTAGTAGTCCTTACCGTTCGAAGGGGATGTAATGAGTGCTCCTTTTGCAAAACAGATCGGTATGATTTTTGCAGTACGGGCAACTATCAAGAAAGAGGTATCAAGCAAAGAGATGGCTATCATGCGGAATATGTGGTAGAAGAGGAAAAATATGTCATTGTTATCCCCAAAAGCATTGCTTCTATTGCCGTTTTAACAGAACCTACTACGGTAGTAGAAAAGGCGATAGAACAAGCTAGCCTTATCCAAAAAAACCGCCTTCTGGAAGAAAATTTTCCTGAAAAAAACCAAGTTTTAGTAGCAGGTTTGGGGCCCATTGGACTTTTAGCTACTATGGTCTTATCTTTAAAAGGAGCCGAAGTCTTTGGAATAGACGTAGCAAAGAGAGACTCTTTAAAGGTGAAAATTTTCGAGAAGATGGGAGGCACCTATCTTGAAACAGAAGAAGCAGCAAAAAGCTATTTTTCCCGTAAGAAAATAGCCTTAAGCATGATATTAGAAGCAGTAGGAATAGCAGAGCTCGATTTTGAGCTTATATCTTTATTGGGAAACAACGGTGTATACGTTTTGACAGGGGTACCTGCAGAGGGGCCTCCCTTAAAAGTAGAGGGAAGCTCTCTTATGAAACAGCTAGTTTTAAAAAACCAGGTTGTTTTAGGGAGCGTAAATGCGTCTTTTACCAATTTCAAGCAAGCAGTACAAAGTCTCGAGCAAGCAGAAAAAAAATGGAAAGGACTTATCCCCCAAATCATCACTAAAAAAACCGAGTACAAAAACTTTGTAGAAGCATTTACAAAGGGAGAAGAAGAGGAGATTAAATCAGTGATAGTCTGGGGTAAATATGAGTGACTATGATGTGATTATCATAGGAACCGGCGCAGGAGGTGGCACCATGGCCCATTCCTTAGCTTCCTCTGGGAAAAAAATCTTAATTCTAGAAAGAGGCCCTTTTTTGCCGAAAGAAGAGGCTAATTGGGATCCCTCTTCTGTCTTTTTACAAGGGAAATACCTTCCTAAAGAGACTTGGTATGATAGTAAAAAGCAGCCCTTTATTCCGGGAACTCATTATTTTGTAGGAGGCAATACCAAGTTTTACGGAGCGGCACTTTTAAGACTTCGAGAAGAAGATTTTAACGAAGTAAATCACTACGGAGGGAGATCTTTAGGTTGGCCTCTTTCTTATGAAGATTTTAAGCCCTATTATTTACAAGCAGAAAAGCTCTATCAGGTTCATGGAGAAAGAGGAGAAGATCCTACGGAGCCTTTTGAGAAAAACCCTTATCCTTATCCTAAGGTAAGCCATGAACCTTTTGTAGCTCATATTTTTGAAAAACTCCAAAAAAGGGGCTATTCTCCCTTTCATCTTCCTTTAGGAATTCGGATTAATGAGAAAGAAAAAGAAAAAAGCCTTTGTATTCGCTGCTCTACTTGTGATGGGTATCCTTGTAAAGTGGATGCAAAATCAGATGCTCATAGAATCTGTATAGAGCCTATTTTATCAAAACCTAATGTAACCCTTCTTACAGAAGCAAAAGCGCTTCGTTTGGTTCCTGATAAGACAGGTACTAAAGTTGTCTCTGTTGAGGTGGAAGTTAAGGGAAAAAAAGAGCTGTTTTCTTCTGATCTTTTTGTAGTAAGCTGCGGAGCTATTCAGTCTTCTGCTTTATTTCTCCGTTCCAAAACAGAAAAATTTCCAAAAGGGCTTGCCAATAGCTCTGATCTTGTAGGCAGAAACTATATGTGTCACAATAACTCTGCCATCATTGCCATCTCTACAAAAAAAAATACTGTCTCTTTTCAAAAAACTATTGGGCTCAATGACTTTTACCATAAAACAAAAGAAGAGCCCTATCCCTTGGGACACATCCAGCTTTTAGGAAAAGTAAAAAAAGAAATGTTAGAGGCTGATGCTCCTTTTTTTGTTCCTAAATTTCTTTTAGAAAAAATGGCAGAGCACTCTGTAGGCTGGTGGATTACCTCTGAAGATCTACCTGATAGAGAGAATCGGGTGCAAATTTTAGACTCCGGAGATATTTCTCTTTCTTATACCCCCAACAACACAAAGACGCACAAAAGGCTTTTACATAAGCTAAAAACCATCTTAAACGAAATAGGCTCTCACCTATTTCAGTTTCCAAACCAAGCTTATTTTTCCAAGAAAATCCCTTTAGCAGGGGTTGCCCACCAAGTAGGAACCATGCGCTTTGGAAGAGATCCAAAAAGCTCCGTATTAGACCTTCACTGCAAAACACATGACTTAGAAAATGTATTTGTGGTAGACGGCAGCTTCTTCCCTTCTAGCGGAGCCGTAAATCCGGCTCTTACCATTATAGCCAACAGCCTACGAGTGGCCGATTATATAAAAAATAGCTAAAGAGGCTATTCTTCTGCTATTTCTTCTATATATTCTGATCTTACATCTATTTTTCTTCCCAAATGAGAAGTCCAAAGAGACAAAATCACACAAGAAGCCAAAAATATTGCAAGAAGATAAGAGGTAAACTTCTTTAAAACTTCTGCTGTAGAAGTACCAAATACGGAATCTCCCGTATCTCCTCCAAAAGAGGCTCCTAAACCTAAACTTTTTGATTCTTGAATTAAAATGATAAAACACAAGAAAAAACAAAAAAGTAAAAAAACACTTAAAAAAAGATAAAAAACTGCTGTCATAACCGTATCATGTTTAAAAATTGATCTATATTCAAAGAGGCTCCTCCTACCAAGACCCCTTTAATGGACTCTTTTTCCAGTAGGGAGGTAATATTGCCCTCATTTACAGAGCCTCCATACAAAAGAGGAGTCTTTCTAGCTTTTGCCCCCCATTTCTCTTCTAATATGTGATAGATCCAGTCGTGCGCCTCTTTAGCTTCTTCTGCTTTTGCGCTTAAACCGGTTCCTATTGCCCAAACGGGCTCATAAGCTATAAAAAGACTTTCAGGATAGGTAGGAAGAAGCTCTAAACCCTTTTCTATCTGTCTTCGTAAAACAGGCCGAAAGTCTTTTTCCCTTTCTTGCAAAGTCTCTCCCACACAAAGAACAGGAGCTATTGCTTTCTTTATAGCCAGTAAAACTTTTTTTGCTATTTTGGCATCCGTATCTTCAAAAAGCTTTCTTCTTTCTGAATGACCCAAGAGAACAAATTTAGCTCCAGCTTCTTCTATCATGGAAACTGACACTTCTCCTGTAAAAGCTCCCTCTTGTTCTTCATGCATGTTTTGGGCTCCTATCCAAAGAGGACCCCCTTCAGATGCATGAGTACAACTTTCTAAAGAAGTAAAAGGGACTGCAAGCCCTACCTTTCGGGAAGAGGGGATAGAACTTTTTTGCAATTTTTCTAAAAAAGAGAGAGCCTCTCTTTTAGTTTTATGCATTTTCCAGTTTCCTAAAATCCACTTCATATGTCTCTACATTTTACCCGAACAAAATGTCCCTTGGCAAGTTTTAAATAGAAAGTCTACAATCTCTTTATATGAATCATTCTGTTTATTCTGTCTCAGAGCTTACTTTTCTTTTGAAACAAGAAATAGAGCCTAAGTTTCAAAATATTTTTGTAAAAGGAGAGGTTTCTAACTTAAGAAAGCAGTCTTCCGGCCATACGTACTTCACTTTAAAAGATGAAAGCGCCCAGATATCCGTAGCCTTATTTAAAGGAGCCTTAAGAGGTCTTTCTTTTACCCCTAAAGAGGGCGATTTAGTAGAAATTTTTGGACAAATATCCATCTATGCTCCACGAGGTTCTTACCAAATCATTGCGAGCTCTGTCACTCTACAAGGAGAAGGAGCTCTTTTAAAAAAATTACAAGAGAGAAAAGAGATCCTACGAAAAAAAGGATGGCTCGATCCTTCTAGAAAGAAGAAACTTCCTTTTTTGCCCCAAAAAATTGGAGTAATAACCTCTCCAACAGGGGCTGTTATTCAAGATATTCTTCACGTTTTGCATAGAAGATTTTTTAACATATCTCTTATTTTAAACCCTGTAAAAGTCCAAGGTGAAGGAGCTTCTAAAGAAATAGCAAAAGCGATTTCTGACCTAAATACACATCAGCTGGTAGATGTAATTATTGTAGGAAGGGGTGGTGGATCTATAGAGGATCTTTGGGCTTTTAACGAAGAAGAGGTAGTTGAAGCTATATACCATTCTACTATCCCTATTATTTCTGCGGTAGGACATGAAACAGACTTTACCTTATCTGATTTTGTAGCAGACTATAGGGCCCCGACTCCTTCTGCGGCTGCGGAGGTGGTGGTAAAAGAAAAAAAGATGCTCCTTGAAAGTCTTGAGAGTCTTTCCCTACAGCTAACCAAAAAAGTGGAGCAAAAAATAGCCACTCTTCGTCAAAGACAAAAAACCTATCAAAAAAATTCTCTTCTATCTTCTCCTTATCTTTTTTTAGGAAAATGGATCCAGAAGCTGGAAGAAAAGGAGCGGTTTTTTGCTCATATGATTCCTTCTTCTATTGAAAAAATGAATCAGTCTTTGCAAGAAAAAGAAAAAAGACTTTTCCTTTTAGGACCCAAAAACCAGCTGGCTCTTTACAAACAAAATTTTACAAAAATGCAAGGGCTTTGGCTCTCTTTTTTCCATTCTGCTTTAAAAAGAAAACAAGAAAAAACAGCTTCTTTAAAAGCAGTTTATAAATTAAAAAAAGCTCTTTTACAAAAAAAAGAGGAGATCAAAAAAAAGTTTTCTCTTCTACAAAATCACTTCCGTGATCTGGATCCTAAAAATTTATTGAAAAAAGGGTATACCATTCTCTTTTCGGAAAAAGAACATTCTATTATCCTCTCTTGTAAAGAGGCAAAAAAGGGAGATCCTTTCTATGCTCTTGTGAAAGATGGAAAAATTCATGCAACTATAACCCGGGTAGAGCCTAATGGAAACCGTGAAAAACCTCTCCTTTGAAGAAGCCTTTTCGGAGCTAGAATCTATTTTACAAAAGATGAATGAGGGAGAAGTCCCTTTAGAAAAACTAGTAGAGCTCTTTGAAAAGGGAAACTCTCTTTTAGGGTACTGCCAAGCAAAACTAGAAGAAGCAGAAAAAAAGATTGAAATTCTTCTAAAAACAAAAGAGGGCCATCTTTCTTTAAATGAGCTAGGCATTCCCGAAAAGGCCCCCTTTTCCTTAGATAAAACTTCTCTCCCTTTATCAGATGATGAGCCTTTATGAGAGAAGCTGTGGAAAAAACTTCTTATCTAACAGAAGATTTTTCTCCGGAAGATCTAAAGAAGCTCTCTATACCACAACTGGAAGAACTTTCAGAAGAGATCCGTCAAAGAATTTTAGAAGTTCTTTCCATAAACGGCGGACATCTTTCTTCTAATTTAGGGATTATTGAGCTGACTATAGCTCTTCACAAGGTTTTTTCTTCTCCGGAAGATCCTTTTATCTTTGATGTAAGCCACCAATGTTATCCCCATAAAATTTTAACAAAAAGAAACGGTATTTTCCCTACTTTAAGAAAGTACCAAGGGATTTCCGGATTTTCTGATCCCACAGAGTCAGCTCACGATCATTTTTATGCAGGACACGCAGGAACCGCTCTTTCTTTGGCACTGGGAGTCGCCACTGCCAGGGATTTTTTTAAAGAAGATTATCACATACTTCCCATTTTAGGAGATGCCAGTTTAACCTGTGGCCTTACCTTAGAAGCCCTAAACAACATTCCCCCCTCTTTGAAAAAATTTATCGTAATCTTAAATGACAATAAAATGTCTATTTCTAAAAATGTGGGAAACATCAAAAACATTATGAGTAGGTTGGTAAATCATCCTACAGCCAATAAACTCTACTTTGAAATCCAGTCTTTTTTAAAAAAAATCCCCACTTTAGGACAAAATCTAGCAAGTCAAGGAAAAGCCCTTACCGAATCGATGAAAAACTTGGTCAGCCCTGCTGTTTTTTTTGAGCACTTTGGTCTGAATTACGTAGGCCCTATTGATGGGCATGATATCGGAAAGCTCATTTCTACTTTTAAGGCCGTAAAAGATACAGCTCGTCCTATTTTAGTCCACGTTTTAACCCAAAAAGGAAAAGGGCTTCCTATTGCTATGCAAAATCCCACTTCTTATCATGGGGTAAGGCCTTTTGATTTAGTAAGCGGAAAATTCCTGCCTTCTCCTTCTAAAAAACCTACGTTTCCTAAAATTTTTGGAAAACATCTTATTAAAATGGCGTACGAAAACCCCTATTTTGTAGTCATTACTCCGGCAACCCCTGCCGGAGCTTCTTTAGAAGGTTTTATGGAGCTCTTTCCCCAAAGAGCCATCGACGTGGGGATTGCAGAAGGACATGCCGTCACTTTTTCTGGAGGACTCGCTTATTACAAAAAGATGAAAGTTATCTGCTCTATCTATGCTACTTTTTTTCAAAGAGCGCTAGACAATTTATTTCAGGATGTATGCCTACAAAGACTTCCTGTTATTTTTGCTTTAGATAGGGCCTTTATATCGGGACCTGATGGTTCGACTCATCATGGAGTCTATGATATTTCTTTTTTAACCAGCATGCCTAATATGATTGTATGTCAACCTAGAAACGGACAGCTTTTAAAAGAGCTTTTAGAAAGCTCCTTTTCTTATGAGGATCCTGTCTCTATAAGATACCCTAACTTGTCTACAGAAGAAGGTTCTTCTTTTTTACAAAAAAGGCCCCTAGGAAAAGCGGAAGTATTAGCTTATGGAGAAAAGGTAGTTATTATTGCCTTAGGCCACATGAATGAAGTAGCACAAAAAGCTAGGATACTTTTAGAGAAAAAAGGGCTTTTCCCTACTATAATTGATCCTATCTTTTTAAAACCGCTAGATGCAGACCTTCTTTATGAGGTGATTTCAAAACACGAATTAGTAGTTACTTTAGAAGAGCATTCCGTAAGCTCCGGTCTTGGCAGTTTAATCAACAACTTCTTATTTCAGCATAAGTTAAATAAGCAAGTTTCTGTAATTAATTTAGGGGTCCCCTCTACTTTTATAGAGCATGGAGATAGAGAAATTTTATTACAAAATATCGGTCTTTCTCCGGAATCTATTGCAAAATATATTGAAAACCATTTTGAATGGGAAAAAATAGGAATACCATGATTATTGCCTTATTTCCCAATAAGCAGTTTCCTAAGTCTTTTTTAATTGCTAAAGAAATTAAGGGCTTTTTTCAAAAAAAAAACATCTCTTTAGTAGTGGAAGACTCTTTTTCCAAAAAAATGAACTTACCTCCCCTATCTTCCGTTTCAAAAGAAGAGGTCCATTTTTTTTTAGCCTTTGGTGGGGATGGAACTATTTTAAGGTTGTATCATGAGCATATAGACTATAAGGCTTCTATTTTAGGAATTAACTTAGGTCATTTAGGCTTTATGGCAGATATTCCCGTAAAGGAGTATAAAGCGTATCTTACCGATTTTATAAAGGGAAAATATTCCGTAGAGAAAAGGCTTGTCCTAAAGGGTACTATAGGTAAAAAAAAATGTCGTGCAGTAAATGATATTGTTTTACACAGACATATGAATTCTAGTTTAATAAAGCTTCATATAGAAATAGATGGTGTCTATATGAATACTTTTGTAGCAGATGGTCTGATTATATCTACTCCAAACGGTTCTACGGCTTATTCACTAGCTGCAGGAGGCCCTATTTTAACGCCGGATCTAGATGCCTTTGTGATTACCCCTATTTGCGCCCATACGATTTCTAATCGTCCTTTTGTTTTATCTTCTGATCACAAGGTAAAGATCAAATGCATAAACCAGAAAAAGCCGATAGAAGTAAGGGCAGATGGACTTGATTCTTTTTTACTAAAAAATGAGACATTAACTATCCAAAGAAGCAGACACCTTTTTCGGCTAGTAAACTTAGAAAAAAACGACTATTTTTATACCCTTAGAACGAAGCTCAACTGGTCCGGGAGTGCCAATATCGCAAATTAGACTTGGTTCTTTTTAAGTGCTTCTAGTTTTGCTTTTGTCTTTGCTTTTTTCTCATTAAGAGCCGTTAAATATAGATATGCTGCTTCATTTTGAGAGGTCTGTATTCTTTTGATACACTCTTCAAAGAAGGTTATTCTCATTTCATAATATGCTTTCGGGCCCATATAGTTTTTCAAAAAAGCAAGAACACTTTTTACGGTACAGTTAGGTCCTGTTTGCGGTCTTTGCCAAAGAGGAGGCTGGAAAGAGGGACCTTCTACTTTGGGAAGACGGGAAAATAGCTCGTAAATCTCTTCTGTAGTAAATTTGTCAGGCTTCATTAACTTTTGGATAAACTCTCTTGTAACTTCTTCTTTAGGAATTTCCATTTCAAACATGGTTTCAAAACGGAGATCTTCGGGATGTTTATAATGAAACTGCGCTCCCCCTCCTGCGTTGTATATTTTAAAAACAACGGTATTATTGTCAGAGCTTGGTATGATTTGTAGCATCATAGCATGGTTTTTACTTTCAATAGGAAGCAGGAAAGATTTAGGCTGTTCTTCTTTGGTAATTCCTTCAAAAATTGTAGAAACTTTTTCCTCTTCCGGAAGAAAAAAAAGATCAATAGTAGATTTTAAAAGGTCTACCATTTCTGGATATATTCCCTTCTCTTTGAAGTAACTATAAAAAATAAGGATTGTGCTAATGGCAGATTGGAATTTCGTTTTTTGTAAAAGAGCACCAAGAAATACTGGATGGATTAAAAAAGAACTGTCAGTAATAAGAGATCCGTTAACCCAAGTTCCAATTAGTTTTTTTATTTCTTTTTTAGACATATACACATCCATAACCCCTTCTCCATGAGGCTTTCCCTTTTCTATAAAGCCTTCATAAATATCTCCT
>CAYGOC010000010.1:0-18535 GCA_964351495.1 uncultured bacterium
CTTTTAGCTGGTGGGTAATCTCAGAAAAGGAATCTCCTTTTTCCAAAGAGTGGCAAAGTCTGTTTAACTGAAACCGAATGGCATCTTTCACCTGTCTTGGATTTTCAAAATAAAAAAAAGAAGAACCTTCTATCTTGTCTATCATAAACCCTCTCTTAAAATGTACTAATAACAAATAAATAAATTATTTAGTAAATGTTTTTTTGTTTTTTATTAGATGGTTTGACAGGTATTGAGGATTGATATAAAATCAGCCCAAATTATCTGCTTATTAAGGGTCTATGGAAAGCTTTTCCCATACTGCGTATAAATATGGATTTCGTACTGAGGTTCAATCGGAGACCCTGCCAAAAGGTCTTTCAGAAGAAACGATTCATTTTATCTCAGAAAAAAAGGGAGAACCTCTTTTTTTAAAGAAGTTTCGCCTTAAGGCTTTTGAAAAGTGGAAAAAAATGAAACCTCCTTCTTGGGGAAATGTTTCTTTTCCTCCTATTGATTACCAAGATATATCGTATTATTCCGAGCCGAAAAAAAAGCCGAAACTGCAAAATCTGCAAGAAGCAGATCCTGAAATTTTGCGTACTTTAAAAAGGCTGGGCGTACCTGTAGATGAGCAGAAAAGACTTTTGAACGTGGCGGTAGATGTGGTTTTTGACTCGGTTTCTTTAGGGACTACGTTTCAGAAAAAGTTGCAAGAGGCGGGGGTGGTTTTATGTTCTATTTCAGAGGCGGTGCAAAAGTATCCTGAAAAAATCGAGAAGTATCTTGGCTCTGTAGTTTCTATTCAGGATAATTATTTTGCTGCGTTAAATTCGGCTGTTTTTTCAGACGGTTCTTTTGTGTATGTTCCTAAAGGGGTGGTATCTCCCATGGAGCTTTCTACGTATTTTCGGATTAATGAAAAAGAGACGGGCCAATTTGAAAGGACTCTGATTATAGCCGAAGAGGATTCTTATGTAAGTTATTTAGAAGGGTGCACAGCGCCTGCTTATGATAAAAATCAACTTCATGCAGCAGTAGTAGAGTTGGTTGCTAAGAAAAAAGCGGAGATTAAGTATTCTACGGTCCAAAACTGGTATGCAGGAGATAGGCAAGGTAAGGGAGGGATCTATAACTTCGTTACTAAAAGAGGGCTTTGTGAAGGGGATCACTCTAAGATTATTTGGACCCAAGTGGAAGCGGGAGCCGCTATTACCTGGAAATATCCCAGTTGCATCTTGAAGGGGGACTTTTCTAAGGGAGAGTTTTATTCAGTAGCGCTTACCAATGGAAAAATGCAGGCAGATACGGGAACAAAGATGATCCACATTGGTAAAAACACCAAATCGACTATCATATCAAAGGGAATTTCTGCAGATGAATCGAGTAATAGCTATAGAGGACTTGTTAAAATAGGTCAGGGAGCAAAAGGCGCTCGTAATTTTACGCAGTGCGATTCGATGTTAGTAGGAAACAAGTGTTCTGCCAACACCTTCCCCTATATTGAAACCAAAACCAAAGAGAGTGAAGTGGAGCATGAGGCTGCTACTTCGAAAATGAATGAAGAGCAAATTTTTTATTTGCAAAGCAGAGGGATTAGTAAAGAAGAGGCGATTAAGCTTATTGTAAACGGCTTTTGTAGAAAAGTAATAGAAGAGCTTCCTTTAGAATTTGCAGAAGAGGCCAAAGAACTTTTATCGTTAAAACTAGAAGGATCGGTGGGATGATATGTTGAAGATAAAAAATGTAAAAGTAGCGATACAAGGAAATGTGATTTTAGAAAACTTTTCTTTAGAGATAAAAGAGGGAACTTGCCATGCCATTATGGGTCCCAACGGGGCGGGAAAATCTACTTTAGCCAAGGTTTTAGCGGGAGACCCTTCTTATGAGGTACTTGAGGGAGAGATTTCTTTTAAAGGGAAAGATCTTCTTGCTTTGGAACCGGAAGAGAGAGCTCATTTGGGGCTTTTTATGAGCTTTCAGTATCCTTTGGAAATTTCCGGGGTTACCAATCAACAGTTTTTATATAAAGCGGTTTCTGCCTTAAAAAAAGCAAGAAAGCAAAAAGTCCCAACAGAAGAAGAATTTGAAAAAGCGCTTTCTGTAAAAATGGATTGTTTGCAGATGAAACCGGAATTTCGAACCAGAGGTATTAACGAAGGGTTTTCCGGAGGGGAAAAAAAGAAGGGGGAAATTTTGCAAATGGAGCTTTTGGAGCCTTCTTTTTCTATTTTAGATGAAACCGATTCGGGATTGGATATTGATTCTATGCGAGTCGTTTCTGCAGGCATTGAAAGAATGAGAAAAGAGGGACATACCTTGCTTATCATCACGCATTATCAAAGACTTTTAGAGTATGTACAGCCAGATCAAATTCATGTGATGATGCAGGGAAAAATAGTGCATTCGGGAGAAAAAGAGCTCTCTTTGGAGCTGGAAAAAAGGGGATACGATTGGCTAAAACAGTAGAGACTTTTTTTGCTCAAGAAGAAACGCTTTTTTCTTCTAGGACAGTGGAAAAAACCAGACTACAGAAAAGAGCTTGGAAGAGATTTCAGGATAAAAAAACTCTTCTAAATCAAACGGAAGCATTTCGATTTTTCCCTCTTGATTTTTTAGATAAAGAAGGTTTTTTATGGCCTGAAGAAGAAGAGATATCAAAAGAAAGAATCGCTTCTTCTATTTTGCCCGGCTTTGAAAGATCGTATGTTGTTTTTATCAATGGAAGATTTATAAAAGGGCTCTCTTGTTTAGAAGGGATAGAAAAGGGGCAGGTTCTTTCTTCAAAAGAAGCCGAAAATACGTACGCTCTTTTTTTAGAAAATCAGTTTCGAAAAAAAGAAAAAAGAGAACAAGACCCCTTTGTTTTTCATAGTGAGGCTTTATCGGAAGAGGGGGTTTTTATCTACCTACCGGAAAAAAAACAGGAGAAAATCCAAATCGTATCTTTTATTACAGGTCCTTTTATGGTTTTCCCCAAAATACAAATGGTATTGGCAGAAAAAGCAGAGCTTACTTGCTATATAAGTTACATGGGAGATCAAAGCTTTTTTTGGGAGAATAGTGTTTGTGAAGTCTTTTTACAAAAAGAGGCAAAACTTACTCTAAAAAGAGATTTTGACTCTTCTTATGGAGCTTCGTTTCATGCTTTTCGATCTTTTTTAGAAGAGGGTGCTATTTTAGATTCATTTCAATTTAGCAGAGGGCAAAAACTACAAAAAAGCAGCTATAAAATAGAGCTGGAAGGGGAAAATAGCAGAGCTTTTATGAAGGGAGTAAATTTAGCGAAAGAAGATCAAAATGTGCATACTCAAGTAGAGGTATTTCATAAAGAGCCCTCCGCCTTTTCTGAGCAAGACTTTAAAATAGCCTTAAAAAAAGGGGGGGAGCACCATTTTGAAGGACTCATTTATGTAGAGCCTAAGGCGCAAAAAACAGAGAGTTACCAGCTGTGTAAAACTCTTTTACTAGAAGAGGGAGCTTTTGGGTTTGCAAGACCCAAGCTAGAGATTTTTGCAGATGATGTAAAAGCTTCCCATGGGGCAACCCTTTCTAGGATTTTGGAAGAAGACTTATTTTATTTACAAAGTAGGGGAATAGAAAAAGGGGAGGCTCTATCCCTTTTAGCCACTGCTTTTTTACAAAAAATGGAAGAAGAAACGGGGCTTAAGAAAAGTTTCTTTTTATCAAGTATAGCTTCTTTTATGGAGGGATAATGTCCACTTCGGTGTTAGATGTGTATAAAATCCGGAAGAAGTTTCCTATTTTTCAAAAGAAAATAAACGGTTCTCCTTTTACCTATTTAGATACAGCAGCCACCGCTCAAAAGCCGGAAGAGGTGATAAGAGCGATGTCTGATTTTTATTTAAAAAGATATGCAACGGTGCATAGAGGGGTATATGACCTTTCCATGGAAGCTACCGACCTTTACGAAGCTGCCAGAGAAAAGGTGGCTCGTTTTATTCGGGCTAAAAGTGAAAGGGAGATTATATTTACCAAAGGCACTACTGAAGCTATTAATCTTGTAGCGCTCTCTTTTGGATCTCTTTTGCAAGAAGGGGATGAGGTGATTATCACAGAAGGGGAACACCATTCTAATATGGTTCCCTGGCAGCTTTTGGCAGAAAGAAAAAAGATATCTCTTCAGATTATCCCTATAACTTTGAAAGGAGAGATAGATCTTTTACAGTATGAAAAAGCTCTTTCTTCCCGTACGAAATTGGTTAGTGTAGCGCATGTTTTTAACTCTATAGGAACGGTAAACCCCATTTCACAAATCATCCAGTCTGCTCATAGATGGGGAGCTAAAGTTTTAATAGATGGAGCCCAGTCTATTTCTCATATGTCCATAGATGTGCAAGAATTAGATGCGGATTTTTTTGCTTTTTCGGCTCATAAAGCATATGGTCCAACCGGTGTAGGAGTTCTTTACGGAAAGTACGAACTTTTAGAGTCCATGCCTCCTGTACAAGGGGGGGGAGATATGATTGAACAGGTCTCTTTAAAGGGATCTTCTTTTCAAAAGCCCCCTCTTCGTTTTGAAGCGGGAACGCCTCCTATCGCGGAGGTATTAGGATTAAAAGAAGCGATTCTTTTTTTAGAGAAAATAGGAATTTCTGAAATAGAGTCTTACGAGTCTACTTTGACAGAGTATGCGCTTCAAAAGTTACAAGAGGTTGAAGAAGTGAGGATCCTTTCTAAGGCATCCCATATTTCCTCTATTATTAGTTTTACCGTGGAGGGGATTCATCCCTTAGATTTAGGGACTTTTTTAGACCTTCAAGGAATTGCTATTAGGACAGGGCATCATTGCGCTCAACCTATACTAAATAGGTTTGGCCTTTCTTCTTCCGCTCGTATCTCTTTTGGGGTCTATAACACTATGGAAGAGATAGACCTGTTTATCCATTCCTTGAAAGAGGTCATTTTTCATTTAAAAAGAAGTAGCTAGCTATATTTTGGCGTAGCGTAGCGCTTTTTCTATGGTTTTAATCCAATTTAGCGATTCCTTTCCTAGTTGTTGCAATACAAAATGCCACGCAAGAAAAAGAAAAGCAATACCTACCCAAGACTTTAAAGGGATCCCTAAAAAGACGATTTGTACTTGAGGGGCAAGTCTATTTGCAATCCCTAAAAACATCTCTGCCATTAAAATACCAACCAGCGAGGGAGCAGCCAGCTGAATGGCTAAACTGAGTATATGGTTTAAAAGGGTTATAGTGACTTTCCAAAGAGGTAGCTTTAAAGAAAAAAAGGAAGGATCAAAAAAAGAGTCTACGGGGATGACCTGAAAAGATTGAGCCAGCGCATTTAAAAACAAGAAGGGTCCATCTATTAAGAAAAAAACGGCGATTAAAATTAAGTTATAAAAAACTCCAATACTAGCTGTTTGGGACTGGGTTGTAGGATCTGTTACTTGCAAAGAAGAAGATCCCCTTATGTGGTCAATTAAAGCACCGGAGCTTTGGGCTATATAAAAAGGGATGCTTGCAAAAAACCCTAAAATAAATCCTAAAAGAAGCTCTTTTAAGGAATACCCTACAAAAAGCCAGGCAAAGTCTATGCCTCCTTTAGCGTGGATAAGAACCCTAGGAATTAAGATAGCAGCTAATGCTAAGCTAAACATAAGCCGAATCGTTCCGGGTACGTTTTTAGCTCCAAAAAAAGGGGCTAGTACCATAATAGGAATGATCCGCATAAAGGTAAGAAGAATCAGCCCTAATACGGTATTAGCAGAAAGATGAGGAAAGCTCAAAATCAGATTTAAATAGTTATCTGTTAAAGAGGCAGTATCTGCCATTTTTTAACCCCACTTGGGAAAGTTTTGGAAAATGGTATTGGCAAATTGTAGGATTTGTCCTCCAAGCCAGCCTCCTAGAAGCATCAAAGAAAGGACCACAGCAAATAGTTTTACCGTGAAAGAAAGAGTTTGTTCTTGAATCTGGGTTGCAGCTTGAAAGATAGCTACCAAAAGACCTAAAACCATGCTAATTAAAATAGGAGGGCCTGAAAGAATTAAAATTAACAAAAGAGCTTGATAGGAGAGTTGATACACTTCTGTTTGAAACATACACTTTTCTCAAGATTTAAAAGTTAAGGTGAGGCCTTGAATAAGTATGGTCCACCCGTCAATCATAACTAAAAGTAAAAGCTTTACAGGAAGAGCTATCGTTAAAGGGGAGAGCATCATCATTCCCATAGCAAGTAAAATGTTAGAAACAACCAGGTCTATTACAAAAAAGGGGAGATAAATTAAAACGCCGATTTCAAAAGCGGCTTTTAACTGGGAGGTAATAAAAGAGGGGATTAAAATCAAAAAATCACTTTTTTCTAGAGAGTCTTTATAGGGTTCCGGAAAAATTCTGTAAGCGATTTGGAAGAAGCTATTGATATGTTTATCTAAAGAATTATTTTGCAAAAATACTCGTAAAGGCTCTTTCCCCTTGTCTACCACCTTGATGATATATTCGGCAGATTGTCCTGAAAATACTTCTGTGGGAGATTCTGCTATGACCTCTTTAGAAGCATCATACATCTTAACCCCTGTTGGGAACATTACATAAACAGTCATTAAAAGGGCTATTCCATTGATCACCTGGTTAGGAGGAGCTTGCTGAACTCCTAGAGCATTTCGTAAAAGTGCAAGTACAATGACGATTTTCATGAAAGAAGTGAGAAGCATAATCACAAAAGGAAGAAGAGAAAGTCCCGCTAAGACCCCCATCTTAGTTACAACAGAGGGGCCTCTTAAAGTAGCATCTTCAGATACGGGGCCTACTAGTTGTTGAGAAATATCTCCCTCTTGGGCAAAAGCTACCGTGAAAAGAAGAAGAAAAAAAAGGGGGAGCCATCTTTTCATAGGATTATTTTTCCATAAAAGCTTTAAAGGCCGTTTCTAAAGCACGCCATTGGTTTTCCAGTTGGGCATTGATAATGCCTGCTTCTGTTTCAATAATACAGCCGCCAGGCTCTATATCTTCTCTTTCTTTTAAAGAGAAGCTCTCTGCTTGATCGAGCATTTTACGAACTTCTTTCTTTTTTTTCTCGACCCTTTCTAGATCTAGTTTATTTAGATAAATTACGATTTTATGGTGCTGCATTACCGGTTTTAGAGCTTGCTTAACAATTTCTACAATTCTATCAGGATGTAGTTTTAGCTCTTCCCCTAAAATCTTTTTTGCTGCTTGAATGGCAAGAGGTAAAATTTTCTTGTTTACCTCATCTCGTACCGTTTTTAAAAGATGCCCTACAGATAAGATGTGTTCATTTAGCTGTTTTAGCCCTTCTTGAAAGCCTTCTTTGTAGGCTACTTCTTTGATTTTCTCACACTCTTCTATGACAAGCTCTTTGTATTCTTTTGTTTGTTTCTCTGCCTCTTTTAAAATTTCTTGAGCGGAGACCACTTTAGAAAATTCAGCTTTGGAGATGACTTTTTCTCCTGGCTCTAAAGAGACATCTTCGTGAGAAAGTAGGGTAAATTTTTTACGTCTTTTCATGCGCAATTTGTTTTAAGAGCTCTTCTATCCCTCGCATGATAGCGGGCATATGATTGGCTGTCACTCTTTTTTCACATAATTTCAAAAGGGAAGATCCGCGTCCTATGTCCAACGTGTGAGCTACATGCCAAATTAGTGCTTTCTCCTCTTTTTGTAAGAGGGCAGCAAGCTTTTTTAACCCCTTTTTATGAAGCAAAAGATAAAAAGATTTTTTGGTCCCATCCCAATTTTGTAAAGAGAGTCTCTCCCCTTCTGTTTGAGGCATAATTTTTTGTAAAAAGGTTTTTAAAGGGGGAGTTAAATATTGGTTCATTTTTTTTAACAGTGCGGTATCCACTGTGTGTTTTATTTCATAGGCAAGGTCGTATAAGGATAGGTAGTCAATGAGTTTTATAAGTTTTTGTTTTGAAAATCCAAGCAGGTAGGAGAAAAAAGAGGGAGAAATATACTCAGAGGGAAGAAACTCCTCTTTTTCTTCTAAAATGGATTTCCCTAAATGGGTTTTTAAAAAGAAAGCTCCTTTTTCACTTATAAAAGAAGAAGGGGTCATATCCAGAATTTTTTGTAGAGGCTCTGAAACTTCTTTGGGAAGAGCTGCTAAAAAAAAAGGAATATCCTCTTCATAGGATTTTAAAGTAGGGATAAACCAGGAATAATGCACCTTGGAAAACAGATTCTCTATAGAAAAGTCAGAAAGAGAAAAAGGCGTTATCTGGGTGAGAGACTTTAGATCTTTTTGGAGATTTTCAGGAAGAAACCGGATTAAATCTTCTTTAGAATAGGCTTTCAAAAAGGCTTTTAGTAAGACTTTATGAGATGGCTTCACTTTTAGCCCCTTTTAGTTAGATTTATCCTTCTTCTTTTTTTTTAAAAAGGGAAAAGAGATATTTAGCTGATTTATAATTTTGGGGTAGTTTTTATACAGTATCCAACCTAGAACACTTCCAAAGAATAGGATCAAAAGAATTAAGAAAAATAAAATAGTTCTAAATCTACTCAAAGATTTTTGTGTCATGACCATAGACCAGATACTTACCAAATCAGATCTTCCCTCTTTTGCGGAGATAAGCTCTTTATTAGAGCCTAAAGCGACCTCAGTGAAGCGAGACCTGTCTGCAATGACTGCAACCTTATCATAAGAAAGACCTGCAATACTTCCGGATACGAGCCTTTTAATTTTTACTTCTAAATGCTCGTTAGGGTTTTCAAAAACTCCTTGGTGTTTTATGTAAACCGCTGCTGTTATTTCCGGTTGTTTTTCTCCGGGCTGTGCTTCTTCCAAAGGAAAAGAAATCTGTACATCAGCGTCAATGATGCCATCAATTTTTAAGATGGTGTTTTTTAGCTGTTCAGCAAGCCCTGCCTGTAGGCGGATAGTTTCTTCTTTATCAGAAGACATGAGACCCTGCTTGGCAAAAAGCTGCAGAAGATTCGTTCCTTGTTTTCTAGGAAGGCCGTACTGATTTAAAAAGGCCATAGCTCTTGTAGAATTCTCTGCCTCTACTGTAATATTCCAAGTAGGGCCCGCGTTAGCTCCTCCTGGAATCCCTGACTCGGAAGAGACAACTTTTTCTGCTGCAATTCCCTTGGAAGCCAAAAATACAATAATTTCATTAGCTTCCCTTTCATCTACCTGGCTTACGATAGCCATATGGGTATCGCAGCTGGTAAACAGCAAAAGCAAAAGACAAAGAGCCTTTGAAAGTCGCAAGGCTATAGAGCGCATATTCTTATCTCCTCTCCTTCTTATAGCATGAAAGGGGAGTTTCCGGAAAAGGTTTCTTATTAAAGGAAAAGGTTGATAGAAAAAACAAATAAAACTAACGATTGTTGTTTATACATAAATGGGTCCGTAAAATTTCTTTCGAAAATAGTGGAAGATGCCTTTGCAGCCTGCTTTATACCTTTGTAACTTCTCTCTTTTTTTAGGAGTCAATTTTTTCGGAGAAAACAGGCCCAGGAAAAAAGCCTCTAGAGCTTTACAAAAAAAGTGGCGAAACTCTCTTCGGATCTCTTTTAAGATACATGTCTTATAAAGAGCTTTTCTCTCTTTTTTTGTAAAGTTTTTCTCTAAGAATAAAAGACGATTTCTCCACCAATAATAGTGAAGAAGAGGCTTGCCACTAAAAGAGGCAGAAATCTTATGCCAAACTTTAGAATAAGGTACCGACACAATTTGGATTCCTGTTTTTTTAGCTCTCATACAAAAGTCGCTCTCTTCCCAAAGAAGAAAAAATCGCTCATCTAAAAGGCCCACCTTTTCAAATACCCTTTTTTCTATCAGAAGGGAACATCCTGAAACGTAATCTACTAAAAAAGGAGCTCTTTCATAGTCTTTTTTTCCTTTATCAAGGCAAAAAAACTCAGCTTTCGTGTTTTCCCAAATTCCCCCTGTATGATCAATCGTATCAGGATCAAAAAAATTAAGACTTTTTGAACCGAAAACACCCCCTTTAGGGAAGTCTTTTTTGGCTTTTACTAACTGAGATAAAAAATCAGGGGAGACTATCGTATCATTATTCAAAAGCAAAATAGCATCTGCTCCTTTAGCAAGCGCATATAAGATAGCCCGGTTATTCCCTTCTGCATATCCTAGGTTTTTTCCATTTTGTAAAAAAGTATACTGGGGAAAACGGGATATAATCGCCTCTTCGGAACAATCAGAAGATCCGTTATCTACTACAACTACTTCAAAAAAAGAGTAAACAACTTTTTGCAGGGAATTTAGACATGAAAGGGTATCTTCTTTGCCGTTCCAGTTCAGAATAAGAATGTATACAAGAGGATCGTTCATTTAGGGCCTTTTTCTACCATGGTGCAAGCTAATGCAAAAACCTTTTCCGGAGATATTTGATGCATACAAAAAGGAAGAATACACTTTCTTTTAAGGCAGGGGATACACGTCTTTTCAAAAGCTATAACTTTTGTAGAAGGGGTTTTATAAGGACCGCAGATTTTAGGATCGGTAGGAGAAAAAAGGGCTAAAGTCGGCACTTCTAAACAAGAAGCAAGATGCATAGGCCCTGTATCATTTGCTATAAAAAGGGAGGCTTTTTCTAAAAAAATAGCAAGCTCTCTTACACAAGAAAAAAGGAGTGTATAAGGAGCTAGATCCCGTAAAAAGGAGAGCTTTTTATACTCTTTTTGTCCTCCCACTAAAACAAGGGCATATTCTGTTTTTTCTTTGAAAAGAGAGAGAAGTTTTTGAAAATTTTCCAAAGGCCAACACTTATAGTCATCTTGAGCTCCAGGATGAATTGCTACGAGAGGCTTTTCTAAGGGGATTCCTTTTTCTAAAAGTAGGGGGCCTCTTTTTTCTTTTTCTTTCTTGGTTAAATAAAAACTTCCCTTTTCGGGGTTTTCTACTTTAGTAAATAAAGAAATTTGTTCTAACCTTCTTTCCACTTCATGGGAGCTTTTCCAAGGAACAAGGTCGGTAAAAAGAGCATCTAGTCCCTTGTTTTGTGAAAAGGTACCAACCAGTCTTTTTGGTTTTAAGCTGGCACATAAGGGAAAGATGAGTCTTTGAGAAGCATGAAATACAAAGATGAGGTCAAACTGGTTTCTTTTCAAAGTTCTTTTTAAAGAAAAAAAAGAGAAGAAAAGGGACTTGGGTAAGACAAAGAAACTGTCAATACTGTTTTCTTCTTGCAAAAGGCTTTTTCCTAAGGTTGTTGTTAAAAAAGAAATAGAGCCAAGCTTTCGTAAAAAAGGTAAAGAGGGAAGGGCAAACAGAGTATCTCCTACCCCGGTTGTAGAGACTACTAAAATAGAGAGCTCTCTACTTTCCACTTTTTTGGGTAGGGGCTTTTTAAAAATAAGAAGAAGGAGTCTATTTTTTAACCAGGTAAACATGCTGTTTTTTCAAGGGAGCTTTTTCTGAGGAGCCTTTTTGTTTCATAAAGAGGAGACTCCTGTAATATCTGAACTATAGCATGAACCCACCTTTTTTCTGTATTTAAGGCAGGGCACCTAAAGGCTTTTAATCCATTTTTTTGGATTAAAGGAAGGTACATATCCTCAATTTCTACTAAAGTCTCTAAGTGATCTGAGGTAAAGCTCAAAGGAATAATTAAAACATTGTCTCTTCCTTGGCTGTAGTTTGTAATATTTTCACACACTTCTTGTGTGTAGGGTTCAATCCATTTTTTTTTGCCAAATTGAGACTGATAGGCAATCTTTCCTATAGCTTTAGGGAAAAAGGAGAGAATTTTTTGCTGCGACTCTTCACATTGTTTTTGGTAGGGGTCCCCTTGCATGACATATTCTTCCGGGAGACCATGGCAAGAAAAAAGAAGTAAAGTCTTCTCCTCTAAAAAGCCTACCCTTTCCATAGCTTCTTGGATGTTTTGGACAAAGTTTTTTATGAAACCCTCGTGTAAAGCATAAGAAAAAACCCACTTTACCTTCTCTTTAGGAGAAATCTTGCGATAGAAAAGCTTGGCAATACTTCCCGTTGTTGTATAGCTAAATTGGGCAAACATAGGAAAGACTATGATCTCTTCCGGGTTTCTTGTTTTTACGGCTTCAAAAAAAGCAGCGTGGGTGGCTGGAAGATATCTATGAAAACAAAGGACTTTTTCTTTCAAAAGCTCTTCTAAAAGAAGGCCTATTTTTTCCGTATCCGCAAAAAGGGGAGATTTTCCTCCCATTTTTTGGTATTCTTTTGAAACAGTTTTCGCTCTTTTTTTTGCGATAAAAGAAAAAAGCAGCTTTTGCAAAAATGAGGGTAGAGAGGTTCTAATTACCTCAGGATCTGTTAGCAGCTCTTGTAGAAAAGGGGCTATTTCAGAAGGGTTTCTAGGGCCTCCGAAATTTGCGATTATGTAGAGCTTTTTTGTGGTTTCCATAGGCTCTTAAGATTAGATTTTAGAGAAGATTATTGCTACTTTTTTAAAAAAGAAAGAGCTTTGCAACTTTTTTCGACAATGAGTAAAACAGATATGAAGAGGATTTTTTAATGCGATGGTTTCTTTTTTTTCTTACCTTTTTATCCTGTTCAGGGGGGCCTTCTCAGACGTTTTCTATTGGGATAGACCCCTCTTTTTCCCCTGCTACTTTAGGAAGGAAACAAGATTATGTGAGGGGGTACGTAGAAGATTTTTTGATGGCTCTTTCCAAACAAAGTGGGAAGAGTTTACAAAAAATGATTTCCCCTCCCGGGAGTCTTTTAACCAATTTAGAAAAAGGAAAATATCAGGCTGTTCTCTCTTCTATAGAGCCGTATAACTTTTATCTAGATAAGTATGATTTTTCAGAAGGATTTTTACAGGTAGGAATGGTGTTGGTTGTTTTAGAAAACAGTTCTGTTCGTTCTTTAGAAGATTTAAAAAAGGAGGCTTTGGGATTTATAGAAGGGGCTTTTCCTTCTTTTATCTCAGAAAAGCTTCCTGAAAAAGTAATAATAAAAACCTATCCGACCTATGCAGATCTTTTAGATGGGGTAGAAAAGGGGGAGATAGAAGGGGCTATTTTAGAAAGACTGCCTGCTCTTTCTTTTTTAGAGGATACTTTTCATAAAAAGCTGAGAGTTATAGAAAAACCGGTACTCGATAGGCAGATTAGGCTGGTTACTATGAAAGGCAAAGAGAGAAACTTGATCCGCTACTTCAATGAGATAAATAAAAAACAAAAAAAGGAAAAGCTGCTGAAAAAGTGGCTTCTTTCTTTAAGAGACATCAGAGCAGGCTTGGATCAACTTGTTTAGAATCTCAGGATCGCAAGGGGAGGGAGTTAGCCCCCAAACCTCTTTTGCATATTTTTTAATGGAAGTATCGGTAGAAAACTTTCCCATACCGGCTATATTATAAAGGGCAAATTTGGCCCAGAGTAAAGGATCTCGGTAGAGCTCCTCTACTTTTTTTTGGGTTTCATAATAGGGAAGTAGATCTTGCAAGACAAAATACCTATCTGCTCTTTCAAAGATATTTCCTTCTAAAAGGCTTTGATACAAGTGGTAAAAAGCTTCTTTTTCTCCTTCATTTTGGGCAAAAAAACCGTCCTTTAAAGTATCTACGGCTTTTTTTATCTTCTCTTCTTTTTCGTAAAGAGTACGAGGGTTGTAATCATGTTTAATTTTCTCAATTTCTTCCTCTGTAGAACCAAAAGAAAAGGGCCAAAATCCTTTTTTAACCTCTTGTTCCATTTCTATATTGGCACCATCTAAGGTGCCTATAGTAAGAGATCCATTCATAGAAAGCTTCATGTTGCCTGTTCCTGAAGCTTCTTTTCCTGCTAAAGAGATTTGTTCTGAAAGATCTGCTGCAGGGATGATAACTTGGGCTTTGGAAACGTTGTAATTTTCCACAAAGACTACACGAAGCATATTTTGGGTGTCAGGGTCATCATTGATTTTACGAGCTATAGCATAGATTAGACGGATGATTTTTTTGGCGATCTCATATCCAGGGGCTGCTTTGCCTGCAAATAGAAAGAGCCTTGGGATAGGTTTTCGTTTTTTTTCTTTTATCTCTTGATAGAGCATGATTATATGCAAAATATTTAAAAGAGGCCTTTTATACTCGTGGATTCTTTTGATTTGGACGTCAAAAAGGGCATTTTCTTCCAAAGGAAAAAAGTGGCCTATGATTTTTCCTTTATAATCTCTTAAAGGGTTTTCTGTTTTTAAAAAGGAGATGAGCTTTTTTTTGTTTTCTTTTTTGATTTGTAAAAACGCTTCTTGAGTAGTTTTTTCTTCTGCAAAATCTTCTAGTTTACGGATAGCTTCAAAGTTGCAGGTCCACTCCGAACCTATTTTAGAAGAAATTAGTTCTGCCAAAGCAGGATTTGCATAAAGGAGCCATCTTCTTTGGGTAACTCCATTGGTTATGGCTAAAAACTTTTCGGGATACATTTCATAGAACTCAGGGAAAACCCGTTTTTTTAAAATTTCTGTATGAAGGTGTGCTACCCCATTTACTTTATGGCTTCCATAAATACTTAAATGAGCCATTTTTATTTGACCTGTTTCTATGAAGGAGAGTTTTCTTAGTTTTTCTTCTTGACCCGGAAACTTGTTTCTCACCTCTGTGCAAAAACGGAAATTGAGTTTTTGAATCATTTTGTATTGTCTAGGAAGAAGTTCAGAGACTCTTTCTTCATTCCACTCTTCTAAGGCTTCTTTTAAGATGGTATGGTTTGTATAGCTACAACAAGTCTGGGTGATTTCCCAAGCTTTGTCAAAGGCAATATCATGATTTTTCACAAGCCTTCTAGTCAGTTCTGCGATGACTAAAGAAGGGTGTGTATCGTTAATTTGAATGCGTACTTTTTCTGCAAAATTATCTAAGGTTTCATGTATTTTTAGGTGCCTTTTTATGATATCTTGCAAAGAAGCAGAAACAAGTAAAAACTCCTGTTTTAAGCGGATTCTTTTCCCGGCATCATGATGGTCATTTGGGTATAAAACATCGGTAAGGGAAGTGTTTTCTGCCGCTTGATCCAATTTTCCCGCGTTATACCTTTGTAGCTCGAAATTTCTAGGAGATTCTTTGGTAGTCCACAGTCTTAAAGAAAGGACAGGCACCCCATTTTTTTTAGGATATCCAATAATGGGAGTGTCATAGGGAAGAGCTCTTACTTCTTCGAAGTCTTCCAATTGAAAAACCTCGTCCCCATGAGAATTGGTTCCGGGAACCGGGTTTCCTCGAAAATAAATAGCTGCAGCATCATTATCTCTTCGGAATTCCCAAGGATTTTCTTGTAAAAGCCAGCAGTCAGGTCTTTCTATTTGAGATCCATCCCAAATTTCCTGGTCAAAAATTCCGTATTGATAGCGGAGGCCATATCCCCAGCAAGGATATTCTTGGGTAGCTAAAGAGTCTAAAAAACAAGAAGCCAGTCTTCCAAGGCCTCCGTTTCCAAGACCCGGATCAGGTTCTAGCTCTAAAAAGTCAGAAAAAGTGCGGTTTGTTTTTTCTAAGACTTTTTTTACGAGGTCTAAAGCTCCTATGTGGTTGATGTTATTTCCTAGGAGTCTACCTGGAAGATATTCCATAGAAAGATAGTACAAAATACGATCTTTTTTCTTAGAAAATGTGTGTAGACAAGCAGTCCAATTAGCCATTACTTGTTCTCTTAGCACAAAACAAAAAGCAAGATAAAACTCTTCTAAAGAAGCTTCTTCTAAGAGCTTCCCAAATTGAAAAATGAGATATCTTTTGATTTTTTTTATGAAAAGAGCTGCTTGTTCTTCCAACTGCATACGTAGAATTCTTTTTTTGATCCTAGTCTATTTTTTTGCATTTTGCAACATTTAGACTTTGGCAAAAAGAGAAATTACATAAAAAAGAAGAACGCTTAAAAGAGCGCATAAAGGGATAGTTACAATCCAAGAAAGAGCAATTTCCCTTAGCGTTTTTAAATTGATAGAACGAAGTCCTCTTGCAATTCCTACGCCTAAAACAGCCCCTACCAAAGAGTGGGTAGTAGAGATGGGCATTCCTAATTTAGAAGCAAGTAAGATGGTAGAAGCGGCTCCAAATTCGGCGCAAAAGCCTCTAGTTGGGGTGAGCTCTGTTATTTTTTTCCCTACGGTTTCAATGACTCTCCATCCCCAAGTAGCCAGACCTATTACAATACCGATTCCTCCAAAGCCCAATAGCCAGCTGGGAATAATTGTATTTTGAGAGATCATATTCGTTTTTAAAACTTCCATAATTGCAGCAACAGGACCAATTGCGTTAGCTACATCATTAGCACCATGAGCAAAAGCTACTAAAGAAGCGCTTGCAATTTGTAGGTAAACAAACATCTTTTCTACTTGAGAGTAAGGCTCACAGCTTTCCCAAGTGGCAAACTCTTTAGAAAGGCGATGTTTTACTTCCCGAATTTGCTTTAATAATTGAGAGGTTTCCTCTTGTAAAGAGCCTTCTGAGCTCAGCTGCACCCTTTGTAGATGTTTTAATGCTTTTTCTAAGCTGAGTAGATGCTGAGGAGAAACGGAAGAAGCTTCCCCTTTTTTTTCTGTGGTCATATTTCTTACTAAAAAAAAATACAAAAAGAAGGCTAAAGCTCCTACAGAAACAGAAATAAGAAGTGCTTTTGGTAGAGAAAGATTTAAATGAAGATTAGAAAGTCCCTCATAAAGAAGGCTTAAAACAAAAATAGCAAAGCAAAAAAAGGCAAAGAAGGGGACGGTCTTTTTTGCCTGTTCTATGGGGGTCATCGAGAAAAAAATCTTTCTTTGCAAAATAGAAAAAAGTAGGTACGAGACAATACCACTTAAAATAGGAGATAAGACCCAGCTAGAAGAGATAGCCAAAACTTCTTTCCAGTAAATAGCATGAAGGCCCCCTACAATAGCCCCAAATCCAATGACAGCTCCTACGATCGCGTGGGTGGTAGATACCGGGAGACCAAAATAGGAGGCTAGCTGAAGCCATATTCCCGTTGCTAAAAGAGCAGAAAGCATCCCCACCACAAAGATGAGGGGATTTTCGGCAAAGATTTCTGGATTTACAATCCCTTTTTGGATGGTTTCTGAAACAGAGGCCCCTACAAAAAAGGCGCCCGAAAACTCCAAGACAGCAGCTAAACAAACCGCTTTGGTAAGCGTTAAAGCTTTAGAACCTACGGAGGTTCCCATAGCATTAGCAACATCGTTTGCGCCGATATTCCAAGCCATATAAAAGCCAAATAAGAGAGTCAGTACTTTAAAAAGTAGAAATAAATCCATTCCAAGCTACTTTACTTCTAAAATCATCCTGATGCGGTTTGCGAGCTTTTCAGAAAGATTAGAAATTTCTCCAAGCTCTCTTACTAAGGTAATCCAAAGATGAAACTCAGCTTTGGAAAGAGCTTCCGCCTCAGTATAGATTTTTTTTACAAAATCATACTGTAAAAGATCAATCTCATGTTCTAAGTAGGCGATTTCTTCAATCATAGTTTTCACCTTTTGTCCTTCAAGCCCCCCAAAGGAAGTTTCTAAAAGACGATCCATTTCTTCTATTACTTTTTTGACTCCGTGAAAGGCTTCGATATTTTTATCAAAAAGGACTTTCACTTCTTTTTCATATTGAGAAAAGCTTTTTAAAGGAGCCAGTGTTGCTGTAATAGCGAGGTCTTCTGCTTTATCAGAAAGAGCATCTTGCAAGGCTAAAATTTCTAGAAGCTGAAAACGATCAATAGGTAAAAAAATACTTTTAGGCAGGTGGTTGCGGATATCATTTTTAGTAAGGTCTGCTTCATGCTCTAGCTTAGAGATGACTTTTTTGCATTCCAAGATGGCATTAGAGTCATTTTTCGCTAAAGCTTCGTATAAAAAGGTAAGTTCATCTACACATTTTCCTACCTTTTGCATATGGCTCTGTAGTGGGGCAAAAGGGGACTTTCCAAATAATTTGGCAAAGTTAAGCATAGCTTTTTATCTCTTTTTTCTAGAGTCTATATGATTGTTTTGGATAAGTCCATATACAAAAATTATCCCGGATTTTTGCTTCCCTCTTTTTTTTAAGAAAAACCGGAAAAATGATTTTTTGAGAAAAATTTTCTTTTAATTTTTTCTATTTTTTTATAACATGTTCTTTCTTAATAACTTAAAAATACGAGAGTTTATAATATGACTGGAAGCATATCAGGAAATTCCCCCTGGAAGGAAAGGGCTTTATTAGAACAAGAGTTAATAAAAGGGGGTTATGAGCGAATAAAGGCTTCAAAAAGCAAAAACGCAAAAGACTTTCAAAGTGTCACATATACGATAGAAACAGTTGAAGAGAACGGTAACATGGTTCATGTCGTTAGAATGGAACCTCCAGGAATAGAAAAGGTTATGGGTACCATGCGTGCATTTTTAAATAATGCTTTTTTTGGGGAGGGGATCCATATTGTTGACAAACCGAAAAAGTTTTGTTGTGGGATAGAAAATTGTCCTTTGAAAAGAATAATCACCATAAATTCAGAACCGAATAAAAGAATTTTCCGTATTTTTTTTTCTCAACAAGAGGGGCTACATAATTCACAATCTTTTATTAGCCCTCGCTCCGGTCGTCCTATAAAGAGGAGAGTTACTCCATCCAGTAGTCCTAGCTCTTCTAGTAGTTCTAGTTCATCCAGTAGTTCTA
>CAYGOC010000010.1:18635-82555 GCA_964351495.1 uncultured bacterium
CATCCAGTAGTCCTAGCTCTTCTAGTAGTTCTAGTTCATCCAGTAGTTCTAAAGAGTCAGTCTTTTTCAGGTCTTTTCCTGACCCAAGGTTTAGGGAATTTTTTGCTTCTTTACAGATGGTGCTGCGTACGGAACCTTTTGAAGAGGAGGTGTCTTTCGATTTAGGTAACCAGGCTTTAAATCATGAATATCTAATTTCCCCTTTTACCGAAATAAGGAGAGAATCAAAGCAGGAAAGTTCTTTTTCTCCTATAAAAAGGGGACTGTCTGTTGAAAGTAGACCCCATCCAAATGGGGATGATTTTTTTATTGTATTTTTGCAAGCTTTTCGGAATTTATTTGGGGAAAGATTTCCTTGCCCTATTTTCTGTATAAAAGAAGGCCCTAGCCGTTTTTTTACATTTTCTATCCCACCTGCAGTAAACAGACAAATGCCCGAATTTTTCTTCTTCCTTCAGGGATGCTTTCCTTGGAATATACAATATATACAAAGATCTCCAGAAACCATTTTTTTGGAGGAGGTTACTCCTGTTCTTACTAAAAGTTTTCCTCCCCAAATGAAAAATATAAATAGAGTCTTTCAAGGAGTGCTTACTTGCTTCTCTGTTCAATTTTCTTCGGGAACAAGGAGATATTTTTTTTCTAAAGGAGGAGGAGAGAACTTTTCTTTCGAAGAAAAAGAACAAATAAAACATTATTTTCAAGAAGAGGGGATAGAGAAAATAGGAAGCTCAGGATTTGTTGTTGAGTCTACTGAATCTTCTTTAACTTTAAAAAGATTTCCCGAGTTTTTACGCCCAGCAGCAATAGCTCCCCCTGATTTTCTGTCTGATAAACAAGAGCCTATCGATTTGATTCCCTACTCTCAAATTATAAAAGCGGCTCTTGTGAGTTATCAAAGTCTTATAAAAATAGAAGAAGTTGCTTTAAGAAAGCCTTTAAAGAGAGAAAATACCGTTTTGTGTATTTATAAGATGACAAGTATAAGCGATGAAAGGACCTTTCCTCTCCTAGTTTGTGGTATAAGAGAAGAGATAACGGCAAACTGTGAGTTACATGGATGCCCCTATGCATCTCAAGTACAGATTATTTCTTCTTCTGAAGCTATTGTAACTTTAGCAGAGCTTAAACAAGTTTCTTTTTCTGAAATTTCAGAGGAAATATTTCACAGACTGGGGGGCAAAGAGGCCATACGAAGAGTAACACCTCCAGATAAGTACTTTCAATATAGTATAGCGCAGTTTTCTTTTGGTACTTTACTAGTTGTAAAAGTACTGAGAGGAGAAACTTTCTCGCCTCAAGAAATGCCTCCAAACTTTCGAATAAACTCAGAAAAAACCATTCTTAATATTTACGGAAATGACCACCCCGAAGAGTCTTTTTCTGTCCCTTTGAACCCTTTTTTGCTATATAGCATATCTCCTCAGAAAATATTTATTCCTAATTCTTCAGGAGAACAGATAGGGGAGGCTCTGATAGAGAAGTTTTATCGATTTTGGCATATACATGTTAAAGAAACCTTTCCAGAGGCAGAAATGGCTATTGCTTTAGGAGAAAACACAGAAAATACCCAAGAATACGTTTTTCATATGAACGGTTTTATTGTAGAGCGGTTTTCTTCGCTCGTGTTTCTTTTTCAAAAGATGCTTCTACAAGAAGAAAAGGAAGACTGCAGTATAAGGATTTTTGAGATAGATGATTATTCCTTCATAGTAAAAGTAGGATCTTCCAACCAAGAATTGTTAAAACAAGACAAAGAATACTGTAACCCATTGTCACTTCAGGAGGTGGAAAGATATTTACAGGAGATAGAAAGAGCGCAGCTTCGGCTAGTGTCAGATAACTCTATTCCGCAAGAGATCTTCATTTCTCGTGCTTTCAGGGATAATTGGCTTCAAATGGGAGGATAATTTAACCCGAAAATCTTTCACTATGCATCAAAGTGTATAAGAGCTTTTCCCCAGATGGTATCTAAATGTCTAAGAAGAAAGTCTTCCTGACCAAGAGTAAATCGAGAGTTAAAAGGCATCCTGTTTTGAGAGAGCTCCTGTATTTTTTCGGGAAGGATAAAAAATTGAGGGTTAGCAGATTCTTTTCTTTCCTCAATCGTTATCTCTATCGTATAGGGATTTAGTGTTTTTAAGGAGGTTGTTAGGTTGCAAAACAAGCCTTTTTCCCGGTTGGGAAGAAGGCAGATGTTGTGCAAAAGAAAAGGAAGAATGCATTCTTGTTTGGCAACAGAAAAACTCAAATGGAGGGTATAGGTTTGCTTTTTTGGGGAGGTTTTTTTTGGGCAAACGGCAATCTCTCCAAACGTGAGGTTTTGGTATTCTTGATTCCAAAAACAAAGAAGGCTTTCTATAAAAGAGGCTCCCAATAAAGCATGATGCTTTTCTTTAGAAAAAAGGCTTTCCCGATTTAGACCCTGTACCTTTTCCGGGTTTAAGGGTTTTACGCAAGTAGCTTCAGGAATAGTTTCTCTATATATATTTAAGATAACTTTGTTTGCTGTATGAATAGGAGGGTCTTTTCTCTCATCTACACTTAAAAAACGTTTTTCTATTGTTAAAGAGCTTTCATTGTAGGAAAAAGGGGCTCTCCAAAAAGTCTTTTCTCCCTCTTCCTTATGAAAAGAACTAAATTCTACTAAAGCTGTGTTTGGGTTTAAAAGATCGAATAAGACTGCAATTCCCATTGGGGCAGCTCTCTCGTTAAGCTGTTGTTGCAAATCAAATAACTGAATAGGAGAAGGGGGGAGGTCTATAGTTATCAAAAAAACAGAAGATTCAGAGGAAGTCTTTTGAAAGACTTTCGATTTTTCGGGTAAAGATACAAAAAGAATGTCTTCAAAGGAGTTTTTAGGAGGGTTTAATATACACTCTTTCCAGTCAAAAGGAGGTATGGGTTTTTTTACCAAGGGTCTATTTAACAAAGAGGGCCCCATATGAATGATCAGTTTTTTCTCTTCTTCTATAACCTGTGTTTCGCAGTTTGTAAGTCTTTCTATTGTAGGGCAGTTCCCCAGATACTCCAATACATACCGAATATCTCCTCCCGAAAACCGAAAAACAGAACAAGAAAGCTCCGGGTATGACTGTATTAAGTTTTGTACTTGGGGGTCTGCCTTTTCCGGATTATATCTTTCACAAGATGCAATCTCTACATACATTTCTTGTGTACTTACTTGTCTTGCGTATATATGGGGAGCTTGAAAGTACATTGATAAATAATAAGGGATATGAGGGCATACTTGGCTTAGCGCATAGCACATACGAAGAGCGTATCTTGGGGTTTTTTCTGTGGAACCTGTTTCCGGGAATACCAGGTTTTTTTGTAGATCGAAGGTATCATACTCTTGGAGGATAATCCTTTTCCATTCCTGTAGCATAGAAGTCCAATCACGTCTAATTTCTTCTAAGGGATAGGGCAGGGCAGTTAAAACAGGTTCTTGGTTTACATCAAGGGATTTTATAGGAAAATCAAAAAGAGCACACCAAGAGATAATCGCATCCGGACTCATAAAGGGTTGTTCCGGAGCTGATTTTTTAATTTCACAAATTTCTTGGGAAGAAGAGCTAGAAGAGCTTTGAGAGAAAGTTCTTTTTGAGTTCCTAGGTAAAGGAGGATCGTAAATGGAGGTAAAGCGAATAGTAATGGTGTCTTTTTCTTCAGATACTGTAGAGGTTACAAGAGCAACTCTTTTACGGACCTGACAATTATCATGGCAGCAAGTTTTTAAGTCTGGGACGAAGTGACTTTTCTGTAACAAAGTTCGAGTCAGGTTTTTAATTTTATCAACAAAACTGCGTTGATTATGAGTTGAAGGGGAGATGCTGATTTTATATGTTGTAGGATTTTTTTCTTCTAGCGAGAAAGTGTATCCATTTGCGCTTTTATTTCGATTATATAAATATCCATGAATGCTGCGGCAAATTTCTGCTGGGGAAACGCTTTCTAGGGTCATAACTTCGCTACTTTAAAAGGGCTGTACCGAGAGGAAATAAAATAATAAACTCTCCCGTATAAAGATAGTTTTTATAGGTTTTCGTGAGTAGAATCATCGCTTTTAGGTCTTTTTAGATCAGGCCCAGGTTGGAGGCTGTTTGTTAGGAAACTTTCAACAGCGAAGCCGTCATTAAGTTCTTCTCCAAGTAAGCTGTAATTAGGGTCTTCTTCAGTTGTTGTCCCAAGGAAATCAAAGTCTGATGGTGGCTTTTTGTAATTTTCAAAATCTTCTGGATTAAAGCCATAGAGGTCTTCTTCAACAGTATACTCTCCGCTAGGAATAATCTCCGGAATTCTTGGATCCGGGCATATAATAAATTCTTTCTCGTCTTCTTCTATTGGAGTTCTAGGATCGGTTATAGGAGAAACAAGGGGAACAGGAGAAGAGGGTATCATATTAGCATAAGAAGAAGGTGTTTGTTTTATAGCTCTTCTAGGAAGGGGGTGGGGAATAGAAAATCCGTCTAGATCTATATCCGGATCATCCGGAATCTCAAAAGGGAGTCTTGTTGTTGTCGACGGGCTTGATTTTTGGGAGGGCTTATAGAGAATAACCTCTATTTCAATTCCACTTGAGCTATTTAAAAGGGGTGCTACAAAAGCGGTTTTATGGGCAAAAACCATACCGGCTCTAGGAGGGGTTGTAGTTATGGTATACCCATGGGTTGTTTCTAAAACTGTCTGCGTAGCTGAACGGAGTTCGGATACATTCGTATTTATTTCATTTGAAACAATGGTAAAGCTGGATGACTCTGTATTAGAGGGCTCTATTACAAAAAGAGAGTTGTTTCCCAGCATATTTTTGAGCTCTTGTACTGTTTCTTTCATAATATCTAATTCTTTCTTATCTTGGAATCTACGCGGAGTAGAGGCTGAAGAGCTAGAAGAAGGAGTCTTAAAATAGATACTTATTTCAAGAATATTGTTTTTTTTCGGGTGGACTTTAGAAACTAGGGAGCAGTTGTTTTTGTCGGTATTAGAAGAATCATAGCCATTTTCTTGTAGTACAGATCTCACTTGCCGTTCTATATCTTGTTGGTTATATACGGGATGAACAGTGATAGAGACCATTGAACTAAACTTTTTTTTCTCCGCTACCGTAACTGGAAATGGGCTAAACAAGGCTTGTAGATTGGGATACTTCTGAGTTATTGTAGTTCGTATTTTTCCCATAAGAGAATTTATCTGAATATCACGAGGCTGGAAAGGTCCCAGAAAAGAGATAAGGAATGAGGTGTTTTGTCTTTTATTTATAGAAATTACTTCATTGTAACGAGTTCTATCGTAAGATTTAAGGGGGAGAGCTGTTATAAGCCCAAGTTGTGCAAGGCCATCTTTTAGGATTCTTAAAAAAGAGGCTTTCGGTCTTTCATTGAGGGTACAATTACACTGAATTAGAAAGCTAGGATTAGGCTCTTTTTTTTCTTCTGTAAGTGTAAACTGTATGTTTTCCGAATTTTTTATACACCCCAAAACATAGGTAATAACCAAAGCTTTTTCATTTGTTGATAAATCAGGGGAGATGGAGGGGCTCTGGTGGCTGAGAGCATATTTTTGATGGTCAAAAGTAAATTCAACAAAAGAGCTGCTGGGGGGACTATAAGAGCTGCTCGGGGAGCTATAAGAAGAGCTATGTGAGGGCCAAAAGTGTGTAGAAGAGCTGCTGGAGGAACTAGAAGAGGAGCTAGTTGTCATGTTAGGTATATAGGGAAGGGTGCTAGGAGAAGTGAGAGGAGTATTTTCTGTTGGTTCTGTTGCTAATACAAAACGGGAGTCTGGAATTTTGGGAATAGATGTGTGTTGAAAACGAAGAGGTGAGTTTTCTTGTGAGGGACTATAATGCCTAATAATACTGAAATGAGCTGGAAATCTTCTGTTCATTGCTTGTCTGGAAGCTGATTCTCTCAAAGAAAGATTGCAAACAACCACGCGATTTGAAGATGGATTCTGTGTTTTTCTTTCGGGTGTTTCAAATGTACAGGTTGTTTTTGGGGTTCCTCGGTGGTAAAAACAAAATTTAGGATCGCTCTTATTTTGCACGAATAATTTTTTGAGCTCATGCACTTCAGATTTACAGGTTGTCAGGATAGGAGCAAGACTCTCAAAGTTGTATTTATTGAGAACGTTTGAGGTTTTTAGACGAAGATGAATCTCGGGGCAAGTACGGTATGTACCTCGTTTGGAATAAAATTCAGCAAAGGATAGCGCTGCACACTTAAAAACTTTTTCCGCAGTTTCTTCAAATCTCATTGGATCAGTAGGGCTAGAAAAGGAGCAAAGGGGCGTGTTAATGATATCATCTTTTAGCGGTATTTCTGGATTAGCTTTGGAAAAAATGATGGTTATTCTAATATTAGAGTAGGTTTCTTTTTCCAAGACACTTCCGGTTACAATAGTTCTGTTGCCTAATAAATCACAACCCATATTAGAAAGATGGTTCTTGCGTATATCATTTATAGAGCTAATCGTGCTTTTCACTAGATAATCTACCAGAGAAATTGTTAGTTGAAGTCGCCATTTGTCTTTATCCAATTCATTAACTGCAATAAAGCTCTTTTCAACTGTAACGCGGATATCTTGGGTTTTAAAAAGATAGGAGCTCCCAGTTTCTAAAGTGGAGCCTTCCCTTTGATCTGAAAATATCAGAGGATTAAAAGAGCTATCAGAAGGAGCTCCAGAAAAAGCTTCGCTTATAGCGCTGCTTGCAACTTGAAGAGGGGTCATAGGAAGAGGGGTCATAGATTTTCCCTTAAAAAACAAAGGATAGGTTATGTAAAGGCTTTTCAAAAATCAAGATGAAACTGAGTCTTAAATAAGAAGGCCCTGCTTTTTATTTTGATGGAGCTTAAAATTTATTTCTTATGGCGCTTGAGGCGTGTTTTGTTAAAATTATTTTTTTAACTTTATCTATAAAGATTTTTTTCTATCTTTTAAAATTTAATTAAAACTCGATAAATAAAGTGTTATATTTACCTCTTTTTTGTTAAACTATCTTTCAATTAAATGAAAAAAGGTTTGTTTTATGAGCTTTTCTAGCTGTATAAAATCCACTGAGGATCAAAAGTTTCTTTTAAGAGAGGTTCCTTCTGTAGGGGTGGTAGATAGAGTATACGCTGCAGCGTATGCGATCTTTATAAAAGCAGAGTTTTTTATAAGAGACGCGGGAAGGTTTTTACAAGAAAGAGCTCCTTTTTTACGTAGGGTCTCTACTAGACCTGCTAGCCCTATCCAGCTCAGTTTTTCAGGACTTTACTATCTTACCCTCTTATATACGGGAACAAAAAACCTGGTTCAAAAAGCGAGAAATGAAGAAGAAAGCAGTTTGACAAAAGAGAAAAAACAAGAACTTGTAAAAGCTCTTGAAAATAGCATTTTGAAGTCTTGGCAAGAAGAGGCCTTTTTTACAAAACTGCAAGAAGCTAGTACAGATTTTGTAGATAATTTTATAGCTCGGCTGCAAGAGACAAAGTTAGCCTCACCAGATGACAAAGAAAAGCTTATTCAGTTTTTCTTACAAGATGCAAACTTTGATGATTATAGATCTTTTTTTGAGAGATGGGAGCAGCAGTTCTATTCTCAAGAATGGGAAAGAACCAAAGAAAACTACCAATCTGGGAAAAAGTTAAGTAAATTTTTAAATAAACATCTGGGAGATGCAACAGCTCTTTATGTTTTAAAGGTAGCTAACTCTGTGCCTGAAAAACACCAAAAGGAATTCTTAGAAATAATTGTCCCTAAATTAAAAGGGAATGAAGAGTCCTTTTTTGCATCTGTAGTGAAATTTGCACAAAATAAAAAGGGTGACTCACAGGAATGTGGGGAATTTTTAAGTGCTATTTTAGAGGTATCTCATTTATTAACCGGATGTATACAAAGCCAAAATACAAGTGAAAAAATAGCAGAAAAACTTCTCCTGCTTTTTTGTTCTCAACAAGAACAGCTAAACAAATTCTTGCAGTTTTTAAACGAAGGTTCTTTTACGGAACTTGCAAAAGAAAAAAGAGATGTTTCAGAGATTTTGGTTTACGTTTTCTTATGCTCTGAACTGAAGGATAAATTTCAGAAACACTATAGTTTTTTTGCAAAAAGAATTCTGGATGAAAATAAATCCCATTTTGCAATAGGTCCCGATTGCATCCAAACAGCAATTACAAAAGTAGAGGAGTTTAAAACAATTGCTACCCTTATAGAAGAAACTGACATCAAAAAGTTTTTAGAAGAGCCTAAAAATCCAGCTATAGATAGGAGTCTTTCTATAGAAGATCTGCGAACTGTATGTGAGTATGTAAATAGTACTGGTGGAAACAATGCTGAAAAAAAAGAACTTTTTACAAAGCTTCTTAGGGTAGTGCAAAAGATAAGAGGATTTCCTGTTTCAGAGCTCCTATATTTAGTAGAAACTCTACAAGATAATGGGCTAAATGATTCTGAATTAATGTCTTTTATACAAGATGTTTGTGGGCCTCTTTCATTTTTTTCTGAAGCTAGTCTTTTCTTAAAAAGGCATAAGGAAGAAGAAGATCATCTTATCCCTTACTTAGTAAGCCTAATAAGAGAATATCAAACAGTACAATCTCCTTTGGTACAGATGCGGTTTTTTAGTCTGAAGCTAGGAAACTGTAGTCGGTTTTTAAAAAGCTTTGAAAAAGTTTTTTCTAGATTGTATGCAGATGAAACAACAGAGAATTTTAAAGGGTTTCTTATAAAAGAGCTTCAAAAAGACTCTCAAGCTGTTTTGGCTGCTTTAGATAAGCTAAAGGCCTTAAAAGATATGTGGATAGATCTTTCTAATTTTATCTCTTTAGTGAAAAACAACCTGCAAGGTTTTTCTACACTAAAAATAACAGAATATTTAGGAAGGTTTTGGGAAAATAGGCCCTTTCAAAAAGAGGAAGACTATTGGGAAATTATCACATCTTTAGCCGGCTTGTACCCAGATAAAGAAGGTAGCTACCAAGAATGGTCTTTTTATCAATCTCTGGAATCGGTATTAGAGCAGAATGAAAAAGGGCCGCTTACAAAAGATCAGATTGTATCCTTAATAGGTTCCACGAAATTAGTATTAGAAAAAGCAGCAGAAAAAGGGTCCAAGGATACGAAAGATTGGATCTATTTTTATACAAAAGTGAGAGAGTCTCTTGGGAAGGAAGATGCAGGAGAAAAAATATTTTCCAATTTTTGCTCTCTTATAGAAAAGATGCCTTTAAAGCTAGCTTCTGCTTTTTTTGATCTAGCAGGAGAAAAAGCTTTTGTACCTGGGAATTCTATTGGGAAGTACTGGATCCAAAAAGGGTTTTCTTTATGGAGGGATAAGCTTGAAAATAAGAAAGATTTTCAGTTTTTTTTAGAAAAGGTCGATTCCCTTCCTGAGTTTTCTACTCCTTTCTTATCAGAGTATGTACAAAAAGAGCTGTATAAACTTACAGAGCGTTATGTAGAAGAGACGAAAAAAGAGGAAGAAAAGAAGATTTTAGAAGAGCTTCAACAAAAAATAGAAAAGTGGAATTTTTTAGAAGGAGTTCTTACAAAAAGTAACGGCTATAAACAGTTTGTCTCTGCTACAGAAATTGTATCAGATTTTCAACGAACAAAAAACCCTGAAGCAATAAACAAAGAACTTTACTTTTTCTTTTTTTCTCAGTTTACAAGGTTTAAATATTCTTCTGATATAGAGACTGTTTTTAAGGTGTACCAAGAAAATTTACAAACTTTATGTGAGCTAGGAAACAATCTAGCAGGGAATCAAGAAGAAGATCTTTTCTCTTTTATCTTATCGTGCGTTACCTTACAAAAAGCCTCTTCTGAAAAAGAAAATACAAAAATAGCTGCAAAGTTAAGAAATTTTTTATGGGCATGCTCAGAAATTACTAAAAATAAGGGAAGCCTAATAAAAGGAGATCTTTCGTTACTTAAAATGGTTCTTTTTGGGTTAAAAGAGCATCTCGACTCGATGGAAAAGCTAAATGAGGGGCTTTTCAATAATTTTGACTACATTTTTACGGTTTTAGTAAAGAAGCTGGCTAGTTTTTACGAAACATCGCCTTTTGAAGAAAAATGCCGGAGCTCTTTGCCTACGCTATTCATTTTAAAAGAATCTCTTACTTTATTTAGTGGAGAACCCACCGAATTTTACAATTTTTTACAGGAAGAGTGCTTTGGCCAAATTAAAACAACATCCGATATACATTTTTTAGCTACTTTCATGAACGAGATAAAAAAGATTTTTCCAAGGGGTTTGCCTGATGATGAAGTGCTGCCTTTCGAAAGTTTCTTTCAAAATGCAGTACTATATAAGAGTCAAGAAGATAAAAGGTATCTCATTCAAGATGTGTTTACACTGGTTCAACAAGAAAACCCGAAAGAAGGGGAGCAAAATATTAAGATAACCATGAGAAAACTAAACTCCCTTTTACAGGATTTAAAAGAGTTTTCAGATGAAGAAAGGCTGTACCTTGTGGGTAGTGAGCTTTCTTTAGATTGGGAGGAAGGAAATGGGTACCTTCTTGAAATAGCTGTTGGAGATAAAAAAGAGTTTATTTCTATAAAAAAAGTTTTGAGAGACTTTTTACAGCCCCAACAAGTGGTGCAACCTATGGTGGAGCCTGTTGGAAATGTTGATTATAGAAGAGGCGAAGATGTGCATAAAAGAGATGAAAAAATCTCTCAGGCTTTAACTGCTTTGCGAAAATCGCAGGCAGAACAGGATGTAGAATCAGCTTGTAAAAGAGCAGAAACGTATATTAAAGGGGAATTGGAAAAAAAAGGCAGCCCGTGGTTTATAAATAAAGGAAAAATTAAAGCAGCTCTTTGGAATGAAACGGGAGATTATACCGACCCTTTTTACGGGCTATTAGCTAAGGATAAAGAAAACTTTTCTGTGTATGGAAATAAAACAACCGGCAGAGAAATTCTGGGAAGATGCTGGCTTGTGTGGGAAAGACAAAATGAGGAAGATAAGCTCTCTTTGGAAAGAGGGTTTATTAGTGCTTTAACTACTAGTTTTGAGAATGAAAAGCTGGTTTGTAATCAAGGAAAAACAACTCGTTTATTTAGCGCTTTACAAGGATATCATGAAGCTATATCCATAGATCCGGAGGCGCAATTAGTTAGAAGATTGTTTACTGGAAATAGGATAAAAAGAAAACCAACTCCTAGATTGAATCCAGCACCTATAGCGGAAACAGAAATAGTTAAGAGGTTTTATTATAACCCGGAAAGGCAGAAAATAACAGATTATAATCATATCCTGCAGGAGCTAGTAAATTTTCTTATGGAAAATCCGGAAGCCTTTTTTAGGGGTGATGTAGCAAAAGTTACAGAGCAGATCCATGACACTGCTTCCTATTTCTACGATAAAGGAGAAGAGCCTATTTTTTAGAGGGCTCTACCCAAAAGAGGCGATTTCAGAAGAGGTTAAAGAGCGACTTTCTCCCTCTTTGAGAGTTCCTAAGTAAAGAGGTCCTATTCTGATTCTTTTTAAAGAAAAAGAAAAAATACCTGCCTTTTGAGCCATATGCCGTACCTCTCTTTTCTTTCCTTCTTTTACCGTAACAGATAGGGTGTAACGATTGATTTTAAAAACCCGAACAGGGATCACTTTCTTTTTCTCTATAAAAATACCCTTCTTTATAGTTTCTATTTGCTTTTCTTCTATAGGGTGCATGCTTTTTATCAGATATTCTTTTTCTAAATTCGAAGAAGGATGGATTACTTTTTGGCTAAAGTGACCGTCGTTGGTAATCAGTAAAAGACCTGTTGTATCTTTATCCAGCCTTCCTACCGGAAAAAGGCGGAGATGTTTGGGGAAAAAATCGATAACAAGCCTTTCTTTTTCCCTTCTTTTACAAGAAGAGAGGGTGTTTTTAGGTTTATGGAATAAAAAATAGTACTTCTTCTCTTTTGTGATTTTTTTTCCTTGAAAACAGATTTCATCCTGTTCTAAATCGACTTGAGTTTGAGGGAGAAGTGTTTTTTCCCCATTTACCCATACCTTTCCTTCTAAAATCGACTTTTCAGCAGATCTTCTAGAGGCAATTCCTGCCGCGGCTAAAGCTTTAGAGAGTCTCATAGTCTATAAAAAGATTTTTCTGCTAGGATACCAAAAAAAGGGGAAAAATGACAGCTTTCCTAGAGAAAAAGCCACTTCTTATCTTGATGAGGCATGGACAATCGGTGTGGAATCAAAAAAATTTATTTACAGGATGGGTGGATATCCCTTTAAGCGAAAAAGGGATTAAAGAGGCTTTGGAAGGGGGAGAAAAAATCAAAAAAATCCCCTTAGATGTGATCTTTACCTCTTCTTTGATAAGAGCCCACATGACCCTTTTGCTCGCTATGTTGCCCCACGCTTCTAAAAAGGTGCCTGTTTTTATCCATGAAGACAAAAAACGGTTTCAGTGGTCTCAGATTCATTACCAAAAAGCCGAAAAAGGGACTATTCCCGTTTATAGCTCTTGGAAGTTAAATGAGAGAATGTACGGGAACCTACAAGGAATGAACAAGGAAGATGCCAGAAAACAATATGGGAAAGAGCAAGTAAAAATTTGGAGACGCAGCTTTGATATAGCGCCTCCGGAAGGAGAAAGCCTAAAAGATACAGCCAAAAGAGCGCTTCCCTTTTTTTTTAAAAATATAGAACCTTTCTTACAAAATAAAAAAACGGTTTTTTTGGTAGCCCATGGAAATTCTTTAAGGGCCATTTTGATGAAGCTTGAAAATTTAGATAAAAAACAAATTTTAGAGCTTGAAATTCCTACAGGAGAGCCTATTATCTATAGGTATCAACGAGGACAATACACGAAAGTACATGGAAATTTTTTTTGACAACCATAGATCTTCTCCCATAGCTTCCTTTGTAAAAGAGGCTTTTCCGCTATTTTCCCCTTATTGGGCTTCCCCATCTTCTGAGCATGCTTTAGGGGAAAAGGGGAAAAAAGAGATCCCTGCTTTATTAGGTCCCTTTTTCGATCTGGTACAAGCAAATACAGAAACGCCTGTTTTTTCAGGAAGAAAAGAAGAGATCGTAGAAAAGCTTGCTTTACACATTTTTTTAGAAAAGACCCTTTTAGAAGGGAAAAACCATTTTTTCGTGGCTTCTAAGATAGAGCATGCCAATTTGTGGAATAAGCTAGAAGAAAGGGGGTGCTTTGTTTGGGAAATTCCCAGAGATAAAGAGGGGCTTTTTGATCTAGTGGAGCTTGGAAAAAAGCTTTCGGAAAAAACGGCTTTAGTCATGGCGTTTTGGGCAGAGAGATTTTCCGGGATTATTCAGCCTATAGAGGAGCTCTCTTTTTTATGTGAAGAAAACAAGGTAGATCTTTATGTAGATGCTACTTTTGCTGTGGGGAAGATGTTTCTCCTTTTTGAGGAACTGGCTATTTCCTTTCTGCACTTTGAAATTTGGCCCATTCATGGACTCTCAGAGGAGAGTTTTTTATTAACTAAAAAAGACAATTCTCTATCGGAGCTATTTTCCCAAAAGAAATGGAACATCGCAAAGCTTGCTATGGCGAGCGCTTCTTGCAAACAAGCTCTTTTGTATTTAGATGCAGGAACCCTTAAAATGGGCGCTCTTCGAGATCTTTTTGAAGCGGAGATAGAAAAACGGTTCGTCGGAGCTAAGAAAATGTTTACGGGGTTATTAAGGCTTCCTAATACTTCTGTAATCTATTTCCCCAAAGTATCTAAAGAGCTTCTTTCTTTTTACTTAAACAAAAAAAAATTATACGTTCCTGAGAGGACCCCCTTATTAGATGAGTTTTGTAAAAAGATAAAAAAAGAAGAAGAGGCTTTTTTTATGAGTGCTTTTTCTTTTTCTAGATATACAACAGAAGAGGAGATACTCCAAGGTATACAGGTTTTACAAGAGACTTTGCAAAAAATGCAGATCTTTACCGAACAGGCAGAGGGGCTTATTTAATAGTAAGCAGATTTTCTAATATTGCTTGTAGTTTGTTTTACCCTGAAAATAATGGGTAAAAATCAAATGGTTTTAGTGTACGAATCTATTACAAGGAAAGTTTATGAGTTGGTCTTTATATACAGAAAAGATGAAAGAGGCTTTGAAAAATCCCCTTTTTTGTGGGGCTTTTTCAAAAGCAAAGCCTGGTATGCGCCTTGTTATAGGAAATCAGAAAAGAGGCTCCTCCCGAATTTGTTTTTATTGGATAGTAGATGAAGAAGATGGAGTAATTTCTGATATCGCATACCAGGTTATAGGAGAGAGCGCTTTGGTAGCTTTTGTAGAAATTACTGCCTCCCTTTTAATCCGAAAAACCTATGACCAAGCTTCTAGAGTCTCTTCTGAGCTTATAGAAAAGACAGCCGGTATAAAAGAGCCTTGTAAAGACTGGGATAGTTTGTATAACCATATTTTGCTTGTGATAGATGAGATGGTAGAAACCTGTTTTGATATTCCTTTTGTCCAAACTTACGAGGATACCCCTTTGTCTTTGGATGGGGAGGCAGAAATTTTAGAAGATTGGCCTTTATATCCTTTAGAAAAGAAACTTGCCTTAATAGAAAAGACTTTAGAAGAGAAAATTCGTCCCTATATAGAACTAGATGCCGGGGGAGTTGAAATCATACGGTTAAGTGATAAAGAAGAGCTAACGATTCGTTATTTGGGCAACTGTACAGGGTGTTATGCTTCAACAGGATCTACTCTTTCTGCCATACAAAATATCTTACAAACCTATCTTCATCCGAGCATTCAAGTAATTCCGGAGCTTTAACAGAAGATATCTGCAGAGTAGATTTCTTTTATAGAGTTATCCTCCATGCGGAGTTTTAAGGCCCCTTTAGAAGTGACTCCTTCACAAATTCCTTGATATAGGGTGTTTTCTGTTTTGCAGGAAATGGGAATGCCTTTATAGGCAAGCAAAGACTCATACTCTTGATGAAAATAAGAAAAGCCTTCTTTTTTAAAACAAGCAAGGTCTTGTAGAAAAAAAGGCTGTAGCTCTTCTAAAAATAGTATGGGGTCTTCTTTTTTTTTTGTTTCAAGCCATAAAGATGTAGCCTTTTGATCTATTTTTTGGACAAGAGGGGCGTCTAAATTTAGGTTTACCCCCAATCCTAAAAATATCTGGTAGCCCTCTTCTTCTAAAGAAGCTTCACACAAAATGCCTGCCAGTTTTTTACCGGAAAGGAGAACGTCATTGGGCCACTTTACTTTGGGAGAGAGTCCCTTTTTTTGTAAAAGTTTTACCAGGCTCAAAGAGAGCATTTGCGCCAAACAAGTAAGGTCTTTAGTGGCTTTTTTCAGAAAAAAAGCATAGGTAGCAAAGAGGTTTCCTTTTTCTGAGAGCCAAGGCCTGCCTGGTTTTCCTCTTCCTTTTGTTTGCTTTTCTGCGGTTATACAAAGGATTTTTTCTTTAGAAGAAAGGTCTTTTTTCCAAGCTTTTTTTGCTAAGTCTTGGGTAGAGGAAATGGTTTTTAGGTGTATGTAGGTAATAGCTCCCAAAATAAACCCAATTTTTTAGGCTTTAGTGTACTTAGAAATCTATTTTCGATTAACTTTTAAAGAGGATAGGATGCTATTTTCTAGCTAACAGGTATATCCCATGTGGAGCTCAAAATATTTTTCCAGGCTAGACTATAAGGTTTTGTTTCTTATTTTTCTTTTAATGGGTTTTTCCCTGCTTATTATTAGCTCCACTACACAAGAGGGACCTTCCTTTTCTTTTTTTACAGGATGCGTGAAAAACCAGATAAGGGCATTTGTTCTAGGGTGGGGGCTTTTCTTCTTTTTTGCCGGATTTGATTATCAAAAATTACGGGAATGGACCTGGATTTTATATCTTTTGATGATTCTTTCTTTAGTGGGTCTTTATTTTACAAGCGCTATGAATCAGGTTCACAGATGGTATTATATTCCTTTTATAAAAATGACGGTACAGCCTTCTGAATATGCAAAGTTGATTGTAGTGATCACACTGGGCTGGTTTTTAGAAAGAAAAGGAGAAAAAATGGGGCAGCTAATCCCTTCTTTGCAGCTTACCTTTCTTCTTGTCCTGCCTTTTTTATTGATAGTAAAACAGCCTGACTTAGGTTCCGCTTTAGTTCTTATTCCGATCTTTTTAATTATGGCCTATTTAGGCGGGATGCATACACAGCTCTTTAAAGGGTTTTTTTATGGATTTTCTTGTATCTTTGTTTTTATTTTGGCTATTTTTTTAGGGTTTTTATCTCATGAAAATATGAAGCCTTTTGTTACACGCTTTATGAAGCCTTACCAATTTGAAAGGCTGAGTCCCCATACCTATCATCAAAGAGCTTCCAAAACGGCCATTGCTATTGGAGGATTAAAAGGCACCGGGTGGGGGAAAGGTTCTTTTTCCTCTCAAAAATGGCTTCCTGCTCCCCATACCGATTCTGTATTTTCTTCTTTAGGTGAGGAGTTTGGTCTTTTGGGAATGGGAGCATTGCTACTTCTTTTTTTAGGAATAATTTATCAAGGATTTCGCACTTGTTCTTGTGCAAAAGATACTTATGGATCTTTTTTAGCTTCGGGGTTGACTGTCTATCTTGCAATGCATATGGTAATGAATATAGCGATGATGTGTGGTTTTTTACCCATATCGGGAGTTCCTCTGGTTTTGGTAACCTATGGTTCTAATTCTGTTTTAGTTACCATGGCAGCTTTAGGAATCTTACAAAGTATTTATACAAGAAGGTTTATGTTTTAATGGATAAGCAAAGTGGTAAGCATAGTTTCCTTTTTTCTCCCTATAACTGGGCAGGGGAAGGGAAAATTCTTTTAAATATGGTAGAAGAGAATTTGCGGTTTTTAGCCAATTGGAATGTAGGGAATAAGGATTTAGCAGGGAAGATTCAATGTGTGCAGGAAATACAAATTCATGGTCTTTCTGAGAATATGAGAAATGAGATCTCTTTTTTTGACTTTCAGCCGAAAACGTTTTCTGTAGAAATGGAAAACCAAAATGTAGGCAAAGTGATAGGAAAAGGGGTCTATGATGACAAAAATGTGGCTTGGGAGTTTCGAGATAATGAACTGAGTTTCGAAGGTTTTGAGAATTATACTCTTATAAAAGAGGGTCATTACCGAATGTATGCCGAATATGTCTCATCTAGCGATCAGTTTAGAACGCAAATTCAGGGGGAAATTTGGGTAAGAAATTAGTAAAAAAAGCCTTTTTAGTAGGGGCTCTTCTTCTGTTTTTCTCTTGCGGGATGGGACATAAGATTGTTACTATGGAGAGTTTTTCTTCTGTTTCTATAGGGGAAACCTGCGAGTCGGTAAGAGAAAGATTGGGAAAGCCTTATCTCGTGAAAAAGGAAGAAAATGGCAGGGTAGAATATGTCTATATAGAACGGATATACGGAAATACCATGAACCAAGAAGAGAGACACTACCGAATCTTTTTTAAAGAAGGGAAGGTAGTAGAAAAAAAGATAAGCTCAGAGTCTCCCGGGGTATTTCAAAGAAATAGTATAGACATCCAAACAAGCGCTAATTTTTAGGCTCGGATGGTAATGTCTACTCCTTCTGCAACAGGAAGCACCTTTAGTTTATCGATAGTATCAGGAGTTGGGATAATATCTAACATTCTCATATGAGTATGAATAGAAAACTGTTCTCTTGACTTTCTATCTACGTGAGGAGAGCGGAGAACGGTATAAATTTCCCTTCTTGTAGGAAGAGGAATCGGTCCCACTACTCTAGCGCCCGTTCTTTTTGCTGTCTCTATTATATCAGCAGTAGATCTATCTAAAGCTCTTTGGTCGTACGCCTTTAAGCGGATTCGAATTTTTTTCTGTGGTTTAGTTGTAGTTTGTTTTGACATAATCCCTTTTTTATCCCTTCTTTATTTTGCTAAAATCTCTTCTTGAATTTTCATAGGTACTTTTTCAAAATGAGCAGGCTCCATAGAGTAGCTAGCTCTTCCTGAGGTTATAGAGCGAAGCTGGGTAGAATACCCGAACATCTCACTTAAAGGAACTTCTGCTGTAACCAGAGTAACCCCTTTTTTCGTGTCCTGTCCTAAGATCTTACCTCGTCTTCGGTTTAAGTCGCCGATTACATCTCCCATATACTCTTCGGGAGTGGTAGCCTCTACCTTCATGATCGGCTCTAAGATCACAGGCTTACACTTTCTGGCTGCTTCTTTAATAGCCATAGAAGCGCAAATCTTAAAGGCCATTTCGTTTGAGTCTACTTCGTGATAGGATCCATAAACAATACGAATTTTCGTATCAACGAGATTATATCCCGCCAAAGCTCCTGTATTAAGGCCGTCTTCAATTCCCTTGATTACAGCAGGAATATATTCTTTAGGAATTACTCCTCCTACAATCTTATTCTCAATCTTGTTTCCTTCTCCAGGAGTGTTCGGCTCAATCTCTAAGCAAACATGAGCGTATTGTCCTCTACCTCCAGACTGCTTCACAAACTTGGTTTCTGATTTGCCAGCTTCTGTAATAGTCTCTTTGTAAGAAACCTGTGGTTTCCCCACGTTCGCTTCTACTTTGAACTCGCGAAACATTCTGTCTTTCAAGATTTCTAAGTGGAGCTCTCCCATACCGGAGATAATCGTTTGCCCCGTATCTTCATTGGTAGAAACCCGGAAAGTAGGATCTTCTTCCGATAAGGAGCTAAGAGCAGTAGATAGTTTTTCCCTGTCTGCCTTTGATTTTGGCTCAATTGCCATAGAAATAACGGGCTCTGGGAAGTACATTTGCTCTAAAATTAAGGGATTATCTTCACTACAAAGCGTATCCCCCGTGGTAGCATTTTTGAGTCCAATACAAGCTGCAATATCTCCTGTAAAAAAGGCCTCTTTATCTTCTCTTTGATTAGCGTGCATCTGTAAAAGACGAGAGATTCTCTCTCTTTTTCCATCTTTAGCAGTATTAATTAAGGTCATCCCTTTTTCTAAAGTGCCGCTATAAATCCGAATAAAAGTAATTCTTCCCACGTAAGGATCGGTGGCTACCTTAAAAGCTAGAGCCGCTAAAGGAGCGTCATCTTTTGGTTCGATAGACATCTCTTCATCGGTCTTTAAGTTGATCCCTTTGATGTTTCCTCTATCTATAGGGGAGGGCATCCAGAGGACGATTGCATCCAAGATCTGCTGAACTCCCTTATTTTTAAAGGCACTTCCGCATAAAACAGGATTAAATTTGTTCTCTACTACCCCTTTTCGAATGACCGCATGAATTTCCTCTTCTGTAAGAGAATCCGGGTTTTCTAGTACTTTCGTTAAAAAGCTGTCGTTTTCTTCATCCAAAGTGGCAAGCTCTTCTAAAAGAGTAGCACGCATAGAAGCACACTGCTCTTGTAAGTCAGCAGGAATTTCGGTTATTTCAAACTCAGCTCCCTTAGATTCATCATTGAAGATATAGGCTTTTTGAGAAATAAGATCTACTAGCCCCTTAAAGTCTGCTCCCTCTCCAATAGGACAGTGAACCGGTATCGCATTGGCGTTTAGTCTTTCTTTCATGGATTTAACAGCGGCAAAGAAGTCTGCTCCCGTTCTATCCATTTTATTCACAAAAGCGACTCTAGGTACCCCGTAAGAATCCGCTTGTCTCCATACCGTTTCTGACTGGGGTTGCACGCCGGCTACTGCGCAAAAAACCGCAACCGATCCATCTAAAACACGAAGAGATCTTTCTACTTCTACAGTAAAGTCAACGTGACCGGGAGTGTCAATGATATTGATCTTGCAATCTTCGCCTGTTTTGGGCTTTTTCCAATGAATTGTAGTCGCAGCAGAGGTGATTGTAATCCCTCTTTCTTTTTCCTGCTCCATGAAATCCATGGTAGCGGCTCCCTCGTGGACCTCTCCAATTTTGTGCGATTTTCCAGAATAGAATAAGATTCTTTCAGTGGTAGTAGTCTTTCCGGCATCAATATGCGCCATGATTCCAATGTTTCTTACATTGGATAATTTGTCTTTCTCTGCTCTTTTTGCCATAATTCTCTTACTTGTAGTGAGCAAAAGCTCGGTTTGCTTCCGCCATGCGGTGTACTTCTTCTTTCTTTTTGATGGTAGACCCCTGATTTTGGTAACAATCAGAAAGCTCCATACTAAGAGCTTCTTGCATAGATCTTCCAGGCTTGTTTCTCGCGTTCGTAATAATCCATCTCATAGCCAAAGAAGCTCTCCTAGAAGGAGCAATTTCAACAGGAACCTGGAAGGTTGCCCCTCCAATTCTTTTTGATTTTACCTCTAAAAGAGGCTTTGCATTTTCTAAAGCTTGCTCAAAAGCCTCCAAACTATTCTCTGCTTGAATTCTTTTTTTGAAGCCCTCTATGGCAGAGTATAAGATTTTTTGAGCCAAAGAACGCTTTCCGCCTATCATAATACGGTTTATAAACTTAGCTACCGTCTCACTTTTATACAAAGGGTCGGGAGCTATCTCCCTTTTTTCCGCTTTACGTCTTCTAGACATTATTTACATCCTCTACAATTTATTTAGGCCTTTTCGCCCCATATTTCGATCTACTTTGTTTTCTATCTTTTACCGCTCCGCAGTCTAAAGCCCCTCGGACGATATGATAACGAACCCCAGGAAGGTCTTTCACCCTACCGCCTCTTACCAAAACGATGCTATGCTCTTGAAGGTTATGCCCTTCTCCCGGAATATAGGCGATTACCTCTTGTCCGTTAGAGAGCTTTACCCAAGCCACCTTTCTCAAGGCAGAGTTAGGCTTTTTTGGGGTTTTTGTTTTTACCTGCAGACAAACACCTCTTCTTTGAGGGCATTTTTGCAGAGCAGGAGACTTTTTTCTCCGTACTTTGTCAGTTCTTTTTTTTCTTATAAGCTGGTTTATTGTTGGCATCTAGCCTACTCCTAAAATGAAACGTATACAAGAACATCCAATATATCTTGGCCCCGAATTATTAGCAAAAAGAAATCCCATTCTCTTAGGAAGAGGGGTTTTTTGAAAAACGTATATTTATTTAATTAAAAGTTTTAATTAATTTAAGTTTAATTACTAATAAAATATTAAATAGAATTACCTTGAACTGTTATTAAAACAAATAGTATGATTCTCTTTAGGAGGTTGTGGGGTTAGGCGTAGCTTACGACGCTAAGTTTGGTAAAACAGGCCTTTAAGACCCTAGTGACCTCCCACCTTTAAATCTGGAACCATAGTAGTCATATGATAAAAAACATGTTTTTTCTCTGTTTTTGTGTTCTGAGCACAGGGTTTGCAGCTAGTAAGCTCCAAATGGAAGATGTTCCCAGAGTTATGAAGCAGCTCATGCACTACCATGTAGAAAATAAAAATATCACTCCTTTCCTTGTCAAGCGATCTTTTCGTATCTACATAGAGCAGTTTGACGCAGAAAAACTCTACTTTTATGAGGAAGAAATAACCCCTTATTTAAACATGAGTGAAGAAATGGCCCTTCAAATAGCAGAGAAAATAAAAAAGGGGGACTTTTCCGACTTTCAAGTATTAGACAGGCTGGTCCAAAAATCTATTATAAGAGCTCGTAATTTCCGACAAAAAAAAGGAGAAGAATATATTAAAGCAGAAGGGGAGAAAGGAGGTTTGGTCCTTTCTCCCTATTTTGCCAAGACAAAACAAGAGTGGGAAGGGAAAAACTGGGGGAAAATGGCGTGGTTTTTCCGAGGTCATACAAGAAAAACTAACATAGACTCTAAAGAAAAAAGGCAAAAGTTAGTCCAACTTTACGAAAGAAAAGTAGCAAAGCAAGAAAAGCTTTACTTGAATACCGAAGATAAAAGGGCGCTTCGCATTTTAAAAGCCTTTGCAAAAAGCTTGGATGCGCATACCTCTTTTTTTAGTAAAGAGGAAGCAACCGAGCTTAGAACAGGGCTTGAAAAGCAGTTTGAAGGAATTGGAGTCGTTCTATCTGAGGGGATAGAGGGCCTTGTTATCACAGCCGTGGTTCCGAAGGGACCTGCCGATAATTCGAAACAAATCGAAGCTGAAGACATCTTATTAGAGGTGAATGGAAAATCGGTAGAAAGATTTGGTTTCGACACAGTTTTACAGGAGATGAATCAGGCTAAAGGATCTCTTTCCCTTAAGATAAAAAAGGCAAGAGGCTCCAAAGTTATTAGCCTTGTCTTAGAAAAAAAACCCATTGTAATGGAGCAAGATAGACTTTCTTATAGCTATGAGCCTTGTGAAGGAGGAATTTTAGCCAAAATTGTTCTTCCTTCCTTTTATGAAAGCTCTTCTGGAATTACCAGCGAAAAAGACTTGAAAAATGCCTTAAGGGCTCTAGAAAAAATCGCTCCTATCAAAGGGCTTGTGCTAGATTTTCGAGATAATCCAGGGGGTTTTTTAAGCCAAGCTGTAAAGGTAGCAGGAGTGTTCATCTCTAGTGGAGTGGTAGCTATTTCTAAGTACGGAAAAAATGAGATCCACTATCTTCGAAAACTAGATACACATGCCTTTTACTCGGGACCTTTAGTGATTCTTACCTCAAAGCTATCTGCCTCCGCTGCAGAGATTGTAGCACAGTCTCTGCAAGATTATGGAGCAGCTATCATAGTAGGGGATAGAACTACCTACGGAAAAGGTTCTATCCAATATCAAACTATAACAGACAAAAATGCAGATTACTTCTTTAAAGTAACCGTAGGAAGATACTACACGGTTTCCGGTAGGTCTACCCAAATAGAGGGAGTGATAGCGGATATAGTAGTTCCTTCTGCTTTTGCTCCTTTCAATATTGGGGAAAGATACTTAGAGTACCCGCTTTCCGCAGATCATTTACAAGCCGCTTACTCAGATAACTTGAATGACCTGGAAGAAAGACATAAAAGATGGTTTCAAAATAACTACTTACCTTTCTTGCAAAAAAGAATTACCACTTGGCAAAAAATGCTTCCGCTCTTAAAGGAAAGAAGCCAAAAAAGGCTCCAAGAAGATCCTCAATTTCAAGCTTTTTTAGAAAAACAGAAGCAAATCAAAGAGAAGCTGGAAACAAAAAAAGGGGTTTCTTTCGATCCTTCTTCTATTTTTCCAAAAGAAGATTTGCAGATGAAAGAGGCCTTATATATCTTGAAAGATATGATGGATCTTCAAGGGAAAAAGGGGGCTGTAAAGGGCTTTTCTTATACTCTTTTTGAAGCTGCCTAAAATTAATTCCCTTGTAACATTTTCCACTTCTGACTATCCTTGGTTTTCTTCGTAAGGCCAGATAGCTCAGTCGGTAGAGCAGAGGACTGAAAATCCTTGTGTCGCCAGTTCGATTCTGGCTCTGGCCACACCTTTCTAAATACCATCTACTCATAGAGCTCTTGAATGTTTTTAACATCAGGAGTCGCTATGCAAAAAACAGCTAAAAAACTCAATTTCCCGCATTTTTTACGCAAATACTCTGAATCAGAATAGATTCGAAGTTTAACATTTTGGATTCAAATCAAGCTATTTTCCTATCAAACTTTATTTTTTTTGTGATAAGGCGGGGTTATGGAATTCATTACTTTAAATACTCTTTGGGTCATTGGATGGATCGTTGCCTACGAGATTTTTCGAAGATCTGCTTGGGTGGGATGGGGCTTCATGGGAATAACCATTTTATTTCTCCCCTTTTGGGCAATATATTTCGACTCTTGGGCCTATATTTTCAAGGGGATCTGTGTCTTTGCAGGTGTGTTATGGAGCCTTATAATTCGTTATACAAAGATAAGAAGATATTCTTTTTCCTTTCCGCTCATTTATTTGCTCTTTGCGTTTAATATTGCAACTGTAGCGGTAGGACAAATTATTCTTATTCATAAGCCTTATTTCAACCCCTTGAACGCCCTTGCGGGTTTTCTTCTTCTTGTAACGCTACCTAAGGCTCATTTCATAGAAGTGGATATTCGGGGAAAATACAAAGATTTTCTTTGGAAAATCCCTTTATCGTGGATTTTTGCCTATACTGTGTGGGTTTTTACTTTTGTATATCTTGCATTTCAAGATAAATCCGTATATCACATCGGAATTCTTTTAGCTCCATTACTTCTCTCTTTTTTTAATCCCAAAATTTACGTACAAGCAAGAGGGTATATTTTGTACTTGTATTTTGTATCTTATTATTGCTTCCCTTCCTTGTATAAAACTTTAGACTCATACCCTATTTACCACGACAAAGTAGCAAAGGGATTAGCTATTTTCAGTTTTCTTTTTGCATTGGGGCTTTGTGTACAACGTTGGTTCTACCCAAAAAAATCTTAAAGAACCTTTTTAACGTTTTTCCCCCTTCAGGCTATTGCAGAAACTCCCTATCAATAAATCTCCGATTGGAAAAAATATAAAACCGAAATTACAGAGAGGGTCTTTATGATGCAGTTCATGCAATCTTTTGGCATATTGAAACCAAGGATTTTGCCACGTGCCATGGATGTGTTTCATATAATAATCATTTTTATGCATAGCTATATGAAAGTGGTCTTCGAATTTATACCAGAAAAAAAATAAGAACAAAGTTAAACACCCGGTAAAAAGATAGAATCCTACCCCCATTCTTAAAGCATACAAAAGGAGAAATTCGAGGAGGCACGTAAAAATGCCGGCTGCTAAAACATTAGAAGGGCGTTGTACCCAATAAGTATGATCCTCTTCTTTTTGATCTTCCATTGAAGAAAAGCAGATCTTATGGTGCCGTACATGTGTTGTAGGATTATAACGCCAAAGTTTAGTTAGAAAGCGCGCTAAGGAACTTTTTTTATGAAAAAGGTACTTATGAGCCAATACTTCACATAAAGCAACCGATATAAGGGAAAGGATAAAACAAAAAACACCTTTTACTATCCAAAAAAACATTACAATCTCTCCGAATTTTTGAGTTAAATAAGGATTTAAAAAGAATCGAACAATCGCCTAGAAGCCTGAAAGCCTTTTTCAATAAGCTGGTAGGTAAAACGCCTTTTATAAGGTAAATGATCTGTATACCATGCAATATGATCACGAGAAATAATTCCCCCGCGCAACTTTTTAAATTCTATAGCACCACTCCCACAGTTATGAACCAACTTATGATCCAAAACATATCGTAACTGCATCGATTTCATAATTCTATAAATCCCTAACTTCTTAGGGAGGCTCGTATTATAGCCAATAATAGGATCTATCATCTTGTTACCTTTAATAAAAAGAGCAGTTACTCCCTCTAATTCTCCTTCAGGATTACGCACTCCTAAAAAATGGAGTATTGAATTTTCATGGCAAACTTTAATAAAGGCTTCTGTTATTTGCAGGTTTCTAAATGTGTGTTTTTCAAGAAACAGCATGTTGTATAGCTTGACAATCCGAGGATAATCTTTTGGAGTAAATTCATCGTGATTCACACTAATAAAATGAGTGTTTTTGTGTAGACTGAAATCCCTTTTAATATAGCTTGTAAAACGAAAATCCTTTGTAGGATCAACAATAACCGAGGTTTTCCAAGTCAATGATTTATATCCGCAAGAATGTAAACGGGTTAATAAATCTGCATTCATCGAAGCGTTTATAAAATTAAAGAGAATGGCATGGTCTGGGTATTTTTGGGTTAAAAGTGTAGTAGCTGCTTCCAAATCTTTAGTTTCAAGATCAGGATATGTATTTGTGGGAAATAACCAATTATCTACGATAATGACTTTATCTACGTGAAGAGGAGTTACAATACAAGAAGATAAGGCAAGGAGATTGGCTCCTAATCTTTTTTGTATCCAATTGTTACTTTTTAATAATTTTTCCCTTGTAAACTCTAAACTGCCTTTCATGGAACAGGTATAAGTGCTTTCAGAATAGGGATCATGAATGGAGATAGGACAAAGATGGTCATTAATTCGAAGAATTTTTAATTCAGCTTTAATATTTTTCACTAAATCAGCAGAAGTTAATGATGTCAAAGCTTGAAAATAAGGGATATACTTTAAGTAATTAGGAGGACAGTTAGACTCGTTTATAGAATCTAATAATAGAGTTTGTGTCACTGGGGAGCTCCTCTTGCTTGTATTAAACAGTATAATGGCGAAGTATGTCTGTGAAATTTAGCACCCAAAGGGAATAGCCTCCTATCAAAGCATGTGAAACGGAGCATCCAACAATAGATTTTTGTCGGTGAAAAAGCCAACCCCAAAAAAGACCAACTGTAAAAGCAACTACAGCAAATAAAAGGCCAAATAAGGAATGGAAGGAAGCAAAAAGAAAATTGGCCAGTAGGATGGCTTTTAAGGGCTTGTAAGATCCTGACAGAGTAAATTGTATGGTACTTTGAAAAGTTCCTCGAACAATGAACTCTTGTGGGATGGCTAGTAGCATATAAACAGGACCTATTAAAAAAGACCAAGAACCCAAAGACTTAAGATGAACCGCAAAGATATCCTCTCCTTGGAAGTAAAGAACATACTTCACAATCTCTTCTTTAAGGAATGTCGCTCCTATAAGGAATGGGAGGGAGAAAGCGACCCCTTCCAACGCATTTTTTTTCCAGTTTTTCAGCGTAAAACCATAAAACTCTAAGGGAAACTGACTTTTCTTAAGGTGCCTGATTAGGATTAAAGTCATAAACAGGATGGTGGGGAAAGAGATAAAAGAAGAGACCTTAACGCTTGATACGTGCTTATTTATAAGTGAAACAAAAAAAATCCAAGCAACCAAAATAACTAAAGAAGAAAACAACAAATTTCCCAATTCTAGTCGTGCCTGGCTGTGCTCTAACTCTGATCGCAGAGCTTTAACAGTAATTTCAGTCGTCTTACGTAAATTACGTGCTAGTATAATCGCGATATTTTGCGTGATTTTTTTGAAAATAGCTCGTTGTTCGGGACTTGTGAATTGAGATAGACAAAAAACTAAAAATTGACAGTCTTCTAAAGTACGAACAGATGTGGACCGGGGTAACCCATCAATGGCAGCCGCCTCTCCGGTAATTTGTCCAGGATTTAGAACAGAAATCTGAAGCTCTTCTGAAAGATTCTCTTTTTTGAGAATTTCCGCCTTGCCGCTTAAAAGTAGATAGATCTCTTTTTTTTGTTCCCCCTCCTTTATGATATAGGCATCTTTTACTACATCTATCTTTTGAGCAGCACAAAGGATAAGATCTATCTGTTGATCATCCAATCCCTGAAAAACCTCGCTGGATTTTAAAAGATTGCGATAATTAGCATTTAACTGCATGTGTCCGGCTCCTTTAAAAGAAAGTTCTAGCCTCTCCCTCCAATCCGGAAACTACTTTAAAGATCTTCAAAAGTCAACAAGTAATAAGGATTAGAAAGAACAGCCAAAACTAGCTTAACTAAATCCCTTATTATCGGGTAATTTTGTTATTACCCGATAAATAAACACACAACTTAAGGCGGCAAAAAAACACCAGACTGAGCTGGCAGCATATTTGTAAAAAACTAAAGCGAAAAACAATCCAACTCCGATGGAGGTGCCAATTATCTTCATTCCTTTGGCGCTTGAGATAAAAAAGGGAGCTATAACGCAAAGAATATACACAATTAAAGCTATCCAAACTCGATAGGAAAAATTAGTAAACCAATATCTTTCGAAGAAAAAATAGGCTACGTGGTTACATTTGATACGCAGACCAGGCCCCACCTGTATTAGATAATATATTCCAACAATGGCAACTAGAAAACCTAAAACTTGTATAAAAAGGTTTAGGTTTCTTCGAAAAGCACGTTTTTCGAGCATCCAAGCAGAAAATGGGATCCACATAGGCCAAATGCCCACGGCAATTGCTATAAAACCATAGCCGGTTATTTGTTTAAGCCAGAGTAGAGAAGGGTTTTTATAGGTTAACCAAGTAATTCCCTCCAATCCCTGCTGAAGAGAAAGAAGGAATTGAATAAATATAAGGGGTAAGGCTCTTTTGCTCTTATTTTTGATTTTATATAAGGAGAGAAGACCAATAGCACCTAATATACCTGATGCTGTAAAGCTTGCAGAAGCTGAAAAACACATCTTGAACGAGGGGTTACAAAAACCTGAAGCTACCAGATATTACAAGCTTTTACAAGAGACTAAAAATTTCTGTAAGGGGAGTTGTAAGTAAAACCTGCCCTAACCTTACATAGGGAAGTTGAAAGATGCTTCGTTTTTTCGTGCTTCGCACAAGAAAAAAAATTTACCAGTGGCGGTCTAGACGCCTCTTAAGAAAAATCGGATCTTTTTAAACAAATTCATCAAGCATTCGCTAGTCACTCTTACGCAATTTATGAATTTATTTTTTTGGAATGGTATAAATATAAAGCAATTTCCTTTGTAGGCAGGATTAGGTTTTAGTCTGCTTTCTTCCATGTAAAATTTCTTTGCAAGAAATACGTAATGTGGTTTTTTGGCTCTATGCAAGCCAGCCTTACCCAACCGTTGCCAAATAGTTTTTGTAGAACTGGTTCTGCTTGAATAATAGGATCTAGTTTTTCAGTCGGGGAGTATACAACTGTAAGAAGTCTTTGTGGTTTATGGTATCTTTGTTTGTCGCTAGAATATACAGATTGCAAGGGTAGCCCTGTCATAAGGTCACTGGCATTTCCTTGCATCACACCTATTTTACCAGTAATGTTTTTCGTTACTTTGCTGCCTCCTCCAAAAGAGGTGTTATCTAGAGTGGAAAAAAGATATTGTGAATTAATCCATTGGGCAACCACCATGGGAGCTGTAAGGATTGTTTGAAGAAACTTTCCACTCGGGTCTTGTGAGTAATCATACGAATGTAAAAAACATCTTCCATCTAAATCAAGAGAGCAGGTGAGACTACGAGGTGCAGCAATAAAAGCAGCATTTCTTGCGAGTCCCCATTCAGGACGAACTTGAGCCCAATCCTCAGAGCGACGTTTTATATGCAGTTTAGAATGGAGGGGAGTCGATGTTGGTTCCATTTTTTGGAATCGTATACTATTATTGGTTTTTCGGGCTTTTTCTAAGTCTTGTTTTATCCCGGTTAACGAGTCTATTTTTTTAGTTTCATAGAGGAAAAATTCATCGGTAGTGGTGTTGTGTTTTGCTCCGAGGAAGTGAGTCTCTTCCGGAATACAAATCCCTTGATTTGCAAGATGGGTTCTTACTTCAGTTTTATTTAGTATAGCAGCCAAGATTCTAGCGTTGCTACAACCATGGTTTCCTCCACATGCCCCACAATCTAAGGAAGACGCATAAGCATTATTTTCAGTGGAGCTACCGTGACCACAAAAAACTATTATAGGAGCAAAGTGTTTCGTTAAGCCCACCATTTTTAATGCGTTTTCCGCATAGGCGCATTGATCTTCAAAGGGAATTTCATCTAGAGATTGGGTCTTTTCGGTTGTTTTGCGGAATAAATTTGCTATAAACTTTTTGAGTTTAGAAGAAAATCCCGGAAAAAAGGTCCGCAATCCTGTCCACAATCCACTAAAAATTCCAAGACCTTCTGCTAAAGCAAATGGGGTAGAAAAACTATATTTAGTAGATTGGTACAGCTTTTTTACTGTTTTTAAGAGTGTATACCTATATTCATATTGTAGTGAGTCTTTACAACAGGCAGGAGATTCTTTCACTTCATGTTTTGGTTTTAGTAAAACAGGGCAAGAAGCATACGATTTTTTTGTTATAGTATCAGTAATTTGGACTGGGATTCCAAAGAAGCCGGCAAAGCCAAACGTTTCATAGTCTCCTGTAGTTTCTAAAGCTTTGCGGAAAGGTTCTGAACGTACATCAATGCAAAATACAAATTGGGCGGCCGGTGTGTGGCGTTTTTTAATTTTTTGTAGTTTTACCGTATTCAGTAAAGAAAATTGGTAGGTTTTTTCCAATTCTTCTATTTCATTCAGAGGGTTTTTTTTCGTTTTGGATGTTTCTAGTGCTAGGTAGTGCCATTTTAATAGTTCTTTTGCTTGGGGCCATAGAAGGTAGGTGATAATAACCCGGATGCATAGGTAGTCAATTTGATTTACTTTGTAAGGAGTTTTATTATTGGGATCTGCCCACTCGGTTTGATATTTAATGTAGCCTGCCCATCCGTGCATTGTGGTTAATACAAGTTTGAGAAACTCCCCATATTCTTCTTCAGGGATTTGTAGAATATGCAAGCAGTCAGCAAGGGTCTGTATAGGTGAGTTTGACAAAGATTTTAGCCAATCTATTTTTTTAGGGTCATTTCTATGAAGGTTTGTATCGTGAACTGCAAGAGCTTTCCAGGATAAGTAGAATCCTAAATTTCTTTGAGGCATCTGGATGGTCGCTTGTCCTTCATCAATATAGGCTTGTAACCATTTAATGGTTTCTCGATTAATATCTTCCATCGGTTTTGGTATGAATTCTTGTTGGAAATAGGCAGCGCTTTGTAAAAGGGCGGTCTCTATTGGTAAGTTCTCTAATCCTTGTAAAGGATTGACAGCGACTAGAGCTTTCAAAGGCCAAAAAGGAGCTATTACTTCCCAACTTTCTTTGATTCGTTTTTCAAGGCTTTTTTCCTGGTTTGAAAGAGAAATTGGCCTTGTTTCTTCTTTTTTTAAGGTAGGTGTTTTGTTCATAATTTCTTATAAGTATTTATAATAGTTTCGATAAGTGGTGATAGTTTCCGGATGGGGTTGACTCTTGTTCAGAGCCGTCACATAAACCTTGGATATCCACTTTTGTAGGGGGTTAATTTTTCTAATATTTTCAAAAAAAAGGAGGGATATCCACGATAGTGTTAAAAGTGCGATAGATCCGATGTGAAAATAGTTTAAAGGTTGTGGTCTATTTAAGAATGCGGGCTCCATTCCTTTTGTAATCAAAGCTACTATAGATCCATAAGCTATGGAGAGCGTGCTGCTTGTGATAAATGCAATGGGAAATCGGAATCGGATTTCAGAAGACAAGACTGAAAGGGTAGTCTGGCTAGCGGTTAGAAAAACAATAGCTGTTAACACCATTGTAGTATTTTGCACAAACCAAGGTTTCCCACTTGCAATTGAGAAGCAGTAGCTCGCAAGAAATCCAGAAGCCAAGCTGCTAATAAATAAAAAAGCTTTAGGTGGGTAGTTTGTTTTATATCGTATTTCTTGCGCAGCGCTCCCGCTTGCAAGGAATAGATATGCTTTAAACATGCCATGTGTAACTAGATGAGCTAAGGCAGCCGGAAATAGTCCAAGACCGCATTGAGCTAGCATAAATCCCATTTGCCCCATTGTTGAAAAGGCTAGCGTTCGTTTTATATCGTTTTGTAGTAATTTCCAAAAGGTGCCCATGATCGCTGTAATAATGCCGATTAAGAGCATGATATCTAAAAAATAAGAGGTATTAAAATAGAGAGGAGCAAAGCGGGCGATTAAGAAACCTCCTCCATTTACAAGGCCTGCGTGCATTACAGCTGAAATAGGAGTAGGGGAGTTAAGAGAGCTTACAAGCCATCTATGAAAGGGCCAGATGGCCGATTGGGTCATGCCTCCGATCAATAGTAATAATAAAATTGGAGCGATAGTGGAGTCTTTGAATTTTTGTTGGGTTAATGCTGTAATGGAAGTTTCTCCTGTTTCTAAGTATAACAGTAAGAAGGCGCCGGTAATACAAAGCGCTCCGAAAAGATAGTTTTTTGCGGCTAGCATGCCCGAATTTTTGGCTGCTTTCCAATTTGGCTTATGGATCATTAACCGTATAAGAAGAGAGTTACTCAGTAGCCATGCTGTCAAAAATAAAAATATATGGTCAGAGCAAACTAGTAGTCCTATCGAGACTAGTAAAATCAGTAAGTACAAGAAAAACATTCGGTATCGAGTATCTCCTTTCATATATCTGAAAGAAAAACTACCTATGCAAGCTCCAATAAATACAATAAGAGGGAGCATAACCATTGCGATGGAATCGAAATTAAATAAAGATTTAACATAAAAAGCCATGGTAATTCAGCTCGAATTATTTTATTGGATTCAATATACAATTTATCGTATTATTAGAAAAATTAAAAACACTTATAGAGTTGATTAAAAAATCTTATGGACCTAGACTCTTTTGCTTTGAAATGCTTTATTAAAGTGGCTGAAAATAAGAACTTTACTAAAGCGGCCCAATATATAGGAAGAACCCAGTCGGCTGTTAGTCAGCAGATAGCGAAATTAGAAGCTATGCTGGGTAAAAAACTAATTACCAGAGGTCAAAAAATCAGCTTAACCCAAGAAGGGGAATTACTGCTTAGTTATGCCAGAAAAATTTTTAGCTTGTGTAATGAAGTTGTTGATCGGTTTAGGGAGCCTGAGCTAGAAGGAGAGCTCCGATTCGGTTTGCCGGAAGACTTTGCGACGGTGTTTCTTTCAGAAGTATTAGTTGATTTTACTCGTATCCATCCTAGGGTCTTATTACATGTTGAGTGTGATCTTACTCTAAATTTATTTAGGCGATTTAAAAAGAAAGAGTTTGATTTAGTTTTGGTAAAAATGAGTCGACCGGAAGAATTTCCTAACGGTATTGAGGTTTGGTCTGAATCTTTAAAATGGGTTGGGGATTCTAGACTGATTGAAAATAACACGCAAATTCCGCTAGTTCTATCTCCTGCTCCATGCGTATACCGTGCTTCGGCTATCAAGGCTCTTGAAAACGTGGGTCGAAGGTGGAGATTGGTATTTACAAGTTCGAGCCGGGCGGGGACAATCGCTGCAGTTAAGGCGGGTATGGGGATTACCGTCATGCCTCACGCAATGGTTCCTAAGGACTTGGAAGTTATTGAACTTCCTACTCTTCCAAAGCTGAGGGATACACACGTATCACTGCTGAAACATCAGTTAGAAAATCCTGGGGTCAATACACTAGAAAAATTTGTTATAGAAAAATTACAGCCTTAGCGTTTTACCCAGATAATAGTTTTTAGCAGATCGTTTTATTCTCTTTCACAGCCTTTCTAAAAGAGTTTCCTAAGAAAAGAGCAATGATAAGCCATAAGACTAAAAGAGGAATACAAAGAACAGAACTCAAAGTGAGATAGTAGGATCTACCTAAAGCAGAGCCAAAAGCCCCTTGTAGAGGGCTTAAAGACATATTAAACAAAGAGCCTGCTTGTTTGGAAGATCTAGAGCCAAAGGTTTCTATCCAGGCTTGTGCTTTAAACTTTACGTCAGGGGTTGTGGGGATGTAGAGCTGTTTTAGAGCAGGGCCATTTAAGGCGTAGTTTATTGCTTTAGATCCTACCATAAGACCAAATAAGAAAGAGAGGGAATCAAGTGTCACAAATCCAAAAAGAGCAAGCCCTACAATAAGAGGCATAAGAGCCAGAGCAGTTTTTATTCCTAAGAAGCGGGTGATGTTGCTGATACCTAGTAAAAGGCACGTTAAAGAGACTACATTTACAATCGACCCGTAGATACTCAAATAGTTACTCAAAGCCACCCCCGAATAGACAGACCCCGCTGCTATTTTGAAGTTAAAGTCAAAAATAGTGACAGCTACCTCGTATATGAAGTTAGCCCCAAAGATACAGAGTAGATAGCGGTGTCTTAAAAGGAGCTTGAGCCCCTCCAGAAAACCGGGTTCTTGTTTTTTTTCTAGGGGTTTTTCGTTTTTTCCATGGAAGGCTTGCAAAAGGTCTTTGGGGGTTTTCTTTAAAAAGTAGCGAACCATAGGGATAATACAAAGGATCAGAGCTCCTAAGAAAAGAAGCGATAAAGAATCGGTAGAGAGCTTTAACCTATGAGGAAGTCCCCCTATACCGTAAGGAAAAAGAATTCCGCCTGTTTGCCCTATGGCTACCACCAAAGGAAAACCCCTTTTGGCGTGCGTAGGTTCTGTAGTGTCAGCAGCAAAAGCCCAGAATAAAGCCACCATTAAAGAGCCAAAGCTTTCAATAAAAAGATACCAAAAGTATCCCAAAGCTTTAATTCCAACGGCCCCTAGAAAAGAGTTTTCCGCTATTTTTTGGGCAGAGTCTTGAATAAAAAACATCATGAGACTCGACACCAAAATAGCAAGGCCGTAAAAAGTGGGAAGAATGATCAACATTTTTTCTCGAGAGGTCTTTTCTAAAAGCTTGGTATAAAACATAACTAAGGGAAGAAGCGCTAAAACAGAGATTGTTTTAGCAAAGGGGAGTTGGTATTTTCCTACTAGCTGGATAAAGATAGCATCTTTTAAGGGGCGTAGAGTCCAATAAACTCCGATAATGAGTCCGAAAATGACCCCCATCCGCAAAAACTTCTTAAACTCTTCTCTTTCAAAGGTTCCAAAGTTAAATCGGCATATCCATTGAAAAAATCCTAAAATGCCTCCCTTCTGCCCCATGAAACCACCTTTATTTAATTAATCTTAAACGTTAGTTTTATTTAAAAACAAAACCTTATATTTAATTAATAAATCTTTTTAACAATAGTTTCAAGTTAAATAATAGGGGTCCTAAGAAAAGCTCCTAAGACCCTGAGAAAAAATAAGGGGAGACTCTTTACAATTGTGGGATAAACCTTTGCAAAGAGGCATACTTTTTTAATACCTTATAGCAATAAAGGCAGCAGTGTTCTGGCAAAATGTTTTCCAGGGCGAATTTTCTTCCTTCCTCTGCTATTTTTTGGGCTTTTTCATCGTTATTTCTACACCACTCAATCTTTTCTATCACATCACTTAAGTCCTCTTGAAGGGGGATATAGTGAACCCATGGCTTTAGAGGATAGAAATACCACATCCTATTTTTACTTTCTTGCTTTAGGACTGTACAATTAGAAAGGAGCCTCCACTGTAGACCCGGGTAGGTGGCCGTATGCCCGTCTACGTTGATCTGATACTTAAACCGTACTTGAGCTACAACAGATAAAAAGGCTTTATAAGGATTAAGGCCTGTCACTTCCACAATCCTCTTGACAGACTTTTCATTCCAGTTGGTTCCTGCATCGATTAGATCTGGATGCACGTGGGATAGATAACAGAGCTTTCCTCTCGGAGTCTCAAAGAATCCTCTTGGAGAGTAGTCATATTGATATCCTTGCAGACCTCCTCTCCATAGAGCTTTAGAGATTTTCTTTTCCCAAGGAAAGTTTCTGCAAGCCTCTTCCACTAAAATATGGATATAAGGCCAGTCATAAGCTTGGGATGAATATTCAGGATCAGTTTTAGTGGGATCAAAATTCCAGTCAGCAAAATAGATTACATGGGTAAAATCATCATGTTTTGTGCTAGCCAGAACAGGGCCTTCTAAAGTAGGGGGATTTCTTTCTCCTTGAGGGCCTCTTACAAAACCATCTTCCATTAAATAGATAAATTCTACATCGGGCACTTCATACCTCTGGCAAAGATAGCTTAAAAGATTATGAAATTTACCATCAGGTCCATAAACCTTTTTATTAATGATTTTAAAACGAGTATAACGGTGCCATTCAGGAGTTATGCTATCTAGCATTTCCAAGGTGATGCCCGAAGAAAAACGAGAAAAATCCTGCTCAATGGCTTCGTCCATCCAATCAGAAGGAGTTATAGCTTCACAGACAAAGGTAAAAAAAAGAGTTATGCAAAAGAAAAAAATTTTCATGGGTCCTCAATAGTTAAGGGCGTTATAGAGTTTCATAAAAGGGGGCTTTCCTTTGTCTCCATTTCCGTGAATGATAGCGGGATAGGATCTTGTTTCCTTGACGTAAACACGGCTTCTTTCTATTCCTACTTCAGAGAGATGTACAGAGTACAAGCTGCAGAAAATGTCGCACGAAGTATCTAAGCAAATAAGGCCGGAATGGCTCACGTAATAGGTTGAATATAGAGCTTGGTCGCTAGTCATCCCAGGACGAATCTGAGATGTGATCTCTTTTAACATATATTTTAAAGCACCTGCATAGCCTAAAAACCCTCCTGCATTTAAGTATTTAAAAGAGGTATTAGCGCCTTGAAAGTGGGGTCTCAAATAAGCGTAAGGATAGCAGTTTCTCTCAGTTGAAAAGACAATAGGAGCATCCATTTTACGGAATTTTTCTAAAATCTCTTTTTCTGGGGCACAGAAAAAAACATCACATGCATCCGTGCAAACAACAATAGCTTCATCAGGAAGAGTTTTGATGTAATTGTAAAACCAAATGGGCTTTGTGATGTTGCCTCCCCAGGAGTTAGAGTCTTTTCCTATATGGGTGATAGGGATGCCGTGTTTTTCTGCAGAATTAAAAAGACGGAACATGAAAGGATGAGGATCTTTTCCAGGGTAACACCCTACAGTACAAAAATAAACAGGTCCTTTTTTTTTCTTCCATATCTCTTTTTTTTTTAGTAATGAGGATACATTCTCTGCAAAAAGAGAGGTAAATAACATCCCTAAAAAAACTAAAAAACGAATACATTTCATATATGAGTTCCTCCTGATTTTGAGTTTAAATTTTTTCCCTAGAGGATTTCTTTTATATCCTCTACGAAGAGATCCTTAAGCTTCTTTTATATTCCCGTGAGTACCTCAAGGCAGTAGTGAATCGTATAGTTTCATAAAAGGGGGCTTTCCTTTGTCTCCATTTCCATGAATAATACAAGGATAAGATCGAGTTTCTTTTAAGAAAATTCTATCCTGTTTTTTTCTGATTTCATAAAGATCTACTTCAAATAAGCTACAAAAAATCTGACATGAGGTATCTAAATAAATAAGATTAGGCCTTTTCACATAATAATTGAGGCATAAATTCTGATCACAGGGTACACCAGGATGAATTTGGGAAATAATCTCTTGTAGCATAAATTTTAAAGCACCAGCATAGCCTATAAAGCCACCTGCATTTAAGTACTTAAAAGAGGAAGATCTGGTCCTTGAGTAGAAGAAGGGTTTTAGCTCAAGGCAAGGATAACAGTTTCTTTCTGTAGAAAAGGCAATTAAAGCATCCATTTTATGAAATTTCTTTATGATTTCTTTTTCCGAAGCGCAAAAAAATACGTCGCAGGCATCTACGCAAATAACAATATCCTCATCAGGAAGTGTTTTAATATATTCATAAAACCAGATAGGTTTTGTAACAATTCCTCCCCATGAGGTAGCCTCTTTTCCTAAGTGAGTAATAGAAATACCATACCTTTTTGCAGATTCAAAAAGGCGAAACATGTGGATATAAGGATCTTGTCCTGGATAACACCCTACAGTACAAAAATGAACAGATCCTTTTTTGTCTTTCCAGATCTGTTTTTGTTCTAATAGAAAAGAAACATCTTCAGCAAAAAGAAAGGAGAAAAACACTCCGTATAGGATAAAAAAGCAAAAAGTTTTCATTGGTTTCTACCCCAGTTTTTCCCGTCTAGATGAGTAACAAAAGGACCTTCACCATAAGAGCCGTATAGAAAGACTCCAAACTTTTTATGGTTTTTGGGATTGGCAACACAAGCATTTCGAACAGGATGAGCAAGCTCCCATTCCATAGCAATCGGTCTGTTTCCTGTACTCGGAAATACAAACGTCTCATAATACTGCTTGGAAGCTATATGTTCGTGGTCAGACCAATTATAAGAAACGCAAAGAGGAACTTCTGAAAATCCATCATAAGGATTTACGTATACTTGCGAGTTTCCGTAGGGAACGTTTCTTGCCAAAGTAAAATGGACGTACTGAATAGAAGAGTTTTTTTCCATAGAGTTTAAGATGCCCTCGATGTTAATAGGTCTTACTAGGATAAAGTCATGTTGGTGAATAAAAACAAAACGAGTTTTTACAAAAGGAAATGCTTCTCTTAAAGCACCTGTTATATGACCATATTTTTTCAAAAAAACAAGAAGAGTATTTTTGAAATTAGGATTCTCTTCTACTAATTTTTTGCATCTCCTTTTATATTCGTCGTAGGCTTCTTTAAGGGAAACTCCTTTTCTAAGTTCTATTTTGTAATGCTTTGTCTCTGGTTCATCAAAGACAATAATTTTGGGCATTAGATCGAAGCCAGGTTGCTGTGACCAGCTTTGAAAGGATCTTTCTAAAAGCTCTGTACTAGGATGTCCTGGAACTATGCTCGTATTAGTAATAAAGGTAATACGAGAAGAGGAAGAATCGAGACTTCCAAAAGTCTCTGTAGAAAATCCAAAAGAAAAAAAACTAAAGAATAAGATAAGAAAAAAATGCATAAAGGTTCCTTAAAAAAAATATGGAGAACTTTTTATTGCTTTTCCCGTTTTGTGTCAAATCAGTTTTTTAGAAAGCTTGACTTTTTAAGGGAAAATCCCTTTTTTATGAGAAAGAGAGAAGATGAAACAAGAAACCTACTTAGGAGTTGTTTTTGGTATTTTAATGGCTTTTACCTATAGCCTAATGGCCATCTTTGTAAAACTTGCCACAAAAACTTCAAATGAAACGCTGATTTTTTACCGAAGTATTTTATCTTTTGTTTTTCTTTTACCCGTAGTTTTTTTTAAAGGGAAAGAACTAAAAACGGCAAAAAGACATCTTCACTGGGTTAGAAGTGTTTCAGGGCTTATAGCTATGTATTGCTATTTTTATACCCTAAAACATCTATCTCTTTTAAATAGCGTTCTTTTAGCCAATACCATGCCCCTTTTTGTCCCTCTTGTTATTTGGTTTTGGCTAAAAGAAAAAGTAGCCCTAAAAAGGATTTTATCGATTGCTTTGGGGTTTATAGGGGTAGTCCTTATTTTAAACCCCACAAGAGAGGGGTGGAATAGCGTAATTTTTGTGGGGCTGGGCACGGGACTTTTTGCCGCTATTGCTTTAGTAGGGGTAAGGCAGCTTGCCAAACAAGAAAAGCCCTTTTCTATCCTGTTTTATTTTTTCTTTTTATCGGCCGTTCTTTCTCTTTTTCCCTTTCTTATGAAGGGGGAATTTTTGCCATATAGAGGGGAGTGGGGGTATGTAGTGGCTTTGGGGGCTATCACCATAATCTATCAGTTTTTCATGACGAAGACCTATACCTATTTTCCTGCATCTAAAGCCGCTGGCTTTCTGTATGTTAGTCTTATATTCGGAGGGTTTTTTGACTGGATAATTTGGGGTAAAATTCCCGGATTTATGTCCTTTTTAGGGGTTCTTTTCATAGCTACAGGGGGTCTTTTAACTCTTTATGAGAAGCCAAAGTTAAAATTAAAATAATTTATATACAGTTTAATTACATATTAAAAATTTTAATATATAATTAAACTTAATATATTTAAAATATTGTTTAATTAAATTAATATTTTTGTTATAATATTCCTTGTCATAAGAAATTATAAATAAGGAAATGTCTATGTCTATGGAATTACAACAAAGGCCTTGTTTTGCTACTAAGCTACCTTCTTCTATTTTACATGCTGTTATACCAGATGTAAGAGAGGGGGTCTCCGGCGCAAACATGGCAAAAATGGCTATCTTAGGGTATGCCGCCATAAAGGTGGCTGTAGTTGCAGTTATGGCTTTAAAATATGGAGCTATTGCAGGTGCTCTTTATTTGGCTTATAACTACTACCAAAAAAATAGTGCTATAAGAAATTTTGAAGCTACAGCAAAAAGCGATGCTGATTTACCAGATAAATTATCTGCTCTTCAAGGCTTAATACAAAGATTAGGAGTGAAAATATCTAATCAAGCTTTGGAATCTCTACATGATAGAGCTGCTATTTTAATGGGAGAAAACCAACAACTAAAAGCAGATTTAGCTAATGCGCGAGCAGAGCTAGAAACATCTAAACGGATGTCTTCTATTCTGTCCGGTGGAGTAGTTAATTTTTAATTACACGTTTCTATAAAGAAAGTGTTTTGAGAAGAAGAGAAAAGTCGGTGCTTTTTTCTTCTTTTTTTTTGTCTTTTAAAGAAAGGATCTTATCTCCAAGAGACTCGAGTCCCTCTTCTTTTTCTGCAGATATGGGATATATAAGAAGATCAGGATAACTTTTTAAAAAGAGATCCTTCCACTCTTCTGACTCTGGAAGATCCATCTTGTTTAAAACAATTAAAAAGGGCTTTTTTAATACCTCAGGGCTGTAGTGCTCAATCTCTTTTTTAAGCGTTTCAAAGTCTTCTAGGGGAGATTTTCTCTCTCTTGCCGAGGTGTCTATTACAAAAACTAAAGCAGAAGTCCTTTCTATATGCTTTAAAAAAGAAAGGCCTAAGCCTCTGTTTTGATGGGCTCCTTCAATGATTCCAGGAATGTCTGCCAGTAAAACCTTTTCCTCTCCCTTTTGATAAAAGCCAAGGTTGGGAATCAAGGTAGTAAAAGGGTAGGGGGCTATTTTTACCGGAATATGGGTTAATTTAGAAAGAAGAGTTGACTTCCCCGCATTAGGCATTCCTACAAACCCAATATCGGCAATCAGCTTTAATTCGATTTCGACCTCAATAGAGTCTCCCTCAGTCCCTTCTGTGCAAAAATTGGGGGCTCTTCTTCTGGAGTTTTTAAAAAAGGCGTTTCCTTTACCCCCTCTTCCTCCAGTACAAATAAGATACTCTTGCCCCTCTTCTGTAAAGTCAAAAAGAAGCGTTTTAGAATGAGCCTCTCGCACAATAGAGCCGATAGGAATAGGAAGATATAAATCCTCCCCAGACTTCCCCTGCCTAAGAGAGGCACCGCCTTGGGCGCCTTTTTCTGCTTGGATACACGTGGTATTTCGAAAATCTTCTAAGGAATAAACTTGATGAGAAGCTTTAAAATAGATAGAAGCCCCTTTTCCTCCGTTTCCACCAGAAGGACCTCCTTTTGGGATGTATTTTTCCCTACGCCAGGCAACAACGCCGTTTCCTCCCTTCCCTGCAAAAAGCTTTAATTTGACCTGGTCGACAAACATGCTCTTTGCCCGAAAAGTTACTCTTTCTCACAAGGAAGGACAGACACCAGGGTTTTCTTTTTCTTTTCAAAATGAACCTTTCCATCTATCTTAGCGAAAATAGAAAAGTCTTTCCCAAGCCCAACGTTTTGGAATGGGTGCCATTTCGTCCCTGTTTGTCTTACAATAATACTCCCTGTGGTTACAAACTCTCCCTCACATGCCTTAATTCCATGCCTTTTAGAGTGAGAATCTCTCCCGTTTTTAGTAGATCCTTGTCCCTTCTTATGTGCCATATTCCTTATCCTTCCTGAATCTGTGTGATTTGAACTCGTAGATACTTTTGTCTATGACCTACTTTTCTTCTATAGTTTTTTCTTTTTTTATATTTGTAGGCAATCTCTTTGGGTCCTTTTACTTCTTCTAAAATTAATCCTTCTACTTTTACGTTAGAAAGAAAAGGTTGTCCCACTTGAGCTCCTTTTTCACTTTGGTAAAAAAGAACTTCCGCAAAAGAGATAGTATCCTTAGCTTCTTCTATAAGGTCGATATCTATAATATCCCCTTTAGATACGCGGTGTTGTTTGCTGCCCGATTTGATAATAGCGTACATAGATTCCTCCAATTAGAGGTTTTCTATGATAACGAAAAAAGGGACCTAAAGTCAACAAACCTTCTATTTATTATCCTTTGACAAATTTTTTTTTGCTAACAAGGATTAAAGCGTAAAAAAAAGAACATACAAGGGCGATGGTAGCACCTGTAGGAAGATCGAAAGAGAAGGAGAAAAAAAGCCCTAAAAGAGAGAAAGCCATTGAAATAAGAGAAGAAAGGATCATCATAAAAGGTAATTTTTTCGTAAAAAAAGAGGCAATCATAGGAGGAAGCGTCAGAAGAGAGATTACTAAAATAATTCCTATGGTCTGAATTAAAATTACAATAGACAGAGCTACTAAGGTTAGCAAAAAAAGAGAAAGGCTTTTTACAGGAATTTTTTGTAGCACCGCCTCTTCCTCATCTAAAGAAATAAGAAGAAAGGGGGTGTAAAAAATGCCTATAGAGAGAATCAGGAATAGATCTAAAAAAAAGAGCTGCCAGAGCTCTTTGGAAGAGATCCATAAGATGTTGCCAAATAAAAACTGGCTCAGCTCTACATTATACCCAGGCGTAAGGGAGATAAAAATTACTCCTATAGCCATTCCTGTTGACCAAATCGAAGCAATAATAGCATCTTTTCTTTGTTTGTACTTTAGCTGGATCCAACCCATCAAGAGAGCCGATAAAATAGCAGCTAAAAAGGCGCCATACATAGGGCTTAAAAAAGGAAGAGAAAACTTTCTGGAAAGAAACAAAAAAAGGCCCATTCCTCCCAGTACCGAATGGGCTATACTGCCACTTAAAAAAGCCATTCTTTTTATAACTACATAAGATCCTAAAGCGCCACTTGCTAGAGAAGATAAAACAGAAGCAATAAAAGTTGTTAGAAAAAGACTCAAGCCTTTCCTCCCTCTAAAGGGTGGTAAAGCCCTAAGGTAAAGTGTTTACACAAGGTCTCTTTATTTAGAAAAGAAACCTTTCTATCCACACATAAAAAAGTTTCTAAGTGATCCATGGCAGTTTTCCAGTCATGCGTTACGACCAAGACGGTTTTTTGTCCTTTGTACTTTTCTAACATCTGAAAGATCTCTTTCTTGGTGGAAAAATCAACGTTAGAGGTAGGCTCATCTAGTAAGAGGATATCGGGATCAGAAAGTAAAGATCTAGCTAAAAGAGCTTTTTGAAAAAGACCACCGGATAGAGAACCTAAAAGGTGGTTCCTGTGGTCTTGTAAGTGAAGCTCTTTAAGTAGTTTTTCCCCTCTATCTTTGACAGAGAAAGGGTATCTTCCAAACCATTTCGCTAAAAAAGCGGCTCCCGTCAATATAAAATCAAAAGTGGTAATAGGAAAGTCTTTATCTAAGCGGAGGTTTTGAGGAACGTATCCTATTTTCGAAGAAGAGTCTATAGAAATTTTCCCGGAAGAGGGAGGTAAAAATTGAGCCATCAAACGAAGAAGTGTTGTGTTTCCCCGTCCGTTGGGGGCGATAATGCCTAAAAAGGAGCCTTTTTCTATTTTAAGAGTAACCTTTTCCAAAATAGGGAACGATTTTTCATAAAAGAAAGAAACATTTTCAAAGGTACAAGCCGTCATAAGCTTTGCAAGGTCTCGCTTAATTCTTCTAACGTTTCTATATAGTTTTCACTGTAAGGGTCTATCTCTTTTAAAGGAATTTGCAGCTTTTCAGCTATATAAAAAGCCCCTTTACTGGGATGCTCAGGCATAGTGATTACAAGAGCTGGTTTTTCTTTTTTTAGCGCTTGCAGAAGAGAGAGTACCTGTTTTAAAGAAAGCTCTTTTCCCTCCCATTCTAAAGAAATTTGCAAAAAGTTATAATCGTGACAAAAATACCCAAAAGAGGGGTGGGCCACTAAAAGCGCTCTTTTTGTAAGGTGCTTGGTTTCTTCTTCTATTTTTTTGTCTAGTTTATCTAGTTTTTCTAAAAGGGTTTTTAAGTTGTTCTGAAAAAAAGAGGCTTTTTCCGGAAATAAAGAAGAGAGTTTTTCTTCTACTTTTTTTGCCTGCATAGAAAATAGTTTAGGGCTCATCCAAGTGTGGATATCTTGAGATCCTGTACAACAGCTATTGGTTGTATCTGAAGAGTAAGAGAGTAAAGGGATGCCCTCTTGCAGATTTTCTAAAAGCATTTTAGGGAAACGGTTTTTTAAGACAGAAGAGAGCTTTTTTTCAAAATTCTCTCCTATCTGAAACCAAATTATAGCGGAGTCTAAAGAGGAGAAAGAGCTAGGGGAAGGTTCATAAAAATGACTGTTGGCTTTTGGGGGAACTATAGATTTTACAGAGAAACTATCTTGTACAATTTCTTTTACTAAAAATTGATAGGGGGGAATACTTACCAAAATATCTCCCCGCTTTTCCTGGGGATTTTTAACAGAAAAGCAGCCGAAAAAGCAGAGAGAAAGAAAAAGAAAAATAAGCCTCATACCGAGGCCATTTTATAGGTAACTTAAGTTATTTAGCAAGACTCAGGGTAGTTGTGGTAGGAAACAAACTTAAAGTCTCTTCTTTTGTGTTTCCTTCTTTTTTTCAACGATTCACTATTTTTCCACTTCAGCTCTCTTAAGTGAGCTTGATCTGTCTTTTGAAAAATGAAATTAAAATAAATTTCATACTCTGAAAAACAGGAGCCTTCTATCATACTAAGATCGATACATCGACAAAAAGCCTGCCAGGCTTCACAGCCATGCTCTTTTTCAAGCTGCTTCATAAGGTCTATAAGGACCGGTTTTTGAAATAACATGTGATGGCAGATCCCCGATTTTTCCGGGAACACTTTTGTAAAATCAGAAAGGAGCCTGTTTGCGTGTTTGAAATAAGGAGGGTAGTACTCCTTTCCCCAAGCAAATAAAGGTTCTCCTTCTTCTGTCATAAAAGAAACAGAGCTAAAAAAAAGAGTATCTGCATCTAAGACTAAAACATTAGGGGAAATTTCCGGGATTACAAAAGGAGCGTAGAGTTTCATCAATTGTTGATACATCCATCCAACTCTTCTAAAAGAGAATACTTTTTCTTTAGAAAATCGGGAAATTTCTTGTATGAGATCTTGTTTTTGAAAAGGGAAGAAGCTCTCTGTTATCCATATAGCTTTATCTGTCATTTTTCGTTCTGAGATCACAAAGATATTTCGGATATGCTTCCCATTTTTCCGAATTCCCTCTATGCACTTGTCCAGCGTTTTTTCGTCTTTGGGGTGGCAAGGGATAACAACATCAATAGCATCACTACTAAAAGAGTAGTGTGTTTTAGGGGTAGCAAAGCAGCTAAAAGCGGCTAGCAAAAGAAATAAAAATTGCTTCATAAAAAACCTTTTTTTAAAGCCGAAGGAGTATCTTTTTCTGACGCTCTTTTTAGCAAGAAAAAATTTTCAGAAGGGTCTTTCATTGTAAGATAAATTCTGATTTTTTATACTCAGTCCTTGTTTCTTCTGGAGGGGTGTCCGAGCGGCCGAAGGAGCACGCTTGGAAAGCGTGTATACACTAACCCTGTATCGTGGGTTCGAATCCCACTCCCTCCGTGTTTTTATCTCATTCGCTATAAGCGGCTTGAATTTTTGAGCAATTAAATCGATATCTTTTACATAACCTTTGTAAAAAGAGCTTGTAGTATCTTCTGTAATTCAAAAATTTTTTCTGAGGTTTTTTATCATAAAACGAAAGTATAATGTTCCCCAAATACATGCAAAATACGCTTAAAAATAAGGAGGAGTTATGTCAGGTGTTGATAGAGTAGTATTAGACGATTTACAAGAAGGTTTTCAAGATTTTGCTGCTACTTTATTTGGGGGAGATCTTAGAGATGTAACAGATGCTCAAGTAAAGAAAACTTTTCTTGTTTTGACTATTGTGACTGCACTTGGATGTTTTTGTCTTTTGAAAACTGCAGAGTCTTCTCACGCTATCACAGGCTCTGTTTGTAGTGGAAATACTTATATGAATAGCCTTTCCGAAGAGACTTCTTTAAAATGTAACATAAAAGTGGGACTCGCAGGGATTGTCGTAGGGTGTCTTTTAGTTGCATTTGTTCTAAATGTATTAAGAAGTCTAGACAGTAGAAGAGAAGAACCTCGAAGAAACGATTAAACCCTCCCTAAAATGAGGATAGGTCTTCTTCTTATCGGGGAGGTTTTCTTTTATGTCTTTTTTAATTTAAGCAGCGCTATTCTTGCGCTTTTGTATTGCTGTTTCTGGGACTTCATGTCTCTTTCTTGAAAAAATCGATTCACAAAAAATCGGCAAAAGAATAAACAAGCTAGATTTGGACTTGGTTTGTAGGTAAAGGTTTAGACGTGAAGTGTCCTTTTTGTGGGTATTTAGAAAATAAAGTAACCGATTCAAGAAACGCAGGGGAAGTGAACGCCATCCGAAGAAGGCGTGAGTGTCTTCAGTGTTTGAAGCGCTTTACTACTTTTGAAACGGTAGACCTTTGCCTTCAGGTGAAAAAAAGGGACGGAACTTACGAAGACTTTCAACAAGACAAATTAATAAAAGGATTAGAAGCAGCCTGTAGGCACACTAAGATTAGCCATGATAAGGTAAGAGAGATAGCCTATAATATAGTAAAAGATTTGATCGATAAGCAGCTTAGAGAAATTTCTACTGTGGAGCTTGGAGATCTTGCCATGAAAGAGTTGCAAAAGACAGATATCATTGCTTATATCCGCTTTGCTTGTGTATATAAACGGTTTAAAGAAGTAGATGAGCTTATGGATGCTATACAAGGCATCGTTTTGGAAGAAAACATAAACCAAGGGAATTAACAAGGAAATTAAGATGGCGCTTACAAAACAAGAATTGCAAAAATTTAAAAAAGTTTTAGAAGAAGCGAAAGCCCATATTTTACACTCTATAAAAGAGACTCAAGAAGATGTAAAACATGCGGATGACTCTAAAGGCTATTCTCAACACCAGGCCGATGAAGGAACAGACGATTTTGGAAAAACTATTATCTTAGAAGTAGCAAACAAGGGATACTCTGTTTTAAAACAAATTGAAAAGGCTCTTGCTAAAATTGAAGAAGGAACCTATGGGATTTGTGAACTTACCGGTAAAGAAATTCCTAAGGCTAGGCTGGAAGCAATCCCTTATGCTACTATGACGGTAGAAGCACAGCAGAAGCTAGAAAGAGGGGAGTTTGAGTGAAAAAAAAAGGGGTAAGGACAGCTTTTTTGTTTCTTCTCCTTCTTTTTTTAGATCAGTCTACTAAATTTTTCACCTTTCGTCATATCCCCTTGATGAGCTGGACTCACACTGTCTATCCTTACGGGGGGATTCCTGTTTTTCAAGATTTATTTGGTATTAGTTTCTCTTTAAATCAATTACAAAACCTAGGAGCTGCTTGGGGGCTTTTTGCAGCCTACTCAGAGCAGCTTTTATGGGTTCGTCTTTTTTTTGTAGGGGCTCTATTTTTTTACTGGCTCTTTTTTCCCATTCCTTCCTTCAAAAGACGTTCTCTTTTTTTAATTTTAGTGGGAGCTTTAGGGAATGTGATCGACTTTTTTGTGTATGGCCATGTAATCGATATGTTTCACTTTAATTTGTGGGGATACGATTTTCCTGTCTTCAACGTAGCAGACAGTCTTATCTGTATAGGAGTCTTGTTTTTATTTCTTCTCTCTTTTCATAACAAAAAAGAGAAAAAAGTGGCTTTATGACTCTTGCCATTTTACCTTTACCAAGTCCCCTTTTTAGCGCTTCTAAATGGGGAGAAATCTCTGTTTTACTCTCCTTTTCAGACTGGCAAAAAGTGCTTCATTTTTTAGAGGGGGCATTTCTGTTTTCTTTGAAAAATCCTGTAGAAAAAGAACTTATAGTCACAAAAGAGATGTTAGAAAAAGGGTATAAGGAAGCTCTTTATGCTTTAGAAAAAAAGGAAGACAATTTTTCTTCTTGGGTACATCTTTTACCGGTAGCTGCCAGCTTGGATTCTGAAAGTTTTTTTTTGAGCGAGACTCCTTCTAAAAAAAAACTTATTCAATGGAGAAGACCTGCTATTTTAATACAGCCCTTTTTTTTTCATTACTCTTCTTTAGATGAGATATTTCGTCCTAAAATTTTAGGAAAAGAGAAAATTTTTTGGGGAATGCAGTTTTCTTTCCCCTACATCTATTATGATCCCCTTTTAAAAGAAGTAAAAAAAGTGGATCTTAAAGAAGAAAAAAATGGGTCTTTATTTGTAGCTTTGAGAAGATTAATTCGCACTTTTACGAAAAAAGCTCTTTTTACAAAAGGAAAAGGGGGAGATTTTCGGATCAGTGAAACGGGATTAAAAACAATTCTTCCCCACTTTCAGCTTCAAGATAAAGGGATCTATGTCCGTTGAGATTATTGCTATTGCAGAAGAAATCTTGCAGGGAAATGTAATCAACACAAATGCGAGCTATCTTAGTAAAGCCCTTTTTCAAGAAGGATACAAGGTAGTAGGGCATAAAACCGTCTCTGATGATAAAAAAGAGATTATCCAAGCTTTAAAAAGTTCTTCTGAACGAGCCTGTTTTATTTTGGTTACAGGGGGATTGGGTGCTACTTTAGATGATATCACAAAAGAAGCTCTTTGTACGTATTTTGAAACAGATCTTATATTAGACACGCCCCTTTATAAAAGGTTGGTGCAAAAATGGGGGGACTTTCCCTTTTTAGAAGAGCAAGCAAGGGTGCCCAAAAATGCGAAAATTTTGCCTAATGAGATAGGTTGTGCTCCCGGGTTTTTCTTCTCTAAGGAAAAAAAGGGATTTTTTTTCCTTCCGGGCGTTCCTTTTGAGATGCAAAAGATGTTTCACACATCTGTTTTGCCTCTTTTACAAAAACAGAAACCCTCTCCAGAAAAAAAACAATGCTTCTCTTACTATTTGTGTCTTATAAAAGAGCAGGATATCGATCCTTTTCTTAGAAAACTAAAACAAGAATATCCCCATTTAGAGATAGGAATTTATCCTGGCTTGAAAAAGGTTTGTGTAAGTTTTGTGACTTCTGAAAAGGAGATAGAAAAACCACTCCAAGCTTTTGAAGAGAAATTCTCAGAAAATATTTTTTCCAAAGAAAGTGCTTTTATAGAAGAAGCTTTGCAAAAGCTGTTTATACAAAAGAAAAAGACACTAGCTTTAGCAGAGTCTTGTACAGGAGGCTATATGGCTTCTTCCCTTACCCAGTTTTCAGGCTCTTCTGCCTATTTTTTAGGCTCTTTTGTTACCTACTCTAATTTTTTGAAAAGAGAAGTATTAGGAGTGCAAGAAAAAACCCTACAAGAAGAAGGCGCGGTAAGTAAAAAAACAGCAGAGGAGATGCTAAGGGGAGTGTTTTCTATCTGCAAAGCAGACTATGCTATAGCAGTTACGGGAATTGCAGGCCCTTTAGGAGGCTCTGCAGAAAAACCGGTAGGAACGGTTTTTATTGCTTTAGGGACAAAAGAGGAAATTTTTTCGGGAAAAATTTATATTCAAAAAGAGAGAAAAGAGATAATCCAAGCAGTGAAAGAGTGGGCTTTTTCCCTTCTTTGGCTCTATGTAGAAAAGGGGATACAGCCGAGATTTTTATGAAGTATCGTTATTTGGATAGTGGAGAGGGAAAAAGGTTAGAAAAATGGGGAGAGTATATCCTTGTAAGGCCCTGCGCCCATGCAATTTGGCCTAAAAATAAAGACTGCTCAGAGTGGAATAAGATAGATGCTTCTTTTTCTAGAGAAAAAGAAGAGAAGTGGCATTTTTTTAAAAAGCTTCCTAAAAAATGGGAGATTGACTTGGAAGGAGTAAGGCTTTTAGTTGCTCCTACGGGATTTGGACATGTGGGAGTTTTTCCGGAACACAGTTTTTTTTTTAAAAAACTGCCAAACTTTTCCTTACAAGGAAAAAAAGTGCTTCATCTTTTTGCCTATACAGGTGCTATGACTATGGCACTTGCTAAAAGAGGAGCCAAAGTAACGCACATAGATGCTTCTAAGCCCTCTTTAGAGTGGGCCAAAGAAAATGAGAAGGTAAACCAGGTAGAAGAGATTCGGTACATCTTGGAAGATGTGCAAAAATTTGTGAAAAGAGAGGTGAAAAGAGGGGTAAAATACGATGCTATTATTTTAGATCCTCCCTCTTTTGGAAGAGGTGTTAAAAAAGAGGTGTTTAAAATAGAAAACGATTTGTTGCCGCTTCTTATGGATCTTAAAAAGCTTTTAGTAGAAGAACCCTTGTTTGTGCTTCTTACTTGTCATTCGCCTAGTTTCACTCCGATTGTACTAGGGCAAGTTATGAAGGCAGTTTTTTCTTTTCCCTCTGTAGAAAAAGAGGAGATTGTCTTATCTTCTTCTTATAGCACTCTTCCTTTGGGAGGGTATGCTTTGGGGAGTTTTTTATGAAACATATCGAGAGTCTTCAGAATCCCACTATAAAGGCTGTAGTAAAGCTGAAAGAAAGAAGAGAAAGAGAGGAGAAAAAATCCTTTCTTATTGAGGGATTTCGGGAAATAACGAGAGCTATAAAGAAAAAGGTCCCTTTGCAAGCGCTATTTTTTTGCCCTGATTTTTTTTTAAAAGAGGGGGAGAGAAAAATTGTAGAGGAGCTAAAAAACAAGATTCCTTGTTTTTCCTGCTCTAAAAAGGTTTTTTCTAAACTCTCTTATCGAGACAGGCCGGACGGCCTTTTACTAGTGGCTTCCTTTTTTCTTCCTCCTTTAAGTGGTGTGAAGCTTTCGAAAGAGCCTTTTATAGTTATCGCCGAAAGTGTAGAAAAACCGGGTAATTTGGGAACGATTCTGAGAAGTTCAGATGCAGCCGGGATAGACCTTCTTATTGTTTGTGATCCTTGTACAGATGTTTATAACCCCAATGTAGTAAGAGCCAGTACGGGAACTCTTTTTACAACGCCTGTAGTACAGGCTTCTTTGCAAGAAACTCTGGCATTTTTAGCGGAAAACACCATCCAAGTATGCGCCGCAACTCCCAAAGGGGAAATGAATTTTACGAAACAAAATCTAAAAGGGCCTATTGCTATTGTAGTGGGGTGTGAGCAGTATGGCCTTTCTCAAAAGTGGTTTGAAAGGGCTGATATTTTAGTAAAAATCCCGATGTTTGGGGAGGCTGATTCTTTAAATGTAGCCCAAGCTACGACCCTTCTTTTATATGAGGTTAGAAGACAAAAAGATGAAAGTTCTTTTTGAAGACAACCATCTTTTGGCAGTTGTAAAACCGGCTCATTTGGTAACACAAGCTTCACCCCATTCAAAAGATAGCTTAGAAGAACAAGTAAAAGAGAAGTTAAGAAAAAACAACAAAAGCGTCTCTTTTGTCCATCCCATTCATAGATTAGATAAAGAAGTAAGCGGGATTGTTTTATTCGCTCGTACCAGTAAAGCTCTTTCTAGGCTGCAAAAAGAGCAAAGAGAAAGAAATATAGAGAAAAGATACCTTGCTTGGGTAGAAGGGGCCTTTCCCAATAAAGAGGGGGAGCTGAAGCATTTTCTAGTAAAAAAAGAGTTTAAGGCTTTTATAGATAAAACCGGAAAAGAGTCTCTTTTACACTATACCCTCTTAAAGAAAACCCGAGATGCCTCTCTTTTAGAAATCGAGCTAAAAACAGGCAGATACCATCAAATAAGAGCGCAGCTCTCTCACATAGGCCATCCCATCCTAGGGGATCACAAATATGGAGGAAAACAAGAAGCCCCTCAAATTTTACTCCACCATTATAAAATTTCTTTTTGTCATCCCACTTTAAAAGAGTGGACTACGGTTATAGATCAAAAAGGAAAAGAAATATTTTTAAATTACCTATAAGTAGTTTTTTAATATCTATCCTAAAATGCTTTAGGATTTCATAAAAATAAATTTTTTTAATAAAAAACAAACTGTTGTTTTTATTTTTAAATTTTATTATAATCCCACCGTTAATTAAGAGGTTTGTTGTGCAGGTTGTTCCTTATTTATTATGCTCTTGTGTTTTTACGGGACTGGTGAATGATCTTGTTTTTGAAGGAGTTTCTGAAGAAAAAGCAGAAGAGACCTCTTACACAGAAAAAGGGATCCCTTTAGCTGTTATGATGATAGTTAATCTAGGGATTGTTTTTAGTCTATATGGAGGAGCTTCTTTTTGGATGGTACAAAACTCTTTAGCCTACCGGGTGATTTCTCTGCCATTTGAAGTGGCCTCTTTTGGGTGGGCTTTTCTCTACTTAGGAAATCTAGTAAAATCGCGCTTTTTTTCAGAAGATGCTACTTGGGAGAGTTTTAAGAAAGTTTCTACGGCTCTTTTTGAAGTAACTAGTTTTTTACAGCAGATATTAACGCTGCTTACAGTATCTTTGGCCTTGGCTGCTGTTTTGGCACCCCTTTTAAAAGGTTCTGACGGACTAAAAGGGGGATTTAAGGGAGTTTTTTGGGGGAAGTAAATGATAGCACACGCAGTTTTCTCTAGTATTTGTTTTAGTTTATTAAACAAGGTCACCTTTGAAAAGGGGAAGAATTATTCCTTTTCAGAACAGGCTGTTCAAGAGCTGGGTCCTGCAGAACAGTTTTTACGAGAGAAGATAGCTGTAATTTTTATAGCGAGTATCAATTGTGGTGTCACTGTTGGAGCGATGCTTGCAGAAAGCTATTTTAGTTTACAAAACTCTGTGGTTTTTCACATGTATGTATTGCCCTACCCTATTTTAGCTTTGGGGTTGACTCTGTATGTTGTAGCCGGTTTAGTAAAAACAATAGTTTTTTCCCTTTTTCAAAACAGAGTAGTCGTCCAGGCTCCTGGGCAACAAGCTCTTGGTCAACAGGCTCTTGGGCAGGTAAATCCGGCAGCTCCCCAACCGGCACAATTAACTGCTGCTGAAGAGATGGTTTATGCTCTTTTTAAGGAAGAATCGATCGAAGGAAAAAAAGAAAAACTAAAACAGGTGCACTGTTTTTTTGCAGAAAATCTCAATCCTGAGGAGTGGTTAGGGTTTCGAGTTTTTTTTAAAGAAACCATTGTTAAGGGCTGTCTTAAAGAAAATTTAACACAAGAGGATCTTAAGATTTGCTTCGATACAATTTCTTATACGAAGCCTTATCATATTAGAGCTAGTGAGTTTTATAAAGGGATGAAAGAAAGGTCTCTATATGAAGAGTTATACAATAGCCCTACACAGCTAGATGCTGTTTCTTTGTGTATAATTTCCCTATATCTGCCCCCAGAATCTTCTGAGGATAAAAAATTAGTAGAAACATATTTAGATCCTATATTTTTAGTAGATGTGAATTTAATTAAAGATTTAAGAGATGTAGTTAATAACAGAGAGAAAAACTGTCCACAAATATTTAAGCAGTTTTATGAAGAGGAGATGCACTTTCAAGAAGTGTTTAAGACAAATTTAGAATCCACTCAAGAAGAGACACCGCTTTCTACAAAGCAGTTCCGATATCTAGCTTGTTTTGAACAAAAATTTGCTACAATTCCGGGGGAAGCACTCCTAGCTTTTATGAACAAAAAGCTTATTTTAGAGAAAGACTCAAATGGAAAGACGATTCCTTTTGAGAAGGAGTTAGTCCTTAGGCAAGAGCGTAGGCAAGAGCGAAGAAAAGCAGAAATAGCAAAGCAAAATGTTCTAAAAGAGCTTAAAAAGGCAATCCAAAACAGCCAAGATTCCTCTATTATACATCAGGATCTTCTTAACCACATTAAAGCTGCTAAAACTCAAGACACTTAGTACCTACCACTGGACGATTCCTGTCCCTGACCAGTGTCCTAAAGAGGTGATGTCCAGCTTTGGCTTTTTGATTTCACGCCACATTTTTAACATACTCCAGACCCGTATATCATCTAGAAGAATAAGAGGGGCTTTTTTGAAGGAAAGCGTTTCAAAAAGGGAAAAAAGAGTCTTTTCTAAAGCGCCGTCATGGGTGGCGTCAATGAAAATAAAAGAGGCGTCTTCTAAACGAGCGCGGTGTTTTTCAAAAACTTGGGGGTTTACCAGATCATCTGTAAATTGGGTAAATCTGGGATCTAAAAAGTCTTCTTCCTTAAGGACAGTCTCTTCTAAATCTTTCCAAGGAATAATATCATAGGTAGTAAGCGTGCTACTTTTAGGTAAAAATTCTTTCATAGAAAGAGAAGAGATCCCTGTAAAAGTTCCTATTTCAACGATAGACTCCGGCTTTAAAAGATCAATAAAGGCGGCTAGAAGCCTATAGTGTTCCCCAGGCCAGATGTTAGGGTAAAAAGGGGGCTTTTTTAACCTGGAAGAGACAGAAGATAGATCGATGGTTTTTGCTTTTAGGGCGGCTTTTAAGGAAAGATCTAAAAGATGAGGACAAAAAGGATCGTCATGGGTAGATAAAATCATAGAATACTCTGCATGAGCAGCTTTTACAGGAAAGGGTAAAAAGTCTTTAACCGTTTTTTTCTTCCAAAACATAGGATTCCTTATTAATTAGGGTTTCTCCAATTTGCACTGCATTTAAAGCGGCTCCTTTTAAAAGCTGATCTCCCACTATCCACATTTCTAAAGAATAGGGAGAAGGACTTCTAATTCTTCCACAAAACACTTCTCTTTTTTGGTCCGTATAAAAGGGAGTGGGGAAATTGTCTTGTAAAAAAGAGATGCCGGGAGCTTTTTGTAGTAGGTTTCTTACTTCTTGTAAAAGGGGTTTTTTCTCAAATTCTGCATGAACAGAAATACTGTGAGAGCGGAAAACAGGAACCCTGATAGATGTAGCAGAAATACAAAGAGAGGGGAGTTTTAAGATCTTTTTTGTTTCTTCTTGAATCTTGATTTCTTCTTCTGCGTAGCCATTTTCCTGCATAGGAGATTCATGGGGATAGACATTAAAGGCATACGGATCTTTTAAGGGTTTTTTTTGTAAAAAGGCTTTTGTTTGTACAAGGAGTTTTTCCATTAAAAGAGAGCCTCCTCCACTTGCAGCCTGGTAAGTAGAGAGAATCACTTTTTTTAAGGTATACTTTTGATGCAAAGGAAAAAGAGCCAGGCAAAGAAGCGTCGCTACACAGTTAGGAGAAGTGATTTTTTTGTGGTTTTGAATCTCCTCTAGATTGATTTCAGGAATGATTAGGGGAGTATGGGGATCCATGCGAAATTTAGAGCTTAAATCAATTACGTAGGTAGTTTTTTCAAAAGCGTTCCAAAGCTTTTCTGAAATAGAGGATCCTGCACATAAAAAGGCTATATCTACTTTAGGAAGAGAAGAAGGGATAGAGTCTATAAAAAAAGAAGATCCCTGTAATGATAGGTTTTTTTTTCTAGAGGCAAAGAGAAACAGATTTTCTACAGGAACTTTTTTTTCTAATAAAAGAGCAAGAAGCTCTTTTCCTACAACGCCTGTTGCTCCAAAAAGAGCGATTTTTTTTTCTTGCCAAAGATCTTCCATGAATATGTCCAAATTGGTTATACCAGTATATCTGGTTTGAGGTTTTTTATGAAAAAACAGATTCTTTCTTCGGTAGAAGAGGCTATTTTTGCGATCTCTTTTTTAAAAGAGAAAAGTTCCCTTATTTTCTTAGAGCAGTGTACAGCTCTTTTAGAAGCAACTTACAAAAACAAAAACAAAATCATAATAGCAGGAAACGGAGGAAGCCTTTGTGATGCTATGCATTTTGCAGAAGAGCTAACAGGACAGTTTCGAAAAAAACGAAGAGCGCTTCCTGCGATTGCTTTAGCAGATCCTTCTCATTTAAGTTGTGTAGGAAACGATTTTGGATTTGATCAAGTATTTGCAAGAGGAGTAGAAGCTTTTGCAGAAGAAGGAGATGTATGTATCCTTTTAAGTACTAGCGGAAACTCGAAAAATCTTATAGAAGCAGCAAAGATGGCTGAGGAAAAAAAAGCCAAGACGGTAGCTTTTTTGGGAAAAGAGGGAGGCGTTTTAAAAGGAATGTGCGATCTAGAGTGGATTGTAAAGGGGTTTACTACATCAGATAGAATTCAAGAAGTGCATATGGCAGCGATCCACATCATTATAGAAGCTTTAGAAACAAAGCTTTTTTATTCTCAAAAAAGGGTTCATGAAATTTTATCGGTGGCGAAATAGGTTTTTCCTTCTTTTTGAAAGAGTTCCTTTTTTTATAAGACTTGTATTCTTTTGGCCTCTCCTCCCTGTTCATTGGGGATGGAAGGGGGTCTCTTTTTTTCGGCATATTTTTTATGAGAAGGGAGTCTTTTATGCGGTTTCTATAAAAAAACCGGTTGTGTGTGTTGGCAATATATTATGCGGAGGGACGGGGAAAACTCCTTTTGTTCTTTTTTTGATAGAAGAGTTAATCAAAAGAGGCTTGAAAGTAGCTGTATTGAGTAGAGGCTATAAATCCCTTTTTGAAAAAGAAGAAGCAAAGCTTGTTTGTAAAGGAGAGGGGCCTTTGTATTCTAGTGAAGAGATGGGGGATGAAGCGTATTTAGTGTGTGCAAAATTTCCCTCTATTTTGTATTACGTGGGGAAAAACAGGGTAAAAGCAGCGCATTTTGCGGAAAAAGAAGTAGACATTATCGTTTTAGAAGACGGCCTTCAGTATAGAAAACTAAAACCCTCTTTTCAAATTATTCTGGAGCCCAAAGCCTCTTTTTTTTCAGGAGAATATTGGGAGCAAAAGTTTTTTCTTCCTATAGGAAGACTGCGAGATCTCCCTTCTCGCAAAAAACAAGCGGATCTGATAGTAGGAAAAGGGCAAGTAGGGGGAAACACCTTAAGTGTCTCTTATGAAATAGAGAGTTTTTTTTCTTTAAAAGAAAAACAAGAGGTTTTTTTACCGGATCGAAGTAAAGTAGCCCTTTTTTGTGGAATTGCGAAACCAAATAGATTTGTTCAGGAGATAAAGAGAAAAGGACTTTTTGTAATAGATACGCAGTTTTTAGCAGACCATGCCTCTTTTTCTGAAGAAAAGCTTATGCTGTTTGCAGAAAAAAGCAAGAATAAGGGGGCAAAAATGCTTATCTGTACAGAGAAAGATAGTGTAAAACTGATTTTACGAAAAGAGCTGCCTATTCCTGTAAGCATTGCGAAACTCTCTTTGAAAATAGATTCAGAAAAGAGTAAATGGAACTTGTTTATTGAAAAAATTGTTTCTTGTGCGAATAATTGCGGAGATTGAATAAATGGTTTTTAAATGAAAAGTTGGGTGAAGATTCTTATAGGACTTATTTTAGGAATAATTGTTGGGTTTGTTTTAGGCCCAAAAGCCCAAGTGTTCCATATATTTGGTAAGGCTTTTATCAATCTTCTTACCATGCTAGTTGCCTTGATTATTTTTTCTTCTGTGGTCGTAGGTATTTGCCACATGAAGGATCCTAAAAAGCTGGGGAGGGTGGGATTTCGTACTCTTGCTTTTTATTTGATTACAACGCTTATTGCCATATTGGTAGGTCTTTTTTTAGCAAAAGTATTAGCTCCCGGAAGTAATTTACAACTTTCTCCGGTGGAGACAGATATTTCTACTTTTATAAGACCTTCTTTGGGAGAGTTTTTTCTTTCTTTAATTCCCTCTAATCCTTTTGCGGCGTTTGCTCAGGGAAACATTTTACAGATAATTATTTTTTCCATTTTTCTAGCTATCGCTATTATTTTTGCAGGATCTAAAGCAAAGCCTTTGTTGCATGTTTTAGAAGCGGTTTCCGAGACGATGCACACCTTGACCCATTTTGTAATGCTTTTAGCCCCTTATGGTGTCTTTGCTTTGATAGCCTCTACGGTAGGGTCTGTAGGGCTTAAGATTATACTCCCCTTATTAATGTTTTTACTTTGCAACTACATTGGTTGTTTTTTTCAACTTTTTGTGGTGTTTACTTTTAGTCTCAAGTTTTTGTCAGGGCTAAAAGTAATCCCTTTTTTCAAGGGGATGAAGGATGCTATTTTGCTAGCTTTTACTACCAGTAGCAGCTCTGCTACCTTACCCGTTTCTTTGGAGTGTAGTCAAAAGCATTTGGGGATTTCTCCGGATATTTCTGGGTTTGTTCTTTCTTTAGGATCGACTATCAACATGAACGGGGGGGCTATAGGGCAGGTTGTATCTGCGGTTTTCATTGCACAAGCTTATGGAATTGAACTTTCTTTTTTACAGATTTTGATTTTAATTTTCGTCTGCCTTATATCAGCTGTGGGGGCAGCGGGAATCCCCGGCACGGGGCTTGTTATGCTTTCTTTAGTTTTAGGAGTGGTAGGACTTCCTTTAGAAGGAATTGCTTTAGTAGCCGGGGTAGATAGATTAAGAGAGATGCTGTCTTCTGTAGTAAACGTCTTAGGAGATGCAGTGGCGGCTGTTTTTGTTGCTAAAAAAGAAAAAGAGATGGACGAGGATGTCTATTATAAAGCCACATGGATGGATTCTGATATTTAACGAGTTTTTATGGAAGAAATAGAGATCTATCTTCCCAAGTTAGGGGAGAGTATCGTAGAAGCTACGGTAGTAAATTGGTTTAAAAAAGAAGGGGATTTTGTCAATTTAGATGAGCCTCTTTTAGAAGTGGCTACCGATAAGATAAATAGTGAAATTCCTTCTCCTTGTAAAGGTAGGGTCAAAAAAATTGTAGCAGAAAAAGATCAGACCATAAAAGTAGGAGAGGTTTTAGCAATTCTTTCCACAGAAGAAAAACCGGCTATTTCTGAAAAACAGGAGAGAAAAGAGCCCTCTAGTTTTTCAGAAAAAACGGATGCGAGTTTTTATTCTCCGGCTGTTTTGCAAATGGCAAAAGAAAATGGACTTTCTCTTTCAGAATTAGAAAAAATTCCGAGAAAAGGGGGAAGGCTTTCTAAAAAGGATGTAGAAACGTATTTAGAACAAAAAGAAAGAGAGCCTGTAAAAAAAGAGAGTTCATCTGGGGCTTTAAAAATGAGTCCTCTACGAAAAGCGATTGCAGAAAATATGGTTCGCTCTTTTTATGAGGCGCCCCATGCTTCTTTGATCACAGAGATTGATGTCACTTTTTTATTGGAAACGATAGAAAAACAAAAAGAAGCATTTTTTGAAAAGCATAAAGCAAAACTTTCTGTTACTACTTTTTTTGCAAGGGCCCTGTGCCGTGTTTTACAAGAATTTCCCCATTTAAATGCTTCTTTGGAAGGAGATACGATTTTTTTAAAAGACTTTGTCAATTTAGGGATTGCTGTATCTGTTGAAGGGGGAGTTATTGTTCCTGTTATTGAAAAATGTAGTTCTCTTTCTTTGGTGGAGATTGCAAAAAAGATTTATGAGCTAGCCTCTTTTGCAAAGCAAGGGAAACTTACCTTGGAGCATATGAAAAAGGGGACCATTACTTTGACTAATTTTGGGATGAGTGGAACTTTGATAGGGATTCCTATTATACATCATCCTGAGGTAGCTATTTTAGGGATGGGAGCGATTCGCAAAATGGTAAAAGTAGACGAAAATAATGCGATAAGGATCCGTTCTATTTTGCATGTTAGCCTTACCTTTGATCATAGAGTGATTGATGGGATGTATGGGTGTGCTTTTTTAAAGGCGTTGCAAAAAGAGCTGGAAACAGAGAGTGTTTCTTTAGAGGACTAACTTGAAAGAGGACAACAAAGAAAGCAAAGTCCATAAGCTTTTTGAAAGGCAAAAAGCGCATCTTCAATATTTTTTTGAAAAACTAGATTGTATCCAAGCGGAAAAAATGCTTTCCCTGTTGTTTTCTTGTAAGGGAAAGATTGTTTTTTCCGGTGTAGGAAAAAGTGGTTTAATAGCAAAAAAAATAGCCGCTACGTTTTTATCTACAGGAGTTAAAGCCTTTTTTCTTTCTCCCTTAGATGCTCTTCACGGGGATCTAGGGTTGGTAGAAAAGGGCGATATGGTTGTTTTTTTAAGTAAAAGCGGAAAGACAGAGGAGCTTTTAGAGCTTAGTTATCATATCCGTTCAAAGAGGGCTCTTCTTGCTTCTTGGGTTTGTGAAAAAGATACGGAGCTAGAAAAAAGGTCGGATCATACCGTGCTTTTACCCTGTAGTGGAGAGCTTTGTTTTTATAATATGGTTCCCACTACTTCCACTTCCTTGCAGCTTATCTTTGGGGATGTAATGGCTATTTCTTTAATGGAAAAAAGGCAGTTTCAGCTAGACCATTATTCTTGGAATCATCCGGGAGGAATTTTAGGAAAAAGGGTCTCTAAGAAAGTAAAAGATCTTATGATAGAGCCTCCTTTAGCTTTTATGGAAGATAGGCTGGAAGACTGCTTGCGGGAATTTTCAGAAAAAAAATGTGGTTGCCTTGTGATAGTGGATAAAAAAAAATCCCTTCAAGGAATTTTTACCGATGGAGATTTAAGAAGAGCTTTACAAAAAGATGGCCCTTCTTTTTTTTATAAAACTTGTAAGGAGCTGATGAATCCGGTTCCTCTATCTACAGATCCGGAAGAGCTGGCTTTTTTTGCATTAAAAAAGATGGAAAACCCTATAAAACCTATTATGGTTTTGCCGGTTATCAAAGACTCCCAAGTGGTTGGAATTTTGCGCATGCATGATGTTTTGCAAGAGGGTTTGGCGTAAGCTTTTTTTTCTCATATCATTGTAAAAACTTTTGAGGGAGTGTACAAATGAGTTTATATTCGGTAGACTCTTTATCTAATATGGATTTTTAGTATAGGAAAAATATGCAAGAGTTAACTGCAATGCATCTTTTTATGGTGCTCATTTTTTTTGTGGGATATGTAGTAATTATTTTTGAGTATCGATTTCGTGTCAATAAGACAGCAGCAGCTCTTTTAATGGCAACCCTTAGCTGGAGCACACTTTTTTTATATTCAGGAGAAAAGGTAGAAAGCAGTATAGGGAATTTAGGAGAGCATGTATCTAATGTAAGTCAAATTATTTTTTTTCTTCTAGGAGCCATGACCTTGGTGGAGTTAATAGACTCTCATAAGGGATTTAAAATTATCACAGATAATATCAATACTCGTTCCAAGAAAAAAATGTTGTGGTTAATCGGTATTATTGCTTTTTTTCTTTCTGCCTTGCTGGATAACTTAACCACCACGATTGTGATGATTTCTCTTTTAAGAAAGCTTGTAGAGTCTCAAAAAGATAGGCTTTTACTGGGGTCTATGGTAGTTATTGCTGCCAATGCAGGGGGAGCATGGACTCCTATTGGAGATGTTACCACTACGATGCTTTGGATAGGAGGGCAAGTTACTACAGTTCCTTTAATTCGCTCTCTTTTCTTTCCTTCTCTGGTCTCTCTTTTAGTTTCTTTGATTTTTTTAGGATTTAAATTAAAAGGGCGTTATCCAGATCTATTTCAAGAAGATAAAAAAGAAAAACCGGAACCGGGAGCTCGTCTTGTTTTCTTTTTTGGGATAGCAGCTTTAATAGGGGTTCCGGTTTTTAAATCGTGGATAGGGCTCCCTCCTTTTATGGGGATGTTAATAGGACTCGGGTTTTTGTGGCTTGTAACCGATATTTTACACCATGCTTATGAAGATAGGTCTCATTTAAGGGTGCCCCATGTTCTTACAAAAATAGACACTTCCGGAGTACTGTTTTTCTTAGGGATTTTACTGAGCATCAATGCGCTAGAGACGGTAGGACTGCTACAAGGATTAGCGAGTTTTTTGGGAAGGCATATTGAAAACTTGGCCCTTATGGCAACATCGATTGGGATTATTTCTTCTGTGGTAGATAACGTTCCTTTGGTAGCGGCTACCATGGGGATGTATGATTTACAAAGTTTTCCTGCAAACTCTGCTTTTTGGCAAATGATTGCCTATTGTGCGGGAACGGGAGGAAGTATATTGATTATAGGTTCTGCTGCCGGAGTTGCTTTAATGGGAATGGAGAAAGTAGATTTCATGTGGTACTTAAAAAAGATCAGCCTAAAAGCTTTATCAGGATATTTGGCAGGGATGGTGCTCTATCTTGTTTTACAAGCGCTTTGATTTTTAAAGGATCTGATCTTTTATAACTTTTGTAGTGTGTTTGTAGTTGATAAGTTTTATGGAGTTTATGGACTGCTCTACATCTCGTAATAAGGTAAGAATGGCGGTTCTTCCAGCTAAAGACTGTGTGATAGCTTCTTGTAACTGTAGCTGATGACTTCCAGTGAGAAAATAAAATCCTTTTTCCTCTTTTAAATCAACACGGGACTGGATATATGATAAAAGCTGAGGGGCTCTTTGGATTTCACCAAGAATAGCTCCTTCCGGGAACTGATCTAAAAAAGCTCTAGGATCTGTGATTGCTAAATTTCTTATATCTAATTCTTCCAAATTAGCATAAGGTTTTTTGGGGAAGGTGTGTTTTACAAGAGTTGTTTTTCCTGATTGACAGATAATTTTGTAATGAGTGCTGTTACACAAAAAAAAGAGGAAGAGCCTTCAGGCTCTCCCTCTTAACAAGAACAAGTTTCAAAGTATTAGCTTAGAAATCAAGCTGAATTCGAACAGAAACCCCGTTCATAGTAAGATCTCCTCTAGAAACCACATCAGAGAGGTAAGTAGGAGAGCTTCCTTGGGTTCTTCTCATCCAGTTTTGATTAAACCAGTGGTGAAATTCATACATGGCTTGCAAAGAGAAATAATGACGGTTGTCATTGAAAAAAGTTCCCCAAGCGAGACCTGCCTGCATTTCCATGTTCATAGAGTTACGGTAAAATTCGTTAGGATAGTCATACCCGTTCGTTCCTGGGGCATGCTGATTAATATCGAATTTCCCGAATAGGCTAGAAAAGCTGAGGTTGGCAAGAAGCTTTAAATTTGCTCCCATAAGCCACTCAGATCTCATTCCACTTCTAAACCCAACTCCCCAAAAGTCATTTTTGGCATTTAGTTGAGTAGAGCCATCGCCTCCGAAACTTCCGCTATATCTAACTATATAGTCTTGGTCTATCCAAGCAGCTCTGATACCAAAGTGTGGATTTAACACCATATAGCGACTTACGTGGAAAGGTTTTCCAAGCAAAATATCAAATACGTTCATAGAAATGTGCCATCTAGAAGAGGCAGTTTCGTTAGAAACGGCTGGAACACCGGACTGCGTTAGCTTCCAAAGAGGAATTAGTCCAGAACCTGTTTCTACGTGAGTAGAAACTTCTTCACTTATTTTGAACCAAAGCCAATCCATTTCTACATTCCAAGCGTCGTGGTTTGTAAAAGCTCCCACACCGGCTCGGAATCCAAAACCCCAATCCCAGGTGTTATGCCCGGAAGAGAAACCGTGAACGGTTCCTGTGTTAATAGGGGCAGAACCCGGCGTGCTGTCTGTAATAGCGTATTCAAGCCCATCTTCTTGGGGTTGCATAGCTAAAAAGTCAGCATTAAAATAAACATCCCTAGGACAAGACAAGCTGATGTCCTTTGGAAAAGAAAAAGCGAAAGGACCTGGTTTTGGTTCTTCGCAGCATACATCTTTTGATGGTTTAGGATCACAAGGCCCTTTAGGAATAGCATAAGCGGTGCTTGTCAATAGCAAAGCTAAACCTGTAGTAGCAAGAGCCTTTTTTAAAGACCAATTTATTTGCATATAGTTATCTCCATTTTCTTTGTAAGAGATTGTTAAATTCTCTTTTTCATTCTTTTGCTACCTTAACGTTCTCTTTAGTTATTAAGGAGCGCATTTAGGTGTTAAACGCATACATCTGTAGACAATAAATTTTTCACTTTAATAAGCGCAATAAAAAATTTTATTAATGCAAAAAAAACCTGTAAACACATAGAGGCAAAAAGAGAGGGAAAAATCCCTTTTTAAAACAGGCAAATTTAGATAACAGAAAAAAAAGAAAAAGGTTTTTTCATAGAGGAAAAGAAGGTTTTTTCAAAGGTTCTTGAGAAATTGTGTTGTTGTAAAATTGGGGGTTTAGATATATTGACTGACATCACTTTAACGAAAACAAGTTAAAGTTGAAGAAGGAAACCTAAGAGTTCCTAGCTTGAAAAAGCAAAAATATTTTGACAGTGGAAAAAGAGTGCCATAAAAGTAAAAAGTTTGTGTAGGTAGCCTGTTTTACAGGTCCTATAAATTCTAAAATTTTTTTTCAAATTTTCTATTGAGAATTTGATCCTGGTTCAGATTGAATGCTGACAGCGTGGATGAGGCATGCAAGTCGCACGAAATAAGCCTTTGGGTTTATTTAGTGGCGGAAGGGTTAGTAATACATGAATAACTTACCCCTTGTTTGGGGATAACGACTGGAAACGGTCGCTAATACCGAATGAAGTGATTCAAGGCATCTTGTAATCATGAAAGGTGGGGACTTTGAGAAAAGCCTATCGATAAGGGAAAGGTTCATGGGATATCAGCTTGTTGGTGTGGTAAAGGCGCACCAAGGCTAAGACGTCTAGGCGGATTGAGAGGTTGACCGCCAACACTGGGACTGAGACACTGCCCAGACTCCTACGGGAGGCTGCAGTCGAGAATCTTTCGCAATGGGCGAAAGCCTGACGAAGCGACGCTGTGTGAATGAAGAAGGCCTTCGGGTTGTAAAGTTCTTTCGCCTAAGAACAAGAGAGACGTATTAATACTACGTTGATTTGAGGGTACTAGGTAAAGAAGCACCGGCTAACTCCGTGCCAGCAGCTGCGGTAATACGGAGGGTGCAAGCATTAATCGGATTTATTGGGCGTAAAGGGCGCGTAGGTGGTTTATCAAGTCAGGTGTGAAATTCCGGGGCTCAACTTCGGAGCTGCACTTGAAACTGATAGACTAGAGGGTAGGCGGAGAAAACGGAATTCCGCATGTAGCGGTGAAATGCGTAGATATGCGGAAGAACACCGGTGGCGAAGGCGGTTTTCTAGCTTATACCTGACACTGAGGCGCGAAAGCGTGGGGAGCAAACAGGATTAGATACCCTGGTAGTCCACGC
>CAYGOC010000011.1:0-69554 GCA_964351495.1 uncultured bacterium
TATGTTTGCGTTTTGTTAGATTCTCTTTAAATGTTGGTGGCTAGTTCTACAGCTAGGGGTTTTCTTTCTTCTTGGTTTAAAGGTTTTCCTCTTACAGAGGCGATAATTTCTAAAGCTTCATCTAAATAGGAAGAATTCTTCATCTTAAAGCGGGCCATTTTTTTTGCAATCTAGCACAAGAGAAGTTTTCTATAAAAATAGATTTACAAAAAAAAATTACTTTTGAACAAAACCGCGATGCAATTTCCGGACTTTAGTTATGGGGAGGTTCAAAAACAGATAGATGTTCCCATAAGCTACTAGGTTCTTGGCTAATCCTCCAAAATCCCACAGAAGAAAGGCCTTCTTTTTCATACCAAGAAAGTTTGGTTTTTAGGCTTTTTAAATCTTCAAAGTAGACAACGGCATCGATTTGTTCTTTATAGGTAAAATAGGGGGTGTTGTCTTCTTCTCTTTGTACTGTAGGGGAAGATTTTTCTTTCCAGAGGTCAAGCATTTGAAAGTATTTTAAAGCCCTTCCAATTTTTTGTTTTTGCCAAACTCTTCCATAAAAAGGAAAAAGCATCACTAGTTTTTCTTTAGGGATTTGGCTTTTAGCAAAAGAATAGACTTTTTTATGCCAGTCTAAAGAGGCAATAGTACCGGGAGGGCCTCCGGAATAGTGTTCGTCATAGCCCATTATGAGCACTTTATCCGCTACTTCTGCAATAGCTTTATAATCATATCCATCTTGTATCAGTTTTGTTCTAGCCGGAAGGGCTATGCTTAAAGATTTTTCTTTGGGAAGGATTTTTCTGATCTGCTGTAAAAAAAGGACAAAAGCTTCTCTTTCTTGGGACCGGATCGATTCAAAATCAATTTGCACGCCGTCAAATGTTTTGCCAATTTCTACTATTTGGGCAATTAAAGCATCTCTAGTTTCAAGGTCTTTTTTTAAACACCAATGCATTAAAGAGCGGTTATAATCTGCTGTAATTACGCAGTGAATTTTCGGTTTTTTACCGGTTTTTTGTTGTAAAAACGAATAGTTTGGAATCTTGTGGATTTTTCCTTCATCATCGAGTCTTGCACAAAAATATCCAATGTCCGTTACGGGAAAGTCTGCTTTAAAAAAACGCTCCTCTCCCTCCATTAAATATCCCCAAACTTCTTTGAAGGCATGGGGTTTGGTAAAAAGAGCACACGTAAACAGTAAAGAACAAGCTAAGAAACGGAACATAAATCCTCACGTATCAGTTGGGTAATCTAACAAGGAGAAACAATTTTTTACTAGTTTTAAGGGCTAGGTATGGAGATTTTTGAAAAAAGAATTTAGCACTTATAAAAGCTGTCTGCTAATTTCTTGACTAAAAAATAGAGAAAGAAGTATATTTGACCCTTTAGAAGTATTTACTTTCATATAAAAAGGAGAGGTGTTTATGGACTATACGAAAATCAAACCTTTGGCAAACCGAGTTTTGGTAAAGAGATCGAAAGCAGAATCGGTAAAAAAAGGAATCTTACTTCCCGAGACAGCACAAGAAAAACCAAAAGAGGGAGAAGTTATAGCAGTAGGACCCGGTTCATTGGATAAAAAGGGGAACCTTATGAAGATGACTGTGAAAAAAGGGGATAGAGTTCTTTTTAGTTCTTATTCAGGAACTGAAATTCCCTCTTCTGAAGAGGAGTACATGGTTTTATCAGAAGAAGATATTTTAGCGATTATTAACTAGCCTTAAAGCTTCAAGGAGAAAAAATCATTATGGCAAAACTACTCAAGTTTGAAGAAGAAGTATTAGAGGCCCTTTCTATAGGGGTAGAACAGCTGGCCAAAGCGGTAAAAGTGACTTTAGGCCCTAAGGGAAAAAACGTTGTAATAGCAAAAGAGTATGGTTATCCCATATCTACTAAAGACGGAGTTACTGTAGCTGAAGAGATTGAGCTAAAAAATCCGTTTCATAACTTAGGTGCGCAGCTGGTAAAAGAAGCTGCAGCTAAAACAGCAAAAGTGGCAGGAGATGGAACTACAACAGCTGTAGTCTTAACAGAGGCTCTTTTTAAAGAGGGAGTAAAAAACGTAGTAGCAGGAGCGAGCCCTACTTCTTTGAAAAAGGGTATGGAAAAATCTTTAGAGGTCCTTCTAGAAGCTTTGACGAAGCTTGCAAAAGAAGTGAAAACAAAAGAAGAGATAGAACAAATCGCTACGATTTCTGCCAACAATGATAAAGAAGTGGGTGCTATTTTAGCCGAAGCCATGGAAAAGGTTGGAAAAGAGGGAATAATTAGTATCACAGAAGCAAAAGGGATTGACACAATTTTAGAGGTAGTAGAGGGAATGCAGCTTGATAAGGGGTATGTTTCTCCTTATTTTGTAACTAATGCAGAAAAGATGAATGTTCATTTTGAGAACTGTCGTATCTTTATTACCGATAAAAAGCTCTCTTCTACAAAAGATATCGTACCTATCTTAGAAAAAACCATGGAGATGAGCTCTAGTCCTCTTTTAATCATTGCAGAAGATATTGATTCGGATGCTTTGACTACGCTTGTGATCAATAAAATCAAGGGAGGCCTTCCTGTTTGTGCTATTAAGGCGCCTAATTTTGGAGATAGGAAGAAAGCTACTTTAGAAGACATTGCTGTTTTAACAGGTGCTGAAGTTCTTTCAGAAGAGAAAGGAATGTCTTTAGAGGATATGGATCTTTCCCTTTTAGGACAGGCAAAAGAAATCAAGGTTACCCAAGACAAGACAGTAATTATTGGTGGCAAAGGATCCAAACAAAAAATCCAAGAAAGAGTCTTGCAAATTAAAGCGGAACTTTCTCAAAACACCTCTGATTATGAAGAGGAAAAACTAAGAGAAAGGTTAGCCTCTTTAACAGGGGGAGTTGCTTTAATTCATATTGGAGCTACTACAGAACAAGAGCTCAAAGAGAAAAAGGCGAGAGTAGAAGATGCTCTTCATGCTACTAAAGCAGCAGCGCAAGAAGGGGTAGTTCCCGGTGGAGGTGTTGCTTTACTTCGGGCTGTAAAAGCTTTAGATAGCTTAAAACTGGAAGGAGAAGAGGCTTTAGGAAAAGAGATTGTAAGAAAAGCCTGTTTTGCTCCTTTAACAGCTCTTGCAGATAACTGTGGAAAGCAAGGAAACCTAATAGCAGAAAAAGTATTCTCTATGCAAGGATCAGAAGGATATAACGGAGCTACGGATACTTTTGTAGATCTTATAAAAACCGGTGTTCTAGATCCTGTACTAGTAACCAAAAGCGCATTAACCAATGCTATATCGATAGCTCATATGCTTCTTACAGCAGATGCAATGATAGTAGAAAAGCCAAAACCGAAAGAAGAAGCTGGAGCTCCTTCTATGGGAGGTATGTCCGGTATGGGTGGAATGATGCCCGGTATGATGTAGACTTCTTTTAGAAGTTTTTTCTGCAAAGCCGTTTTTTCTCTTTAAAAGAAAAAACGGCTTTTTCTTTTCTAAAAAAAGAGCGGTTGTGTAAACTGTTGTCCCCTATGAAGATAGGGCCAAACCCGGATCACTCCGACTATAATTTTTCTATTGTTCCCCACCCTTTAAAAAAAGGGGTTTTTGAGCATCTTATCGTTTTGATTGAAAGGAATGGGGCTTGTTACATTCAATTTCAGGCAGATACAATGCCTGTTCGTTATGTATATGCTTCTTGGAGAAATCTCTCTCATGAGACTCCTTTTCTTGTTTTGATAAGAACGCTAAATCCTGATTTTGAATATACCCAAGAAGAGGGGCTTCCCTCTCCTATGCGTCTTTTAACACAGACAATCCTTACAGGAACAAAAGAAGATATAGTTAGGGTCTGTCGTATTCTTTTTCCTGAAAGGAAGTTGTGCCGCCTTTTAGGTAGGAAAATTGCATTAAACTTTGTGCGGACAGAAAAAAATGAAGGAAAGGCAGCTTTATCTACTTTCAAAACGGCTTATGCTATTTTTTGCACGTACTTTTCTAAAGGAGAAGACTTTGTCTTTTTAAGAACTCTTAGAGAGATCCTTTTTTTTATACATAGCATTTATGGTTTTGAAGGATCACAAGAAGTATTTTCTGAAGTTCTTAGATCTTTAGACCAAGAGTCTTTGAAAGAGGTTGCCTTGTACTTCTTTTTAGAGGGAGCAAAAGATGTGTTTTTTCTTTGTCTTGATAATAAAATGAAAAAAGAGAAAAAGGGAGAGCTTCTTTTTCAAATCTTTAACCCCAGAGGAAACTGGAAAATCCCTTTTCTTCCTATGAAGGGATTGGTTTTTTTTTCTGATATTTTTACGGTCTTTTTTTCTTCTGTATCTTCTTTTTTTACAAACCAATCTGAAAGAAACAAAGCTGTTTTTTTACAGTATTTAGCGGACTTAGGAGAATATGAAGAAGAAGAAGAACTAAAACAAATTATTTCTGTCCCTAAAACAAAAGAAGAAATAGGGCAAAGAGTACAGTTTTTTATGGAAACAGGGAGAGTTAAAGAGCCCGATCTGGTTTGGATAATAAGCAGTTTTATCCGGAAAACAAAAAAAGCGCCGGAAGGGGTAGCGTATCTACCCTGGGAACAAATTTCTTATAATGCCTTATTGCATCTTTTACAGGAGATAGGCTGTTTCCCGGAGCTTTCTGTAGAAACAGTTTTAGGGCCTTCTTACTTACAGGGGTTAAAAAAGGCTTTATCTACAAGTCCTGCTAATTGCTTTTGTTATTTAAGAAGGCTATTGGATATGAAGCTTTTTGACTTGGCAGACACTGCTGTATCTGTTTTACTTTCAAAAAGTAGGTCTTTTTCTTCTTCTTTTTTAGAGAGAATTATTTTAATTCTTTCTCAAAACTTTCTTCTTTTATCACAAAAAACGCAGCAAGATATTGTAAACAAGATTCCCTCTTTACCTTGGAATAGAATTTCAGGAGAAGGGTTTGTAAAAATTATAGAGGTTGCCTCAGAAGGGGCTATCTACATGGCTTTTGTTGATAAGTTCAACGTGAGGGATGTAGCAGCTAGAGATAAGGTGTTCATCTTTGTAAAGCACATTTTTTCTCAAAAAGAACAAGTTTCCTTTTCTCTTGAGGAGAAAATTACCCTATTTATTTGGATTCTAACGGATCCTTTTTTTACAGAAAAAGAGATTAAAGAGTTTTGGCTAGACTTAGAAAAGCTAGTTAGCCTTAATTCTAAGGGAAAAACCACTCTTTCAGAGGTTGTTTCTAAGTCGTATTTTATTATCCCGGTTTTGTTTTTTCGAAGAGCAGTTAAAAGCAATTCTTCCCATACAGAATGGATACTAAATACTACAGCCTCCTTAATTACCCCCATTCAAAGAGGAAGATTTTTACAAGAGATTATACAAAGCGCTCCTTTAGGGGCCGAAGCTTTAAGGACTCTTTGTAGAATTTTTAAAGTTGAAGTAGATAATTTATTTACAATTGCAGGAAGACGCGTCCTGTTTACCGGTATTGTACAAGAGGGTATGGAAGCAAAAAATAGCGACATAGAAGCACGTATATTGGGGATCTTGTGGTGTATACGAAATGATGTTTGGAATGGTCTTGAAGAGAGTAAGAAAAGAAATTTGTTACAAGGATTGCATGTGCAAGATGTATGGGAAATAGCCTACTTTGCTCTTACATGTAGAAATGAAGAGGCAAGTTTAGAGGTTTTTTCTTTTTCTGAAGAAACAAAACCGTTTTCTGAGAAAGGCAGATTCATGCTTAAATTTCATCCTCAAAACCAAAAAACGGTTTTTAATCTTACACCTTCTCAAGAAGAGGAGGTTGTTATAAAAAGTGGAGATATTGCTCTTTTGCAGACCTATGTGCTTAAAAATATAGAAAGGGGAAGAGACTCTGTGTTTTTTGAGGCATTTTTTAGCAAAGTTTTTAACCCTCATCCTTTCTTTTTACCCACACAGCAGAAACTAGTTTTTCAAGAGGCTTTTTTTTCATCTATTTTAGAAGGAGACGAAGATTTAGCTTTCTATTTTCACTACGCACCGGAGTTCCCGGAAGAGACAGAAGAGATAGCAAAAAAAGAAAGCGAGGATTTTGAAGAAGCTTTTTTATCTTTTTTAGAAAAACTCTTTTCTAAATCTTTAGAGGAAGCCCAAAGATGTATCTCTATTTTTGATGAGATAGTTCCCATTTCCAGTTTATCTAAAGAGGTACAAAAAAAGGCTTTAATAAGCTCTTTTTTTGAGTTTAGATTGGAGATTTTTTCTTGTATTTTTGAAGAGAGTTCTAAGGGAGTCTTGGATAGTAGAGAACTGTGGAATTTAGTCTCCTATTCTATACAAAATCTTTGGATAAGCGGCTTTGATTTTATTTTGTGCGAACTGCAAAAACGAGAGATAGAGCCCTTTTACAAGTATACTATACATAGGGTGCTCTCAGAGATCTTACAAATAGAAGACTCTTATTTTTTATCCAAAATACTAAATATGATTTTACAAAAAGACATAGTAAGACAGGTTTCTTTTACTCCTATTTTGCGAAGCTTGTTTTCTCTTTCTTTACAAAGAAAAGAAACATTTTTTCTTTTAGTAGAGTTTTTACAAAAAACGGAAGAGGAGATACCAGATGATTACTATATAGACTGTTTAATAGAGACAGCTGTTAAGGGGCCCTCCTTTTTAGAACCGTTTTTAAGAGTGAAAAAATTGGATAAAATAAAATGCTTTGAAGTGTATTTTGCTCGGTTTATAAAGGTTATAGAGGCTTTAACAGAAGCCCGATATAAAGAAAAAACTCCTAGTTTTTTAGAACAGCTCGAGGTAGAACGACTTCCCAGTACGGCTATTTTAAAGGTATTAATGCATGCCTGTAATGGCAAAAAGGAAAACCCCTGTTTAATCGATATTCTTTTTTCCTATTTAAAAAGGAGTCTTCCCCAAGAAGAAAAAAAAGAAGAAAATCAGGATAAGAATTTTGAAGATTTTCTGCAGAGTTTTATATTGGCATCCTCTTTGTCTGAAGAGCAGGAGTTTTTACCTCCAAAGCATACGGAAGAGGAGTATCTTCGATTTTTAGAAGAGTTTTGCACTACGTTCCCTGCAAAGTTAGAGGAACTTTTCCCGGAAGAAGAAAATATAAAGGGAGAGAAAGAGCTTTCTATTATGGAAACTTGCAAGCCTCTTCTTTCCTTTATGATTAGCCAGATAGGAGAAGAAACGTGGAAAAATTTTAAGGCAGATCAATGCAGTGCAGAAACGCTCTCTTTCTTATTGGGGCTTTTGATAGAAATGGGGTTAAAGGTAAAGTTTACAGAGCTCTTCGTAAAAATAGAGCAAATGGTTCCAAGAGATGGTAAATTGGATTTAAAATTATCTCTTTCTCCAGAGGACTTAAAACGGGTCTCTAATTTTATAAAGGAACAAAAGTCGGGTACCAATATTATTCCTGTAGGAGACAATATTTTGATTGTTCCTTCATCTTCTCCAAAAGTTCCGAAAAAAAAGCACCAAAACGGAAAAGTACTCAAGTCTTCCTAAAATCATCCAAAAAGAAGAGATCATCTTGGAAAAAGGGGATAAAAAATTAAAGCTTTCAAAAGGGGAGGCTGCTCTAAAAGCGATTCCTGTATTGTTTAGCATACAAGCAATGAGTCCAAGAGAAGTTTCCGGATCAATTCCATCTAAGATATAAAGAGTAGACCCAAGTACCGTAAAAAAGGTAACTAGGAAAAAAAACAGTAGCACTAAAGAGGCTGTTTTTTCCTCTATTTCTGTTTCTGCGACTCGGAGTTTTCTGACGGTTTCGGGACGAAAGATCGATTCTAATCTGTGAGAAATAACTTTGTATAATATATAAAACCGATTTGTTTTTACTCCTCCTGCTGTAGAACCTGCCATGCCTCCCACATACATTAAAAGAAGAAGAAACATCTGGGACATAAAGGGCCATTTATCGTAATTATCAATTACGTAACCGGTTGAAGTTTGGGCAGAAATTGCTTGAAAAATTCCATACTGAAACGCTTTTTTTACAGGAAACACTTCTAAAAGGGGAAGAGTTACCGCTAAAGAGCCTAAGATAAGAAAAACAAAGAAAAGAAAAAGATCAGGAACGTAGATACGGTAAAAGCGTAGTTTTATAATGTGAAAGTATAGGGAAAAGTTAATGCTTCCTAAAATCATAAAAAGGATAATAATGCATTGAGTAGATAGAGACTGGTAGTGTTCAAGACCGTTTCCATAGATGGAAAAGCCTCCTGTGGAAATATTGGAAAAGGTAATCGTTGCTGCTTCAAATAGACTCAAGCTTTCATTGGTCCACATCAATAAAAGTAGTTCTACAAAAGAAAGTCCTAAATAGAGCTTCCATAAAAAAGAGGCCGTTTCTTTAATCCTGGGAGCAATAGAATCTTTAACGGGGCCTGTGATTTCCATTTGATATAGAAATTTTCCTCCCACCCCTAAAGCGGGAAGTACCGTAAGAAATAAAACCACAATTCCCATGCCTCCAATCCACTGCAAAAAAGAGCGCCACAAAAGCACGGCTCTTCCAATAGCGTCTAGCCCTGTTAAGGTTTTTTGTGTGTAGGGATCAAAGACGGGATGGATTGTTCCATAGTAGGTGTAGATTTTTCCAGGGACCTGCGGGTTTTCAATGGTAATGGGAAGCTCTTTTGTATGAGTGTTGTCAAACTGTTTTGCAGTAAGAAGAGAACATCCTGTAGTGGTGAGGCCTGCTACTGCTTCAAAAGAGGCGTCTAAAGGGTTTTTTAGGGTGTGGCTCAAGTAAAAGGGAGCTGCACTTACCAAAATACTTACAATCCAGATAAAAACTACAAGAAGAAGGCTTTCTTTTCTATATACGTGCCGGTCTCCCTTCCTTCCTAAGAACCGGAATATTACACCTAAGAAAATACAAAAAATGAAAGAGCCTAAAAAGGCAACGGTTCCATGGGGCTGTGGATGTGCTTCAGGTGGTGCTATGAATTCATAATAGATAGCTACCCCCAAAGGGAAACAAAGCACCAAGGAAAAGTAGAAGAGATATCTACTTAAGATTCGAAAAATATTGGCAAAAAGCATAGCTTAAAACAGGTGCTTTAGGTCGTGTATATGTTCTTTTTTAGTGATTAAAATCACAATATCATTGGGAGATAAAATCCTATCTCCTTTTCCTATCATTACTTTTCCTCTGTTTTCAATAATAGCTATGATCAGATCCTTAGGAAGGTAGGAGCTTAAATCAGAAAGGGGAAGTCCTATTAGTTGTGACTCGGGAGAGACTTTCATTTCCACTACTTTGGTCTCTTCATCAAATAAAGAAGAAAGAGATAAGATGGTTTTAGAGTGTATAATGGATAAAATTCTATTGGCAATATGCATCTTTGCAGAAGAGGCAAAAGAGACTTCCAGCTTTTCTAAAACAGGAACTAAAGAAGTGTCTGATATAAGGGAGATGACTCTTTTACATCCGGCTTCTTTGGCTACCGAGGCTATAAATAAATTTTCCTCGTCATGATGCGTTAAGGCTATAAAAGCGGGGCTAGAGGCTATTTTTTCTGATTTTAAAAACTCCAAATCTTTAGAGTCGTGATTGATAATAGTAGCTTCCGGGAAAAGATCTGCTAAGAAGCTACAGATAGACTCTTCTTTTTCAATAATTTTTATAGAGATACCGAGCTCTTGTAAAAGATGGGCTAGGTGGATAGCTACAGAAGAGCCTCCTGCTATGGTACAGGAGGAGATGGTTTTTTCTTCAATGCCGAAAAACTGGTGGATTAATCCCATAGAAGAAGACTTTCCTACTACAGTTACAATGTCTTTGGGGAGTATAACATCGTTTCCATGGGGAAAAAGAACCGTTTTTTTTCCTCTTTCTTCTCTTCTGATGAGGCCAATAATAAATTCTTCAGGAAATTGTAAATCTTGAATTAAGGTAGAAGCTCTATTCCAATTCTCCGGAATTTGAATAGAGCGAAGTTGAACGGCTCCGTGAGCAAAATCTTCTGTAAGAAGATCTCCTGCAGAAATGAGCATTTTTACAATTTCTTGGGCGGCTATCGTTTCTGCTCCTATGAAGTAATCTACATAAAAAAGTCTTCCAAAATCGAGTTTTCCTTTTTCTAGGTAATCCATTTGCGATATACGGCAGATGGTATTGGGATATCCTAGATTTTTAGCAAGAAGGCACGCAGTAAGATTGGTTTCATCGGTTTCTGTTAGAGCTAAAAAAAAATCAGGATTACTTTCCGTTAAAAGATCTAAAACCTTCCACTCGGAGCCTAAAATGGTTTTGGTGGAAATATCTGCTTCTTTAGAGAGTCTATCTAATTTTTTTCCGTCTTTATCGATTACAATGACACTATGTTCTTCTTGGGATAAGACGGCAGCTAAGTAGGCAGCAGTATCACCGGCTCCTAAAATAACGATATTCATGAAGCTCCTTTTTGAGACATCCATTCTTGGCTTGTCATAATTTTTCCAAAGGAGGCTAAATTAGTTAAAGAGGCTTCATGTAAAGACTCACTATAGCTTGCTACGCAGTCGGTTAAGGTAATGGTTTTAAGACCTCTTTCTATAGCTTCTCTAGCGCAAGTTTCTACAGTGCTGTTGGTGGTAAATCCGGTTAAAACAATTTCTTTAGAGCCTAAAGCAAGAAGGTATCTATCCAGTTCTGTTTGGTAGAAAGGAGAAAGGCTCCATTGTCTTATTTTATAGTCTACTTCAGGGATTTCCTCTAAAAGATCGTGTCCCCAGCTGTTTTCTCGAAACCCTTCTGTTTTTAAAAAAGGACGTAGCTCCAAAATGTTTTGGATCCCCATGGCTTTTTTTTCCAGATCTACTAATACGGTAAGGCAAGAGGCTATAATGGGGATTTTTTTTTCTTTACAAAAGCTAAGCGCTTTTAAAAGAGGAGGGATTATCTCTTCTTTCTGTTTGAAAGTAAGGCCTTGCTTTGCATACACTCCTTCTTCATGGCAGAGATCATTTTGTAAATTTAAGATTAAAAAAGAGGTAGGATAAGACATAAAGATATTTTTTCTTTTTTCTTCCTTTTATCTTGCAAAACGAATTTTTGTCGAACGGAGATTTACCGAATGCACTCTTTAGCGGTGATCATCAACTTTTGCTCTACCGAAGCAAAATTCTTGCCTTTATGCGTAAAAGAGGCAAATACGTTTGCCTCTCAAGTCATTGTTCCCGTAGCAGACCATTTTTTTAATGGAATCGAAGAACAAGAAGCCCTTTTAGAAAAAACATTTCTGCAAACAGACTGCCAGATTGTACGCTATCCTTACATAAAAGATCTTATAAAGGGGAAAGACAAAGAGCATCTTTGGCATAGCGTTTCCCGTTTAGTGGGGTTTTTTCAGGTAAGAAAAGAGATAGAATACATTCTTTTTTTAGATGCAGATGAAATTGTAGAAGGAAAGGCTTTTTTAGCTTGGCTTAATACGAAAGAATACCAAAAGTATGAAGCTTGTAGGCTCTGGAATTTTTGGTATTTTCGAGAAGAGATTTTTCAGGCAAAAACCTGGGAGGCTTCTCCTGTTTTAGTAAGAAAAAAAAACTTATCTAAAAAGGCTCTTTTTCACAAAGGAGAAAGAGATGCTATTTTTTCCTTTGTCAAAGGAAACACAAAAATAGGAGTTCCGGATAAGCCTTTGGTGCATCATTACAGCTGGGTAAGAACACAAGAAGAGATGCTACAAAAAATAGCAAGCTGGGGGCATAAAGAAGATCGAAACTGGCAAGCTTTAGTAAAAAAAGAGTTTGAAAAGCCCTTTCAAGGAAAGGATTTTGTTCATGGATATGAATATAGAAAGGTAGACCCTTTTTTCAAAAGGCACTCTTTTGTAGAAAAACCCTACTCTGAAAAAAAAATAACAGAAAAAGAGCTCCTATTTTTTTTACCGGGGTTTTTTAAAAAAAAGATATTCTCTTTTTTTTAAAAGAAAAATCGCTTGAAAGGAAAGGGTTTTCTGTTAGATGATTCGAGCACTTATACTTACTGCACCGGTAGCTCAATTGGATAGAGTACCCGGCTACGGACCGGGCGGTTAGAGGTTCGAATCCTTTCCGGTGCGATGCAAATTTTTACTTATGCAGCAGGGCCTGTAGCTACTAATGTTTATTTGGTGGTTTCCAAAAACAAAGCTTGTGTCATAGATGCTCCAGAGGGCTCCTTTTCTTGGATAGAGAAAAAAATAGAAGAAAAGGGTATAGAGCTAGAGTCTTTGTTTTTGACCCACTCCCATTGGGACCATATTGCTGACCTTTCTTTGTTCCAAAAAAAAATTTCTTGTAAGGTGTATGTTCATAAAGAAGATGCTTTTAACCTAGAAAGTCCGGGAAAAGACCTTCTTCCTATTCCGTTTCGAATAGAGCCTACAAAAGCTGATTTTTTCTATAAGGAAGAGGAGCCTCTCAAATGCGCGGATCTCACTTTTAAAGTGCTATTTACTCCAGGCCACTCTTTCGGCTCTATTTGTTTATACGAAGCCTCTCAAAAGGTTTTATTTTCAGGAGATACTTTATTTAAAGGGGGGATTGGTAACCTTTCTTTTCCCTTTTCTTCTCCAGAAAAAATGAAGACTTCTTTGCAAAAAATTTTTTCTCTTCCTTTGGATACGGTTGTTTATCCGGGACATGGACCTAAAACTACCTTAGGAGAAGAAAAAAAAGTTTTAGGGCTGTAGGGATTCTTGCCTTTATTCTCTCTTTTTCGATACCCTTAAAAGTCCTTTTTTATAGAAAAAAAGGTACATGAGTCTACAGCTTTAGGAGGATTTATATATGTCACTAATTGGAAAAAAAGCCCCAAAATTTCAAGAAAAAGCTATTTTACAAGGAAAAACTATTGATGAGGTTTCTTTAGAGGATTACCTTGGTAAATATGTTGTTTTCTTTTTTTATCCTTTAGACTTTACCTTTGTATGCCCTACAGAGCTGCATGCGTTTCAAGATAAGTTAGAAGAGTTTCATAAAAGAGGAGCAGAGGTAATTGGCTGTTCTGTAGACAGCGTTTTTGCTCACTATGCCTGGCTTCAGGTTCCCAAACACAAAGGGGGCGTGCAGGGGATTACCTATCCTTTAGTTTCCGATATTCATAAAAATATAGCGAGGGACTACGGCGTTTTAAATGAGGAAGAAGGAGTAGCTTTTCGAGGCCTTTTCTTGATAGACCCGGAATCTACCGTCCGTCATGTATTGATCAATGATCTTCCTTTGGGTAGATCTGTGGAAGAGGCGATTCGTATATTAGATGCACTTATCTTTCATGAAAAACATGGAGAGGTTTGCCCTGCTAACTGGAGAGAAGGGGGAAAAGGAATGAGACCTGACAATGAAGGGCTTGTTTCTTATTTTTCTCAAAGCTAGCCTACGAGCTTAAGTAGTCAAAGAGATCTTTTTCGGTAAAAAAAAGAAAGGGCTTTAAAAAAACAAGTTCTCTTATCGTTTTTTTTTCAGAAACTTTCGGCATAAAACAGGCGAAGATCTCTTGTTTTCTTCTTGATAAGAAGCTAAATCCTTTTTGGTAAGACTCTTCTATAACCCCTTCTTCTTTTACTCTAAAAAAGCAGACTTTTTTGGAGGTAGACAGCATTTTTATAAGAAAGGGGATTCCTAAGGAATCTTCTGGAGGCTCCCCTAAGGTGGTATACAGCTCTTCTAAAGAAGACAAAAAATAAGGCTTTCCTAGATCTCCTTTAGTGGCTTCTGCAAAGATTACTATGAGCTTTTCCATGTTTTTTGCATAAAACAGCCTCTTTTTTTTGGCAAGAGGTAGGTAGCTTTATTTTTTGAGGTAAGCCTCAATTTCTAAAAGACGGTTATATTTGCAGGTCCTTTCAGATCTAGAAAGGGAGCCTGTTTTAATTTGTCCTGCGTTTACAGCAACAGCTAGATCTGCTATGAAGGTATCTTCTGTTTCTCCTGATCTGTGGGAGATAACCACTTTAACCCCTTTTTTTTGAGCTAGGTGAATAGTCTCTAAAGTTTCTGATACGGTTCCTATTTGATTGAGCTTAATCAAAATGGCATTAGCGCATTTCATCTCAATCCCTTTTTTTAAAAAAATCGGGTTTGTTACAAAAAGATCATCACCTACTAATTGGATTTTTTCTCCGAGTTTTTTGGTAAGAAGAGCCCATCCTTTCCAGTCGTTTTGATCTAGACCATCTTCTATAGAGTCTATAGGGTATTTTTGAACAAGCTCTTCCAGGTAAAAAATCATCTCTTTAGAGGTTCTTTTTTGAGAGCCTTTTTTCTCCAGGTAGTAGGGGGATTTGAAAAGCTCGGAAGCAGCCACATCTAAAGCAAAAGAGATCTCTTCTCCTAAAGTAAAGCCTGCTTTTTGTACTGCCAAAGAGAGGAAATCTAAAGTCTCTTCTACGGAGGAAAAAGAAGGAGCAAAACCCCCTTCATCTCCCACAGAGGTAGAGAGGTTTTTTTCTTGTAAGAGTTGTTTTAAAGTATGAAATACCTCTGCGCCCATTCGTAAAGCTTCTTTGAAGGAGGGGGCTTTTTTGGGGCGGATCATAAATTCTTGGAAGCTTAAAAGGTTGTTTGCATGGGCGCCTCCATTGATCACATTCATCATAGGAATAGGGAGGGTGTATTCAGTTTGCTCTTGTAAAGAACGAAATAAGGGGAGTTTTTTCGTTTTAGCAGCAGCTACAGCTACTGCCATAGAAACGCCTAAAATAGCGTTGGCCCCTAAAAAAGATTTGTTTTTGGTTCCATCTGCAGAGCATAAAAGGCTATCGATTTTTTTTTGGTCTAAGACAGAGACTCCTTTAACAGAACTAAAAAGAGGCCCTTCTATATTTTTTACAACTTGTAGTACTCCTTTTCCAAAATAGCGTTTCGGGTTTTTATCTCTTAGTTCTAAAGCTTCATGCTCTCCGGTAGAAGCCCCTGAGGGAATAGAAGCTACTCCTACGATACCTTCATCGGTTTCTACAAAAACACGAACTGTGGGCACTCCTCTAGAGTCTAAAATTTCTAAGGCTTTAACAGTTTTAATATGGGTCATCTTGCATGCTCTCTTCTAAAAGGCTTTGATAAGAGTGATATCGAAGAGGGGAAATTTTTCCCTCTTCTAATGCATTTTTTACACCGCACTTAGGCTCATTTTTATGAAGGCAGTTTTGAAACTTACAATCTTTAGAAAAAGCCTGTATTTCTTCAAAGTACTCTTTTATTTCCTCTTTTTCAAGTTTGTAAATGGCAAGGCTTTTAATTCCGGGGGTGTCTATACAAAAGCCCCCTCCTTTGATGGGAATTAAATGTGCTTGGGAAGTGGTGTGTTTTCCTTTGTATTGTTTTACGCTCATATTTCCAACAGGAAGAGAGAGTCCTAAAGTAAAGTTAATTAAAGAAGATTTTCCTACACCGGACTGTCCTGAAAAAACAGAAGTATTGTTTTTCATTTGTTTTTTTAAAGAGGAGAGCCCTTTTTTGGTTTTGCAGCTAATAGAAAGAACGGGAATAGATAAAGATTTATAAACTTGGACAACTTCTCGGTAAAAAGCCCTATTTTCCTTGTCTAAAAGATCAATTTTATTAATCAAGAGAACGGGCTGCATATTTCCTTTTTTGCAAGCGATTATGTATCTGTCTATTAAAAGGGGTTTTAAAGGGGGGAGCAAAACAGAGCAGGTGATAAAAACCTGGTCTACGTTTACGGCAATAAACTGCTCTTTTTTTTGGAGGGGATTTTTTCGGGTTAAAAAAGAGTATCTTTCCTCTATGGAAAGAATTTGTCCTATGTCTTTATCTAACACTTCAAATAAAACAAAGTCTCCCACACAGATGAGGTTTTTAGCCTCTTTTTTTTCCTGCTTTAAAGATCCTTTGATGGTACAAAAAAAGGTTTTTTCTTTTTCTTGTACCCAGATGTGTTCTTTTGTGATAGAGATGACTCTACCTTTTCTGGAAGAGGCCTTTTTCTTTTGGCGTGAAATAGCCAAGGAAGAGGGGCGTTTTTTAGAAGAGGAGAGTTTTTTATCTCTTTTGTGGAATTCTTCTTCAAAAAAGTAGGCGTTATCGTCTTTCATAGAGTCCTTAACTGATATAATATGATTGCTGCAGCTATAGCTACATTATAAGACTCTAAATTTTTTCTCATGGGGATAGTGATTTTTTTTCCCACTTTTTTAAAACAAGAAGAAGGGCCTTGACCCTCATTAGACATAAGCAAAATAGAGGGACCTTGTAAAGATAGCCCCTTTATGGAAATCCCTTCTGTATCTGCTATAAGAAGCTCTCTTTTTGTTGTTTTAATCCAAAAAAGAAATGCTTCATGAGAGAGTCTTTGAAAAGGGAGAGAAAAAACGGCTCCTTTACTGGCTCGTATCGATTTTTCATGAAATAAGTCAGAGGAACCCTCAAGGATAATAACGCCCTCTACAAAAAGTCCTAAAGAGGTTCGAAATAGGCTTCCTATATTTACAGGGTCTTGTACTTTATCAAGTGCTACTACAAAAGAAGCATCTGATAAATCAGAAGATTCCGGATAGGGAACGATTGCCAAAGCTTTTTCTTCATAGCCTGCCATTTTTTTCAAGATTTCTTCTGAGGTTTTTATATGAGTTTTAGAAGGAGAAACAAAAGAAGAGTTTTTTTCTGTTATTAGGATTAGGACCTCTTTTTGATATTCTCGGATCATCTTTTCTCCAAAAAGAAGGACCTTTTTTTTATTTCGCCTCTCTTTGGCCTCTTTTCTCAAAGATACGACCTCTTTTACAATCGGATGTTGTTTACTTGTGATCACTTTTGCTAGCATACAAAAAAAAGTGTATATATGGAAAAACCCTCTTCTCGTTCCTACAAGTGGAAATTAAAAAGGTCTCTTTCTTTTCGGGTTTTCCTTCTTTGTTTCTTATTTTTAATTATACCTCTTATGATCCATACCCTCTTTTTGTATAAAGAAGAATATCAAGACAATGTGCAAGATACCTTTTCTTTATTATCCCTTTTTTCGGAAGATAAGGCTTTATCTTTACAAAAGGCTTTAGAAGATAAGGAAAAGCTTCTCTCTTTTTTTATAGAAGAGATGCCAAGCTCTTCTGTAGATTCTTTTTTACAAACAAGGGCCAAAGCTTTTTCTATTCCTCTTTTGTTTTTAGTAGAAAAACAAGAAGCAGCCTGGATTGTTACCCAGGCATCCCAAGTACAGAAAATAGGAAAGAATTATACCTTTTTTTTCCAAAATGGGGGAGAAAACTTTTTTCTTACCACTAAGACAGGGGGGATTTTAGGAAAAAAAATAGGAGAGGGGCGTTATATAGGAGCGTTTTTCCCCTTTTCTTGGTTTTTGGAGCAATTGTCTCTAAAAAAACTCCATCCTGGATTTGAAATAGTATTTTTGTCTTCTAAAGAAGAAGCGCTTTTTTCTACTTTTGCTCCTTTACAAGGGCTTCTTTTTCAAAAGAGAGGAGAAGCTTCTACAGGAATTTATTTAGAAAAATATGAAAAGCAGAAAAATTCCTTTTTTTTCACAGATAAAGAACCATTTTTAGCGACTATATATCCTGTAAAAGGAACCCTTAGTTTTATGGGGGTAGTTTCCGAAGCAAAAATAAAAGAGATTCATGTTTTTCGGTATATAAAAAACTTTGTAAAACTGTTTCTTTTCCTTGTGTTCATAGGAGGGGGGCTTACCTACTTGTTTCTTTTTTTATTTACCAAGCCTTTAAAAAGGCTGTTTACCTGCATGCAAAAAGTACAAGGGGGAGATTTGTCTACCCGTTTTACAAAAGATAAGTGGGGTTTTGAGATTAACCTTTTGGGAGAATACTTTAATGACATGATGCAGGCCATTGTTACCCATCAAGAAGAAGCAGCAAGGCAAAGCCTTCAAAGAAAACTTTTAGAAAGAGAGCTTTTTTTAGCACATGAAATTCAAAAGGGGCTTCTTCCCCATTTTTCAAGCAAGCTTCCTATACAGGTAGCTACTTTTTTTTCTCCTTCTTTTCATATGGGAGGAGATTTTTATGATCTTTTTGAACTGGAAAAAGGGAAAACCCTTTTTTATATTGCCGATATATCGGGAAAAGGACTTGAAGCGGGGCTTTATGCTTTAACGCTTCGAAGTTATATGAGAGGGGCTTCTAAAGGAAAAAAAGAGCTAAAAGATCTTTTATATTCTGTAAACGAGCTTTTTTTACAAGATACAGAAAAAGCCTCTGTTTTTGCTACTTGTTGGGTGGGTATTTACGAAGAAAAAGCAGAGCTTTTAACGTACGCTTCTTTAGGGCATCCTCCTGCTTATTTAATTCGAAAAGAGAAGGTGGAAGAGTTAATAACACACAATCTAGCTTTAGGGGTGCAAAAGGAGAGCTTTATTGTAAAGACAGAAAAAATACAAAAAAAAGATATGCTATTCTTCTTCACGGATGGTCTTTTTGAAGCAGAAAAGGAGAAGGGGGATTTTTATTCTTTGAGCAGATTAAAGACTTATCTTTTCTCTCAAAGGGGGAAGTCCCCTAAGGAACTCATAAAAAATCTACAAAAAGAGATAGAGGAATATCAAAAAGAAAAAAGAGATGATGTAGCGGCTATGGCTCTTTATTTTGAGTAATTTCTTTTTCCCAAAAAGGCTTTTCTTTAAGAAGAGAAAACACTTTTTCCGGATCTTCGATTTTTTCATTTATGACAATTTTTTCGCCCTCTTCTAATAAAAGACCAAAGGTTTTTCCCTGTTTGATTCCTTTTTTTTGTAAAAAAGAAGAAGAAAACAGCGGGGTTTTTTCCTGAATTCTCTGAATAGCTTTTTGTAAGGCCTTTTGTTTCTTGTTTTGAGCTTGTACAAAAGAGTCTTTTTCAAGAGGAGAGAGTCTTGCTGCAAAAATAAAAAGGGCTATTTCAAAAGAGGGGTGCGCATATAGGTGGGCCCATTCGTAGTTGGAGACATCCCTTTTTTGAAATAGCCTTTCTGCTTTTGTTTGGTAGATAACCCAACTTTTTTCTTTTTGAGACAGTTTTAAAAAGTCACAAATTTGCAACTTTTCCTCTAAAGAATTATCTAGAAACAGCTCTAAAAGATAGGAAATAGTAGGCGTTTTTTTAGGAAAATTTTCTAAGGGAGCCAGGGTTTTTTCTATAGCTTCTTTAGAAAGAGGAGCTATTTGTGGAAAAATGGTAGAGAGAAGTCCTAAGTGGTGCATAAAAATAAGACCAATTCGAAATCCGGGATGTAGACTCATTTTCACAAATTCTTGCCACACTCTTTCTATGGCAACGCTGGGAAAGAGCTCTTTCGCATGTACATAGATAGCTTCTTGTGTTTTTTTTTCTATAGTGAAGCGAAATCTAGAAGCAAGCCTCACAGCTCGAATCATGCGCAGTCTATCTTCTTGAAATCGTTTTTCCGGATCTCCTATAGCACGGATTATTTTTTTTTCTAAATCCTCTTTTCCCCCTACAAAATCGATGACCTTTTCTTCTAAAGGGTCATAAAACATGCCGTTTATGGTAAAGTCTCTCCTGGAGGCATCTTTTTCTGCAGTGGTAAATACAATTTTGCTGGGGCGCCTTCCATCTTTGTATTCTAAATCAGAACGAAATGTAGCCACTTCAAATTTTTTTTCCCCTACAAAAACGAGTAAGATTCCAAAGGCAATTCCTATAGGCAGCGTTTTTTCAAAAAGGGTCTGTATGGTTTCAGGAGGAGCATTTGTGGCTATATCAATATCTTCTGAAGGCTCTTGTAAAAGAAAGTCTCTGACCCAGCCTCCTGCATAGTAGGCTACATACCCTTTTTCTTTGAGTTTTTTTACAATAAATAGAGCTTCTTCACAGTGGTGCATGATTAAAACGAGTTGGTGATTTTAGCAGAATAAGCCTCCTCATCAGAAAAACGGGCTTCTGCGTTTATATATAAACTGTTAGAAAGGTTTAAAGAAAGGCCTGCAAAAAATCCCCAGTTGGTAGAAGTGGTAAATCTAAGAGGAGGAAGAGAGTCTGTTGTTTTTACTTTTAATACGCCGTTTGAATATTTGGTGCCTATATAAGGAGAAAAAGGCCCCAGCCTTGTAGAAAGTCCCAAAGAAAAGTGCCATTCTTTCCACTTCAGATATTGTTCATTTAAGCTCAAAAGTTGATAGATATTTTGCAATCTTTGCTGCACTTTTTTAGAAGAGGGGAGGGTAAAATATTGCATATCAATTCCTAAAACAGTAGCTCCAAAATCTAAAAGGATGAACTTAGAACCCACAGCATAGGTAAAGTGGTATTTTGTTTTTAACTTGGACTCAGAGGGAAAAATGGGTTTCCATTGCATGGTCTCTTGAGTCACTCCTAAAAAAGTATAGAGCTCCATTCTTCTTAAAAGGGTGAGACAGGCATATCCCATGTGGGCTTCAATTTGGAAATCGGTTACTTTTTCCAGGTTTAACTCAGAAGGTTTTCTAGAGGGTTCTATTTTTCTTTTTTCCACAAAATCAAAAACATAGCCCGTATTTAAAGAGATTAAAGGGTTGGGCATGCCAAATATTCCCTTGGATAAAATAGCAGGGCTGGCAGGGTTTCCTGTATAGGAACCAAAAAGAAGAATAGGAAAGAGTAGTAAAAAAAATCTCATAGTAAGTAGCACCATTCTACCTGAATTTTTTCTTTTTTGCGGAAAAAAGAGCAAGAAAAACGGTATCTTTGTTGTATCAGGTTTAGGAAATGCTTTTTTTAAAAGGTCTTTTTCTTTCAAAATGGCCTTGAGGAAAAGGCCATTTTTATGTCGAAAATAACCTACTTATCAGAATCGGTAATCAATCAGATAGCTGCAGGAGAGGTGGTAGAACACCCTGCTTCTGTTATTAAAGAACTTATTGAAAACGCCATCGATGCAAAGTCGAGTAAAATCACGATCTTCATAAAACAGGGAGGGTTTGAAGAAATTGTAGTGGAAGATAATGGAGAGGGAATGGACAAAGAAGATGTGAAGCTCTCTATTAAAAGGCATGCTACCTCTAAAATCCAGAAAACAGAGGATCTTTTCACGTTAAAGACGATGGGATTTCGAGGAGAGGCTTTAGCTTCTATTGCCTCTATTGCAAAAATAAGAATTAAAAGTTCCCAAGGGAAAATGGGGTTTTCTCTTCTGGCTCATGCAGGAAATATTCAAGAAGAAAAAGAGGATTTAAAGCTAAAGGGAACCTCAATTTCCGTTTCTTCTCTTTTTTATAATGTTCCGGCGAGATTGGCTTTTCAAAAGAGCGTGGCTGCTTCTACCGCGGAGATTACTCGGTATATAACCGCTTTAGCTCTTTCTCAAGAGGAGGTGGAATTTACTCTTTATGCGGAGAAGGAGAAAAAATTATTTGTTCCTTCTCTTTCTCATAGAAATTTGAAAGAATCTTTGCAAAACAGATTGGAAATGCTAGGCAAAAAAGAGCTTTTTGAAGGAGGAAAATGGGTAGACTTTACCAAAGATTTTTTTTCTTTAAGAGGGTGGTTTTCTTCTTCTGAGCTGGTAAAGAAAAACAGGCTAAACCAGTTTCTTTTTATTAATCGAAGATGGGTTTTTTCTCCTCAAATTTCAAGTATGATTAAGGAGATGTATAGTACCAGTATTGGTGAGAAGGGGTTCCCTTGCTTTTTGCTGTTCTTACAGATTCCGGAAAGAGAGGTAGATGTGAATGTACATCCGCAAAAAAAAGAGGTTCGTATTCAAAACTTATCTTCTGTTCGCAAGTTTTTATGGGAGGCCTTTTTTAGCCTTCATCCCTCTTTCAAAATAGAAAAAGGTGCTTTTTTCGCAGAAGAGATCCCATTTTTGCCGAAATTACAAACTTATGAGGAGTCAAGAGAGGAAAAGGAGCTTTTTTTATTTTCAGAAGTGTTTTTTTTCCATATGCAAGGGAAATTCTTACTAGGAGTACAGCAAGAGAAAAAAAATCTTATCTTGATCAATGTTTCTCTTTTACATGAGGCCCTTTTTGGAAGATGGCTTGCAAAGCCCAAAGAACTTTCGCAAGGTCTTATAAAGCCTATTTTGGTAGATCTTTCTAAAGAAGAGATAGACAAGATAGATCTTTTTTCTGATGCCTGGAAAGAGAAGGGAATAGAGCTTAGAAAGATTTCAGAAAAAACAGTGGCAGTAGATAGGGTTCCCTCTTTTGTCTCCTTTCATAATGTTCCTTTTTTTCTTCAGGAGATGCTGGCTTTTTCTGAAAAAAAACCAAAAGGGAAGGGGAAATATACCTTTTCTTTTGAAGAGGCAAAGGCCTTATATTCTTTAGCAGAAAAAGAAAGGGTAGATAAAACGCTTTTTCAGACAGATGTAACAGAAGAAAAACTTAGCAAGTTATAGACAGGAAGGTAGTTTTGCAGCGTATACAAGAAGCCTTAGAAAGAGAGGGGCTCGATTTTTTTCTTACAGAGGATCTTTTTTCTATTCGGTTTTTTACGGGGCTCTGCGTGTCTAAAGGCACGCTTCTTTTAGGAAAGCAAGAAAGTCGGTTTTTTGTGGATACAAGATATTTAAGTAGAGCGAAAAAAGAGAGTGCGGTACCGGCGGAGCTTTTCTCTTGGGAAAAAATAGACACTTTTATAGGGGAGAAAAAAAAGATAGGATATGACACGAGAAAGATGACGGTATTTTCTTTTTCCGAGTGGCAAAAAAAGATACGGGGAGAGTTTCTTTTTTCTCCTTTTTTTGAAAGGGCAAGGCTCATTAAAAATGGACAAGAAAGAAAAAAGATGAAGGAGGCAGCTTCTTTAAATTATAAAGGCTATCTTCACATTTTACAAAAAATTAAAACAGGAGTGAAAGAGGAAGAAATTTCTTGGGAGTTTGAAAAATTTTGTAGAGAAAATGGAGGAGAAAAGGTAGCTTTTGAGCCGATTGTTGCTTTTGGAGAAAATAGCGCATCTCCTCATTGGAAGTCTTCTTCTAAGAAGCTAAAAGAGGGGGAGGTTATCTTATTGGATTTAGGGGTTGTAAAAGAAGGGTATGCCTCCGATTTTACTAGAGTTCATTTTTACAAGGAGGCCTCAAAAACTATGAAAGAGTTTTATGATCTTGTTAAAAAAGCAAAAGACAAAGCTCTACAAAAGGTTAAACCGGGAGTAAAAATACAAGAGTTAGATTCCTGTGTTAGAGATGTTTTTCAAAAGGAAGGGAAAGAGGAGCTGTTTTTACATAGCTTAGGACATGGAATAGGCCTTGAAGTGCATGAGTTTCCTAAAGTATCGGTATTTTCCCAAGACAAGGATCTCTTATTGGAAGAAGGGATGTTTATTACGATAGAACCGGGTCTTTATAAAGAAAAGGAAGGGGGAGTTCGTTTGGAGGATACAGTTATGGTTACGGAGAAAGGCTTTTTGAATTTATATCCTGAAGAAAAAGAAGCCCTTTTAAGAGAAAAATGTTAAAAACTCGCAGAAAGCTAGTACAGTTTCACTGTATTTTGCTATTTACCATCTCCTTGCTTTTTTTCACGATAAAACCGGTAGCGTACCGGTATTTTTTATGTTCTTTTTTAAAGAAGGTGTCTTTTGAAGACCTCTCCTATTTTTCTTTTCGAATTTGGAAGGAAAAAAAAGTGTTTAAAGAGCAGTTTGTTGAAGAAAGAGAAAAGCTTTTTTCTTACGAAAAACCGCCCCTTCTTACCCAAGATTTTTTTACCATTTATTCTGCTAAAGGAAAAGGAAGGGTAGCTTCTTTTGTGCGCAGTTATGAAAAAGAAGGAGAGCTATTTCATATAGAGCTTTTCTATTCTTTAAAAGAGTGGGACTGGATGGTGAAAAACTTAAGTTGGTTTCTTTTTTTTACCTTAATAGGGCTTATTTTTTTATATGGGGGTTTCAGCTGGGTTATTGTGCAAAAAATCACAAGACCTCTCCAAAGAATACTTTTGGCTACAAGACCTTATAGAGAAGGAAAAATGGAATTTTTATCCCAGATTTTTCTGTCTTCCTCAGAAGAGAAAGATTTTGAGCCTTTAGCGGAGACCTTTAATTCTTTGTCAGAAAAAATACAGGGGCAAATACAAGCCCTTTTCTTACAACACCAAGAAAATCAATCTATTTTGGAATCTTTAAATGAGGGAGTGATTTCTGTAAATGAAGAGGGGAGAGTTATTTATGCAAACCAGATTGCGCTGCAGTTTTTCGGGCAAAAAAAGGAGCGGGTTTTATTCGAGAAACTGGAAAAATTAAAAAAGGGAGATCCTTCTGTTTTGCTGGAGGAATGTGAAAAACTGTATACGATTTGTCATGAGGAGAAAAGCATTTCCAGTAAACTCATTACCTTACAAAAAGGATCTAAGATTTATGTAAACTTGGTAGCCCTTCCTAAAAAAGAGGGAGTGATTCTTGTCTTGCAAGATAGAACTGCAGATTTTCGGGTGGTTCAAATGGGCAAAGAGTTTATTGCAAATGCTTCTCATGAAATTAGAACGCCTATTACGGTGATAAGAGGATTTGCTGAAACTTTGTATGAACATCCGGAACTTCCGGAAAGTACTAGAGTGGAAATTGTCAAAAAAATGGTGAGGACTTCAGATAGGCTCAACACTATCTTGCAAAGTCTTCTTACGTTAAATGATGTAGAAAATCTTACCTCTTCCCATTTTGTAGAGTGTGATTTAAAAACAATTATACACGATTGCAAGGATCTTTTGTCTTCTTTACACAAAAGAGTCCAGTTTTATATAGATCTTCCTGAAAATCTTTTCATCCAAGGAGAAGTGGGGCTTTTACAACTTGCTTTTATGAATATTTTAGAAAACGGGATAAAGTATTCTGAAAAACCCGCTGTAATTTTTCTAAAAGCCAGAGAAGAAGAAGGGGTTATCTCTTTTTTTATTGAGGACAAAGGAATTGGAATTCCTAAAGAGGATATCACGTATATTTTTGAGAGATTTTACAGAGTTGATAAAGCAAGATCTAGAAAGTTAGGGGGGTTAGGTTTGGGCCTTTCTATTGTAAAAAATATAGTAGAAAAACACGGAGGAACTATTTCGGTTTACTCACAAGAAAATAAAGGAACGCAGTTTCGTCTTCAATTTCCCTCCAGCTTTTAAACCGGCTTTTTCCAGGTAACTTGCACTTCTGTTTCTTTGTTTTCTCCTAGAACAAACGTTTCTTCCTTTTCTCTTTTGTGGGTGAAATGGAGTTTTTCTAAGCAGGGAATCGTCTCTTTTAAAATAGCTTTTACCTCTTCTTCAGTAACCAAAAGCATTTCTAGTTCTTTTTCTTTGGTTTCCCAGAGCTTTTCTGCATAGGAGAAGCCAAATAGGGCTTCTAGCATTTCAAAGCTAATACAAGGAAGGCAAAGAGTATCTTCTTTTTTTATGGTGATTAACTTTAAAAGAGAAGGAAAGCCTTCTTTTCGAGAGCGGTTATAAAACTTAGTCCCTTTGATCATCCGATAGAAGATAAGCTGCATTTCTTCTGATTTAAACGTGACGTTTTCCCAGGAAAAGGGATCTTTTTTGCTTTCTAAAAGTGTTTTATGAAGCTCTTCCAAAAAAGCCTCTACGTGTATTTTTTGAAAAAGGGAGCCGTATACATTGCTAAGGAGCCTTTTAAAAAGAAGATAGGAGGGATCTAAAGAGAGGTTTTTCTTATGGAGGAAAAAAGAGAGGTCCATTTTAGAGCAAGAGCAAAAGGTTTGTTTTTTCCATTTTTTTTGGGGGTTTTTGTTATCTTTTCTCGGAGAGGATTTTTCAGGAGAGCCTACTACTTTACCGGGGTGTTTTATAAAGTGGATATGTACGAGGTGATCTAAAGCATTATTATGGGCTTTTACATAACCTTTTCCCATTTTTTCTATAAAAGTAGTATTGCATGTCTCAGAAAGAAAGCTTTTGTGCTGTAGGGATAAAAAGAATAGAAGTAAAAAAATGAATCCTAAGATATTCATAGGATATCCTTTTGATAGGATATCTTAGGTTTTTTTTGCTGAGGAAAAAAAACAAAGGTCACAGGTTCTCCTTTTTCAGGAAAACAGATCATCTTTACAGCAAAGAAAGTAAGAAAATCTTCCCTTTCTATAGGTGTTTTCCAAACAAATAGAGATTCTTTTTGTTGTAAAAAGAGGATTTTGCACTCTTTTACCTTTTGAAGAAGGAGTTCTTTTCGTATTTTTTTTTGATCTTTTGAAAGGAGGCTTAAGAGTAAGTTTTTTTCTTCTAGGGTAATTTTACCAAAAAGCTCTCCACTAAAGTTAGGATCCGGGTCTATTTGTCCTTGATAGGAGAAAAAAAGGGGGGGCGTTTTCGTAGCACTGTTTTTCTCAGGTAAAAAGGGAGTCTCTTCTTTTAGCGAGGAAAAAATCTGACTTAAGTTTATCTGAAAATATTGTCTTTGTAGTAGAGCTTCTTTAGTTTTTTGGAGGCTTTTTTCTGCTTTATTAATGCTTGTAAAAAATCCAAAAAATACAGTGGTAAGAATGCTAAGCAGAAAAAATGCAGAGAGGATCTCTACAAAAGAAAAAGAGCTCTTTACCCTATTTGTTTGCTTTTTCGGGTAGTAACATAAAATAGAAAAAGCGCTAAAAGCCCAAAGAAAACAGGAGTGAAAAAAGGAGGAAAAAAGGCCTTTTTGTCTAGCGGTATGATTCTTGAAACGGCAAGGCTTGCTATTACGATGCCGGTACATGCATCTCCTCCAATTAAACCAGAGGCAAAAAGAGTCCCTTTTTCTTTAGAAGGGGAAGATTTTGTAAAAAAAGAGAGCCCCCAAGCCACTATTCCGCCGAGCATTGTAGCACTACTTAAAGAAAGAGGCAAATAAAGTCCCAAAGCAAAAGGGATAACAGGGAGTTTTAAAAAATGCAAAATAAAGCCTAAAACGACACCGATACCCACTAGACCATAGGGGAGTTTTCCTGAGATTACCCCATCTGCAATCATAGAGATAAGAGCGGCTTGGGGAGCGGGCATATTAGGAGATCCTATTTGATAGACCTCATTTAAAAGGTATAAGGTTCCTCCCAGTGCAAACGAGGGAAGAAATACTCCTATGATTTCTGCTATTTGTTGAGATCTTGGAGTGGCTCCTAATAAAAACCCTGTTTTGAGATCTTGAGAGGTGGTGCCTGCCATGCAAATAGCGATGCTAGCCACACAGCTCATGGTGATAGCAGAGATTAAATAAATTCTTTCGGTCCATCCTAAGGCTACAAAGCAAAGGCAGGTAATTAAAAGGGTGGTAATAGTCATTCCGGAGACAGGATTCGAGGTAGAGCCTACAAGTCCTACTGTAATGGAGGTTACTGCTACAAAGAAAAAGCCCAGGACTATCAAAAGGATTATGGTGAAAAAATTCATAGGAAATCCAGGATAGAGCCACAAGATAAAAATAGAGGCAACAGATCCTAAAAAAAGCCAAGTAAGAGATATGTCTTTATCTGTTCTGATGGGATGTTTTTTTATTTTTAACCCACTAAAGAGCTCAGAAAAACTAGAGTGAGCACTTTTAAAAAGGATGGGTGCAATTTTTAAAAGTCCGAGTAGGCCTCCTATTCCAACGCATCCGGCTCCTATGTAGCGGATATAATTAGACCAAATAGCATCTACGTCCATGGTAGAAATGGGGACTAAAGAAGGGTATATAATCACATTCCCTTCTCCGAAAAGGCGAATTAAAGGAATAAAAACCCACCAAGCTAAGATTCCTCCTGCAAACATCAAAGAGCAGATTCTGGCTCCAATGAGGTATCCCACTCCCAAAAGAGAGGGGGTAGCATCCATAGAAAATACCGTATTATATAAAAAAGGAATCCGGATGGTATAAATCTCTTGCCATAAGAAGAAGATATTGGAACCTAACTTATACAAAGCCCCGATACAGACTCCCCATAAAGCTAAAAAAGCAGAGGATTTACTTTTTTCTCCTGATTCAATAATTTTAGCGCAGGCAGAGCCTTCGGGAAAAGGGAGGGTTTCATGTTCTTCTACAATAAGGTGGCGTCTCATGGGGATCATGAATAAAATCCCTAAAATTCCTCCTAAAGAAGAGAGGAGAAAAATTTGATAAATAGAGGGTATTTCTCCTAAAAATAGAAGAGCAGGGATGGTAAAGGTAACTCCTGCGGCAAGGCCTTCCCCTACAGTTGCGATAGTTTGTACTAGGTTGGTTTCTAAAACGGTACTTTTCGGTGCTAAAAAGCGGAAAATTCCCATAGCTAAAATGGCTGCCGGAATGGAAGCTGAGACAGTAGTTCCCACTTTTAAAGCAAGATAGGCATTTGCAATAGCAAATACAACGCCCAAAAAAAGCCCTAAAAACAGAGCTTTCAAAGAAAACTCAGGGATAACTTTTTCAGAAGGAATGTAGGGTTTAAATTTTTCTGTCATTGTTTTTTTCATGACAGTTTTTTCTTTTTTAAGGAAGAGTTTTTATTTTTTTTCTGCGCACCAGAGAAGGTCTCTAGCGAAAAGCCTTTTCAAAAAGAAAAAAGAATTTTCTTTTACAGGAGCCCAAGGAAGGATTTTTCCTTGCAAGGGTACTATTTGTAAGGAGGAAAAAAGCTCTTGTAAGATTTCTTGTAAACTAAAGTAAGAAAACATACTTACATGAGTTTTATCTGTTTCAAATTCGTTTCCGAGAAGAAATTTAAACCGATTTCGTATTCGGAAGGAATTAGGAACGGAGCCGATAAAGAGGCCTTCTTTTTTGAGGGTTTTATACACCCTTTGTAAAAAAAGATGGGGATAATAAAGGTGTTCTAATATCTCACAAGCGACGATCACATCAAAAGAATTCTCTTCGAAAGGCCATTCTCTATTTAGATCAAGCCATTTTGTTTCAATAGAGAGGGCTTTTTCTGCTCTTTTCAAAGCTTCTCGATCTATGTCTACGCCTAGGACCGTATTTTCTTTAGAAAAAAACTGGGTAAGCTGGCCATCTCTACATCCCAAGTCTAGGATTTTTTTTCCTTTCCCGATCCATTTTTGTAAATAAGGGGCTCTTTTTCCATGGCAAAAAAGATAGCCATACCTGCCCTTTGTTTGATGGTGGGTTTTGTAGACCTTTTCTAATAGGATTTTTGGATCATCTTCCATGGGGGAAAGACTATCTCATTTAGATTTTTTTGAGAAATCTTTTTCTAGAAATTTTAATATACATCTAAGAGGAGCCTTTTCTCTTCTTTTAATTTTTGTAAATCCTCTTTAGCGAGCTCTTCTTTGATGTTCTTTTGTTTACTTAAGATAGTTATGAGGGTTTTTTCTACTTCTTTAGCCATTTTTTTTGCATCTCCACAAATGTAGATATAGGCTCCGTTTTCTATCCAGGAGAATACGGTTTTTTCTTCTTGTAAAAGTCCATGTTGTACGTAAAACTTTTCTTCTTGATCTCGGGAAAAAGCGGTAGAAAGGTGGAGTTGTTTCTCCTTTTCGCATTGGGAAAAAAAGTCTTGGTAGTAGAAGTGAAGCTCTTTTTTTTGTTCTCCAAAGAAAAGCCAGTTTTTTCCGGAAGCTTTTTGGAAAATTCTCTGTTGTAAAAAGGCACGAAAAGGAGCTACTCCCGTACCGGGTCCTATCATAATGATATCTTTTTGGGCGGGTGGCAGAGAAAAATGTCTAGATCGGAGAATAAAAATAGAAAGGGGGGTTTTTTGAACTTCTGCTGTTTTACATAAAAAATGGCTTGCAATTCCTTGTCTTATAAGCGTGCCTTTTGGATAGGATACATGGCGTATCATCAGATCTATGGTTTTAGGATGGGTATCAGGACAGGAGGCAATCGAATAAAAACGGGGTAGCTGTTTTAAAAAACAGGGTAAAAGCGCTTCTATTTTAGGAGGCTCTTTCATATGCTCTTCTAAAAAGTCGTGTACTTCATATTGCTCTAAATAGGGAATCAGAAAGTCTTTTTGCTGCCCCTCTAAGAGAGCTTTTTTTTCCGGTTTCATTCCTTTTGTGCAGATAGCGCAAAAAGAGGGGGTTACTCTAGTGAGATTTACCCGTTCTTGTAAAAAAGAGTGAAGAGAAAGAAAGTCTTTTTTTCTAGGATCTTGAATAAATTCGTTGCCTGTAAGGTCTAGCAGATTTACAATTTTGCGTACTATTAGGGGATCGTTTTGAGGATAAACTCCCAAGCTATCTCCCACCTGAAAAGGCAGAGAGTGTTTATCTCTTTGTAGTTCTATATGAAAGACCTCTTTTTCAGAGCCCTTTTTCGATAGAACTTCTCTTTTTAGAATGTAGGAAGTAAAAAACGGGGATTTCATAATATTTTCAAAAAAAATGGTATACTATATATAAACCTTAAGTGAGGTAAAAGTGAATTTTTTGATTCTTTTTTTTCTAGTTCTTTTCTCTGGTTGCGCTACATCTGGGATGCACCGTAATTATATTATTTCCCAAAGCTCCGAGGAGATAGAAGAAGAGGCTTCTTCTAAGAGCCCTTAGCTTTTTAAGAGTTCTTGGCAGTCTTTTTTCTGCAGGCCTTTTTTCAAAAGGTCTATTTTCTTATTAGAGAGCCCTCCCAAAAACTGGATTCCTTCCAAAAAGCGGGCTCTTACCCTTTCTTTACCAAGTAAATCTAGAGAGCTAAATAAAGGAGGCCCTGTCTTTTTTCCCATAATGGAAGCAAATAAAATAGGAATCAGGATCTTTTTATGATTTACCTGGAAGATCTCTGATAGTTCATGAGAGACTTTTTCTACCGCTTTTCCAGACCAGTCATCTGTTTCTTCGAGTAAAAAGATCATAGCTTGCAATATCATACAGACAGATTCAGGATTGAAATTCTTAGGACATAAAAGATCTATACTGAGGGGTAACTCTTTAATAAAGAAAAAGTCGCAAAGGGAAATAAAATCGCTAAAGGTTTTTATTCTTGTGTGGACTAAGGGCATTAGTTTTTGCATAAAAGAGTCGTTAAAAGACCAACTTTTTAGCCTATCCCAAAGTTCTTTTTCAGAAAGGGCTTCTGCGATGTATTTTTGGTTAATCCAGTCTAGCTTTTTCGTGTCAAAAAAAGCAGAAGAGGTGCCAATTCTTTTGGGATCAAAAGAAGTGATAATTTCTTCTAAGGAGTAAAACTCCTTATCTTCCGGCATGCTATAGCCCATAAGGGTTAAAAAATTGACTAGAGCTTCTGCTAGATAGCCACTCTTTTCAAAATAAAAAACAGAGGTGGGATTTTTTCTTTTAGAAAGCTTTTTCCCGTCAGCTCCTAGAAGAAGAGGCATGTGGTAAAATTTTGGCATTTCCCATCCAAAAAGCTGATAGAGTAGCACATGCTTTGGGGTAGAGCTCATCCACTCATCTCCCCGGATTACATGGGTAATTTTCATAAGATGATCATCTACTACATTGGCTAAATGATAGGTAGGGAAGCTATCTGACTTTAAAAGAATTTGATCATCTATATCAGCCCAAGGGCAGGTAACCCTTCCCTTTACTTCATCAAAGTATTCACACTCTCCTTGCAAAGGAACTTTCAAGCGGATTACAAAACTCTCTTTTCTTTCTTCTCTTTCTGCAATTTCTTTTTCTGAAAGGTTTCTATACCGTCTGTCATATCCAATTCTTTTCCCTGTCTTTTTAGCAATCTCCCGCATTTCTATCAGCTCTTCTTCCGTAGCAAAGCATTTGTAGGCGTGTCCTTTTTCTACTAGTTCAAAAGCATATTTTTGATAAATTGCCGTTCTTTCAGATTGTCGATAAGGACCATATTCGCCCCCTACATCAGGCCCTTCATCCCACTTTAGTTTTCCCCAAGCAAGGGCTTCATAGATACTTTTTTCATATTGGGGCTTCGATCTGCTTTGATCCGTATCTTCGATTCGAAGGATGAACTTCCCTCCGAAATGCTTGGCAAAGATAAAATTGAAAAGGGCAATATAAAGAGTCCCTACATGAGGGTCTCCCGTAGGGGAAGGGGCTATTCGCACTCGCGGCTTCATCGTAATTTCTCTATTTTAAGCAACAGATTTACAGGGGAGTTTACTATCAGCATCCTTTTTGGTGCAATTTTCTCGTGTCTCAATAAGAAAAATCCAATCTTTTATCACATTTTTCGCTTCTAGCCACTGGGCATCACAAACTTCAAAAGCTTTCACCCAGTCAGTGTCAAAGTTTTTCTTTTCTAAATTTTCTAATGTTTTTTGATACAAAATATTTTTTTTCAGTCTGTCCAAAGAATTTTTTTTCAACACAGGAAGGACTTTTTCTACATAAGAGAGTTTTTTTTGGGCTGTTTTTTTATAAAAGTGGGAAACGTCATACTTAGGGAGAAAAGAAAGAAAATCAAACGGAATCTCAGAAAAACAAGGAGCAATAGCGTCATTTTTTATGGGGTAAGGGAAGAATCTTTCTCCTATTTCTAAAAAGCAAAGAATAGAGGGGATTTCAACATCGGGGCTTACTCCCACAAGTTGAGGGCTTTTTCCCGATACGGTGTAGTACTTTCCTTGGGTTATTTTGCATTCCCCCTTAGGATTAATAGAGTCGTCTTTGGTGGTATTGAGGCTAAAACCTTGAAAAGTACCTTTTCCGTAGGTTTGTGTATCTCCTACTACAAGAGCTCTTCCATAATCTTGTAGACTTTGGGCAACTACTTCCGAAGCGGAAGCAGAAGCTTTATTAGTTAAAATAAGCAAAGGACCGTCCCAGATTTTGCAAGAGGTGTAATTTCTTAAATGGTGTATTTTTGAAGAGGAGTCTTTTATAGAGGCGACGATACCACTTTCCAGGAAAAGGCCAGAAAGGGCTACAGCTTCTTGTAAAAGCCCTCCTGCATTATTGCGAAGATCGAGAATAACTCCTTTTAGAAGGTAGTTTTTTTTCAGCTCTTCTAACTTTTTTTGAATATCAGAAGAGGAAGAGCCATGGTTGTCTTTGTAAAAAGAAGAGAGCTTTAAAGTAGCTATAATTCCATCAGCGAAGGGTTCAAGGGTCGTTTCTAGTCGGGCTTCTTGTAAAACAATTTCTTCCCGAGTTATTAAAATATCTACTGTTTCAGAAGCATTTTCCCTCAAAACGGTAAGTAGAACAGAGGTTCCCTTTTTTCCCCGAATCTTTTCTGCAACATCAAAAGTATCCAGACCCAATACAGGCTCTTTATCTACGGCTATAATAAGGTCTTCTATTTTTAAACCGGCTAAAGAAGCAGGGCTGTTTTCTAAAACGCGTACGACAAAAAACCCATTTAAGTTATCCCGAAAAACAGCGCCTATACCAGACACTTTTTGTTGCAGATCAATTAAAAACTGCCTTGTTTCTGCAGGGGTAAAATAACAGGAATTGTTATCCAAAGAACTGGTAAGCGCTTTTACAATGTGGGTTATGATCCAGGTGTCCTTGTTTTCGGAAGAGATAATCTTTTTTTCTCTTAAGGAGCGTTGTTTTGCGATTCTTTGTAAAAACTTTTCTTCTGTTTCAAAGGAGATTTTTTGCGCGGTTTTTTTTTGCAAAGCGTGGATATGATGCAGCCTTTCTAAAAGTTCTTCTTCTGTTTTAGCCCAAGGGAGCTCTTTTTCAAAAGGGGGAGGATCTTGGGGGAGCTTTTCTGGAATAAGAGGATTTTCATTTCTCCTTTTTACCGCCTTTTCAAAAGCAGCATGTATTTTTTTAAAAGTAGAAAAATGGCTACTTTCAAACTCTTGTATAACAGCATTTAAGGTAGAGTCTGTAGGGTTTGTCCAGGGAGTGACTTCTTCTTCTAAAAAGTACGTCTTAGAAGGGTCTAGCTCTTCTATAAAGTTTTTAAGGCTCCTTTTTGCCAGTTCTTTAGAGAAGCTTTTATATTCAATATGGGAATCCAGCATCTTTTTAAAATAATTTTTAACCTCTTTTTCCTCCATGCAGGGGTAGGCAAAAGAGAAAATAAGGGGTAAAAGTAAAAAAAAACGAATCATAAGTACCTTATTCTAGGACAATCTTAGCCAAATATAGTCCCTTTCTCAATAGAAGCCAAGTAAAAGAAGTTTTTTTCAACTTATTTATTATAAGTATGTTGCATATTTTTTATAAAGGGAGGTCTGTGTATTAAAGATTTTATTTTAATTAAATTAAAAAATTTGGTATAATATTTGAGGTTGAACTTTTTATTTATTTAAAAAATAACTCTTTTATTTAATTGTTATTTTTAGTTTAATTTACAGTGTATTTTGAAAGATTGAAAAAAAATAAAAGAGGAAAAAGCCATGCAAGAAGAACAAAAAGAACAAGTTTTTGTAATTAAAGAAGAAGCTCCTTTAAAGGATGCTAGAAAGGCTGTTTCGATTACAGAAGCAGCTAGATTAAACAATGTAACTAGACAAGCTATTTATGTAGCCATCAAGCAGAAAAAACTAAAAGCGACTAAAGATGATACAAGATGGACTATTCGACTAGAAGATTTAGAAGAGTATAGAAAAAATAAATACAACCGGTCTAAGTCTTTATTTGACGGAGAACTCCTTTTTAACAATAAGGAAGGGTTCTATTCTATCAATCAAACTGCAAAGATGTTAGATGTTCCCGCTCAAAAGATCTACTACGCAACCAGAGTAGGTCAATTAAAAGCACAAAGAAAGGGAGCCGCTTGGGTTATCCATGAGTCTGATATTGAACATTACAAGCAATCTTATTTAGCAAAAAGAACAGAAGAGTCTATCGTAGGATAGTTTTTCTCTTCCCAAAAAGATAAAAGCCCTGAAAAAGAATTCTTTTTCGGGGTTTTTTTATGCCATTTTTAATCGGGAAGAACCTGAAAGTCTTTTACTTGAATCTGGATGCTCTGCTTATTCATAAAAGCATTTACGTAAGGGGTAAAGGCAATCTGTAGGGCCAAGTGTTTTTTTCTAAGGAGGGGCTTTTTATAGGCTAGATTAAACCCTATCGCTTCCAGGTTTCTCTCTTTTTGTTCCAAAAACATTTTTAGGTGGGATTTGCCGAGTATTTTGGGGGGCCAGCTTTGCCAGGCCTTTGTGTACAAGATAGGAGGGGGATTTTCATTGCCGAAGGGTTCTAAAAGGGTTAAAGACTCCATAAAATCAAACGTTAAATCAGAGAAGGCTATTTCCGCATCTAGATACAGTTTAGCTACTAAATCTTGTTCTTTAAGAGAACTGTTAACCTCTTCTATAAAGCGTTTTTTAAAAAGGGAGAGATTTTCCTTTTTTATGGTAAGTCCTGCTGCAAAGTCATGCCCTCCAAAGTTCATTAAAAGAGAGGCGTTTTTTTTCAAGACGGGAAGGAGAGGATATTCTGCAATAGTTCTAGCAGATCCTTTTCCTATTCCGTTTTCAAAAGCGATGATAATAGTGGGTCTGTTGTATTGTTTGGCAATTCTGGAAGCTAAAATAGGAATGACTCCGGGGTGCCAATTTTCTGAGTATAAAAGGAGCGCCTTTTCTTTAAGTAGGTGGGGTTTCTTTTTTAAAAATAACTCAATATCTTCCGTAACTGTCCTTTCAATTTTTTGTCTTTGTAGATTATAGGCGTCCAGCTCTGCGCAGAGTTTCAAGGCTTTTTTTTCCTCTTTGCAAAGTAAAAGAGAAACTCCCTTGTTGGGGTCTGCGATTCTTCCCAAACTATTCAAACGGGGGGCAATTTTAGAGGCGACTTCATTTGTAGAAATAGAAGAGGTGTCTATGTCACAGGAATTCATCAATTTTTTTAACCCAATTCTTTTAGTAGTCTGCAGTGTTTTTAGTCCGTAGCGGACTAAAATTCTATTTTCATCGGTTAAAGCCCCCATGTCCGCAATCGTTCCTAAAGCTACTAAATCCAAGAAGTCTTTTAAATCGATAGAGCTAGGAGAGAGCTCTCCTTTTTGTATAAGATAATTGGTGATGCCGTGAGCGAGTTTAAAAGCTACTCCTACTCCCGTAAGCTCTCTATTGGGGTAATTACTTTCTAAAAGCTTAGGGTTTAAGGTGGCTAAACAGTTAGGAATTTTTGCTACAGGTTCATGATGATCCGTTACAATAACATCAAGACCCATAGAGGTTGCTTTTTCAATTTCTCTATGAGCGGTGATTCCACAATCTACTGTGATTAAGAGTTTGCAGTGATTTTTTTTAGCAAAAAATAGAGCATCATCGAGCATGGTTGTTTTGATATCTGCCCTATTAGAAAGATAAGAAAAGACTTTTCCTTGTAAGAGAGTTAAAAATTCAGTCAAAAGAGCAGAACCGCTCATTCCATCTACGTCATTATCTCCGTAGACTAAAATGGGTTCTTTTTGGGAAATGGCCTTTAAAATACGAGCTACCGCTTTAGGCATATCTAAAAATAGATTGGGATCATATAAAGAAGGGAGCTGCCCATATAGAAATTGATGGATCTCCCCTAAGTTAGTAAACCCTCTAGAAATCAAGATTTGGGCCGCTACAGGATGGATATTGAATTCTTGGACAATCTTATTTTTCCAGACCAAATCTGTTTTTGGATGAATCCAAAGAGGTTTTTCTGTTTTTAACATGAAAGTTCTTGGGTAAAGCGTAGGGCTTTTTTCCAATAAGAAAGCAGAAAAAGGGAAAAGCCCTGCAAAGGCAAAACATAACACAATCAAAAAGTTTACGCAAGAAAAGCAATTAAAGAATTTGATTAAAATTATTTTTTAATTGCAAGTTGCTTCTTTTTTTGTGTGAAAATTTGCAGTAGTAAAGGGGCTATGAATAAAGAAGATAGAGTCCCCAAGATCACCCCTAAAGCCATAACCAAAGAAAAGCCGAATAAAGAGGGTCCAGCAAAACAGATAAGCGCAAGTAAAACTAAAAAAGTAGTAAAGGAGGTAAGAATGGTTCTGCTCAAGGTAGTGTTAATGGCTTTATTGATAATTTGAGTAAACGAAAGGTTTTTATACAGGATTTGATCTTCTCTAATTCTGTCAAAGATGATGATGGTATCATTGATAGAATAGCCAATGATAGTCATCAAGGCGGCTACCGTATGTAAGTCAAAAAACACGGGAAGTCCTAGAAAGCTCAAAAGAAAGACAAAAGCTAGCGTAATTAAAAGATCGTGAAAGGTACATAAAAGAGCCGCTATAGCGAAAGTAAATTCAAAACGAAACGCAATGTAGAGCATCATACAAACTAAAGCTAGAGAAAGACCAATAAGAGCTTGCTTTTTCATAGAGTCAGACATTTGTCCGCTCATAGAAGACCAATTCTTAGCCAAAGAAGAGAGGTCTTTCATAGAAATAGATACATTTTGTTTGGCAAGCGTATTTACTACCCAGTCAATACGTGGATTTTTCGTTACAGAAAAAGGATCTTCTAAAGGCATATTGAAAAAGGGCTTATTTTCCTCTTCCATATTAGATCCGAACTTTACCTTTATGTGGTTAGAAGGATTTAGTTCTCTTACCTGTACTTCCTTAGGAGAAAGGCCTGCTTCATAAAAGGCTTTTTCTATCTTAGTTCTATAGGAAGAATCGGAAGAGGGTTCTAATTCTAGTTGAAGAGAATACCCTCCTGTAAAGTCCATTCCAAATAAAGTGCTTCTTTTTTGGCCTAAAACAAAAGCGCCTAGCCCAATTATTACAATAGAGGCTCCCAAGATATAGGGGGCTTTTTGTAAAAAATTTATTTTAGGAGTCCCAATCCAGTTTTTCATGTTCAACGAAGTCCTCTCTTTCTTTTGACTCCAATATTCAAAAAAAGAGCGAGTTACGAAAAGAGCGGTAAATAAAGACGAGATGATCCCTAAGGTTAAAGTAACCGCAAAGCCTTTAATAGGACCTGAATCAAAGCTTAAAAGGATAAAAGCAGCTAAGATGGTAGTTAGATTTGAATCTAAAATGGCAGAAAACGCTTTTTTATATCCGGTATAGATGGCTTGATACACGGTCTTACCAAGGATCATCTCTTCTTTCATCCGTTCAAAGACTAAAACGTTGGCGTCGACGGCCATTCCAACCGTTAAAATAACTCCTGCTAAGCTAGCTAAGGTTAAAGTAACTTGTAAGTACTGAAAAGCCGCTGCCATGATCAGAAGGTTAAAAAGAACTGCAAGGCAAGCGATCCATCCGCAAAAGCGGTAGTAAGTAGTCATAGCAACTAAAACGAAAACAAGTCCTAGAAAAGTAGCCAAAAGACCCATCGATTTTTCTTTAGCACCAAGCTCAGGGCTAATATTTTTTTCCGAAAGAATCTCAGGAAAATAAGTAAGAGATCCGGCTTTTAGATCTGCCATGAGCTTTTGTACTTCCCTTTGGGTAAAAGATCCGCTAATCATAGCACTATCTTTTAAAGGTTGGTTTAAGGTAGGGGCGCATACGATAGTGTCGTTTAAAATAACGGCCATTCTCCAACCCCTTCCTTGTAAAAAGTCATTTTCAGAGCGATAAAGGCTTTCTTTAGAAAAAGGGAGAGTCCAATTATAAAACGTTTCTCTAGGATTCTCTTCTGTGTTAGTGTTTTGTATTTCAAAGCTTAAAAAATTTCCCTGAGAAGGGTCATAGGAAGCTTTGATGTTTTGTAAGTCTTTTCCTTCTAAAGCATGGTTATGAAAAACAAAAAGCAAAGGGTGATTTTGTCCTTGCCATCCTTTTTTTCCTTCTTCTCTAAAAACGGCTATTTTGCAAAGAGTGGTATCCATTCTTTTTGAAGGGACTTCTTCAAAAGGATTGGCGAGTCTGAGCCCCTTTTCATAGAGTATTCTAGCCGCTTCTGTTCTAGGCGCAGGATTTTCTTTTGAAAAAGAGCCGTAAAGATGTTTGTAGGCAATCTTTTGTAAAGATCCCGGGTCTTTTAGGTTGGAGACTACTGCCTCATTCCAAACTTGCTCTAAAAATACATTTACGTAAGGAGCTAAGGAAGGGTTGTGTATAGAAAATTTTTCCTGTACCACATGAAAGTACATAGAAGAAGCTTGTAAAAGTTGGGAGGCGGGGATACTTTGAGATCCCGGAAAATCTAAAACTAAGTGGTCTCCTTCCCTTTGGATGCTTACTTCAGAAACGCCTAGCTTATTTACCCTTTGATAGAGTTCGTTCATTCCCTGAAGGAGCTCTTTTTCCCCTGTTACGAGTTTTTTTTCTGAATCTAGCAAGGCCAAAGTAACTGTTTTTCCCCCTGAAAGGTCAAGACCCCAGTGAAGGACTTTTTCCTCTGCTCCTTGGAAGTATTTTTTTACATTTAAAAGGAGGTTGTTCCAAAAAACAGATTTATAGGGCTTGGGAAATCCAAAACGAATTTGAGGATCTGAACTCATTTGTGCTTGATAATAGTCTTCTTTTGCTTTTAATAAAGCCTCTTGCTCCTTTGTCTCTATTTGGTTTTCTATTCGGATCCTTTCTTCTAAGTTGGAAAGGGGAAGTAAAGCTAAGGTATGATCTCCCAGTATGAAAAAGGGTTCTTTGGTGGCTTGTAGAAAACCATCATAGAAATTTTCTTTTTCAAACAAAAAATCTTTAACAAAAGGAGAATTTCCTAAAAAAGCTCCTGGATAGCTACGAAAGCCTAACTCTTTTAAGCAAGAGTTTAAGGAAGAAAAATCATCAAAAAAGAGGGAGGCGCTATGACTTGATCTTCCTCCTTCATATTTTTCACTGATCCTCTCAATTCCTTTAGCTACTAGGTATAGGGAGTTTTTTTTCAAGGAAGGATCTGTTCCTCTGCAAAGAAGAAGGCAAAAGTTCTTATCTAACTCAGGAAGAGCTTCATATTCTTTCTCCGATACGATAGGAAAGTTTTCTCTTTTGAGATCAGGGTGAGAGGGGTTCCAGTTTTTTTGTAGATAGGTTTTGACTTGAGAAAGCTCTGAAAGAGCAAGTTTTTCTAAATCTAATGCTAAAAAACTAGAGGGAGAAGAAGAAAAACCAAGAGGGATTTCAATACGATCTCCTTTTTTTTGCATATTTTCTTTAGATAAGGAGGAAATTCTGGCGATCTCATCAATTAAAAACTGTTCACATCTGCTTTTTGAAGTAGAATCTGGTTGGTTTTTTTGAAACTCTAAAAAATCTTTGCTGATGGGAATAAAAAGAATTTCTTTTTCCCAGTCTATTTGAAGAGACTCCAAAAAAGGGTTAGAAGAGGTATTAAGAAGAAGGGTTTGTCCTTGCTCTTTCTCCTTTAGCCATGTTTTTTCTATTTCTTCCCAAGAAGTAGGAGATGCTTTTGTAAAGAGGCTCTTTTGATTTTTTAATAAAGAAGAAGCCTTTATGAATAAAAGCTCCTGATTTTCTAAAAATAGGAGTCTCTCCTTTTCCGCTTCTGATAGGGAAGGCTGTTTTTGAAGAGTCCTTTTTTCTTTTTGTACCGTTTCTTTTTCTTGTAAGAAACTCTCCTCTAAAAAGGCAATGTCAATAGAGTAAAAAGAGGGAAAACTAGCAAAAAACCGCTTAGCAAGAGAGGGGCTCTCTTTGAAAAGGGTAGAGGCTTGTACTAAGGTATGAGCCAGTTCTTCTTTGGTTGTTTTTCTTCTAGTAGTTTCTTTAGGGAGATCTCCCGATAAGGCTTTGGCTATAATAGAGGCTCTTTTTATAAGAAAATTTTTATAGAAGGGAGAGTAAGAAGCATTTTCTCTCTTTGAAAAAAAAGAAAACTCTTGTTTCCAATCTTCAGAAGAAAGAGGAGAGGTAAAGGCTCTCTGAATAGTTACCTTTTTAGTAGAGTCTGAGCTTTCTTTAAGGGAAAGAGCTTTATATGATTCCTCTATATTACGGGCTGCCAAGGGAAAATATTTTTTTAGTTTTTTAGCCTGTTTTTCCTCGGGAAAAACAATGTGTATTAATTGGGATGTGTCCGGGTCATAGCTTATGGATAAAGGGGATAGTTTCAAAAGGGAGCAGTAAGATTGAACCCAAGCTAGAGTTTCTTTTTCTTGTTTTTCTATTCGTTTTTCAATATTCGATACAAGTTTAGGAGCATAAGAGGCTTCTAGTGGTTTTTTCAAAGGTTTTTGATAATACAAAAGGGTGGGAAGTATCTGGTATAGGCTAACAAAGAGTACACCCAGGATTAGAAAAAGAGCCCCTTTTTTTCTTTTTTGCATAAAAACCCTCTAGAAGAATTAGAATTTAAGAAGAGCCCAAGCGTAGCAAATCCTTTTCTTTTTTACAAAAGATATGAAGTCTGAGGGAGGAGTTGCAAGCTTCCTTTAAGATTTCGATCTTCTTATAAAGAAAGAGCTTTTCAGTTTAACTTTCCATTGAGCTGCAGTTCACAGGTTTTTCATCTGAAGTATTAATAAGGAATTCTCCTCCTAAATCTTCTAAGGGATGTGACTCAGATTTTTATTACAAAGAAAGAACAAGTTTTTTACAAAACAGAGAAACGTGTTTTCAAGAAAATTTTTTGACTATACGTTTATTTTAGGTTTTTGTTACGATTCTCGGGGTCTACTTGGTTCTTAATATAAAGTTTATTTTAGGCTAGAAAATGACTCTTTCCAAGGAAAAAGAGAGCTTCTTTTCCCCTTTTTCTTTTTTCCAAAAACCAGCAAAGGTTCCTAAACACATAGCTATTGTTATGGACGGAAATAGAAGGTGGGCTTTGATTCGAAATCAACCTATCATTAAGGGGTATGAAAAGGGGCTTCAAACGCTTATAAGGACTGCTGAAGCAGCGGTTCATATGGGAATAGAGGTTCTTACAGTCTATGCTTTTTCTACGGAGAACTGGAACCGTTCCAAAGAGGAAAAAGAGGCTGTTTTTCAACTTATTGAGGATTCTTTGAAAGAGTATAGGCAAAAGCTTACCCTGGGAGGAATTCAAGTAAATACCATAGGAGATCTTTCAAAGCTTCCTTCTTCTTTACAAAAGGGTCTTTTATCTATTAAAAAAGAGACAAGCAGGGGAAAAAAGTTAAAGCTATTCTTAGCGTTAAATTATGGGGGAAGAGACGAGATTTTGCGTTCTGTGAAAAAAATTTTACAAGACTACGATCAAAACTTGATTTCTAAAGAAGAGCTTACCGAAAAACGATTTTCTACCTATTTAGACACGGCAAGTATAGAAGATCCGGATCTTTTGATCAGAACCAGCGGAGAAAAAAGAGTAAGTAATTTCTTGCTTTGGCAGATTTCTTATTCTGAAATCTACGTAACAGAAACGCTATGGCCTGATTTTTCTAAGAAAGACTTCGAAGAAGCGGTTTTAGATTATCAGACTAGACAAAGAAGGTTAGGTGCCTTGTGAAATTATTTTTTTCTAAAGAATTTTTGTCCCGAATAATAAGCGCTTTGGTAGCGGCTTCTTTATTTGCTTTTTTGCTTATTTTTTCTAAGACACCTTATTTGATGTTTCTGTTTCCCCTGTGTGCGGCAGCTATCGGCGCTTTAGCTGTAGGAGAGTATGGGAATCTGGTTAAAGAAAAAGGGGTTCGTCTTTTTCCTTTCGTTATGATGGGTTTTTCTTTTTTAGAAATTTTTGCTTTCTTTGGAGCTTCCCAAAAATCATTTTTTCTTTTTGTGCCCTTTCTTTTGTTTTTTCTTCATTTGCTCTTTTTGTTTTTTTACCACGGAAAAAAAATGGGGCAAGCTATTGTAGAGATAGCGACTTCCTGCTTTCCTTTTCTTTATATTGTGGTTCCAATCGGACTTTCCTTTTTTATCCTTTACAGTAAATTTTATGAGGGAAGATTTTGGATCTTTTACCTGATAGCAGTTACAAAAGCGGCCGATATAGGGGGCTATTTTGGCGGAAAACTTTTAGGAAAAAATAAACTGGCCCCCAAAATTAGCCCCCACAAAACAAAAGAGGGGGCTATTATAGGGTGGGCCTCCTCTTTAGGGACAAGTCTTTTGTTTGCAGTTTTCTCAGATAAAATTACCCTGGTATGGGCTCTTATACTGGGAAGTTTAATGGGGATTTTGGGTCAGCTGGGTGACTTGTTTGAATCTCTTTTCAAAAGAGATGCTAACCAAAAAGATAGCAGCTCTATACCCGGTATGGGGGGAATGTTAGATCTTTTAGACTCTTTGATCTTTAATATTTTTATTGTATTTTTCTTTTTGTGTTGGAGATAGAACTCTTTTTATGATCATTACCATTGATGGAGCTTCAGGAACAGGAAAATCCTCTGTAGCAAAAGGGGTAGCAAAAAAGCTTGGGTTTGACTTTTTTGATACAGGAGCCATGTATAGGCTTGCCGCATATAGCATCTTACAAAAAAAAATCCCCGTAGAAGAAGAACAAAAAGTAGTAAAAGCGTTAAAAAACTTTACTTTGTCTATAAAGGGGACGGGAGAGGAAAAAAGATACTTTTTAGAAAAAGAAGATTGTACAGAAGAGATTAGACTGCCTGAAGTAACCTTTGCTTCCTCTAAAATAGCTACCTATCCGGAAGTTCGAGAAAAAATGGTACAAATTCAAAGAGAGTATGGAAAAAAAACCAATATGGTCTTTGAAGGAAGAGATATGGGGACCGTTGTTTTTCCCGAAGCGGAAGCGAAGTTTTTCCTTTCTGCTAAATTAGAAATCAGAGCGAAAAGAAGGCTAGAAGAGTTAGTAGAAAAATTCCCGGAAAAAGTTTTTGAAAAAGAAAAGATTTTTCAAGAGATGCAAAAAAGGGATGAAGCAGATTCTAAAAGGAAGCATTCTCCTTTGAAAAAAGCAAAAGATGCTTATTCCATTGATACCTCCTCCCTTTCTTTACAAGAAGTAATCGATCTTGTAATTAAGCAGATAAAGCAAAAAAAAAAGCCTTTGAAGAAAAAACGGTTTTTTTATGCTCTTATTCTGTTTCTGGCAAAGATTTTTTTTAAGATTTTTTATCGATACAAAGTATATGGGAAGGAAAACTTTCCTTCAGGTGCTGCTATTTTAGCATGTAATCATCTCTCTTTTTTGGACCCACCACTGGTCGCAATCTCTTCTCCTGAAGAGATCCATTTCATGGCAAAAAAACCCCTTTTTACAGTGCCTTTATTTGGTAGATTCATACACCTTTTAAATGCTCACCCTGTTAACGAAAACAGTTCTAATGCAAAAGTGTTTCAGCTTGTAATAGACCTTCTTATGGAGGGAAAAAAGGTTCTTCTTTTCCCGGAGGGAGCTCGATCTAGAAGTGGGAAGTTGCAACAATTACAATCAGGAGTGGGTCTTTTAGCCTTTCGTACTAAAGCAACTATTGTCCCTGTTTTTGTAAAGGGCACTTTTGAGGTGTGGAAAAGGGGAAAAAAGTTCCCCAGTCCTTTTGGAAAATTAATTTGTGTATTTGGGGCCCCTATAATATGGGAGTTTTCCGAGGAAAAATCCAAAAAAGAACAGATAGACTCTTGCATGCTAGAGTTAGAAAGCTCGCTGCAAAAGTTAGAAAAATGGGCGGAAGGAAATAGAAAAAAGCCTTTTTTTTCCCAAAAAAAAGGGAAAGATAGTTAAAATTCAGGTTTTGTTAAAATAGGAGAGATTTATGGTAGGTAGTTTAGTTCAAATAACAGAGGAAAATTTTTCCTCTTTTATAGCAAGTGGGACTTGTTTGGTTGATTTTTATGCTGATTGGTGCGGCCCTTGTAGAATGATGGCTCCTATTTTAGAAGAGCTTTCTCAAGAGGTAAAAGAGGCTAAAATTGGAAAACTTGATATTGACAAAGCGCAAAAAATAGCAGCCCAGTTTAAGATTACCTCAGTTCCTACTTTGATCGTTTTTCAAGAAGGAAAGGAAGTTTCTAGAGTAATCGGCCTTAAAGATAAAGAAGAGATTCAGGAGCTAATCCAACGGAAATGAAGTTTTTACGGTTTTTGAGAAGACTTTTTTTCTGGGAGATTGTGTTTGTTGTCTTAGGGGGAGTGATGCTTCACTACCAGTATGAGATTCCTTGGATAAGTACCTGGTTTGGCTCGTTGCCGGGAGATATGGTGGCTATCAAAGGACAGACCTTGGTTTACTTGCCGATAGCTTCTGCTTTAGCGTTTAGTCTCACTCTAAATATTCTGTTTTTTTTGTTCAGAATATAGCAAGCTGTCTTGCCATTTCGTAGGCGCCAATAGCTACGCTATTGGAAAGGTTTAAACATCGAATATTTTCTTTCATGGGGATTTTTACAAACTGGGAAGGCCACCTTTTATGGAAAATAGGGCAAAGTCCTTCTTTTTCATTACCAAAAATAAGGGCGCTTTCCTTTTGGTAAGATACGGAAGTATACTCTTTACAAGCTTTAGAGGAGAAAAAATAAAAAGGAAAGGTAGCCTTATCTAAAAAAGAGACAAGGTCTTCTATCTCTTCTATTTCCACTTTATCCCAGTAGTCAAGCTGGGCTCTTTTGAGGCTTCTCTCTGTAGTTTTAAAACCTAAGGGATGTACTAAGATCAGCTTTGCTCCTAAAGCAGCAGAGGTTCGTACAATGTTTCCCGTATTTTGCGGGATTAGGGGTCTGTATAAAATGATTTTCAACGAAGAGTTCCTTCTTTAGCAAAAAAAGTGTGAATCGAGTCCACTTCCTGATAGGGATTTTCAATTTGCAGTAGTTCCACTTCTACAATAAGAAGCGCGTTTTCTTCCGTCCACTTTGGATGAATATAAAGAATTCGCTTTTCTCCTTCTTGCATGCCCAAAATACCCTTTTTAATCCCTTCCGGCAGCTCTTCTATAATTATTTTCTGGGGGAGCTCTTCTGTAAAAGAGCCGCTTAAAGATCTTTTTTGCAGTTTTAAGACAGGGGAATGATACTCTTGAAGGCTACTTTTCCCTCCTTTCTGTAGTATCTCATATTGAATTTCTCCCTTTTCTAGTAAATAAATGGGGGCTCTTTTTCTGTTTTCTTCTAAAAAAAGAATCTCCTCTTGTAAAAACCCTTCCACGGCTACCAGAAAAATAGGAAATAAAAAACAAATAAGCAGCAATCTCATAATTGCAGCTCTTTTAAAAGAGAAGGATCGGGCGTTGAAGGAGCCTGTAACATAAGATCGCTTGCCTTTTGTGTTTTAGGGAAGGCTATAACATCCCGGATGTTTTCTGTAGAGCAAAGAAGCATAATCAACCTTTCTACCCCTAAAGCAATTCCTAAGTGAGGAGGGGTTCCGTATTGCAAAGCTTCTAAGAAAAACCCAAACTTATTTTTTGTTTCCTCTTCAGAAAGACCCAAGATAGAAAAGATTTTTTGTTGAATCGCACTTTCATAGATCCTTTTAGAGCCAGAAGCGATTTCATATCCATTCAAAACAAGATCGTAAGCATGAGACCTTGCTTTGGTAGGGTCTTTATCTAATAAAAAAAGATCTTCTTCATGAGGTGCCGTAAAGGGATGATGTTCTGTTTTTATGATTCCCTCCTCTTCTTGGAATAAAGGAAAATCAGTAATCCAAGCGAAAGCATAGGTTTTAGGGTCGAAGAGTTTCTGTTCTTTGGCAACTTTTCTTCGAAGTTGATCTAAGGCAAGGTTTACAATAGAATCCTTTTCTCCCCCTATTAAAATGAGGTCTCCCACTTCTGCTTGCATTCTTGTTTCGATTTGTTTTAGCTGTGTTTCTGTAAAAAACTTAGTTACGTTGGAATGCAGTCCCTCTTCCGTTTTTTTCATCCAAGCAAGCCCTTTTAACCCAAGGGGAGCCACAAATTGAATATAATTATCGATCTGTTTTCGGGAGAGCTCCGCTCCTTTTGACACAAGAATAGCTTTAACGGCCCCTCCTTTTTCTAAAAGCTCTTTTAAAATAGAGAAGTTAGACTCTTGTATAATATCATCTAATCTAACAAGAGGCATCTCAAAGCGAAGATCAGGCTTATCTGTCCCATATTTTTCTACCACCTCGCTATGAGTAAGACGAACGAAAGGAGTTGCAATAGTAACTCCAAGGCAGACAAAGAAGATTTTTTTTACTAATTTTTCTACTATAAAGAAAAGATCTTCCACAGAAGAAAAACTCATTTCCATATCTATTTGAGAAAACTCAGGTTGTCTATCCGCCCTTAAATCTTCATCTCGAAAACAGGGGGCAATTTGGAAATAGCGATCCATGCAAGCAATCATGAGCAGCTGTTTAAAAAGCTGAGGAGACTGAGGAAGTGCGTAGAAGTTTCCGGGGTAAATTCTGGAAGGGACAAGGTAATCTCTAGCCCCTTCAGGAGTGGTTTTTGCGAGTATTGGTGTGGAAATCTCTAGGAAGCCTTCTTCGCTTAGAAGGTTTCTAACGCAAAGAAGAGCTTTATGTCTCATCTGTAAATTGTAGGATAAACTTTTTCTTCGCAAGTCTAAAAAGCGGTATTTTAATCTCAGTTCTTCACTGGCTAAAGCATCTTTTTCAGAAAGGGAAAAGGGAGGCGTTTTAGAAGGAGAAAATATGTGAAGCTTTTCTGCTACTACCTCAATTTCTCCTGTTTTTAGTTCTTTGTTTTCTAGCCCTTTTCCCCTTTCTCTAACGGTTCCTTCGACGTAAAGGACCCATTCTGAGCGGAGTTTTTCTGCAGTTTCATGAGCTGTTTTTGCGATTTTTGGATCAAAAATAACTTGGGTTAATCCATACCGATCTCTTAGATCTACAAAGATAAGACCTCCATGGTCTCTTCTTTTGTGAACCCATCCGCAGAGGGTTACTTGTTTTTTTATATCGGCTTTTCTAAGGTCGCCACAGGTATTCGTTCTTTTATAGTTTTTCATGAGAGTCCTTTTGGAAAAAGGTGAGAAATTCAGAATAGGTGAGTTCTTTTTCTTGGTTTTGACGCATATCTTTTAGTTGAATTTTTTTTTGTAAGAGCTCTTTTTCCCCTAAAATAGCTACGTAAGGAATTTTGTGAGAATTAGCATAAGAAAGAGCTTGCTTTAGTTTTTTGAAACTAAGGTCAAAAAAGCAGGCTACCCTATTTTTTCGTAGTTTCGATGCGAGGAATAAAACCTCTTTTTTTGCCTCTTCTCCTAAAGGAATTAAAAAAAGAAAAGGGGCCGGTTTTTCCGGAAGTAAATCTTGTTTCTGCCCCAAGAGGGCTTGTAAAATTCTTTCTAAACCAGTCCCAAAACCAATTCCAGGAAGAGAGGGGCCTCCAAAAAGGGCTGTAAAACCATCGTATCGACCTCCTCCTCCTAAAGCATTTTGGGCTCCGAGTTCTTGAGAGGCGATTTCAAAAACAGTATGATTGTAGTAGTCTAACCCTCTAACTAATTTGGGGGATACGGTGTAGTTTATGTTTAGCGCTTTTAAAAGAGAAAGAAGCCTTTCAAAGCGTTCCTTGCTTTCTGAATTTAGAAAATCAGGAAGAGAGGGGGCTTTTTGCATAAGAGCTATATCCGCCTCTTCTTTAGAGTCAAGAATTCTCAAAGGGTTTTTTTCAAAGCGGATCTTGCTCTCTTCTGAAAGAGAAGAATAATGAGGTTTTAAAAAATCTTGCAAAGCACTTCGATATGCTTGCCTAGATAGACTGTCACCCACAGAGTTTATGGTAACTTGGATGTTTTTAAGGCCCAGTCTCGTATAGAGCTCTACCAGCATATCGATAACTTCCGCATCTTGTTCCACATCAGAAGACCCTAAAGCCTCTACTCCAAACTGATGGTGTTGTCTGTACCTTCCGGACTGAGGTCTTTCATAGCGAAACATGGGAGCTATGTAAAAGAGCTTATGAACTTTTCTCAAAGGAGCTAAATTTTTTTCTACGAAAGCTCTCAAAACAGAGGAAGTCCCTTCTGGTTTTAAAGCAAGAAGTCTCTCTTTTCGATCTTTAAAAAGGTACATTTCCTTGTTTACGATGTCAGAAGAGGCACCAATTCCTTTTAAAAACACTTCTGCTTTTTCAAAAACAGGAGTACGAATTTCTTCAAAACTATAATCAGAAGCCAATGAGCGGATCACGTTTTCCAAATAAATCCAATATTCAGTCTTTTGCCAAGGCAAAAGGGCGCCGTAAGGGAGAATGTCAAATAATCCTTTGGGGATAGACTCTTTCATAGATATTTTTTCAACCTTGTAACCCCTCTATTTTGACAGAAGAGAAAAGATAAGGAAAGGAGATTTTTCTTTTCAGAAAAGATTTACTTTTCCTTTAGGGAAGAAAAAAAGAACAGAAAATCGCGTATTTGCAAAGACCAGTTTTGTAATTTACTTTTCTCAGGGTCTTTTATATGTTCTTCATAGAGGTTTTTTAAAAGGGCGATAAAAGGAAAAGGAAGCCAGTTATCAATAGAGGCGTTAGAAAGATAGTACCCAAAAGAAAATTCGTTTCCTTCGGGAAAGCTTTCTACCTCTTCTATGAAGAGGAGGATTTTTTCGTGGATTTCGGGAAATTTTTTGTAGTAAAAAAGATTCTCTAAGAGTTTTTCCCAAAGATACGCAAAATGTTGTAAAAAAGCAGGTTCTTCTTGCGCTTTTTCTTGTTTCATATTTTCAAATAGCAAGTACAGTTTTTCCCATATTTCTAAGATTTCTTCCGAGGGAGGAGCGGGGCGGGTTTTTTGCGGAAAAAGAGAGCGAAATATTTTAGAAAAGAAGAGAAAAAAAGCGTTTTGGAAAATAATTTTTTTCCCTTTTTTCTTGGAGGGAGGAGGCTTGTTTTTTTTCGGATCCAGTGTTTCTTTTTCTATTGCCTCTACCTTATATCCCTCGTAAGGATCTTTTGGTTTATTAGGGGTAGGTCCTGAGATGTTAGACATAAACAATCTTTTTCTGTATAAAAAGGGCCAACTTTTTTAGGTTTTAAGGAACCCTTCCTTTTTTGTAAGGTAACAGGAAAAAATTTTCTAGACATTTCCTTAAAAAAAGAGGGGTCTTCGTTTGTTTAGGGTGAAAAGATAATTTAACAGGAAAATGGCTTGTGTTCAAAAAATTGTTGTTTTGGAAGTTTTTAAAACCAGCTCCCTTTCGTAAGGAGATAGAAGACCCTGAAGTTGTAAAAAAATCTTATCGCTACTGGCGTTTTCGTATCTTTTACGGGATGTACATTGGCTATGCTCTTTACTATTTTACGAGAAAAAGCTTTACTTTTGCGATTGCTTCCATGAGTACGGATTTAGGCTTTTCTAAAGCAGAACTTGGGATTATTGGGAGCATCCTTTCTTTGACTTACGGGGTGAGTAAGTTTATTAGTGGGATTTTAGGAGATAAATCCAATCCCCGTTACTTTATGTCTATTGGGTTAATTTTAACCGGAATTTTTAATATCTTTTTTGGTTTTTCTTCTTCTCTTTTTTGGTTTGCCCTTTTTTGGGGATTAAATGGGTGGTTTCAAGGCTGGGGATGGCCCGGATGCGCAAAATTGTTAACTCATTGGTATTCTCATTCAGAAAGAGGTACTTGGTGGAGCCTCTGGAACACTTCCCATAACTTGGGAGGAGCTTTAATTGTCCTTTTAGTTACCTTTTGTACGCAACACTACGGATGGCGCTATGCCATGTACATACCGGGGGGACTTTGTATCTTAGTGGGGTTTTTTCTGATAAACCGACTGCGGGATACACCCCAATCATTAGGCCTTCCTGTAATTGAAAAATTCCGAAATGACTATGTAAATAAAGAAGATAAGGACCAAAAAGAAAAGCTACAGCTTCCTGTAAAAAGGATTTTGTGGGATTACGTGCTTTCTAATAAGTATATTTGGGTTTTAGCTTTTTCCTACTTCTTTGTTTACGTAATTCGGACTGCGGTAAATGATTGGAGCTTACTCTTTTTTGTGGAAGCAAAAGGGTATACGCAGTTTGAAGCGGGTAAATGCATGACTTTTTTTGAGATAGGCGGTTTTTGTGGAGGGCTAGCAGCAGGATGGTCTTCTGATAGACTTTTTCAAGGAAAAAGAAATCCTATTAATATTTTGTTTATAGTAGGATCGTTAGCTTCTGTTCTCTCTATTTGGCTTTATACGGGAATTTACTGGTTTTTTGACTATTTTTTTGTCTTTTCTGCTGGATTTTTTATCTTTGGACCTCAAATGTTAATAGGAATTGCCTGTGCAGAACTTTCTCATAAAAAAGCAGCAGCCACTGCCACAGGATTTGCAGGTACATTTGCGTATTTAGGAGCAGCCTGTGCCGGGTATCCTTTAGGCTATTTTACTACTTTAATGGGATGGGAAGGGTATTATATAATTTTATCTATCTGTGCTGTTTGTGCAGCGCTTCTTCTGATTCCTCTTTGGTCGATAAAAACGCATCCGAAAAATCAATAAAGAGATTGCTTTTTTGAAAGGATTATACCATTCTTAAATCCAAGATGGGTAGTTACGTTCCTCTTCATGTTCACTCTCAATATTCTATATTAGACTCGACTGTCTCTTTTGCAAAACTGATGCAAAAGGCGAAAGGATACGGGGTTTCTTCGTTAGCTCTTACTGATAAAGGAAACTTATTTGGGGCTGTAGAATTTTTCAAACTGGCAAAAAAAGAGAAGATAAAACCCATTCTTGGGTGCGAGCTTTGGGTTGCTCCTGAAAGTAGACATAAAAAACGAAAGGAGCCCGGTATTCCTGTTGGGTTTCCTGTTCTTTTTTTTGCTATGAATGATATAGGGTATCACAACCTTTGTAAGTTGTCTTCTTTAGGGTATTTAGAAGGGTTCTACTACTACCCTAGGATAGATAAAGAGCTTTTAGAAAAACATCAGGAGGGACTTCTTTGCCTTACAGGCTCTATGCTTTCCCCCTTTTCTTATTTTATTCGAAGAAACAAAGAGGAGTTATTTGAAAAAGAGCTTGATTGGTACCGATCTCTTTTCCAAGATAGGCTCTATTTACAAATTCAAAGAGCTTCTTTTGAGACAGAGCAGTTTTCCAAAGAAAGCTGGCTTTTACAAAAAGCGCAAGAATATATAGCAGATAGTAGAAAGGTAGAAAAAACGTTAGTTTCTTTCGCGAAAAAAGAAAACCTCCCCTTAGTTGCTTGTAATGAAATCCACTACTTAGAAAAAGAGGATTGGAAGGCGCACGAAATTTTACTCAATGTCTCTTCTGCGGAAACAGTAGAGATTTGGGAAAGGGATTCAAAAGGAAATATAAAAAACAAGGTTCCCAATCCAAAGAGAAAAACACTTGCTTCTCGGGAGTTTTACTTTAAAAGCCCGGAAGAAATGGAAGCGCTTTTTTCAGATCTTCCCGAAGCGCTCAAGAATACACAAGAAGTGGAAAAAAGGTGTCAGCTAGAAATTGACTTTCAAACAAAACACTATCCTGTATTCCTTCCTCCTTCTTTAGTAAATAAAGAATACACCAAAGAGGAAAAAGAAAAAGAGACAGCAAACTACCTCTATAAGCTTTGTAAAGAGGGGTTTTCTAAAAGATATACAGAAGAGCATTTAAAAAAGGTGCAAGAAAAGTACCCCGGGAAAGATCCTAAAAAGATAGTGGAAGAGAGACTAGAGTTGGAGTTTTCCATTATCTCTTCTAAAGGTATGTGCGACTATCTTTTGATTGTGTATGACTTTATTTTTTGGGCTAAAAACAATAAGATTCCGGTGGGACCTGGAAGGGGGTCTGCTGCCGGATCTATCATAGCCTATCTTTTGGGGATTACCGACATTGAACCTTTACGGTTTCATCTGTTTTTCGAGCGTTTTATAAATCCAGAAAGAATTTCCTATCCGGATATTGACGTGGATATTTGCATGGAAAGGCGTTCTGAAGTAATTGAGTATACCATACGAAAATATGGTAAAGAGAAAGTAGCTCAGATCATTACTTTTGGTAAGATGAAGGCAAAAATGGCCATTAAAGATGTGGGGAGGGTTTTAAATGTTTCTTTGGCCAAAGTAAATCAGATAGCCAAACTGGTTCCTGACGACTTAAATATCACTTTAGAAAAAGCTTTAGAGATGGACCCGGAGCTTAAAAGTTTTTATGAAAAAGATGAGGAGACTCGTAGGGTGATCGATATGGCCAAAAAAACAGAAGGGTCGATTCGAAATACAAGCACCCATGCGGCAGGGCTGATCATTTCTGAAAAAGCCATTATGGAGCATATCCCTGTTTGTACCTCTAAAGATGCAGATATGATTGTTACCCAGTATGCTATGAAGCCTGTAGAGGCCGTAGGGATGCTCAAGATTGACTTTTTGGGGTTAAAAACACTTAGCTGTATTCAAAAGTGTGTAAGTGAAGTACAAAAAAGAAAGCAAATAGAAATAGATATTTCCAATCTTCCCTTGGACGATAAGAAAACGTTTGCTCTTTTAAGAGAAGGAAAAACCTTAGGGGTATTCCAGGTTGAGTCTTCTGGCATGCAGGACCTTTTAGTGAATTTAAAAATTGATTCTTTTGAAGAGATTATTGCCGTGGGCGCTTTATACAGACCCGGTCCTATGGATATGATTCCCTCCTTTATCAACCGAAAACATAAAAAAGAAGAGATACATATAGATCACCCTTGGATGAAGGAGATTTTAGAAGAGACCTATGGTGTTATGGTTTACCAAGAGCAGGTAATGCAGATAGCGAATAAACTAGCAGGATATTCCTTGGGAGAAGGGGATGTTTTAAGAAAAGCCATGGGTAAAAAAGATAGAGAGGAGATGGTTCGCCAGAGAAAAAAATTTATCCTGGGATGTAAGGAAAGACAGATTGAGGAAAAAACAGCAGAGCATATCTTTGAAAAAATCGAAAAATTTGCTTCCTACGGATTTAATAAGTCTCACGCTGCAGCATATGCGTATCTTACCTATATAACAGCCTATTTAAAAGCAAACTATCCCGGAGAGTGGATGGCTGCTTTAATGACTTGTGATGTACATGATCTTTCTAAGATAGCCAAATTTATTCGGGAAGCACAAGGACTGCAGATCGCTATTTTATCTCCTGATATAAATGAATCAGGAAAGGATTTTGTCTCTACAGAAAAAGGGATCCGCTTTGCTATGGCGGGGATAAAAGGAGTCGGAATTTCTGTTGTAGAGGCTATTTTAGAAGAAAGAGGAAAAAGAGGTTTTTTTTCTTCTTTAGAAGACTTTATACATAGGATAGATAGCTCCAAGGTAGGAAAAAAATCGATAGAGATTTTGATTATGGCCGGATCTTTTGATTTTACGGGATGGAATAGAGATGAAACCTACCTGTATTTAGAAGAAAATTATGAAAGGGTCATTCAAGATAAAAAAGAGAAAGAAAAAGGGGTGTTAAGCTTCTTTTCCTTGTTAGAAGAAAAAGTGGACAAGCCTATTTTGCCACCTAAAGTGAAAGAAGAAAGTTCTCCTATTTCTGTATTGCATAAAGAAAGAGAGTTGATTGGATTCTATCTTACCTCCCATCCTTTGTCTTTGTATAAACAAAAAATAGCAGATTTAGACTGTTCTAGTTTAAAAGACTTGGAAAAGAAAAAAAATCAGTGGTTAAAAATAGCATTTATTTTGGAAGAGGTGCAGTTTAAAATAAGCGCAAAAAGTCAGAAAAAATTTGCCATTTTAACCATTAGTGATGGACTAGAAAAGTATGAAGTCCCCCTTTTTAGCGAGGTTTATGATAGGTCTCTTCCCTTTTTACAAGAGAATCAGATTTTAGTAGGGCTTTTTTGCTTAGAAGAAAAAGACCAAAAAAGGCGTCTTTCTTGTCGTTTTTTGCACGATTTACAGGAAGTAGATGTTGAGGAGTTAGAAGAAGAGAGGAAAAAGCTGATTTCGTTTCAAAAGGGGTATCAAAAAAAAATGAAACAAGAAGAAAAAAAAGAGGAAAAACTATTACAAGTTTTTTTGAATTTAAGGGAGATCCGTTTTTCTGATATTATGAAAATGAAAGAACTTTTTCGGAAATATGCAGGAAAGACTCCCCTAAAATTACAATTTGAAGAAAGAGAAACAGTGGTAGCCTCTTTGTATATTCAACCTACATGGGGGGTAGACTTGAATCAAGAATTTTTATATGCCCTGAAAAGCTTTCCACACTTGATTCGGTATGAGCTCACCTCTATTTAATTTTTTTGTAGGGAGTCTTTTAAAGAGGCTTGACTTTTACCCTTTTAGGGAAGGATTATAGAGGGCATGAAGCGATTTTTCTCTCTATTCATTTTCTTTTGTCTATTATTTACCCTTCCCCTTTTTTCCGTAGAAAAAAGACGGAATCTTCAGGAAGGGTATAATGTGATGCTCTCTTTTTTTCATGAAGAGAATTGGAAAAAAGTGATCGAAGAAGGAAAGGCCCTTTTAGAAGATTTTCCTGAAGCAAACCTATCTTTAGAAGCCCTTTACTATTTAGGGGTTTCTTTTTTCTTCGAAAAGGATTTTGATCTAGCGAATCGGTATTTTTCTGACTATTTAGAAGAGGCGGCAAACCCGAGTTTTTTTGAAAAGACACTGAATTATAAGTATTTAATTGCCGAAGAATTTCGAAAAGGGGCTAAAAAGCATCTGGTGAAATGGGAAAAAAGTCCCAAATGGCTTTCTGCAGAAGAAGAGGCTCTGCAGATTTATGAGGAGATTATCCATACCTATCCTTACGAGGAGCTTGGGGCTAAAGCTCTTTATGGCAAGGCCAAGCTACAAAGGAAGAGAAAAGAGTATAGCCAGAGTTTAGATTCTTTGCAGACCTTGCTTATCCGTTTTCCCAGACATGAGCTTGCCATAGAGAGTTTTATAGAGACAGCCAATATATATGTAGAAAGAGCAGAACAGGAGACATTGGATCCTGATTGGTTAGAGCTTGCTCATATCAATTATCGCAAGTTTCAAGAGGCTTTCCCAGGGGAAAAAAGACTACAAGAGGTAAGGTCTTCTATCCGTGAAGTGGAAGAAAAATTTGCAGAGGGTCTCTATGAGATAGGGAGTTTTTATGAAAGGACAAAAAAGCCGGAGGCAGCTCTTATCTACTATGAGAAAATTGTGCACAAGTTTCCCCATACGCATATGGCGAAAAAGGTGCAAAAATGTATGGAAAAACTCCAAAAAAAGACTTCTTAGCGTACTCCCTGTTTTATTTTTTTTAGGTTGTTCTTATCAGTTTGTAGAACCCTCCCGGGTTTCTGTAAGGGTTCCTTTTGTAGAAGGGGATGAAAAAGGGGCATTTACCAATCAGATTATAGAAAAGATATCTCAGAATCCTTTTTTTTCTTATCAAGAAAGAGAAGGAAGGTTTCGGGTAAAGGTTGCTTTAACGAATTTTTCTCAAGGGCAGATAGGATATAGAAGAGAGGTAGAAAAAATTTCTGGGGCCCTCAAAAAAAACATTCGGCCTATAGAGGGAAGGCTTTCTGCTACCGCTTCTGTTGAGCTCATAGAGGAATCTTCAGGAAAAGTGGTATGGGGGCCTGTTTTTTGTAGTTCTGAGGTAGACTTTGATTATGTGGAAGGGGATTCTTTTTCTGACTTGAGTTTTGTAAATTCTGAAGGAGAAAGAAAAACAGCTTTAACTTTTTCCTTAGGGCAGCTAGAACCTATAGAAAGTGCTTCAGAGGCGGCTATGAGACCTTTATTTGATAAGCTGTCTCAAAAAGTAGTAGAAATGCTCCTCCACCATTTAGCCACATCGGAAGGAATTCCATGAAAAAAGCGACATTTGTAGCGGAGTTAAACCAGCTCTATCCAATTTTGACATGGGTAATTCAGGAAATAGCTCCTTTTAATCCTTCTACTGAATGGGTCCATCAAATGGAGTTAGCCCTTGAAGAAGCTTTAGTAAATGTAATTCACTATGCCTATCCTTCTGTTTCTAAGGGGAAGATAGAGATTTCAGTAGAAAAACAGGCGGAAGGGGTAGTGGTTTCTTTAAAAGACTATGGAGCTCCGTTTAATCCCTTAAAGCATCCTTTTTCCGGTTCTATAGATAAAGAAGGGGGTTTTGGCATTTTGTTTATGAAGCAGATGGTAGATGAAATAACCTACCTTTATGAGGAAGCCAATCTTTTAAGATTGGTGAAAAAGCTTTAGCTTTTCTCTTTTTTATAGGAAGTCAAAGTAGCCTCTGTTTCGAGCATATCCACCAAAAAGCTTTGTAAGACTTTCAAGACATATTTAGGAGTATTATATACCCCGGTGGTACTAAAAACAATTTCCAGCTGGGGTTTGTCATTTTGATTCAGGGCAATTAAAACATAGGTTATGGGGTCTTCCCCTTCCATTTTAGGAATAATCCAGATAGCAAACTGCTCATTAAAAAGAGTGACCTTTTCTAGGCTCTCTATTACGTGAAAATACTGAGTAAGTTCGCTTGTGCTATCTTCTTCTTCATGGATATTTTCTAGAATGCGCATCTCTTGTAAAAGAGGAAGATCTACATTGACAATCCCGTCATGAGCCCAGTCTTGAAGGTTTTTTGTAAATGATTGATATACCTCTTCCAATTGCAAGGGGTTCAACATCCCTTCCTCCTTCTTTCAGCCCTTAAGTAGATGGTAACTAAAAAAAAACAAGAATGTCAAGTTTCTTTTTATTTTATAACAATAAACGGAGCTTTATTTTGTTTTTTTTATAAAATTGTTTTTCTATAAAAATAAGTAAAGAAGAAATGAAAAATCTGTTTAACCTGTTTGTTTTTAGAAAGTTAAAATAGGGGCCTTGTGTTTAAACAGAAAAAGGGGCTAATCTTTAAAGATATGTTATTTCTCTTGTTAAGTTTGCTTCCCATTTTCTCTTTGTGTCCTTTTGAAAGAAAGGTCTCTGCAAACTCTGCAATTCTTATGAATGCGGATACGGGGGCGGTTCTTTTTGAGAAAAAAGCGTATGAACCTGTTTTTCCGGCTAGCTTAACGAAGCTGGTTACTGTGGTGTACGTTTTAGAAAAAAAAGAGTTAGACTTTTTTGCGCTCCATGTTCCTTCAGAGGAGGCTTTGTCTATTGTTTCTGATATAAAAAGGGAAAAAGACTTTTCTGCCTATCCTGCCCATATTTTGGAATACGGGGGAATCAATATGGGGATTTTCCGAGGAGAAAAACTGCCTGTCTGGGCCCTCATTTATGGAACCTTGATTTCTTCTTTTAATGATACGAGTAATGCTTTGGCTGAATTTGTATCCGGTTCCGTTCCAGAGTTTATGGAGGAGTTGAACGGCTATTTATCTTGCGTAGGTTGCCAAGATACTTTCTTTAAAAATCCTCATGGACTTCATCATCCGGAACATAAAACCACTGCTTATGATCTTGCGAAAGTAGGGCAGATTGCTCTAAAAAATCCCCATATTCGGGAGATGGCTAAAATGGTCTCTTTTTCTCTTCCTGCTACGAACAAAAGAAAAGCCCAAACATTCTTACAAACCAATAGACTCGTAAAGCCGGGCACGAAATATTATTATCCTTATGCGTTGGGATTAAAAACAGGCTATACATCGAAAGCACAAAAAAATCTGATGGCTGCAGCAGAAAAAGAAGGGAGAACTCTAATAGCGGTTCTTTTAGGGTGCCCTACTAGAGAGAGTAGGTATGAAGACGCGATAGCTCTTTTTGAAACAGCTTTTGCAGAGGAAAAAAAAGAAGAGACTCTTTTTACTTTTGGAAAAACCTTTAGTAAAGAGATAAAAGGAGCTTCGTCTTTTTTAGAAGCATTTTTGAAAGAAGAGATAACTATTTCTTATTACCCTTCTGAAAAGCCTCTTTTAAAAGCGTATGTATCTTGGGAACCCCTTAAGCCTCCTATAAAAGTAGGACAAAAAGTGGCGACCTTAATGGTAAAAGATGGGGAAAGACTTCTTGTAGAAAAACCTCTTTTTGCCAAAAAGAAGGTGGGGTATACCTTTTTAGGGTATCTAGCTAGTTTTTTTAAAAATGAGTAAATAGAAAAAAAAGTTCCTCTTTTGTGCACTCTTCTACCCTTTTTTGTAGGATTACGCCTGTATATTCAAAACGGGAATATTTTTCAGGAAAGAAGAGCTTTAAAGAGGAAGAGAGCTTTTTTCTTTTTCCTTGGTAAAGTTTTTGTAAAAACTGGAAGAAGGCTTTCTTATCTATAGTTCTTTCCGGAAAAAATGAAAGAGAAAATACGGCAGAGTCAACGAGAGGATTAGGAGAAAATGCCTTTTTTGAAACCACAAAAAGAGGCTCTACTTTGCTAAAACAAGAAACAAAAGTTGCTATAAGACTTTTTGGAGAAAGCAGTTTTTCTACAAGTTCTTTTTGCAGCATGAAAAGGGCTTTTAAAAAGAGATGGCTATGTATGATGATGATATACAAAATCTCTTGGCTTAAATGGTAGGGCAAGTTCCCAAACACTTGGGTTTTCCCTTTTGGTAAAAAAGAAAAATCAAAAGAAAGAATGTCTTCTTGAAACACGTGTAAAAGAGGATGTTTTTTTTGTAGGTCTTTAGCAAGCGCATCATCTTTTTCGATAGCCCAGAACTGAAAGAAAGACCTATTATAGACTTCTTTTGTAAGTGCTCCTTTCCCGGGACCGATTTCTAAAAAACAAGAACTTTCTCCGAATTGAAGGTAAGAAAGAATTTTTTGTATAACGAAAGGTTCTTGTAAAAAAAACTGAGAGAGACTCTTTTTTGCTCTCATAAGTTACTGTAAGGAAAAAGGCTCAAAGTTTTCAGAAAGATAGGTCTGAATATTGTGTTTATAGATTTTTTTTAGTTTTTCTAAATAAACCTGAGAAGCTTCTTCTGCTTTTTTCTGAAAAACTTCCTCTCTCAAAGAAGAAGAGAGCGCTTCAAAAGAAGCTCCTTGTGTTTCTTTTTTTTCTTGTAGGTAAAAAAGGCGAAAAAATGAAGACCCTTTTTGAGAGAATTCAATAGGAGGAGAAAACTCTTTTTCTTTGAGAGGAGCTAAAGCACTAAAAAAAGAAGAGGAAAGATCTTCTTTTTTTTGGGTGAAAAGAGAAGAGACTTGAACAGAAGACTCTTTATAGGCCTTTTTGAGTTCGTCTAAAGATACCTTTGAGCTATCTAAATCAGAGGTGTAGTTTACAAGAGATAAAGCAGTTTCTTCGGCTAGTTTTTTTGCCTCTTCTTTTGATCCGGCTTTTACTGTAACCACTCTATATAGAAACTCTTCAGAAGAAGGGTTCTTTTCTAAGTGAGCTTGATAGGCGTTCCAGATCCCTTCAGGGGTAACTTTTTGTTGGGCTTTATAGTGAACAAAAAAGCCCAGCATTTTTTGTACTAAAAGTTCTTTGCGGGTTATGTCCCAAGCTTCTTCATAGTCGAGCTTTAGTTTTTCTAATGTTTTTCGAGAATTAGGTCCAAATCTATTTTCAAATTCCTCTCGAATCTCTCCATCGGGAAGTTTTACCTCTTTTTTGGAAGCATCCAACAAAATAAGCTCTGTATGTATTAAATCTTGCAAAACCGCTTTCCAGCTATTTTTATAAAACTGATATCTTGCCATCGTTTTATCTTTTAGCTCGGGATATATTCTGTAAAACTGCATGTCGAGTCTTTTTACCACATCAAATACGGTAATGGGTTTATCCTGTATTTTTGCTAAAAGGGCATTGTGAATTACAAGAGAAGGTTCTTCTTGCTCTAAAGAAAAAGAAGGAGGAGAGAGAAGAGGGTTTGCTTGCAGTAGGGAAAAAGCACAAACTAGTAAAAAGAAAAAACGCATAAGAAAACCTTCTAGGTACAAGGATAGGGTAACAAAGAGCTTTTTTTTTCTAAAGCTTTTCAAAAGAGGCTACAAAAAAGCCGTCTCCTTCTTTTCGTTTGGGAAGGGTTTTTTGAAAGGGAGCTCGTAGTTTTAGGGGTAATTGAGAAAGGAAAAAATTTGCTTGTTCTTCATTTTCTTCTTGTAAAATAGAACAGGTCATATAAAAAATTTTGCCACCCTTTTTTAGATAAGAAAAGGCTTTAATAAAGATAGCTCTTTGCGTTTCTTTTAAAGAAGAGAGAAGCTCTTTAGTTATAGTATATTTTCTGTCTGGGTTCCTTCTTAAAGAACCACTCCCGGAACAGGGTACATCTACTAGCACAATATCTATTTTTCCCAGAAATGGAAGAAGGCTCTCTTCTGTAGAAAAGATCTGAAAAGACGTAACCCCAGCCCTGGTAAGTCTTTTTTTTGCCTCTTCTAAACTATTTTTCCTTATATCATACAAAAACAAATGGGGACTTTTCATGAAAGGAGCTATTGCTAAAGACTTTCCACCCGATCCTGCACAAAAATCGAGTAGAGATTCTCCTTCTTTGGGAGAGACTAAAAGGGAAGCTTTTTGGCTGCTTTCATCTTGGATTTCAAAAAGACCCTCCTTGTATTCTGTAAGAGAGGTTAAGGGAGCATTTTTTTCAAAGAAAAGAGAGAAAGGAGATTCTTTTCCTTTCCATATGGGAAAGGTTTCTTTCCATTTTTCAAAAAGAAATTCCCGTGTAGTTTTTATAGGATTTATCCGAACTGTAGGATAGGCTTTTTCGTTCAAGATTGTACACAAGGTAAAAGCGTTTTCTTCTCCATATTCTTGTACTAACTTCTCCCAAAAAAACAGGGGAAAGCTTTGCTTTTTATAAGGAGCTAAAGTGGCGTATAGGGGATTTGTTTCGATCCCTTTTGCTAAAAGAGTTTTCTTTTCCTCCCAAGAAGAATGAGGAAGAAGCTCTTCTAAAAGGAGTTTGTTTCGAATTAGCTTATATACGGCCTCAGAGATAACTCTCCTATCGCGTGCTCCTAAAAATTTTCTATTTAGGAAATACTTACGTACAAAAAGATCTAGAGGAACTTCCGTTTTTTCCCAAAGCTCCAAAAGTAAAAAGAGGTGTTTTTCTTGAAAAGGATTCATAATCTTACTGTTTTAAGAGGTATTATATATAAAAAGAAAATATAAAAGGGATTTTTTAATATAAAAATCGGAAGATAAAAAAATTTTTATCTTAATTTTGCAACTTTTTATTTTAGCTTCTCTTTCAGTTTCTTGAAAATTAAGGTCTTTTGTGTAAACTGAGGAATATACTAGGGAGCTTTTTGTGAGAGGGATATGTATTTTTGGAGGGCGCTTTTTTTTAAGCCTTATTTTCTTGATAGCAGCTATTCAAAAAGGGGTAAACTGGAGGGGTACGGAGACAGAGTTAGTTCAGGCTCTATCTATGTGGCATACCCATTTTTCTGAGTTTTCCTTTTTACAAGGGCTTATAGGGTTTGCCCCATTTCTTATGGTTTTGGGGATTTCTCTAGAAACCTTGGGAGTTTTTCTGGTTTTATTAAGCAAGAAATTTAAGTTGGGAGCCTTTTTTTTACTGCTATTTTTAATTCCAGCTACTTTCTTGTTTCACCCTTTTTGGTTTTTAGAGGGGGTTGAAAGAGATTTGCAAATTGTGATGTTTTTAAAAAATCTGGCAATAATGGGAGGCCTTTTTCTCCTTTTCTGTATAGAATCTTCGAAAAAGGGAAATCCTAATATGGAAAGCGCTAGTTTGCATAAAGAAGAAGATTAAACTTTTGAAAAAAACTCTCCTTTTGTTTTTTTTATCCTTTTTTCTTGTTGGATTAGGGCAACCTCTTTTTTCTTCCTATCTTAGTTTTTTTGCGGGGTTTTTAGGGTATGCTCTTTTTTGGTATGCTCTTTTTTCTTTTTCTACAAAAAGGGCTTTTTATCTTGGCTGGGGGTGGTTCTTTCTTGTTCAACTTATTCAGCTTAAATGGATGGTCTCTTTTGAGTATCAAAGTGTTTTGATTCTTTTTGTGTATGTAATATTAGCCCTTCTCTTAGGGGTTCAGTTTGGGATTTTTACCGCATTTATCCATCATTTTTTTACGAAAAAAAAAGCAAAGAGTTTTCTTCTTTTTGTAACAGCTTCTTTTTTGTGGGTATTTTTTGAGGAGATCCGCCTTTTTGTTTTGAGCGGATTTTCTTGGAATCCTGTGGGTCTTGCCTTAAGTGCCAATGTATTTAGTAGACAGATGGCTTCTTTGTTTGGGGTATATGGGTTAAGTTTTTGGGTGATTTTCACGAATCTCTGGGGAGCTAAAGCGTTATTTACAAGAGAGAAAAAAGTCTTTTTTTTATGGGGGATCTGTGCTTTAACCCCTTTTTTATGGGGAAAAAGCTATCTTTTACTACAAAGTCAAAAGATAGAAAAAGGGATCCCTTTTTCTGTTCTTTTAGTACAAACAGCTTTACGTCCGGAAGAAAAATCGCCCCATTTTTCTTGGGAGAAGTTTCTTTCTCCTTATGTGCAGTGGAAACGAATCTTTGAAGAAGTACAAAAGCAGAAAAACAAGCTTGATTTAGTAGTGCTTCCTGAAATAGCTCTCCCTTTTGGGACTTTTCAGCCCGTGTATCCTTTAAAAGAAATAGAGGCTCTTTGGAAAGAGGTATTTTCTTCTGATATACACACTTTTGCGCCGCTCTCTTACTCCTACGGGGAAATAAGAGAGGGAAAATTCTTTGTAAGTAACGCTTTTATATTACAGTCTTTAGCAAATGCTTTTTCCTGTGAGTGGGTAGCTGGGTTAGAAACGTATGATCCTTTTGTGAAAAGGGGATATAACGCGGCTTTTTACTTTGCTCCCGGGAAAGAAGAAGTTTTTAGATATGAAAAACGAGTTTTAGTTCCTATTGGGGAGTATATACCTTATAGGTGGGCTAAAAAATGGGCTAGAGAGTTTGGGATAGAAGGGTCTTTTTCCTTTGGGAAAACGGCCAAAATCTTTTCCAAAAAAAACCCTTTTTCCGTCTCTATTTGTTATGAGGAGACCTATCCTTATCTTATAAGGGAAGGGAGAAAGTTGGGAGCAGAGTTTTTGGTAAACCTTTCTAATGATGCGTGGTTTCCTAAAACAACGCTGGCTATGCAACACTATTTTCACGGGATGCTGCGATCTGTTGAAAATGGAGTATTTTGTTTGAGAGCTACTAATACAGGAGTTACAGCAGCTGTAGATCCTTTTGGAAGGGAAAGGGCGAGCTTTTTAAAAGAAGACCCGAAAAGAGAAGAAACATATGGTTCTCTTTTAGTCTCCTTTCCTATGGCTTCTCTTTTTACTTTGTATACTTTTTGGGGGGAGCTTCCTCTTCTTTTGGGAGGGTTTTTTTGTGTTGTTATTTTTGGCTTTCATATTAGAAATAGGTCTTGCTCAAAAAAAGGAAATTGGCTTACCTTCTTGAAGACGTAAATTGAAGGGAAATAGCTTGTTTTGACGGTTCTTCCGAACAAAAGAGAAGTACAAAAAAGATCTCATCCCATTTCTACGGAAAAGGTAGAATCCTCTCTATTTTACTCTACTTTAAGCAAAGAAGTATTTCACGAAGGTGTAGGACTTTTTAGCGGGGTGAAGGTGCAGATGAGGCTTTTGCCGGCTAAAGTAGGAACGGGGGTGGTTTTTCAAAGAGTTGATTTGCCCCATACTCCTTTAATTCCAGCCTCTCTTGATTTCGTCCACAAAACTCCCAGATGCACTATTTTAGGCAATAAGGACGCGTGCGTTCAAACTGTGGAACATCTGCTGTCTGCTTTGTATTCTTTGAAGGTAGATAATGTTATTATTCAGCTAGATGGTCCTGAAGTTCCTATAGGAGATGGTAGTGCGCAGACTTTTGTTTCCTTAATAGAAAAAGCGGGGCTTTCTTTTTTTTCTGAGCAAAAACAAACTTTTCACATAAAAGAGATTGTAGGTTTTTCTTATAAAGATACTCATCTAATAGCGCTACCTAGTGATACATTTCAAGTGAGCTACACCTTAGATTATCCTCAATCCTCTTGCATCGGATCACAATACTTTTCTTTAGCTATAAATGAAGAGAGCTATAAAAAAGAGATAGCTTCTTCTAGAACTTTTTCCCTTTATGAAGAGTTAAAAGAGATGTTGGATAAAGGGCTTTTGCAAGAAGCGGGGCTGCAAAATGGGGTAGTCATTCAAGAAGACAAGGTGCTCAATCCGGAAGGGCTTAGGTATAAAAATGAGATGGTTCGTCATAAGATCTTAGATCTTTTAGGAGATTTGTCCTTGCTAGGAATCTCTTTTGTAGCGCATATTATCGCTATTCGTTCAGGACATTTTTCGAATGTGGCCTTTGCTAAAAAATTAAAACAGTTCCTCCAAAAAGGAGTTTATTAAGACATGAAAGAGATTAAGAAAACATCTTTGGTTTTTGGTCCCAAAGAGTTATCTGAAATTCTTCCCCATCGTTATCCTTTTTTGTTGGTAGATAAGATTATTTATCTTGATTTAGAAAAAGAGAAAATCATAGGGCAAAAGAATGTGACGATGAATGAAGCTTTTTTTCAAGGGCATTTTCCGGGGGCTCCTATTATGCCGGGGGTTCTTATCTTAGAAGCTTTGGCTCAAACGGGGGGTGTTTTAGTTCACCAAAAAGGGTACAAAACGAAAATAGCTGTTCTTTTAAACGTGGCAAAAGCAAAATTTAGAAGGCCTGTCCATCCTGGAGATACACTCTATTTGCACACGGAAGCAATTCATGTGAGCAAAATGGGAGGGAAGATGAGAGCGAGCGCTTTAGTAGAAGAAAAATTAGTAGTGGAAGCAGAGATGAGTTTTGCTTTAGTAGAGAAAAGTCAATTGTAGAAAATTTAAAAAGTGGTTGTTTCATGTCTTACATAGATCCAAGGGCATTTGTAGAATCAGGCGCAAAGATAGGACCCGGTGTAACTATAGAAGCGTTTGCTGTGGTGAAAAAAAAGGTTACCTTGAAAGAGGGAGTTACGATTAAATCGCATGCTTACATCGATGGAAATACAACAATAGGAGAAAATACTACCGTTTGGCCGGGGGCTAGTATTGGAACCAAAACGCAAGACTTGAAATTTCAAGGAGAAGAAACTTTTGTAGTTATAGGGAAAAACTGTGAGATTCGAGAGTTTGTAACGATTAATTCTTCTTGTCACGAGGGTTCTGTGGTGAGTATTGGAGATGAATGTTTAATCATGGCCTATTGTCATATAGCTCATAATTGTCATTTGGGTAAAAAAGTGATTATGTCTAATGGGGCTATGTTAGCGGGTCATGTTACCATAGAAGATTATGCTATCATTGGGGGGATGACGCCGATTCATCAACATTGCAGAGTTGGTTCTTACGCTATGGTAGGGGGTTTTAGTCGTATTTCTAAAGACATTCCTCCTTATACTCTAGGCACGGGTTCTCCTTACAAACTAGGAGGCCTAAATTTAGTCGGACTAAAAAGGCATAGCTTCCCTTTAGCAGTAAGACAATCTTTAAGCAAAGCGTTTCGTCTTACCTTTAGGAGGGGGCTACATCTACAAGAAGCGCTTTCTTCTATAGAGTCAGAAATAGAGCCTATTGCTGAGGTAAAGCATTGGATTGATTTTTGCAAATCAAGTAAACGGGGGCTTATTTGTTTAGAAGGAGTTACCAAGCAAAAAGTTTCTTCTGATTTTGAGGAGTTTTTAGAAGAAGAGATGGTCTAATCTTCTTATGAAGCTTGTTTTCTTTGGCACTCCTTATTTTGCAGTATCTGTTTTAGAGTATCTTATAAACGCTCCCTTTTCTATAGAAGCTGTTGTTACAAGGCCTGATAAGCCTCAAGGCCGTTTTTTACAAAGTAGTTTCAACCCTATCAAGGCCTTTCATCAAGAAAAGCTTTCTTGTCCTCTTTTTCAACCTCAAAAAGCATCAGATCCTCTTTTTTTGCAAAAGCTAAGAGAAATCAAGGCAGACTGTTTTGTGGTTGTGGGTTATGGGCAGATTCTTGTACAAGAACTGCTACAGATTCCTCCTAAAGGGTGTGTTAATGTGCATGCTTCGTTTTTGCCTAAGTATAGAGGGGCAGATCCTATGAGGCGGGTTCTTTTGGAAGGGGAGAAGAAGACGGGGGTGACTATCATGGATATGGTAGAGGAGCTCGATGCGGGGGATATCTATATGCAAGAAGAGGTTTCTATCCCTATAGATATGAATTTTACTTCTTTGCAAGATAGGCTCATCCAAGTGGGTTCTCCTCTTTTGGTAAAAACTCTTTTGAAAATACAGGAAGGAAAAGCGGTCAAAAAAAAACAAGATAGCGCCCTTTCTAACTATGCAAAAAAAATAGCCCCTATAGAAAGGGAGATTTCTTGGAATTTTCCTGCGGAGAAAATCCATAACCAAATTCGGGCTTTTTCCAAAGTGCCGGGTGCTTGGAGCTGGATTTTTATGGGGGAAGAAAAAAAGAAAATAAAAATTTTAGCTTCTGAAATCGTAGAAAAAGAGGGAGCCCCCTCTGAGATTGTAGAAAAAACAAAAAAAAGTCTTACAGTCGCTTGCAAAACAAAATCTTTAAAGCTTGTAACTGTGCAGCTTGAAGGGAGAAAAGAGATGCCTGTAGCCTCCTTTTTAGCAGGGGTAAAAGAAAATTTTTTGTTCTAAAACTAGCTCTTGTTACTAAAGAAAAGCCGTAGTAAAATAGCCTCCTTTAAATCTTAATTGTAGGCAGAGGGTTCTTGTGTTGGATTTGAATGTTGTTTCGGAAGCTCGAAGGATGGGTTACTCTTCTTTTTCAGAGAATAGGAGTTTTGTAACTGATTGTTATAATGAAATGGTAATTTCTTTGATTGTTGTTCGGCTATCACTTTCAAATGTAAATTTCCTAGCAAAAGGTGCAAAGCTTGCTAAACTTTGGGAAGAGTGTTCTGAAGGAAGGCTTTATAGGGATCGCTTAAAACACTTCTTGTCTGTGGTGGAGACGGCAAGGTTTGCAAGTGGCAGTGTTAAGTTTTCTCAGGGGGTTCTTGCTTCTGTAATTAGATTAAATAGTGGTAGGATTAGGGGTTTGACACAGGTTTTTTGCTTCTTCCCTTCCGTAAAAACCGTTTCTGAGTTTGTAGGGGATGCTGTTGGTGCAGCGAAATTTTTTGGAGTGACTCCTGCTTGGGGTGAACCTGTCTCCAAAATAGCTGACGTTGTATACTATGTAATGGACGTTAACGATTTTAATATATCTTCTCAGTCGTCGAGATTAAATAAGTTAGTGGATGTAACAAAGGTTATTTGCTCTTTAGTTGTAGCTGTTTTTAAGGCGATTGAGTTTTTCTATGCTGTAAATATTGTAGCTCCTGCCACTGTTACTGTGATAGCTTTGACTGGAGCTGTCGCTAGTTTTTCTGCTGCCTATTTTGAAAATAGGAAGATAGTGCTGAAAGCTCTCTCCTAAGCTAACCCGTTTCTTAAGGTAAAAACCCCGTTTTTTCAGGTCGGTTTTTATAAAGCATAAAATTGAAAAATGGGCCCCTTTTCTGTGAAAAAGTTATTTTTCGTCTTTTAAAATCTTTAAATCTTGTAACTGTGCAGCTCGAAGGGAGAAAAGAGATGCCTGTAGCCTCCTTTTTAGCAGGGGTAAAAGAAAATTTTTTGTTTTAAAACTAGCTCTTGTCACTAAAGAAAAGCCGTAGTAAAATACCCTCCTTTAAATCTTACAATATAGGAGAAAAGTATGGCAGTTCAAATAGGTGCTATGGGTGCTATGGGTGCTCAAGCTCGGGATATGGGATATACGTTAGATCCAAGAAATCTTACAGCAACAATTCGTAATGAAGGGGTCCTTTTGTGTCTGATTTTAGAAGAATTGTTTTCTAAGGTTGCTTTTTTGGCAAGGATTCTAAAACTCGGAAAAGCAGCAGAAACTATTTGTGAGGGAAAGGAGTACCGGCTTCGTTTAGGAAATTGTTTAAGTGTCATAGGTGTTACAAAGTTTGTCTTTGGTGATATGGTGAATCTTTCTAAAGGGACTTTGAAAACTCTTCAAGACAGGCGTGTTCATTTGCCTTCCGTAGCAGGTGCTTCTGATACTTTGGGGGATGCTGTGAGTACCTTGAAATTTTTTGGAGTGGTTCCTCCTTGGGCCGGTCCTGTCTCTACAGGAGCTGATGTAATATACTATGCTGCAGAACTGTATAATAAGACTTCTGTTTCAGTCCTTTCTAGCGTGGTAAGAGGGGAAAATATTTCTAACAGAAATATTTCTATGGAGCAACTAACAAATGTAGTGAGAATTGTATGTTCTTTGGCTGTGGCTGTTTTTAAAGCTCTGGAGTTTTTCTATGCTGCAAGTCCCTTTCTTGTAGCTTCTTCTACGGTTGCTATGACAGCTCTTGTAGGGGCGGTAGCCGGTGTTGCCACTTCTTATCTAAAAGAAAGAGAGAGGGTGTCTAACGAGGTGACCCATTGGAATCTTGAAAATCAAAGGGGTCTACAAGTACAGCTTTTACAAATAGAAGAGTAGATTTAACTTAAGCCTTTCTATTTGTTTAAGTTTTTTGCTCAAAGAAATAGGAGTTTAAAGTTCTAGCTGCAAAAAGCCCGCTTTTTTAGGCGGGCTTTTTTCATAAAGCATAAAATTGAAAAATGGTAAGCTCTTTTGAGAAATGAGTCCTTTTTCTGTGAAAGAGTTATTTTTCGTCTTTTTTGTAACCGGCTGTTTGGTTACCTTTTCTCTTTTATCGTGGGCTTATAGCTCTGTTTTTTCTATCCCGCTTCCTAAAAAAATTTGTATAGAAGTAAAGGGGGCTGTCAAAAATCCGGGAAAATTTTATGTATATCCAGGAACTTTTCTGCAAAAGGTAGTGCGAAAAGCCAAACCGGTAAAAGATGCGGAATTCCTTTTTTCTAAAGAAGAGTTGGTTTGTAAAAGCTCTACTATTTATGTTCCTTTTCGAAAAAATATTTGTGTATATGTTTCGGGAGCTTTAGAAAATCCCGGTAAGTTCGAGCTGCCTTTAGGAAGCAATATGGAAGCTCTTTTGCCGTTTTTAAAACTAAAAAAAGGAGCGCTTGTAAAAAAAGGTCAGCGTAAAAAAATTTTAAAACAGGAAGAAGAGATTCAAATCTCTCTTGAATAACCAAGGCTCTTTTGGGAAAAGCTTTTTAGGTCCTTGTATTAAATTCTGATCTGACTTACTCTGTTTGCATTACCTTGAAGGTAGAAGAGCTGGACTTTAAGTTCTAAAAGCTCTTCCTGAAAGAAGTGTTTTTACTGCCAAGGATTTTTTTGTTTTCAGGGCAAGATAGAAGTTTTTTTAAGAGATAGCTGCTGATTTTGTACTTCAAACCACGGTGAGTGAAAACAGAA
>CAYGOC010000012.1:0-64877 GCA_964351495.1 uncultured bacterium
GGCTTAGCTTAGTTGGTAGAGCGTCTGATTTGCATTCAGAAGGTCAGGAGTTCGAATCTCCTAGCCTCCATCCTCGCGGTTATAGCTCAGTTGGTTAGAGCGCGACACTGATAATGTCGAGGTCCCAAGTTCAAGTCTTGGTAACCGCATTTTTTTGCCTTTCAAATCTTATTTTTGTTATAAGAAAAAAAACGGATGGGATTTTTATGCAAAAAAAAATTAAGCCTTTACACCATTTGGGTGTGTTTCTTCTTTTATTAGCCTTTGTTTTCTTTGTGCAGTATGTAGGAGCTCTGTTCTCTTCTGAATCTTTAGATACTTGGTATCATTCTTTGAATAAGCCCAAGTGGACTTTTGAAAGAGAAGTCTTTGCTCCTGTTTGGACTTTTTTGTACTTAATTGTGGCAGGGGTTGCCTATTTTTTATGGAAAGAAAAAGACTCGCCGAATCGAAAAAAAGCTCTTTTCTTTTGGGGGGCTCAGCTTTTTTTTAATGGACTCTGGTCTTTTTTCTTTTTCTACTTACAAAATATTTTTTTAGCTATGCTAGATTTGGCTCTTATCATTTTTCTTGTATTTGTCCTGTTTCATTATGCAAAAAAAGTATCGAATATAGCGGTGGTTCTTTTGCTTCCCTATACGATATGGCTTTTATATGCCTTTTTTTTAAATTTAACTATTTGGATGCAAAACTAACTTTACAAAGTTTTCGCCGTTTTTTTTCTTTTCTTTACTATGTATCCTTGCCTGAGTTCAGACCTATATATGAGCCAGAGTCCCGAGGAGACAATTGCGGTTGATAGGAAAATGACCCAGGATGGTCTCTCTCCAATTAAAACCCAGCTAGTAAGAGAGGCGAATATAGGACTTAAGAGTCCCATAAAAGAGAGAAAGGTTGCCGTAAATTTTTTTAGCAGAAATCCATATAGGTTATAGCAAATTAGGTTAGAAAATAGCGTAATGGTAAGCATACCGTAGGAAAAAGAAGCTAGGTTATTTACAGGAAGAGGATTCCAGGAATCTACAAAAAAAGAGTGGATAAGAGCAAAGAATCCTCCCAAGATCATGATGGATCCGTTTGCATATATGGGAGAGACTTCTTGATCTTTTACAACAAGTCTTAAAAGAACCCATCCATAAACAGAAGCTAAAGCGGCTCCCATAATAGCCAAAGAAGGCCACGATAAAAAACCGATTCCCCCAAAAATTCCCTCCTCTCCTACTTGGGTATAGAGTACCGGTAAAAACCCTAAAAAACCCACTCCCATGCCAATCCATTTTTGAGGGGTCATTCTTTCGTTAAAGTGAAGATAAGAAAAAAGAGCTGCAAAAAAAGGAGATAGGCTATAGATAAAACAAGTTTTTCCTGCTGTTAGATATTGCAGGCCCCAAAACTCCAAGATATTGGTTAAGTAAATACTTAAAAAACTGAGTATAAAAAGGGAGCAAAGCTGCTTTTTGGTAAGCGAGAAAGATTTTCCTTTAAAAGCCCAGTAAGAAAGTAAAATAGCCCCTGCCAAAAGCATACGAGAACAGGTTAAAAAGATAGGAGAAGTAAATTGCAGAGTCCATTTTCCAATAGGAAAAACACTAGACCAGACCAAATACAGAAAAACAACACTAAAAATACTCATAAAACCTTTTAATTACCGGGTGAAATAGCAATTCTAGTCTCTTTTTCTAAATAAGTTCTAGAGATAATTATCTCTCTATAAGAACAAATTTTTAAAGATTGCTTTTCTCTTGCTATTACCCCTTTTTTTAGCATATCATTATCTCTTATCGTTTTAAGTATTTTATGCAAACTATGTCTTATGGGGCCTGGCCCTCCAGTTTTTCTATAGAAAATCTAGTTTCAAAAAAGCCCTCTTTTAGTTTTTTACAAAAAGAAGGATCTAAACTGTATTGGATAGAAAAAAGGGGAGAGGAGGGAGGAAGGTCTACTTTATGCTCTCTTGATGTGCAGACAAAAAAGATAAGAGAGGAAACTGTAGGGTATGACTTAAGATGTAGAGTGAATGAATATGGGGGATCTCCCTTTCATGTTGCCGGGAATCTTTTGTTTTTTACCGATAGTAGTGGGGCCATTCACATAAAAGAAGAGGGTCTGATACGTCTTTTACATAAAAGCAAAGAGAAACGATACGGCTCTTTTTGTTTTGATGCCAAAAGGAAAAGACTCTATGCCGTATGTGAAGACGTAGTAGAAAACTCACAGAAAATTGTCTCTATAGATTTACAAGGAAAAGAGCGTGTTTTAGTAGAGGGACAAGATTTTTATGCTTCTTTGGTTTTAAGTCCCAAGCAAGATAGGCTCGCTTTTATATCTTGGAATCATCCTCATATGCCTTGGGATGAGAGCTCTTTGCAGCTTCTATTTTTCTCCTCAGAAGGGGAGGTGGAAAAGGAGGCGTATATTTTACAAGAAGAAAATGTATCGGTGTTTCAGCCTTCTTTTTCTGAAGAGGGAGATCTGTATTTTATCTCAGATGAGACCGGGTGGGGAAATTTATACTGCTATGCAAGAGAAAAAAAAATAGCGCTACTTCCAAAAAAGGTAGAGTTTTCTCAGCCGGCTTGGGTTATGGGGCTTTCTCGATATGCACTTATTCCTAAAGAAAAAGGGGTAGATGTTTTTTGTGTTTTTACGGAAAAAGGAAGAGATTCCTTGGCTCTTTTTTCAGAAAGAGAAAAATCTTTTCACAAAATAGCAGATACGATTTTTCAGGCAAGTTATCTTCAGGCAGATGGACAGTATGGGTATTTTGTAGGTGCTTCACCTTCTATAGAGGAATCTCTTTTTGCTATTTCTTGGGAAGGTAACAAAAGAAAGCTTCTTGTTTCCTCCTCTGAAACAGAAAGCTTCCCCTTAGGAGAAGAGGTTTTTATAGAAAAACGAGGGGGAGAAAAGATATACGGGTTTTTCTATCCCCCTCTGAGCTTGTCTTGCAAAGGGCCTCCTTCTGAAAGACCTCCGTTAATCGTAAAATGTCATGGAGGGCCTACGGGGCAGGCTTATAATGTATACAATAGAGAAATCGCTTTTTGGACTTTAAAGGGGTTTGCTGTTTTAGAGGTAAATTATAGGGGTAGTTCCGGTTATGGAAAAGCCTATCAACAGGCTCTAAATAAGAACTGGGGCATATTTGATGTGAACGACGTTTGTGATTTGGCTCTTTCCATGGCAGAAAGAGGGCTCGTAGATAAAGATAGGATGGCTATAAAAGGGAGGAGTTCCGGAGGGTATACGGCTCTTAGTGCAGCTTGCTTTCGAAAGGTGTTTTCTGCTTGTGTCAGTTATTACGGAATTTCTGATTTGGAGGCTTTAGTAAAAAATGGACATAGGTTTGAGCTTTACTATACCCAAAATTTAGTAGCTCCTTATCCAGAAAAAAAGGAGATATATAAAGAAAGATCTCCTCTTTATCATACCTCTCATATTACATGTCCTATTTTGCTTTTTCACGGCAAAGAAGACAAAGTAGTTTTACCGGAGCAGTCTCTAGAACTCTATCAGAAGCTCAAAAAACAAAAAAAAGAGGTGGATCTCTTTCTTTTTGAAGAAGAGGGACACTCTTTTCGCAAAAAAGAGACATTAGAAAAAGCCTTTTTTTTAGAGTATGAATTTTATAAAACTTGTTTTGCGGTCCCTTCATGAATGAGCTTCTATTTTTTTCCCATATAGGCATTATGCTTCTTTTCTTAAGAATCACTCTTTTTGGAAAAAAGCAAGCTTTGGTGACGTTTATTTGCATGAACGCCCTTTTTGCCAATCTTTTTGTAGTAAAGCAGATCTCCCTTTTTACCCTTTCGGTTACCGCTTCAGATGTTTTTGTGGTAGGTGCTATTTTAGGCGCGAATCTCCTACAGGAATTTTATGGAAAAAAGGAGGCCAAAAAAGCGATTTATCTATCCTTTTTTTTTCTTTTTATGTTTTTTGTGTTTTCCAAGATCCACTTGGCCTACGCCCCTTCTAAAGAAGATCAAACCCACTTTGCTTTTTCTACCCTTTTTTCTATGACGCCCAGAATTATTTTTAGCTCTATTTTGGTCTTTTTTTTAGTGCAGAGGATAGATGTAGTTTTTTTCTCTTTTTTACAAAAGGTGTTCCAACAAAAAAACCTAGGCCTTCGCCTTTTTCTCTCTTTAACGGTTTCTCAGTTTTTAGATACTCTTCTTTTTACCTACACAGCCCTTTATGGATATGTTGCCTCTTTTTTCCATATTGTAGGGTTTAGTTTTTTAGTGAAGATGGGGGTTATTGCCTTATCCTCTTTGTTTCTTTCTTTTTATAAAAAATGGATCCCGGAAAAGGTGTATGTTGAATAGCTTTCGATTTGAGGTTCTTCATACTTCGAAAATCTCCAAAGCCCGAGTTGGCAGAATTTATACCCCCCATGGAGTCATTGATACGCCGGGCTTTGTAGGAGTGGGTACCAATGGGGTTTTAAAGGCTTTAGATCAGCAAAAAGTAGAAGAAATAGGCCTTCAGCTTATGTTTTGCAATACCTACCATCTTCTTTTACAGCCGGGAACGGAGGTTGTGAAAAAAGCAGGAGGGCTCCATAAGTTTATAGGAAGAAACATGCCTATTATCACCGACTCAGGAGGGTTTCAGGTATTTTCTTTAGCGTATGGATCGGTACAAGAAGAGCTTAAGGGGAAGGGGAAAAAAAAGGGGAATAGCTCTATCATAAAAATTTCTGAAGAGGGAGTCTTATTCCGCTCTTACCGAGATGGAAACAAGGTTCTTCTTACCCCGGAGAGTTCCGTTGCGGCTCAAAAAGATTTAGGAGCTGATATTATCATCCCTTTTGATGAGCTTCCTCCTTATCATGTGGAAGAGTGTTCTTTAAAAAAGTCTTTAGAAAGAACTCACAGATGGGAGAAACGTTCTTTAGAGGAGCATCTCAAGAAAAAACAAAACCAAGCGATGTTTGGCGTGATTCATGGGGGTATTTCTTTAGAACTTCGAAAGCGCAGTTGTAAGTTTTTAACTTCCCTAGATTTTGACGGGTTTTCTATAGGAGGGAGTGTTGGAAAAACAAAAACAGAGATGGTTGGCATGCTTCGCTATACTATGGAACATCTTCCTCAAGAAAAACCGATCCATCTTTTAGGCATAGGAGATCTTTCTTCTTTAGAAAAATGCGTACCTTTAGGAATCGATACCTTTGATAGTTCTTACCCTACTAAAGCAGCAAGACACGGTCTTTTGTTTTCGAAAGAAAAAGAGATAAAAATAGAAAAAGCGATCTATCAAAATGACTTTACCCCCATAGAAAAAGGATGCATGTGCTTTACTTGTAAGCACTACACAAAAGCCTACCTACACCATCTTTTCAAAGCAAAAGAGCTTACCGCTTACACTCTTTCTTCTTTACATAACCTATTTTACATGGTTGAGAAGATGAAAGAGTTTCGTAGACAAATTCTAGAAGATCAAGTTTAATGACCTCTTTTGAGGTTTTAAATATGACGGAAAAAGTAAAGAAGATAGCCATCACAGGGGCTTGTGGAAACATTGGGTATAGTCTTATTTTTCCCATAGCAGCAGGCCTTTTTTTAGGAAATAAAACGCCTGTTTCCCTTCACTTGTTAGAGCACGAAAGCATGCTTCCCGCTTTAAAGGCTTTACAAATGGAGCTAGAAGATTCGTGCTTTCCTCTTTTAGAGGAGGTGAAAATTGGAGAAGATCCTTTTTCTGTTTTTGAGTCAGTAGACTATGCTTTTTTGGTAGGGGCAAAGCCAAGAGGCCCTGGGATGGAAAGAAAGGATCTCATTTTTTCCAATGCGGAAATTTTTGCAGAACAGGGAAAAGCGTTAAATCGGGTAGCTTCCAGGGAAGTACAAGTTTTGGTAGTGGGAAATCCTTGCAATACAAACTGTTTAATAACGATTCATAATGCGCCAAATATTCCTCCTTCTTCTTTTCATGCGATGACGCGGCTAGATGAAAATAGAGCAAAGGCTCTTCTTGCAAAAAAGCTGCAGGTAAACCAGGGGGAAATTTCAAATGTAATCATTTGGGGCAACCATTCTAACACACAGGTTCCCGATGTTTCTCAGGCAATGGTATCGGGGCAAAAGGTATTAGAAAAAATAGCAGATAAGGCGTGGCTTCAGGGAGATTTTATCACTAGTGTACAGCAAAGAGGAGCCCAAATTATCAAAGCAAGAGGGAAGTCTTCTGCAGCTTCTGCAGCGTATGCCTCTATTCAAGCTATGCAAAATCTGGCGTTCCCTACGAAAGAGAAGACCTTCTTCTCTTCCGGGACCTATACAAAAGATCTTTCTCTTCCTATAGACCCAGATCTAGTTTTTTCGGTTCCTTGTATACATAAAGAAGGCAAAATAGAGCCTTTGAGTATTTCTTGGGATCCCTCCTTAGAAGAAAGAATCAGAAGAACAGAAAAAGAGCTTATAGAAGAAAGAGATATGGCCTTTTCTTTTTTGGGAAAATAGCCGAGTTTTGTAAAATCTGTCCTTAAAAGAAGGATTTTTTAAAAGATATGCAAGAGATGTTTAACCGCTCTTTTTCTTTTCTTTTTTCTTATAAGAAGGTTGCTTTTACTTCCCTTTCTATTTTTCTATCCTTTTTACTTTTTTTGTTTTTGCAAAAGATCTCCTTCTTAGGAGGTGTTTTCTCCTATTTTTGTTCGCTTTTTCTCATGATTCCTCTTGGAATAATACTTTGTCAAAATTATGCAAAAGAGTTAAAAGGAAACACTTTTTCCTGGAAAGGGCAGATCCTTTCTTTAGGGGAGTATCTTTTAACGAAGAGTTTATGGGCGCTATTTTTTGTGATATCGGCAGCTGTTCTTGCTGTAGGGGTTCTTGTATTTCGGTTTTTTCAAAGTCTTTCTTTTTTGCAGGAAACTCTCTCTTCTTTTTTATTTTTTGTTCCCTTTCTACTAGTATTTCTCTTTGCTTTTTTGGTTTTTTTAAGCCTTTTTCTCCTTTTTTGGATGGTTCCTGAGTGGGCCTTTCAAAAAAAGGGAACTAAAAAGCCTATACAAGAGTGGTTTATCTCTTTTAAGAAAAATCCCTATTTATATTGTAGCTTCCTTATTAAGGGAAGCTTGCCTTTTCTTTTGACCCTCTTCCTTTTAGAAAAAGCTCTTTTTTTTACTCATTCTTTTGTGTATACAGAACTTTCTTTTTTAGGAAGATGCATCCAAGATATAGTCATTTCTCTTCTTTTTTCTTTTTTTCTCTCTTTTTCAGTGATTTTTTTCTTTCATATGGCAACAGAAGCCTTTTACTTTCGAAAGATTTCGAAAAGTTCTTAAAAAGCATAAAAAAAATGAGCTTTTACAGCCCCTTGGAAAATTAGATTTTTCTGGAAAACAAAGAGGCCTTTTAATTAGGATCTTCCCCATTAACTTAAAAAAGGGGGTATTATATGGCAGCTATTGGTGGACCGGGCACGCAGGGCGCTCATTTTCATCTTGGTCTTTGCCCAGATCCGATGTTTCCTGATAGAGAAGGATTAATAAGGAAAACTACGTTGCAGTTTGAGCGAAGTAGAATACCATCTGATCGTAATAAGCCAGCCACTAATCTTCAAAAGATACAATTTACATTTTTAGTGGAGAAGGTTTCTGCTCAGTTTGAAGTCGCTCTTGTAGTTGGACATGAATTATGGACTACAGAGGATCCCTTTGGGTTTTTCGCTCGTGATGTTAGTTCTTTTAATAGTGATGAAAATGATTCTAACCACACTTTCAATGAGAGAAATAAGTTGTTTTCTGTTTTAAATCGAGGTATGAGTCGGGCTATTTTTGCTAGGACAGTTTTATCTTGTTATTTTTATAAGGCAGAAAAAAACTCTTTAACGGTTTCTGGGGAAGCTTTTGAAGTACCTGTTCTAGTAAAGGAATCTATAGAAGACTTGGACTCAGTTAGAGAAGAGTCTGGGGGAAGCTCAAAAAAGCAGAAGATATTCAAGGAAGAAAAGAAAGACTCATGACATCTGTTCAGTCCAATAATGAAAAAGAATCTTATTTTTCTGTTTCGGTTTTTTTAAAAGAGATTCTTCCTACAAACTCTTATACAAAGTTTACTTGTTTTGAGTGTGACAAGAGCCCTTTGAGTCTAATAAGCGAGAGCTTTTACCCGGAAGAGGCGGCGGTTTCTTTTACGATAAAAAAAATAGAGGGGTTCTTTTTTGTCTGTTTTACAGCTAGATGTATAGTTCTTCCCTCTTCGGAGGAAGATGGTTTTGTTACGTTTTTTAACAAACAAATTACCTGCAAGGGGACTGATGAATTAGAAGACTTTACTAAAGAAATAGCTGCCAGAGCCTCTATAGGTCTGTTATTTCAGTGAAAAACTTATAAAAACCTGTAATTTTTTGAGGAGAAACTCCATGACACCTTACGAGGCAAGCGGTACCCAAAGGGCTTTTTTTCACGTTGTGATTCCTGTAGGAGAGTTTTTTTCAACTCCAGATCTTGAAGAAGCAGACTTTAAGTATTGCTTTGATAGACCTCCCTATCCGGAAGAGATAGATATGTCTTTTGCAATAAGAAAAACAGCAGAGGGGAGCTTTTCGGTGCAGTTTATGGTAGAAAAAAAGGAGTTTCATTGTTGTTTTCCTTCTATAAAAGGTGTTTTTCTTCATAAACAGGATTCTTTTACAAGAGAGTTTACGGTTTTAGATAGGGAAATAGAAAATGTAATCCCTACCTTAAATGCATTTGCACCGGAGATTTTTAACAGAGTTGGAGAAACTTTTTATTTTAAGAGTGAGAGAGCCTCTTAAGGGAGGTTTTCTTTTTTCTTTCGCCCCTCTTCCTTTTTGAAAAAGTTCTTAAAAAAGAGAGTTAATACAGGTTTTTAGAAAGTCTTCTATGGGTATACCAGATTTGCCAATGATTAGCGCTTTATAGGGATTATACATTTTCACAAAGCTGTTTATTCCGGAAAAATTCTCTTTTTTAGAGGAGCTTTTTACTTCCAAAGCAATGATTTTCTCTCCTTTTTTGAGTACAAAATCAACCTCTTGGTTTTTTTCTCTCCAGTAAAATAGCTCAATTTGACTGCCCCTTATTTGGTTTAACAAATGAGCTCCTACAGCAGACTCTACGAGCCTTCCCCAGTACTCTTTGTTTTCTTTTGCCTCTTGCAAGGATTTTCCCATCTGAGCGCTCATTAAAGCTGTATTGAAAACTTGTAGTTTTGGGCTAGAGGTTTTACTTCTTGTCTTTTGCATAGCAAACTTAAAAATGCCGGTTATCAGGCCCGCTCCTGATAAAAGTTCTAGATAATGAGCTAGTGTGGTTGTATTTCCGGCATCGTCTAATTGACCAAGCATTTTTTGAAAAGATAATATTTGAGAAGAGTAAGTACACCCAAGTTGAAAGAGTCTTCTTAGTAAAATGGGTTTATTTACTTGGGTCATAAGAAGAATATCTCTAGAGATGGTTGTTTCTATTAAAGAGTCATTAATGTAGTTTTCCCATCTGGAAAATTGATTGTTTTGTACAAAAGAAGCAGGTCCTGGATATCCCCCATAAAAGATAAAAGAATCAATATCCCAAGAAAAAGCAGAGTGCATTTCAGAGAAAAACCAGTGAGTGACGGGAAGAATTTCAAATCTTCCTGCCAAGCTTTCTGCAAGGCCTTTCTGCATAAGCCAAGGAGAAGAACCTAGAATCAGTACTTTTATATTCTGTTTGGCTTTGGTGTCTTCATCCCAAAGCTTTTTTATCAAAGAAGACCATCCGGGAATTTTTTGCACTTCGTCTATGATAAGAAGCACCGGGGTATTATCTTTTGCGAGATCTCTAGCTATCTGCCACTGGGTTTCTATCCAAGAAAGGTTTTCTAAGGTAGCGGTATCTGCAGAATTATAGTGCGTGGGTATTGAAAGGGTCTCTTCTATCTGGGAGGATATAGTAGTTTTTCCCACTTGCCTTGGACCTAAAAGAACTTGGATGAATTTTCTCGGTTCTTTTAGCCTATTGATAAGTTCTTGGTAAATCTTTCTATAAATCATGAAAGAATCCTTTTCACTCATTATATTGAGCATTTTTGCTCAATGCAATGAGAAAAAATCGATATTTTTTTTAAGTTGTTTACAGTTAAAAAGATATAATTAATAAAAAAGAGCATATTGTATAAAAAATGGGGGAAAGATGTAATTCCTACCTTAAATGCATTTGCTCTAGAGATTTTCAACAGACTTGGGGAAACTTTCTATTTTAAGAGGGAGGAAGCCTCTTAAGGGAGGTTTTCTTTCTTTTCCCTATTTTGCTACACTTTTTCTCTTAAAGAAGAAGGAAAAGCCTTTTATGAAAATAGCCATAGTGGGGAGCGGTTTTGCAGGTCTTGCTCTTTCGTATTTTTTAGTAGAGGCTCAAAAAAAATTTTCTATTACCCTTTTTGATCCCAATCCTTTGGGAGGAAACGCCTCTAATATGGCGGTAGGTTTAATGCACCCTTACATGGGGATTTTTGCTAAAAAAAGCTTTGAAGCGGAAAAAGCTATGGAAGAGAGCATTCGGCTTTTTCGAGTCGCTGAAAAAGAGATAGGCTCTTCTGTTTTTTCTGAGAAGGGAGTTTTTAGACCCTTAGTAGAGCAAAGGCAAGAGAGCTCTTTTTTAGCTTTAGCTGAGAAGGAGCCATTTGTTTCTTGGTGGGATGCAGCAAAAGTAGAAAAACACTTTGGCTCTTTTTTATCTCCCGGTTGTGTTGGAATTTTTTTGGAAAAAGGAGTTTTGGTTGAGAGTAAAAAATACGTACGAGGCCTTTTGCAGTTTTTAGAAAAACAGGGAGTAAAAAGGGTTTTTCAAAAAGTAAACTCTTTAAAAGAGCTTTCTTCTTTTGATAAAATCGCTGTATGCAGCGGGGAGCATTCTATGGATCTTGTCCCTTCTCTTTCTTCTTTTTTACAAAAAAGGAGGGGACAAGTTATAGAAGGGAATCTGCCTTGCAAGCCTTTATTTTGTCCTGTTTTAGGAAGAGGTCACATTACCTTTCAAGGGGAAAGGTGCTTTTTAGGCTCCACTTATGAGACTATGGATACAAGTGAAGAAGAATCTACCCAAAAAAGAGAGGAGCTTCTTATAAGAATAGAAAAGTTTTTCCCGAGCGTAAAACAGCTTGAGATAAAAAAGATTTGGGTTGGAACAAGGCTTTTTCAGTCTAAAAGCTATCTTCCTTATATTGGGTTTTTAGATGAAAAAACCAGTGTATTGACAGCTTTAGGCTCTAGAGGACTTTTATATCATGCCTTTTTTGCTAAAAAATTGGCTAAATCTTGGGTGCAAGGATGAAGCGAGACCATATGCTATTTTTAGGAACCGGGGGATCTATGGGTGTTCCCGTTATGGGGTGCAGCTGTCCTGTATGTGTCAGTAAAGATCCTTGTAATAAACGGTTTCGCCCTTCTGTTTTGCTCCATATAAAGGGAAAAAATATCGTAATCGATGCAGGACCCGATATTCGAGATCAAGTTTTACAGTATGGCATAAATCGATTAGATGGTCTGATCTTAACGCATATTCATTATGACCACATAGGGGGAATAGATGAGCTTAGAGCCTTTAACTTTATCCAAAAAGAGGCGATTCCCTGTCTTTCTTCTAAAGAGACCAAAGAGGATTTAGAAAGAACTAAAAGCCATATTTTCTCGTTTCATGAAGAAACGAAAAAACCCACCAAACTCTCTTTTCAGCTTTTAGAGGAAGAAGAGGGGGAGACTGTTTTTTTAGGGGTAAAAATAAGGTATACCTCCTTTTTTCAAAAAGAGGTGAAAGTAAATGGATTTCGGGTGAATAATATGGCTTATATATCGGATATAAAAACCTATAAACCTTCTATTTTTGCTTTTTTACAAGGGGTAGATACTTTGGTTTTGAGTGTATTAAGAGAGGGCTCTTCTCCTTCTCATCTTTCTTTGGAAGAGGGGATTGCCTTTTCTAAAAAGGTGGGAGCTAAAAATACGTATTTTACCCATATTGCTCATGAAATAGACCATGAAAAGACAAGTAGAAAGCTGCCCCACGGTATAGAGATTGCCTATGATGGACTGGAGCTTGCCTTATGAAAAAAGAAGAAAGTTTTAGTGTAAAAGAAGGAAGATTAGAGGACTTTGGACAAAAAGAGAGAGCTCTTTTAATCGGAGTTTATCCAACTTCAAAAGAAAAAGAAGAGCAAAGAGAGTTTTTAGAGGAGCTGAAAAGGCTTTCTACCACATATGGATTGGATCCGGTGTCACTTCACCTTTGTCCATTAAGACAAATAAGTGCAGCTACCTTTTTAGGAAAAGGAAAAGTAGAAGAGATAGCTAAAAAGGTGGAAGAAGAAAAGATCGATATTGTGGTGATGGATGAAGAGATATCTCCTCAGCAGCAAAAAAACCTTGAGAAAGCTTTTAAAAGGCCTGTCATAGATAGATCAGAGTTAATCTTAGGTGTATTTGCTAAAAGAGCCCAAACAAAAGAGGCGAAAGTACAAGTACAGCTTGCAAAATATGAATATCAGCTTCCCAGACTGGCTAAGATGTGGGGCCACTTAGGTAGACAAAGAACGGGAGGAGGCTCCGGAAAAGGAGGAGGCTACTTAAGAGGGGAGGGAGAAAAACAAATTGAAATAGACCGTAAGATTGTAAAAAAAGAAATCTCCCATCTTAAAAAACAGCTGCAAGAGATTAAAGGGCAAAGGTTAAGGCAAAGAGAGGCTAGAAAAGAAAAAGGGGTCCCCACTTTTGCTTTGATAGGATACACCAACGCAGGAAAGTCAACTCTACTAAATGCCCTTACAAAAGCAAATGTATTTGTAGAAGATAAGCTTTTTGCTACTTTAGACACGAAGACTTGCCAATATATTCTCCCCTCAAAAGAGAAAATCCTTTTAATCGATACGGTAGGATTTATCCGAAAACTACCACACCATTTAGTAGCTTCTTTTAAAAGCACCCTAGAAGAGCTTACCTATGCAGACGCTTTTTTACACGTAATCGATGTAGCAGATCCAAGTGCCAAAGAGCAAGCAAAAGTGGCCTTGACCCTTTTACAAGAATTTAAGGTACAAGATAAGCCTCTTATTACGATTTTAAATAAAGTAGACTCTCTGCCCCAAAAAGGAGGACTTCCCTCTCTTTTTTATGCCTTAAAAAATAGCGTGAAGGTGTCTGCTAAACATAAACAAGGCTTTGATAAGCTGGTTCAAAAAATAGAGAAAGTACTCTCCCTATTTCGAAAAAAGGTAAAGCTTAGGATCCCCCAAAAAGAGTATTCTCTTTTTTGTAAGTTAAAAGAGATAGGAAAAATCTTAGGAGAAATAGAGTATGAGGACAATGATATGGTCTTCAACTTAGAGCTTCCTAAAGCTTGGATCGGGAAGGTAAAGCCCTATTTAGAGAAAAAGCACTAGAAGAAGTACTTTTTCACCAGGTCTATAACTCCTTTAGCAAACATTTGCACCCCAATTAAGCTCACAATCATACCTCCTAGTCTTTCCACCGCTTTTAACCCCTTTTCTCCGATGAATTTTCTCAAATAAGAGGATACTAATATGACAGAAAGAGAAAGGGCCCATGCTAAAAAAGCGGCGGCCGCTACGGTAAAGGGATTGCCTAGCTTTTCTGTGTAAACCATTACCATAGCAATAGAGCCGGGGCCGGCTATTACGGGAATAGCAATAGGAACCACCAAGGGTTCGTGTTTAGGAAGCCCGGAAATATCTGTGTCTTTAGGAAAAATCATAGTCAAAGAGATAATAAAAAGAAGGATTCCTCCTGAGATGCCAATTACGGAGCTGTCAACTCCTAAAACGGATAAAATCCAGTTCCCGAAAAAAATGAAAAGAAGAAGAATCGCCAAGGCAATTAAGAGCTCTCGGACAATAATTTTACGCTGTCTTTTGTGATCATAAGGAGCCAAGATAGCCATGAACAAGGGGATTTGCCCCAGAGAATTTAATATGAAAAAGATTGAAAAAGCTATATTGACGAAGCTAAGCATACGGTTTTCCTGTTTTTCTAATTTAGAAGATACAGAAAAAAAGCTTTAAATTCTACTGAATAGAAGAAAATCCAGAAAAAGAAAGGGGTTTTAAGTTTTTTATTCTTAATAACAAGGAGATTTTTTTTGTGTTAGTAAATTTTTTTAGTGACAAACCTTTTAGTTTGAAGTACCATAAAGTTAAAGGTGACGTGCCTTGAAAATAGGAAACGCTTAGGGGGTTTCATGAGATGTATCAGGTTCTTAGCTCTACTTTTGATTATTGTAGGTGCTCTTAACTGGGGGCTTTGGGGATTTTTCCAGTATGATTTAGTAGCCTCTTTATTTGGAGGACCTTCTTCTGGTCTTTCTAGATTGATTTACTCTTTGGTAGGAATTTCTGGTTTATACGGGATCAGTTTTTTCTTTCATAGTTGCCATAGCTCTTGTAATAAGGGCGGATGTTGTTCTCAAAGAGACAATCAAAACAAACAATAGTATATCATTTTAGAAGGGGTTTTATTACCCCTTCTTTTTTTTATGCAGATTCTTCTTGCAGGCTCTTCCGGTTTTATAGGTTCGTATCTTCTCTCTTCTTTTACCAAAAGGGGAGATGTGGTGGTATCTTTAAGTAGAAAAGATTTCTTACTAGATACCCAGCTTTTAGCAAAGAAACTAGAAGGGATAGATGTGGTAATTAATCTTGTCGGAGAGTCTATCTTCTCTTTTTGGACCAAAAAGAAAAAGCAAAGGATTTTACAAAGCCGCCTTTTTGCTACAGAAAAACTGGTAGAGGCTATGAAGCTTTTATCGGTCAAACCGCAAGTTTTTTTATCTGCTTCCGGTATTGGAATCTATAAAGAAACAGAAAGCCCTGTCTCGGAAGAGGGAGAAAAAGGAAGCTCTTTTCTGGCTTTTGTATGCAAGGAATGGGAGAAAAAAGCAGAAGAGGCTAAAAACCTGGGAATACGAACCCTTTTTATCCGTTTTGGAACAGTTTTAGGGAAGGGAGGTTTTTTGCAAAAAGCCTCTTTTCCAGCCAGGTGGGGACTCTTTCCTATCTTGGGAAAAGGAAACCAGTTTTTTAGCTGGATTGATATAGAAGATCTATTCTTAGCTATCTGCTTTGTTATAAAAAATCCCTCTTTAGAAGGGCCCATCAACTTTTGTTCCCCTTTTTTTCTCACGCAAAAAAGGGTGGCAGCTGATATAAACGGGGGAAGAACCTTTTTAAGGATACCTTCGTTTTTTATTTCCTTGGCTTTTAAAGAGATGGGAGAAGAGCTTCTTTTAAAGGGACAAAAAGTAAGCCCGGAAAAACTAGTAAGGGAAGAGTTTTTGTTTAAGACTCCCCGTTTTATAGACTCTTTAAAAAAGCATGGTATAGGAAAATGGAAAAAAAAATAAATCCGTGGCTCAGCATTTGGTTTTCTCCTAGAAAAACAGTTCGGTATCTTTTAGATACAAACCCGAAAAGAGCCTTTTTCAAGCTCTGCTTCATTTCGAGCCTCTCTTTTTTTGTGTATAAGGAGGGCTTTTTTCTCTCTCTTGTTTTTTTAAAAAAACCTCTTTTCCCTATATATCTTGCTCTTTCTCTTCTCATTTTTTTTGCTGTAGGGATTCTTTTTATTTTGTTTGAGACTACCCTTACCTACCTTTCAGGAAGAATTCTAAAGGGAAAGGCTTCTTGGATAGAGCTAAGATCGGTTGTTAGCTGGTCTAGACTTCCTCTGATTGTATATATTTTTTTGCCCTTTTTCTTTTTTCCTGCAATGGTGCGCGACTCTTGGGGTTTTTTGGCTGTTTTAGGGGCTCTTCTTACATTTTTTTCCTGGATAGAATGTGCTGTAATATGGATTGTGGGAGTTTCCGAAGCGCAGCATTTTTCCAAAAAAAGGGCTTTTGCTAGCCTCTTTCTGAATCTTGCTTTTTACTTTCTCTTCATTACGGTTTTTTTGGGATTGATTATGCTGGTTTCCAGCTTGTTAAACGGAAGAGGTTTTTAAGAGAGGCTTCTTGTAACCTCTTCAAAGGTTTTAAAATGGGTTTTACAAACGCTTTCTAGAGCGCTAATTCCTTTTTTTAAGGCAATTTCCCTGGCTGTTTCAAAAACCTTTTTAGAGGCGCCTTTAGGTAAAAGAAAACCGGACTCTTCTGAGAGTTTTTCTAAAGATTGCAAAAAGGTCATCCTCGCTAAAATAGAAGCTGCCGCTACAACAGGATCGCTTTCAGCGCGAACCATTTGCTTTACCTTTAAGGGAAGTCCTTTTTTTTCTACCATATTTTCTATAATAGACTCATGGGCAAAGCGATCTACAATAGCTAAAGGACTTTGAGTCTTTTGGAAAAGGGCTTCCATACAAGCTACATGAGCCCATGCTAACAGGATATTTAGGTTTTTCATCTTAGCATAGAGTTCGTTATATTTTTTGGGAAAAAGCACGACAGAATGAGAAACCACAGTCTCTTTTATTTTTTTACCCAGTTTCAAAATGGCACTATCAGAAAAAGACTTGCTATCTCTGACTCCCAGTTCAATCAGCTTTTGTATAGAGGAAGTATCTGCAAAAACTCCGACAACACAAAGGGGGCCGAAAAAATCCCCTTTTCCCGTTTCATCCGAACCTATTCTAGGAGAGAAATCGGTATTTGCATGGGGATACGTGTAGGAAAGATTTTGTAAAATTTCCGGTTCTAAATAAAACTCGATAAATTCTTCTTTTTCTTTTCCTTGTACGGTAAGAGCTCCTGAGGTGTATAAAGTAACGGAAAGCCCTTTTTTTTTGGCTTGAAAAAGCGTATAGGCCGGGATGCTGAGAGAAAAATCTTGAGATAGCAGATCTTGTTTTAGTTTTTCTGCCAGCTTTAGATCAATTTTCGTAGAAAAACAGCTTGGTTTTTTCATAGAGGTCCCTTTCCTTCCCTCGATTATAGCGAAAGAAAAGGTTTGCAGAAATGGATTTTGCGCCAAATCGAAGAAAAATGGTAAAATGGAGATAAAAAAGGGTTTTTTATGACAGAAGGACTGAAAGAAATAGGAAAAAGGTTTCGTTCTAAAAGGGAGGAAATGCATCTTTCTTTAAAAGAGGTAGAAAATGCTACGTCTATTCGGCAAAACTATTTGGAGTCTATTGAAGAGGGGAATTCAGCGCATTTTCTTTCTCCTGTGTATACCATTGGTTTTATCAAACAATATGCTACTTTTTTGGGATTTGATGGAGAAAAAATCATAAAAGAATATCCACAAGCTTTTAAAGCTTTAAATCAGGAAAAACAAAGCTTTGAATATGGTATTGGCACCTTGGAAGTAAGAGGGGCTCATCAAAGAGGGGTAAGAAAAGCGCAAAACTGGTTTTGGTTAGGATTGGGTATTTTAGTCATTTTAGGAGCTTGGTATTTTGGAAAGTGGATTGGAGCTTTCTAAGTGAGGGTTTTTAAGATTTTTTTTCTTGGAATGATCATGGGAGTATGTGATTTGATTCCGGGGATTTCTGGGGGAAGCTTTGCTTTTATATTGGGATTTTACCCGAGGTTAATTAGTAGCTTAAATGCTTTTAATTTTTCTGAGGTGCGCTTTTTTCTAAAAAACAAAAAATTTTCAGAAACTGTTTCTTCTTCTTTTTTCTTTTTATTTTGGCTTTTTTTAGGGATGGGATCTGCTTTTGTTTTGCTTTCTTTTTGGGTAGGATATCTTTTTAAAGATCCCATTTATAGAGTCTATTTATATTCTCTTTTCTTTGGGGTTTTGTTGGGTTCTATTCGGCAAAGAAGAAAGAGGGTCGTTTTGTGGAATAAAAAACGGTTTCTCTTTTTTCTTTGCGGATTTTGTCTTTCTTTTTCTATTACCTTTTTGCAAGGGGGGGATTTTCTTTTTTTAGAAGAGAAAGGCTTTTCGGTGTTTTTAGTTTTATCCGGAATGCTTACGGTATTTGCTATGCTTTTACCGGGTATTTCAGGAAGCTATATCCTTCTTCTTTTAGGAGTGTATATTCCTGCCTTAGAGGCTTTGTCTTCTTTATGGACTTTGCAAAAGGAGGCCTTTTTATTTTTAGGTCAACTAGCTTTAGGGGCCTTTTTAGGGTTTTTTCTATTTGCGCGTATTTTGACCTTTTTACAAAAAAAACAAGGGGAAAGTGTAGAGGCAAGTCTTCTGGGTTTTTTACTGGGATCTTTGGGGTTTATTTGGCCTTACGGTTCTTACATACATACTCTTCACAGGGGAACCCAAGTTTCTCTTACGAATCATGAGCTTGTTTTTTCTTTTGTTTTTTTAGTTTTGGGTTATTTCTTATTACAAAGGACCTCTAAAAAGGGAGAAAAAACGCTTCCTTTAATAGATTGACAGCTCTCCATGGCTAAAGCCAAGGGATTCCTAATTCACAGAGAACAGCCAGAGGACGTAGCTTGGTTATTGCAAAAACCCAAAGAGGACTTTTACGTTTTTTACAACCCATGTCCTCCGGTCTTACATTCTCTCCAAAGGCTTAACTTCCCGAGTGTCCCTCGGTTAGACCTTTAAAGGTGGTTAGGATATACCATTTTGGTATCTTTAAAAAAAGGAAAAAAGCGGCTTATATCCCCACGGGCTAAAGCCGGGGGTTTTAGGCCGTCAGCGATAAGCCTCTTGCATAAAAGAATTAGGATCTTTATCCTTCGGCAAAGGAAATAGGGTGAGATTATGGAGTGTTTGGGCGATTTCATTTTGTTAAAAGAGATAGGAAAAGGGCCTTTTTCTACTACCTATCTTGCAGAACAAAGGTTTATCAAAAAGACGTTTGTCTTAAAAGTGATAGAAAAAGAACTTTCTTCTGATGCGTTTTTTTTAGATCGTTTTGAAAGATTAATCTCCTCTATTGCTTCTTTAGATCATCCCTCGATTGTAAAGGTACACAACATATCTTCGCATGAAGGAACCTACTTTATTGTTATGGACCCTTTTGTAGACTCTGTGGGAGAGACGATGAATTTAGATCGGTTTTTAGATCTAAAAGGAAAAGTCTTAACTGAAGCAGAAATAGAGTCTATTTTATTACAAGTAGCTGGGGCGCTTGACTACGCTCACTCTATTTCCTTTGATGAAGGATATCTAACACACGGCGGTCTGAAGCTTTCTAATTTATTGATAGCGAAAAAAGAGAAAGAGCTAAGAGTGTATCTTTCTGACTTTGGCTTTTCTAGGATTCTTTCAAAAGGGCTTTGTTTAGCCAGAAAATGTGAAAACTTTTCCTCGGCTCTTCATGAAAAAAAAGAAGGGTTTACCTCAGAAAGAGACTACCTATTATACCGCTCTTTTTTGAGAGACCTTCATTTTCTGGCTCCGGAACAAAAAGACTTTGAAGAAGAGGAGGTGCCCGACCCTTCTGTGGATGTTTATGCTTTTGGAGTTTTAGCCTACTTTTTGATAACAAAAACCTTTCCTGAGGGGTGCTTTGATCTAATTCGGATGGGAAATTTTTCCTACAACCTTTCTTGGGATCAGCTTGTTTTTAGATGTCTACAAAAAGATCCAAAAAATAGGCCTTCTTCTTTAAGTAAGGCTATGGAGGAGATTCGAAAAGAAAAAAAAGGAAGCTATCCTTGGAGTGAGATAGGAAAAAAGATAGAAGATGCAATGCAGATGTCTTTTTCTTTCGGAGAAAGAAAAAAGCTTGCAGAAGAAACTAAAGAAACTCCCAAAGAAACGTCTTTGAAGTTTTATCCTCCTTCTGAAGAATCAAGCCTAAAACCTCTTTTAAAGCCGCAAGAAATTCATAGACCTCAATATGAACCCGATCCAGGTGCTATTTTTCAAAGAGAACTTACCGTTTCTAGGTATCAACCTGCAGAAGTAGAGGTAAGAGAAGTCGAGCCTATTTTAACTGAGATGGTAATTATACCGGGAGATACTTACTTTAGAGGGAGCAATCACGGTGCAAGAGATGAAATGCCGAGACATGCCGTTCTTTTATCGAGCTTTGCGGTGGACATTCATCCTGTAACCAATGAGCAGTTTGTCCGTTTTTTAACCGCCATGGGAGGAGAAAAAGATGGAAATAATAACGATATTATCCGTCTTAGAGACTCTCGTATTAAAAGAAGTGGAGGAAAGCTGATCATTGAATCTGGGTATACCAAACATCCGGTAGTAGGAGTTACTTGGTATGGGGCTACCGCTTATGCTAAATGGGTAGGAAAAAGGCTTCCTACAGAGGCAGAATGGGAAGTAGCTTCTTATAGCGGAAAAAAAGACGGGATGATCTATCCGACGGGAGAAGATATAGAAAGATCTAAAGCCAATTTTTTCAGTTCGGATACCACCTCTGTCATGAGCTATCCTTGTAATGAGTATGGGATCTATGACATGGCGGGAAACGTATATGAGTGGTGTCAAGATTGGTATGCATATAACTACTATGATACCTCTATGCAAGAGCCGGAAAATCCGCAAGGACCTTCTCAAGGGGTTTACCGTGTTTTAAGAGGAGGTTGCTGGAAAAGCTTAAAAGAAGACCTTCGCTGCTCTCATAGAAATAGAAATAATCCCGGGACCGTAAATGGGACTTATGGGTTTCGTTGTGCAACAGATGTCACTTCCTAAGTGATCTGTTTTTTCTTGGTTTTTCAGCCTTTTAGATGTAAGCTGTCTCCTGTTTTTTAGTAAAAAAAAAGATAAAAATAGGAGACTGTATGTTCCAAGTACAAATAAATTCGGAAAATGTAATAAGTACAATTACGGTAGAAGATCCAGAAGGTCATCTTTTACAAAATAATGATTCTTTTTATATTCAGAAGTCCTGCTCAGCAGATGATTCTAATAAAGAAATCCACCTTCTATATCAAAAAATGGTAGGTTCTGATCTTTTTGCTTGTTTTGTTTTACAAGAGAAATCAAAGAAATGCTTTTTTGTAACCGAAGTAAAGTCAATTTCGGGTAGATTTAATGCATGGCTACCAGCTTCAGTTTTGCGAATTGAAAACCAAGAAGAGACCAAGATGTGACTACACCCTATAAAGAATCTAGTTTTTTCTTTTAAGTGCTTGTTTTTTTTTAGTTTTAGGTGTAAATAGTTCTCCTGTTTTTAGCAATCTTCAAAATAGGAGGTTTTTATGTTTGGTGCCTATACAGTACAAAGCCAAGGCTCTGAAAACAGCTTTAGCTTTACTATAGAGGATACAAAAGAGTGTATTCGAGAAAAGGTCTTTTCTTTATATCAAAAAACAATCACTAAACACTCTTCTTGTCTTTCAGAGGGCTATATGGGTGTTTTTCGTGAATTAGAGCATCATGTTCTTTTTCAAAAAAACCCGGAAGGTAATTTTTCCTGTTTTACCTTAGAAAAGGTAGCAGGCACCACTTTTTCTGTATTAGAAATAGGTACGGTAGAAAAAGCGCCGGAGAGAGCTTCTCCAGCTACAGTACTCCGAAGGGATTTTCAGGGAAATGAATCTAAGGAAAATTAACATAGGATTTTCAGTTTAAAAGCATTGTGTTTTTTTTTCTTTTTGTTTAAACTGTCGCTGTTTTTTAGTAAAAAAAAATAAAAATAGGAGATTTTATGTTTGTGGTAGAATTATTAGAGAGTAGACAAGAGATGCTTGTTCAAGATCCGCAGAGGCTGTTGGTTGTGGGTGCCGAGTCTTTTTATAGTACAACATTTGAAGACGTCCGGAGTCAGTCAGTTTTAGATGATATTTTGACTCCTCAAAAAGTGCAAAAATATTTTCTTTACCAGCTTGCGGAAGAAGGAAAATATCGGCGTGTTTCTCTAGAAAAACAATCAGGAAGAGAATTTTCTGTAATAGAAGCAATTACAGTGCAAGAAAAGCCATATGCAGCATCTGTAGCTAGAGTGACTGCAAGGGTTTTTGTGGGCAATGATTCTAAGATAGCATAAGACTTTTGGCTTAAAAGCCTTGTGTTTTTTTTCTTTCATCTGTAAAATCCTCTTGTTTTTTTGGTAATTAAACGTAAAAACAAGAGGGTTTTATGCAAGTGTTCAAAGTAACTATACAAGAGAGACCTCAAAATGGAGGTCCTGCTGAGTTTGATTTTTCATTGGTAGATCGCTACGATACTTTACCAAAAGAGGGTGGTCGGTTTTTATATCTTTCGAAGGCGAAACTTTCTGAAGGTTCTGAAAAGGTGCAGACTTATGCTCTGTTCAAACTAAAAGAGAATGCAGAAAAGTATACTCGTTGGGGTATGTATCCTATTCAAGAAGAATACCCTGCTCGTTCCTTTGGTGTAGATATGTCAATAGAAGATGAGTTATCGGAGGAAGACCGATTGAAGTGTTTTCAAGTTCTACTTTCTCTATCAAGATAGGAAAAAAAAACGGTTCATTATGCTAGTTTCAGGTGGTTTTTTTGATGGTTTCGGGTCTTTGGAGAGATTTGAAACAGGAGATCCTTTCGGTCTTTTAGAAATACTAGAGTGCCCTTGCTCTTATATGTGCTCTTCCTGTTTTAGCCCGGTAGATAAAATAAAAGTGATAGCTAAAGACGGTTTTTACTATCAGTACATAGAGGAAGGTTCCCCCTCGTTTTTAAAGGTAGTAAGAAAAATAGAGCAAGATGATACAAGGTATTTTTTCTTCAAATTAGGAAATCTTTATATCAAATGATAAAAGGTTAGAAAAGACAGGAGTTTTTTGTGTATAGAGTAGAAATAACCTCAAAAAAGGGAGAGATAAGCACGATTTACGTAGAGGATTCAGAAGGGCGTTTGAGAGCTGGCGCTACTTCCTATTATCTGAAGGTGCAAAGTGCATTTTCTCCCAGACCTAGCGAAGTAAAGCTGCAACATTCTATCAAGGATTTTTATTTTTTGTATCAAGAAAACAAGGGAGAAACGGCCCGTTTTGAAGAAAAAAAATGTGCTCTATTTTCTTGTTTTCCTTTGAAACAAGGAAAAGACAACCGTTTTTCTATAGAAAACGTATACAAAATTCCGGGAGTCAATAAGGTTTCTTGGCTTGCTGCCAAAGTGCTTTTAGTAGAAGAGAATCCTCAAGAGTCTAAAGAAGAGTAGCTCTTCGAATTAACTTTTTCAGAGGATCAATAAGCTTTTCTATTTTGTTACAGAAATTAAGAGTTTGGAGACAGTCCCTTGTAGGGAAAGATAATCTTTGAGCCGATTATCCTCTAATAGAACAGTATAGATTTCTTTGAGCACGATATTTCTTTTGCCTATCTTTAGAAGGTGTTCTTGAAGCGTTTCAAAAAGGCTAACAACCTCACTAAAGGGCTTTATTTTGATTAAAGCTTTAAATCGAAGATGCTGTACATCGGCAGGTATGGATCCAAACTCTTTTTCTATTTCTTCCAATAAAAGAAGGGCCTCCTCATATTTTTCACATAATATCTGTTGTGCAAAAATTTGGGTAAGAGCTTGCCCTTTAAAAGGCATACCTGGTGAATTTGTAAAATGACTTGTTACCATTTTAGCTTTGTCAAAGCTTTTTATAGATAAAAGCTTTTGAAAAATAGCCTCTAAAGAGGCTGATTTAACAGCCTGGTCGTCAATTAAGAGAACCTCTTGGGAGATGGCTTCTGCATTTTCTTCTTTTATTATAGCATAATAAATACCTTTTATAGCGTAGCTATATAGAGTAGAATCTTGTATTTCCTTTGCTAGCGTAAGAGCTTCTTGCTTGTTTATTTCAGCAAGCTTTATAGCTGCTTCTTTAATGACTTTTTCTCTTAAGTGGTTTTGGCAAATTTTTTCTTTGAAAAAAAGAGCTTGGTCTACTTTCCCTTTTTTTAATAGAGCCATACAGACGGAAAAGAACACTCTTCCACTTATAAATTCATCAGAGATGAGGGAGGTCTTTTCAAGAGTCCTTTCTATGTGACAGTCTTCTACGTTTTCTTGTTGTAGAAGATGAGAAAAGTGGGCTTCTACAAGGTTGTTTCGTAAATAAGGGTTTTCGATATTTGTTGTCAGTTTGAGAGCTTCTTCCGGTTTTCCCTCTATTAAAAAATTGGAGAAAGACTCTCGTAGAAAATCTTCTTCGAGTAGATTAGGATCAAAGGGTACAGATTCAAACGGTCCCGTTTCCAAGAAAAGATTTTTGATAATTTGAGCTCTTTCGAAAATAGAGGAGGCTGTACCATCTGTAGGAAACTTTGTAATATTTTTTACATATCCAGACACATGTGCGTAGCTACCTATTAGCGGATCAGCTTTGGTTGGTTTTTGTACTCCTCTTTCTTCTTTTAAGATTGTTATTGCCTCATTTCGAATTTTTGGATCTGAGATAAGGTGGAGTGCTTCAAAGAAGTAGATGTCTGCAGAGATTTTTAAGCTTCTAGTTATTTCTAATAAGACAGAGTCTCTTTCTTCGGTATTTAAAATACTTAAGGCTATTTTAATAGGAGTCTCATAATCTCCTTGTCTTACCATCGTTGTACAAATATTTATAGTAAGAGGTGGTTTTCCAGAAGAAAAAGGAGTTTCTCCTTTTTTTGTCATATCTAAAGCTTTTGGAACCTCGTTTTTTTCTATGAGACTCTCACACACGTCGTAAACAATAACAGGCATTGTAGTAATAAAAAGAGCTTTTCTGGCTATTTTAGAAACGGAAAAAATGTTCTCAAAAACAGGAGGAAGCGAACGAAACGTAGCTTCTAAGGTTGTGATTTCTTGACCATTATTTTCACTTAAAGATTGTACAAACGGAGCATTTGAGCCCTGAGTTATAGAAACTGTAACACTTTCATGTAAAGTTTTTAAAACATCGACAACTCTGTGTTTAATAGAGCGCAGTTCTCTTTCTTGGGTCAAGGGATTAAAAAACTCTCTTTGTTCTAATAAAATAAGAATTTTTTGCAGACTCTCTACTTGGGAATCTTTATGGCCGAGTTTTCCTACCTCTGAAATTAACTCCCGAATAAATAGTGCATAGGGTTGAAAGCTTGTACTTTGTGTGGAACTTGTACTCATATAAAGACACCATGAACCGAAAGCTTCAAAGTTTTTCCTAGCTTTGGTCTTTTTTAAGGGTTAGCTAATTTCTTTTAAAAACGTAAGCTCAGGGATTTTGTATTATACAGAAGATTTTTTTAAAGAGATTTTTAGAAATACAGGAGAAAAGGCCTCTTTTGAGAACCGGAAAAATGGCAGAGGGCTCCTTTTTAAAGAGTAGGAGCCCCTTAATTTACGGTGTTATATTAGAGATAGTTTTTTCAAAGTTTACTAGATCCTTAAAACGATTTTCTTCTAATAGAAAGGAGTAAATTTCTTGAAGAATTCGATCCCTTTCTTCTTTATTTCTATTTCTTACAAGCTCCTTTTCAATAGAAGAAAAAAGACTGCAAACTTCAGAAAAAGGTTTTGTTCTAAGTAAAGCTCTAAATCGAAGATGCTCTATGGGAGAGGGGTTTACGATATTGTAGAGTGGGCTAAATTCCTTTTCAATTTTTTCTAATACAATAAGCGCTTCTTCGAATTTTTTTTCTGCGATTTGTGTTTCAAAAATCTGCAGTAAAGATTTCTTTTTCAAAGGTAGATCTGTGGAGGTAAAGTAAGATAGCAGATTTTCTGCTTCGTCAAAATCTTTTATAGTAAATACGAGCTTTTGAAAAATGGCCTGAAGAGTCTCTTTTTTAATGCTCGGATTTTCTATGGCAAGAACCTCTGAAATAAGAGCTTTTGCATTGTCTTTTGTTATACTGGCTTCATAGATGCTTTTTATAATAGCTTTTCGTAAGGAAGGGGGCTCTTTTTCTGCCATTTTAAGAGCCTCTTTTTTATTTTCCTTGGCAATTTCTATCAGGACTCTCTTTGTAATACAATCTCTTAATTCTTGTTGGCAGATTCTTTCTTTTAAGGAAAGGACTCCTTGTATTTCTTTCTTTTTTATCAGAGCTTTACAGGTAGAAAAGAAAACCCTTCCAACAAGAAAAGGATTAGAAATTAGGTTGCTTGTTTCAATGGCTTGTTCTATCTCGTTTTCCTGTATAAAAAAATCACAAATAGCTTTTAAAAGGTTGTCTCGTAAAAAACTATTTTTAGAAATAGCTTGAACTACCCTTATAGCTTCTAGGGGGCTCTTGCTTTTTAGTAGCTTTAGGCAAAATCTTCGAAGAAGATCTTCTTTTATTAAGATAAGATTGAGCTGCATCTTTTTGCATAGGGGATTTTTTGAAAGAAGATCTACAATGGTTTGAACTCTTTCTAAAACAGAAGAAGCGGTTTGTTCTAAAGGAGCCTCGCTTAAGGTCTTTATGTAAGAAAATATGTAAGAATGGTTATTTGGTATCGATAAATCTGGGTTACCCGGATTTACAATCGGTAACCTTGCTATCAGGGTAGTTCTTGCTTGTTGTTGTTTGCTTTCTTCTGAAATGAGGAAAAGAGCCTCTAGAAAAAGGGTGTTTTTTGCTGCTAAACTATTCGCAACTTCTAGTAATACAGAGTCTCTTTTTTCGAGATCTAGTATGCTACAGGCTATTTTAGGGGGTGTTGTATAATCGGCATTTTTAATCATTTTCTCGCAATTTTGAATAAGAAGATAGGTTTGATCAATAGGAGAATGGGTAGGATCTTCAGCTATGTCTAAAGCTTGGAAGGGTTCTTTTATTTGTATTAATTTTTTACAAACATTCGGGATCAAAGAAGGTTTATAATTAGGAAAAAGAACAGCTCTGGTTATCCTAGCTATAGTAAAAATTTTTTTAAGATAATGGGGTAGAGGAGTTTCTTGAAAAGAGTTTTCTAGAGTGGTTATTAGACTAGAATCTTCTTCTTTTAAAGTTTGTATTACGGCAACAATTCTAGCTCTAATACCAAAAAACTCTCTTTCTGCAATAGGAAAGAGCCCCTGTTCTATAGAAGAAACAAGACTTTCTAAACGAATTATTTGGCTTTGTAGCGTTTGTCTTTGTGGGTCTTGAAGGCATTTTAGTTTTTCGATTAAAGTTTGGACAGCCTGTTTTGCTGACTCTGCTCCTATACTTGTACTTGGGCTCATAAAACTCCTAAAAAAATAATAATCGCAAAACTTTGCCTCAGTAGAAGGGATTTTTTAAAGAAGTTTTTTGGGTATAGGAATTTTACCTTTATCTTTGTTATCCTTACCTTATGAAAAAGATATTTCTCTGCTCTCCTAGGGGTTTTTGTGCCGGCGTAGAAAGAGCTATACAAACAGTGGAAAAAGCACTTAAACTCTGGGGACCTCCTATCTATGTAAAACATGAGATTGTTCACAATCAACATGTAGTAGACTCTTTAAAAGAAAAAGGAGCTGTTTTTATAGAAGATATCCAAAAGGTTCCTAAAGGGAGTCGAATAATTTACTCCGCCCACGGAGTCTCTCCTGAGGTAAGAAAAGAGGCCAAAGCAAGGGGTCTTATAGAAATAGATGCTACTTGCGGCCTTGTTACAAAAGTCCACTCTGCAGCAAAGCGGTTTGCTTTTAAAGGGTATTTTATCTTATTAATTGGCCATAAAAATCATGTGGAGACAATCGGTACCTTTGGAGAGGCTCCTGAGGTTACCACAATTATAGAAAATGTAGAGGATGTAAAAAAACTTTCTTTTTCAAAAGAGGATAAGCTCTGCTATTTAACCCAGACTACTTTGAGCTTAGATGAGGTCAAAGAGATAGTAGAGGAGCTAGAGAAGAGATTTCCTCAAATAGAGACCCTTCCCTCTTCTTCTATATGCTATGCAACTACAAACAGGCAAAGGGCCTTGATTTCTGTTTTGGATAAGATAGATTCGGTAATTGTAGTAGGAGATGTCACTAGCTCCAATTCAAACCGGTTAAAAGAGATAGCCCAAAAAAGAAAAATTCCTTCGTATTTAGTACATTCAGAAAAAGAGATAGATCCTGATTTTTTTAAAACTGTAAATACAGTAGCCATCACAGCAGGAGCTTCTACTCCGGAAGAATACGTAAAAAGATGCATAGATTTCTTAGGGACTTTGGGGTTTCAAGAGATAGAAGAAGTCTTTTTTACAGAGGAAAACATTACCTTTTCTCTTCCTTCTTTAGTAAATATAGGAACTTCGAGAATCTAAAAGCTTTTTAAGAACCGGGATGCCTCCAAAAGCTTTTGGGTATAGGGATCTTTTGGATCAGAAAAAAGCGTTTCTTTATCAGAGAGCTCTATTTGTTTTCCTCCTTTTAAAACAAGCACGGTATCTGCTAGATGATATGCTTCTGTAAGCTGGTGGGTAATATAAACATAAGAGAGGTTTTCTTCTTTTTTTAGTTTTAGCAAAAGAGAAAGAATTTGGGTTTGTATAGAAACATCTAAAGCAGAAAGGGCTTCATCACAGATGATACATTTGGGATTTAAAGCAAGTGCTCTAGCTATAGCGATTCTTTGTTTTTGCCCTCCACTAAACTCATGGGGGTATCTTTTTTTGCAAGAGGAAGGAAGAAATACTTTTTCTAAAAGGGCATCAATATCTTGAGATAAAACGGGTTTTTTATGGATTAGAAAAGGCTCTTTTAAAAGCTCTTCTACTGTTTTTTTAGGGCTTAAAGAAGAGGAGGGGTTTTGAAAAACAACCTGTATTTTCTTCCTTAAAGCAGCGCGTTCTGAAAAAGAAAGATCTCGTAGATCTTTCCCTTCAAACAGGATATTTCCGGAGTTAGGCTCTATAAATCCTAAGATAAGATTTCCTAAAGTAGTTTTTCCCGAACCCGACTCTCCTACTATGGCCAAAGACTCTCCCTCTTGTATAGAAAAAGAGATTTTCCCTAAAGAAAAGGGCTCCTTTTTTTTAAGAGGAAATGTGTGAATAAGATTGTGTACTTGAAGAAAGGGCTTCATGAGGGCTGTCCGGGTGATATTTAAAGCAGGCAACTTTAGCTTCTCCTTTAGCAAAAAAGGGAGGAGGTGCTTCTTTGCAAATCTGCATAGCAAAAGGGCATTTTTGTATAAAAGGGCACCCTTTAAGAGGGTGTTTTCTTTGAAAAAAGGATTTTTCAATAGAAGGAAAAAGGGGTTTTTCAAAAGAGAGGCTAGCGTTAAAAAGAGCTTTTGTATAGGGGTGAAGAGGCTCTTTTAAAATAGAAGAAGTCTTTTGTTTTTCTACGATTTTCCCTCCATACATAACAAAAAACCTGCTGCAAATTTTGGATAAAAATCCCACATCGTGAGAGATCAAAATAAGGGTGGTTGAAAACTCTCGGTGGATTTTATGAAAAAGAGAAAGAAGCTGTTTTTGTAAAAGAACGTCTAAAGAAGAGGAGGGTTCATCTGCAATTAATAAAAGGGGATTAGTAGAAAGAGCCATAGCTAAAAGAACCCTTTGTCTAAGCCCTCCACTTAACTCATGAGGATAGAGCTCCATTTTTTCTAAAGGAACTTCCATCTCTTTTAGTAAAAAATGGATTTTTTCCAGAGCCTCTTTTTTGGGTAAAATAGCATGATACAGCAAAGCCTCTACAAGTTGTTTTTTTATTTTTTTTCTTGGGTTTAAAGATAAAAAAGGGTCTTGAGGAACCCATCCTATTTTTTTATACACCTTTTTTCGAAAATCTTGGTCCGATAAAGAGGAGATTTCTTCTTGATCAAAGAAACACCTTTTTTGAAAAAATTCCGCTTTTTCAGGCATAAGGCGAAACAAACTTTGAAATAAAGAGCTTTTCCCGGAGCCGGACTCTCCCACTACTCCGATTATTTCTCCGGGGAAAATAGAGAAACTTACCCTTTGCACAGCATCGGTCTTCTCTTTTTTACAGACGTATGTAACCGATGCATCTTCTACCTGTAAAAGAGGGGTCATAAAGCCTCCTTAGGATCTAAAAAGTCTCTTAAATAACTTCCTAAAAGATTGATAGAAAGCATAAGGAGGGAAATAATAAGAGAGGGAAAAAAAACCCTCCAAGGAAAAAAAGAAAAGGTTCCTATTCCCTCGCCTATCATTCCTCCTAAACTAGGCGTAGGAGGGGAGATCCCTAAAGATAAAAAGCTTAAAAAAGCTTCTAAAAATATAGCATTTGGAACCGTGAAGGTAAGTGTTGCTAAAATAGTTCCCCAAAGATTGGGAATGATATGGGAAAATAAGATCCTTTTTTTAGAAGCTCCTAAAGCAATAGAGGCCAACACAAACTCTTTGTACTTGATGGTAAGGGCTTGTCCTCTTACAGCTCTTGTCATATTGACCCACCCAGAAAAACAAATTGTGAGGAAAACCGCCAAAATCCCTTTCCCTAAAGATACAATAAGTAAAAGAGCGACTAAAATATTGGGAATGGCATGCAAAATGTCACAAAAACGCATAATGCCCTCATCCCATTTAGCTTTACTGTATCCAGAAAATGCTCCCAGTAAAACTCCCACTAAAAGGTCCATACAAGCGGCAAAAACACCTATGCTCAAAGAGATCCTAGTTCCATAGAAAACCCGGGTGAAGATATCTCTTCCTAAGTCATCGGTCCCCATCCAAAACAAAAAAGAGGGAGCCTCATTAATGTGATTTAAATCTATTTGGTCATAAGTATAAGAAGATATAAGGGGAATCAAAAAAGAAAAAACTCCTAAAAGGAGCAAAAAAAGAAAAGCAGATCCATACAGGGGTTTTTTTCTTAAAAGAAGAAAAAATCCGGGAGAAGTATTGAGCGTTTCCTTGGTAAGAGGCTCTTTGTAAAAAAGGGGAGTAAAATTGGAAGGTTTCACGACCTCTCCTGATAGCTGCTTCTTGGATCTAAATAGGTTCTTATAAGGTCTGCTAAAAATATGGTGGAAAATAAAAACCCACTAAAAAAAAGGATAAGTCCCAAGGTAGTGGTATAGTCTCTTTGTAAGATGCTGGAAACGGTCCACTGTCCCAGACCCGGAATCGCAAAAATTTTTTCTATAATAAAACTTCCTGTTAAAAGGTAGGCGGCTAAAGGCCCCAAAAAACTAAGCACAGGAATTATAGCAGAAGGAAGTGCATGCTTACACAAAATAGAAAAAAAAGAGAGTCCTTTAGACTTGGCTAAAAGGATATAATCTTGCTTTAAAACTTCTAAAAGAGAGGAGCTGACAAGCCTTGCAATATAGGCCATAGGCATAAAAGAAAGAGCTAAAGAGGGTAGAAAAGAAGAAAGAGGTTTTCCCCAAGTGGCAACAGGAAAAAGGGGCCATTTAATGGCAAAGAAATATTGCAAAAAGGTAGCTACTACAAAGTTAGGTAGAGAAAGCCCCAATGTTATGATGAAAAAGACAAAAAAGCCCCGCTTTTTTTTCTTGTAAAGAGCAGACAAAACCCCTAAAGAACTCCCAAAAAAAATAGACAGAAAAAAAGCCTGCACTCCAAGACGAGCACTTACGAAAAACCCCTCGAAAATGATCTCTTGTACTTTTCTATTGGAATAGATCAAAGAGTGCCCAAGATCAAAAGAAAGACACCCCTTTAAGTAGCGAAAATACTGCTTCCATAAGGGTTGATCAAGGCCAAAGTGAGAGTATAAATTTTGGAGCGTTTCCTCTGACATAACCTGATCCCCGGAAAAGGGATTTCCAGGCAGCATTTTCATCAAAAAAAAAGTAGATGTGGCAATCAAAAATAAACAAAGAACAAAGATAGTTGTTTTTTTGATAAAAGTAAAAATCATAAAGGCCGCTCTTTATTAAGAATTTTTAAAGAAAAGAGCCTTTTTTTCAAAGATAAAGATAGCCTTTTTTTTCGATTCTTGTTAGTCTGCTTACTTTTTGAGTAAGGAAGTTATGAAAGGAAAAGAAGTCTTATATTCTGAAAATAAAGTCCATTTTACCAGTCTGGGCTGCGCTAGAAATTTAGTAGATAGTGAAGTTATGATAGCGCTTCTTTTAAAGTCCGGCTACGAGCTTACCCCTGTTTTAGAAGAGGCAGACTTTTTGGTAGTCAATACTTGTGGTTTCTTAGAGTCAGCAAGACAAGAAGCTCTAGCTGTTTTTGAGGAGTTATTTTCTTATAAAAAAGAAAAGGCAAAGGTAATCGCTGTAGGGTGTATGGTGCAAAAATGTCCTGAGGTGCTCACTACAAAATTCCCTAAAATCCATGCTCTTTTGGGGTCTGGAGATATGGAAAAAATCGTAGAAGTGATTCAAAAGGATTCTTTTTCGAAAGAGGTCTCTGAAAAAAGAAGTTATCTTCAATGGGGAGAGGTGCCCCGGTTTGTATCTACCCCCAAACACTACGCGTATTTAAAGATTGCAGAGGGGTGTAAGAAGAAGTGTTCTTACTGTATTATCCCTCATATCAAGGGGAAGTTAAAAAGCAAGCCGGTAGAGCAGGTGATAAAAGAATTCCGCCTTCTTATATCTCAAGGGGTTTCTGAAGTGATCCTAATTGCCCAAGATCTTGGGGACTATGGGAAAGACTTACCCGAAAAAAAGAGCTTTTCCTTTCTTTTAAAAGCGCTTTTACAGGAAAAAGGGGATTTTTGGATTCGCCTTTTATATTTGTATCCCGATGAAATTGATGATGAGCTTATTTCTATCATAGCCTCAGACTCTAGGGTGTGTAGATATGTAGATATGCCTATTCAGCATATAAACGGAGATCTTTTAAAAAAGATGCATCGGAAAACCTCCCCGGAAGAGATTTTTAGTGTTATAGAAAAGGTAAGAAAAAGAATTCCTGATATGGCTATTCGAACTAGTTTAATGGTAGGTTTTCCGGGGGAAACAGAAAAGCAGTTTGAAGAGCTTCTCTCTTTTGTAGAGGCGGTCCGGCTCTCTCAAGTAGGCGTGTTTTCTTACTCAAAAGAAAAAGAGTCTTTTTCCGCTTCTTTACCCGGACATATTCCGGAAACGGTAAAAGAGGAAAGAAAATCTTTATTAATGGACCTTCTTTTAAAAATAGCTAGAGAGGAGAATCAGAAAAAAATAGGGAAAAGATACCCTGTTGTTATAGACGGTCCTCACCCCGACTCTTCTTATCTTCTACAAGGAAGAACGGAATTTCAATGTCCGGAAGTAGACGGAATCGTCATTTTAAATGACTTTGATGTGGCTCCTGAGGCTTGTAAAAAGTATTTGGTAGAAATCACAGACTACGCAGACTACGATCTAATAGGGAAAGTCCTAGCTCCTATTTTGGTAAAAAAGAAAAATCCTTTAGCGCTTGTTTAAATGGAACTCTTTCATTCTTAAAGACTCTCTTTTTTTTTCAAAAAAAAGACTTTTTTTATCTTTTCAAAAAAGGGAAGATTTCTAAAAATGGCCGAATAGCCTTTGATTACTTTTAGAGCTAGAAATAAGGAATAAACCCTTTGTATATGCAGCAAGAAGAAGCCCCAGTTTTTTATTTGAACTATCTAAACTATGAGCAACTTCCTCCTCAAAATGGAGATCCTCACGAAAGGCTAAACTGTTTTTATTTAGCTATTATGGAAGCGATTTTTGCGGGGCAATATTCGGTTGCTTATGAAATCTACCAAGATCTTCTTGCTAAAAAAGCATTTTTTCCTTCTTCTGATTCTTATCCTTTTAGGGAAGAGATGGGAGACTTGCAGTTAGAAATAGTAGAGGCTTTACTAGGCTGCGGGCTTAAAGCTTCCATGAATGATTTTACTTTTTATTAAAAATTCACTCTCTTTTTACATCAAAACTAGAAAAGCTCTTGAATACAAATAAAAAATTTTGTTCACTCAGGACAGATTCAAAATCAGAGAGAGTGTATGCATTCTACCAAAAAAATCCCTTCCGTGTTGTTGTTTTCTGTATTAGTGGTGTCTTTAGGGGGACTCCTTTTTGGCTTTAATACAAGCGTTATATCAGGGGCTTTGCTGTTTATTACCAAACAGTTTTCTTTTTCCACCTTCGATCAAGAACTTATAGTAAGCACCCTTTTAGTAGGGGCTTTGATAGGGGCTTTGATAGGGGGGTCTATGGCAGATAAGTTTGGAAGAAAGCTGACCCTGTTTTTTACAGTCCTTTTATTTGCTATAGGAGCCTTTTTTTTAGTGGTAGCAGATATGCTTTCCTCTTTTTTAATAGGAAGGTTTGTTTTGGGGCTTTCTATCGGTATTGTTTCTGTATGCGTTCCTTTATATATAGCCGAAATCTCTCCTCCCAGGATTAGAGGGGCTTTGGTTTCTTGTAATCAGTTGGCTATCACCATTGGGATTTTAGTAGCCTATCTAGTAGATTACGGCTTTTCTTCTGACTCTCAGTGGAGATGGATGTTTGCTTTTGCATTTATTCCGACAGCGCTTTTATTTTTGGGGCTTTTTTTTATAAAAGAGACTCCTGGTTGGCTCTTAGAGCAGGATAAAGAAAAAGAGGCTAAGAAGGTAGCCAAAGAGCTTCATATGGACTTAGGTGTTATTCTGGAGAGAAAAGCTTCTGAGCCGGTAAAGAAAAAAGGAATTTTTCACCCTTCAGTCAGAATTCCTTTTATCATAGGTATTGGGATTGCTGTATTTCAGCAAATCACAGGAATTAATGTTGTGATTTACTATGCTCCTAGAATTTTTCAAGCCGCAGGACTTGAAAGTAGCCAGACCGCTATTTTAGCTACGGTGGGCGTAGGTGTGGTAAACGTTATTATGACCATTATCGCTTTATGGATTATTGATAGAGTAGGAAGAAGGCCTCTTTTGACGGTAGGGTTAATTGGGATGTTTTTTTCTCTTCTTATTTTAGGGTTTTCTTTTTACGAAGAGGCTAAAGACTTAGGAATGGCGGCGGTTATTAGCATGGTTGCCTATGTTGCATTTTTTGCTATTAGTTTGGGCCCTGTAGCCTGGCTTATCATTTCTGAGGTCTATCCTATGAGCATAAGAGGGAAAGCTATGGGAATCGCCGTTTTTGCAAACTGGCTTTCCAACTATGTGGTTTCTTTAACTTTTTTAACACTTTTAGAAGAGCTTACTACCGCGGGAACTTTTTTGCTGTACGCCACTATTTGTCTTGTAGCTCTTTGGTTTGTAAAAAAATGGGTTCCTGAAACCAAGAATAAAACCTTTGAAGAGATCCAGCATTTTTGGACAAAAAGGTCTTGAGGTGCAAATGCTTTTTACGTATGTTCTCTTGTAATTTTAGGAGAGAATATGGAGCTTTCAGAAATACTATCTTTACTCGGAAAAGAAGGGGAAGATCTCCTTCAATTTACCTCACAATTTCCGAAAAAACACTTGGCTACCCCCGGTGAAGATTGGGTAGATAGAATCTTTCTTCCCTCTGACAGAAATATCCGTGTCTTATCTTCTTTGCAAAGACTCTTTTCTACAGGAAGGCTTGCCAATACGGGATATGTTTCTATTTTACCTGTGGACCAAGGGGTAGAGCATACGGCAGGAGCTTCTTTTTCTATAAATCCGGACTACTTCGATCCGGAAAATTTAGCTCTTCTTGCTATAGAAGGAGGATGTAACGCTCTAGCCACAACTTCTGGAGTATTAGGCCTTATAGCGCGTAAATATGCTCATAAGATCCCTTTAATTTTAAAAATAAATCATAATGAGCTTCTCTCTTACCCTAATAGCTATGACCAAACTCTTTTTGCTTCTGTTCATAAGGCATATGAGCAAGGTTGCGTGGGAGTGGGAGCTACTATCTATTTTGGTTCCTTAGAAAGTAGAAGACAGATTGTAGAGGTATCAAAAGCATTTGAAAAAGCCCATGACCTTGGAATGTTTACTGTTTTATGGTGCTATTTAAGAAATGATGCCTTTAAAAAAGAACAAGACTTTCATGAAGCCTCTGATCTTACGGGACAAGCAAATCACCTAGGAGCTACTCTTGGAGCAGACATTGTAAAACAAAAACTTCCCCTAGTAAACGGAGGCTTTAAAGCTTTGAAATTTGGTAAGTCTTCCAAAGAAATGTATGCTCTTACTTCAAATCACCCTATAGATCTTTGTAGGTATCAAGTAATCAACGGCTATATGGGGAAAATAGGGCTTATCAACTCAGGAGGACCTTCTGGAGAAGAAGACTTACTGCAGGCGGTAAAAACGGCTATTATTAATAAAAGGGCCGGGGGTATAGGGCTTATTTCAGGAAGAAAAGCCTTTCAAAAAAAGCTTAAAGAAGGGGTTTCTCTTCTACACGCTATTCAGGATGTTTATAAAAATAAAAAGATAACCTTGGCCTAAGCTATTTATTCTACCGTGACTGACTTTGCCAAATTTTTAGGTTGATCTATTTCTGTTCCTTTTTCTTTGGCAATATAATAGGCAAAAAGTTGTCCTGCAACAGAAGAGGGGAGAGTTGCTAGCTCATCGATTGTTTGAGGAAGATAAAAAATGTCATCTGCAATATTTTTGATTTCTTCTATTCCATAAGGAACAAAAGCCAAAATAGGAGCGCTTCTTGCTTTGGCTTCCATTAAATTAGAGGACATCTTTTCATAGGTTTGTAAGTTGGCGCAAAAGGCAATAATCGGAAGGTTTTCATCAAGTAAAGCTATAGGTCCATGCTTTAATTCTCCGGCAGGATAGCCGTTTGCGTTGACGTAGGAAATCTCTTTTAGTTTTAAAGCAGCCTCTAAACAAGTTGCATACATATACCTTCTTCCCAAAAAGAAAAAGTCTTGATATTTGCTATACTTTTTAGCAAGCGCTTCTATTTCTGAAGCTCTATCTAACACCTGTTTGATTTTTTGGGGAATTTTCTTTAGATGATGCCAGCAGGAAAGGGCCTCTTCTCTACTCAGATGGCGAAGCCTGGCCATCATAATGGAAAAAAGATAGAGAACCACTATTTGTGAGGTGAAAGCTTTGGTAGAACACACGCCAATTTCAGGGCCTGCTTTTAAAAAAATACAGCTATCAGACTCTCTGGTTAAGGTAGAGTTTTTTACATTACAAATACCTAAGATTTTGGCCCCTTTTGCTTTTGCCTCCCTTACAGCTGCAATGGTATCGGCCGTCTCTCCCGATTGACTAATTGCAATGACCAAGGTTTCTTTGGAAATGATAGGGTTTTTGTAGCGCAGTTCTGAAGCAATCTCTGCATAGGTAGGAATGCGAGCTTTTTCTTCCAATAAAGAAGCTCCAATAGAGCCTGCATGCCAAGAAGTACCGCAAGCAACAATTAAAATATGGCTTGTAGCTGAAAGTTCTTTTGCGGTGAAAAGAAAGTTTTCAAATTCAGCATTACCAAAGTCTTCAGAAAACCTTCCTAAAAAAGCCCTTTGAATGGTTAAAGGCTGCTCATAGATCTCTTTTAGCATGAAATGCTCAAACCCCTCTTTAGAGGGAGGTTCATATTCCGATTCGAGCCTTTCTGATTTTTTAAAGATCCTATGTAGGTTTTTATCAAAAACCGTAATTTCTTTCTTTCTTACCCTTGCTACTTCGTCATTTTTTAGAAAAAAAACATGGAGCGATTTTCCCAAAAAAGAGTTGGGGTCAGAAGAGATCCAACTTTCTGTTTTTTCTGTATCATATCCGATAGCTAAAGGACTTTCCCTAGTAGCTGCTACAATTTCTTCCGGGCGATCTTTGTGAATTACGGCAATAGCTAAAGAGCCCTTCATAACTTTTAGGCTTTTATGAACGGCTTTATACAAATCTCCCTTATAGTGATAAGAGATAAGCTGAGCGATCACCTCCGTATCGGTTTCAGAGCGAAAGGGGATTCCTTTTGCTTTTAACATCTCTTTTAAGCTTTCGTAGTTTTCGATAATTCCGTTATGAACTAAAGCCAAAGAGAGACACTCATCAAAGTGAGGATGAGCGTTTTCATAGGAGGGCTTTCCGTGAGTAGCCCATCTGGTATGGCCGATGGCTGCCTCTAAAGAAAAGTTTTTTTCGATAATTTTGTCTTCTAAAAGGCTAATTTTACTCGAGTCTTTTACAAAGACAAGCTTTCCTTTTTGGATTCCTGCAATTCCGGCAGAATCATAGCCACGGTATTCCAGTTGTTTGAGTCCTTTAAGACAGATTTGTAAAGGATTTTTATTTCCTGTATATCCGAAAATACCACACATAGTTTTTGCCTTTGTTTTTAAAGCCGGATAGCAGATACAGCTAGAAAAAGAGGAAACTCTTTTCTTGCTCTATTTTCTACTTTTCCTTTTTTTCCTACGCTTTCTTTATGAGAACATAACTCTTTCATATCTTCTATAAAAAAGCCGCTTTGTTTTAAAGCTTGCATAAAGTCTTGAAGGCTAAAATGAAAAGAAATGCTTTGTTTAGAAGGGTCTTTTCCGGGTTCCATCTGTATGGGCACTTCTAAAAAAGAGAGATAGGAGTCAATTCTTCTGTATTGTAGTTTCTTTCTTTCGTCATACCCCCAAGAAGACTGCCTGGGGATTCGAAAGCAAGGATGGTTTAATACAAATACGATTTTTCCTGCTTTTTCTATGAAAGGGGCTACCTTTTCTAGGATCTGAAGGGGAGAGGCCATATTTTGCAAAGAAAGTAAAAAGCAAGCGTGAGAAAACTTTCTATCCAAAGAGATCTTCTTTGAGAGATCTTGAACTAGAAAAGTATGTGTTTTTTCTCGGCTGAGGTTTATTGCTTGTTTGATCAAAGAGGGAGAAGCATCTAATCCTACATAGCTAGCTATTTTAGGAATGTGCCTTGATAAGATTCCCTGTCCACAGCCTAAATCTAAAAGAGAAGACTCTTTATCTAAAGCAAGCATGGATAAAAGAGGGGGTAAAATCACCTTTTGGTGATATTCATGTCCTTTTTGTCCTACTTTTTTATGGTAAGAAAAAGCGCTATTTTCCCATGAGGTATCTTTTTTCATAGTTTTCTCAGAAAAGTTTCTATAGAAAAGAATGCGCAAATTTGCTTTTTTTAAAAAGATGAAAAGTAAAAATCAGATATTAAATCAAAAGGTTTCCGAAGTTGCCTCTAAAGAACACGCTTCTTTACAGATGGAAGATACGGTCTTTGAAGCTTTGGAAAAGTTACGGAAAGAAAAGTTGTCCGATAAGATCGTCTATTTTTACGTAGTAGATGAGGAAACGTTTTTAAAGGGTGTTGTCTCTACCAGAAAGCTTCTTTTAGCCAGCCCTGAAAGTAAAATTAAAGAAATTATGGAAAAGGCGGTGGTCCATATTATGGAGACACACACCTTAAAGCAGGCCTTAGAGACGTTTGCCATGCACAGACTCTTAGCTCTTCCGGTTATCGATTCTGAAGGAAAACTTTTAGGGGTAGTAGATGTAGAGCTTTATATGGAAGAAAACTTCAATGTGGGGAACTCTTCTCATATGAAAGATGTATTTCAACTTTTAGGTCTTACCTTAGAAGAAAGAGCCTCAACCTGGAGGAGCTATAAACTAAGAATGCCTTGGCTCTTCTGTAATATGGTAGGAGGCTTTTTTTGCGCGATCATATCAAGAGTTCACGAACAGGTAATTAGTCGCTTTCTAGTATTGGCTATGTTTATTCCCTTGGTTTTGACTCTTTCTGAGTCTGTTTCTATGCAATCTATGACACAAAGCTTGCAGTTTTTAAGAAAGGCAAAGATCTCTTTTTCTTTTGCTTTCAAAAAAATTATAAAAGAATGGAAGACGGTAGGGTTTTTATCTCTTACAGCGGGGCTTTTTGTAGGAATTGTCTCTCTTTTTTGGCAGGAAGGAGGCTTAGCTTCTGCCACTATCGGAATTGGAATTTTTGTTTCGGTAATTCTCTCTTCTTCTTTTGGAACGTTTATTCCCATTGTTTTACACGCATTAAAGCTAGATCCTAAAGTAGCCTCAGGGCCTGTTGTTTTGATGTTTGCAGACGTTTTAACAACCCTTTTCTACTTGACGTTAGCCTCTTACTGGCTACTTTAAGGGTATTTCCGTTTTTGATACCTTCCAACTTTCTTTTTTCTTTTCAAAGATAATTAAAGGAACTAAGACAAAAAGAAAAGACCCTCCCAAAAGAAAAAGCTCATATTGAAGAAGACTTCCTGTATTAATCTGCTCAGGAGGAACAAACCCTAGGAAAAAAACAAAAATGCAAGAAAAAAGTCCCGCTAAACAGGTAATCCACATGCCTATATTATTTTTTCCCGGAATTCTATACGCTCTTTTTACCTCAGGTTTTTTATAGCGGAGTTTAATGGCAGAGACGAAAATAATTGCATACAGGATGAGATAGAGTTGTACCGTCAAATTGACCAATATCCAATAAGAGCTACTCACATCAGGCATTAAAAGAAAAGCAAGGGAAAGGACTGTTACAAAAGCAGCTTGTACAATCATCAAAGCGGTCGGCATGCCATATTTATTTACCTTTTGAAAAACAGGGGGCAAGTCTCCATCCAAAGCAGAAGCTAAAATTCCCTTTGTAGGTCCCACTACCCAAGTGCTCATCATAGAAAAAGCCCCTAAAGCCATGACTACGGCAATAAAAGGAATGGCCCAAGAAAACCCATATTGTTTTAAAAAAAGAGAAAAAGCCTCCATAGATCCCCCTACTAAACTGATCTGTTTAAAAGGGACTACAATAGCTACGGCTAAAGATCCTAAAGAAGATAAAACCAAAATCAGAAAAGCAGAGATAAAAATAGATTTAGGATAATCCTTCTGGGGGTTTTTCACCTCTAAAGCATGTACGGAAGACATCTCCATTCCTGCTAAAGAAAGAAGAATCCCGGAAAAAATAACCAGCTGATTTAAGGAAGTCAAATCGGGAAAAAAAGCGTTCCACGTAATAGGAGTCTCAGAAGGGTTTCCTTGAAAGTACCACAAAAATCCTAAAAAAATAATTAAAGCGCCGGGAACCAGCGTTCCTACCAAGGCTCCTATAGTAGAGATCCAACCGGACAAAGTCATTCCAAATAAATTGATGATGGTAACTACCCAAAAAGAGCCCAAAATAACGGTTAGGATATAAGAGGTGTTAGAGGCAAGCTCCGGATTAAATATATAAGCTATGGTAGCAGCCATAAAAGAAAGTATCGTTGGATACCAAATAACGTTATTAGCCCATTGTAAACATATCGCCAAAAAGCCCATTTTTTCCCCTAGAGCCTCTTTTACCCATACGTAAATTCCCCTTTGGGGCCAACCCGTCGCCAGCTCTGCTGACACCAAAGATACAGGAATAAAATAGACCAAAGCCGCCAATAGAAAAAAGAAAAGAGAAGAGAGACCGTATAAAGAGGAAAGAGGAAAATTTTTTATATTACAAATGGCCGTTATGTTGATCATGGTAAGCATGAAAACGGAAATAGTTCTTTTTTGAGGGGAAGACTGTGACATGATTTTTTTTGGTTTTTACAGATTTAACTAATACTTGAGCCCTACAGTATATACAAAAGAAAAATTATTGGCACAAAAAAGAAAAAACTCACTCTCTTTTATTTTCTCGAAAAACGTTTTGTTCTAGAATAGCATCCTTATGAGAGAAAGAGAGACGTGGAAGTCTAGAACCGGTTTTATTTTAGCAGCTTTAGGCTCTGCCGTAGGCTTGGGGAGTATCTGGCGTTTTCCCTATATGGTGGGAGAAAACGGGGGTAGTGCTTTCATTTTTTTATACCTTCTATTTTTAGCTCTTATGGGCCTTCCTGTTCTTTTAAGTGAGATTGCCATTGGGAAAAAAGCCCAAAAAAATCCTTTTGGCGCTATGAAGAGCGCTTTGGGGAAAAGGGGAGGGTTTTTAGGGAAAATGTTGATTATAACAGGGCTTCTTATTAGCTCTTTTTATAGTGTAATAGCAGGTTGGACAGTAAGCTATTTTTTTTCTTCTCTTTCAGGAAAAGTTTCTCTTTTACAAACCTCTTCTAAAACAGCCTTTTTTTTCTCCTCCGTTTCTACCTCTTTTTCTTACTCCCTTTTGTCACATGCCTTTTTCTTGAGTCTTTGTCTTTGGATTTTAATTTCCGGAGTAAAAAAGGGGATTGAAGCTAAAAGTAAGATCTTGATGCCTCTTTTGTTTTTAGTACTTCTTTTCTTAAGCGTATATGCGCTTTTTCTGCCAGGAGGGACTAAAGGACTTTCATTTTTATTTTCTTTTGATCTCTCTAAGGTAACCCCTACTGTATGGGTAGCGGCTTTAGGACAGGCTTTTTTTACTTTAAGCTTGGGCCAAGGTACTATGATAACGTATGGAAGTTATCTTCCTAAAAAAGAAGAGATTGTAAAAAGCTGTATCCCGGTTGTTCTTTTAAATCTATTTTTATCACTTGTTGTGGGAATTGCTGTATATGGGATCGTGTTTTCTTTTCCTATAGAAGTGGACAAAGGCCCTTCTCTTATTTTTGAAACCTTGCCTTTGGTCTTTTCTTCTCTTCCCTTTGGCTCTGTTTTCTCCTCTCTTTTCTTTTTTTTGGTAGTAATAGCGGCCCTTACTTCAGAGATTTCTGCTTTAGAACCTGCTATTTCTTACCTAGTAGATGAAAAAGGGTTTTCTAGAAAAAGGGCTAGTGTATATGTGGTAGCCCTTGCCTTTGTTTTAGGGATTTTTTCTATACTTTCCTTTACTTCCTATAAATATAGCCTTTTTCAAGGGATATCTTTTTACGAGGCCATTTCCTATTTTAGTGTAAATATTTTGGTTCCTTTGGGAGGGCTTGTAGCTGTTTTGACAACAGGATGGAAATGGAAGAAAAAAATGCTTTTTCAAGAGCTTTCCTGCTCGGAAAAAAGCCTGTTTTCTTCTTTACTTATCTTTTGTCTTCGCTACGTAACGCCTCTTTTGATTGTATACATATTTTTTGATTTGCTCTTTTCTTTTAATAGCTAACTGAATTAGGCTGTTAAATATGAGACTTGCTATAGAATTTGTTCTTCTCTCTTTGGCTACTTTGGGGCTTAACCTCCTAATGAAAAGGTTTGTTCTTGCCAAATGTAACAAAGTAACAAAAGCTATATTTGCCTTTATTTTAGCAGGGTTCATTCTGTTCCTTTTAAGTCCCTATCTTATAAAAAGCACGAACCCCGCCTGGCTGTTTTTCCCTATGCTTATTTTGCTCCTCGTAAGAGATCTAAAAGACTCTTTCCAGGAAGGAAAATAAAAGCTATTAAATAGGGACAAACATTCTTTTTTTATAGCCTCCACAACTGGGGCATTTTTCGTACAAAAGACTTTCTAAGAAAGGCCTTAGAGAAGAAAAACAAGAGGTAAATCTTATAAAGGGAACTTGCAGCTTTTCTCCAATGTAACAAGCCGAAAGAAGAAGGGCGGAAAATAGCGTTGCCGGAACAGGTTTACAATAGATATAAGAAACAATCACGCTGCTGGCTAAAAGAGATATTTGCAAGGCTCTTTTAAATAAAAAAGGGATCTCTTCTTTTATTTCTAAAAATAGTTTTCTAAAATCAATTTCTGGACTTTCTGGATTAACGCGACTCATAAAAATCTCCTTCTTGTTCTAACATAGCGTAAACAAATTTTTTACTTCGGGCATTGATCAGGATAAAATCTCCTCTTCTTAAAAAACTGGAATTGACTCCAATCAGTAAGGGATCGCCCGCCTTCCAGTCGGTGATTTCAGATCCGGGAAAAAAGCAGATGTTATAAATACTTCCCTCTTTTAAAGTCACAAGACCCGAGGATAGATCTACCTCCTTTATAGAAGAGCCTCTATTAAATCTAGGATCGGGCGCTAAAGAAAGCGCTACTTCTACAGTTTCATTTACAATCTTATTCTTCAAAGCATACGGATAAGAAGAGTTCCAAGAGGTATTTTGTTGGATAAAAACAAGATCTTCTTTTTTCCATTTTCGAAGCCGTTTTTTTTCTTTGGGGTTTACTTCCCACACAGATCCATCCTCTAAAAAGACAAGACCTCTGGAAGAAGAAAAATAGAGAACCTCATGCCAAACGCTAACAGGCCTTTCTGCATATAAAGAGAAAAACCTTTCTACCTTTTTTAAATAAGGAGAGGTAGCTAAAAGCATACAAGGGAAAAAAAGAAGCAAAAACCGTTTCATAAAAATTCCTTAAAGAAATGATTAACTTTGCAAAAAGGCTACAGCGTAACTTTGATTTTTATCAAGAAAAAATTTTTATTGGCAAAAAGGGGTGTTTATATAGAGGGTTTTCTTTAGAAATAAACCTGTACTCCTGATAGTCTTGGGATGTTTTTTAAGGAAGCAGATGATCTATTTTTTTGTAGGGATACTTCTTTTTTTTACTCCCTTTTTAGAAGCTAAAGAAAACGCTTTAGTAGGTACTTCTGCAAAAAACAGTTCTATAACAAAGCGTTTTCTAACCAAATCTTCTATAGAAGAGATAGAGCAGTACCTATTAGAAAATGATAGATTAGATATGGCTCCTTTTAAAGAGCTTTTCAAAGAAGCTATAGAGAAAGAAACGGGGGGTTTTTTTGGGTACCATGCAACCACCATGAAGCACTGGGTCTTTAATGAAATCATTAAACAAGTTTTAACCCTTAAAGGATACCCTCCTATTCGGGATGATATGTACTTTTTACGAGCACCGCAAGAATATGATGAAGATATTGTAGATGTGAAAACTTTTCTATCAAAATGTTTGCAAGGTAGAAATAGGGCTAGCATCATTGAAAAAAAAGAGTTTATTTCTACAGGCTTTTTGAAAATTCTAGGTAAAAAGGATCTTTTTTATACTAAAGAGCAGATAGATAAGGTGTTTAAAGCACTTTTAGCTTTTTCCCCTTTTCCTTCAGATTTAAGTAAGGAGGAAGCAAAGTTATGCTTACTAGATTTTGTAGGAGAGGAGGCCTATCAACTCTGGTTAAGTAGACGTTTTGACTATGATTTTTATAGGGTCTTTTTAGAGTCTTTAGATATAGATGTCTTGCTACGCTATAGCGCTCTCTATTCTCCTATAGCAGATACAATACCTTGGCAGCAAAAGCTTCTTGTTTCTGTAAACATTCCTCTTTTTGCCAATTTTACGATTCCTACAGAAAGCACCATTCATGTTTTTATGAAAGGACAGTCTATTGATGAAACTGCCGGGGAGATTTTAGAAGAGGAAACGGAAAAGTTTTTGCAAATACATGGATTTCCCAAAGAGCTAGGAAAAGAAATTTTCGAAGAGGCCCAAAAGATTACTAACCTACAAAAGGGCATTTTATTACAGTTTTTTGATGATTCAGAGTATTCCCATTTAGATCAGCTTTCTTTTATTTGTATGGGATTTAATTCTTTTTCCTTGGAGAAAAGGGTCTCTAGTTATATAGCCCAGTTTGACCCCGATACAAATATAGGGCAGATACGGCTTCTTATAACAAAAGAGCTTTTAGATCCTACTACTAGTTGGCTTATAGTTAAACAGTACGACTTAAGTGAACCTAAGAAAAAAGAAGAGGTTAAAAGGGTTATTAGGCAAAAATTAAATAGAGCGTAAAAGTCCTCTACCGGGCTTTTCTTTTTTATTCAGGGTGGATTAGAATCTGGGACGTGATGCGAAAAACTCTTCTCTTTCTTTGTTCTTGTTTCTTTCTATCTGCACAAGAGAGCCCATCTCACCTCTCTTTTAGGGGAGGAGTTTTTGAGATAGTCCGTCACAACAAGCATCAGACAGAAGAGTTTGGTGTGGAATATAGACCCTCTTTGAACTGGTATACCCTTCGTCCCTTAATGGGCTTTATGTTTACCGTAAATGGCTCTACCTACCTATACGGGGGAGTAGCTTTCGAGTGGCTCGCAAAGAAACGGGTTCTTTTTGCTCCCAGCTTTGCTTTGGGGTGGTATAGGCCCGGAGGAGGAAAAAACCTCCATTTCCCCTTGGAGTTTCGGTCCGGTTTTGAGATGGCTTGGCAATTTCGCTCTAAAGCTAGGATAGGAGCCCAGTTTTATCATATCTCTAATGCTTCTTTAGGTAAGAAAAACCCAGGAGAAGAATCTCTTGTGTTTTTTATTAGCGTTCCTTTAAATTAATTTGATTTTTTTATAATAAAGTAAAACTGATGGAAATTTTTACTTAAAATTAAAAACTGTTTTGTGTAATTTAATAATTAAACATAGGAACAGTTTTGAGTACCGAGCTCCCTTTTAATCCTTTCCCATTTTTGGTGGGATCTCATAGACAAACGATTTTGGGCTCTTTTTTTACCTGGAAAAGGGGGGTCCGCTCTAAAACCCACCTTGTAGATCTTCCTGATAAAGATCAGCTAGCTATAGAAGTGGCGATTCCTAAAAAGTGGAAAGAAAAAGATCCTGTAGTGGTCATGGTACACGGCCTTTGTGGCTCGCACAACTCCCCTTATCTAGTAAGGCTGAGTAAGAAGCTATATAAGACAGGGGTAGCTTCCGTAAGGGTTAACTTGAGGGGGTGTGGCTCCGGAAGAGGTAGGGCTAAACAGATTTACCATAGTGGAAGATCGGAAGATGTTTTAGAGGTTTTAAAGTATATAAAAGAGTTAATGCCAAGCTCCCCCGTAACTCTCATGGGTTTTTCTATGGGAGGAAATATAGTCTTAAAACTAGCAGGAGAATTAGGGCCTTTAGGAAGAGAATACTTAAGTAGGGTTATCTCTCTTTCTCCTCCTACAGATCTTTATGCGAGTATTCAGCTTCTAGGGACAGAACAGAACCGATTTTATGAGAGATATTTTTTACGTCTTCTCAAAGCTACTGTTCGCTATCGAGAGAAAAAATTCCCCGACGTTCCCAGGATAGACTTTCCAAGAGATATGAATCTTATGGTTTTTGATGAGATTTATACAGCCCCTCAAGGGGGCTTTAAAAGTGCTATGGATTACTACGAAAGAGCCAGCTCTGTATGGGTTATTCCTGAGATAGAGATCCCTTGTTATATTTTGTTTGCTGAAGATGACCCTATTATTTCCTCTACCTCTTTAGATGGAATAAAGCTTCCTCAGAATATACAGGTATTTAAAACCAAGCACGGGGGACACTTAGGATTTTTGGGAAGTCCATTGAAAGGGCGATTTCATTGGATGGATGAGGTTCTTTTGAAGTGGGCCTTGGAAAACGATTAGTTTGTCTCTGCTTCCGCTTCAGCGGGAGCATCTTCTTCTTCTTTTTCTGAAAACTGCTTATTTAAAGTTCTTACAGAATAAACCCAAAACGCTACCGTAACAGCTACAAAAGGAATTAAAAGGGAAGTAATGGATAAAACCGATCCTGTACTAGATAGGGTAATTAAAACAACCTGAATCCAGGAAGAGCCCGACTTTCCAAGCCGAGATCCTACCACATCTACCGCTGCTTTACCTTTTACTTTAGATTCATGGTCTAAAGGAATAAAGGCCATCTCTTTAGTAGGGTCAAAAAAGCAGTGCTTCATCACCTTGCTAATTACATTTTGAAAGGCTCCGAAAAAGACAATCAAGGCCAATGGGGTGATACTTAAGTAGGTGCTTAAAAAGCCTAAGCGCTCTTGAAAAAGGAGTAACATTAAAAATAAAAATCCTGTTCCTCCTACTATAATCGGAGTTATTTGAGCACTAAAGTGCCAGCCCAAGATCCGGATTATATTCCCACTTAAAAAGAAGGCTGTAATTAAAGAGGCAAGTCCTGTGATGGAGATGATTTTCCCAAAAAAGGCCTGGTACTCGTAAGGAGTAGGGTAAGCAAGGCGTAAGTTTGCCTTCCAGCTAACTTCAATTAGATTAATAGCAAGACCATACCCTATTACCATCATGGCAAGACATTTTAAAGGCTTGGAAGAAATAATTTTTTTGAGCGCTTGCCCCAGTGATAAGGTGGTTTTTTTCTCCATTGCAAAAGAGTCTTTAGGAGGAAGGTATTGGGGATTACTCAGTACATTTTTAGTAAGCCAGTAATGTAAAAGCATGGTGATAATGCCAAATAGCACCACACAACAGATCTGCCACTGAAGGGCATAACAAAAATCAGAAGAGCCATATTTTCTGGCAAAAAACGCAACTAAAGGACCTGTTAAAATGGCAGCAGCATCTCCGGCTGCTATGAACAGAGTATAGTAACGCTTCGCTTCTTTTATGGAGTTAATCTGGTTTGCAAACCCCCAAAAAAGGAGAAAAAATCCAATCCCTCCCCAAAGCTCTGAGGTTACAAAGAAAAGAGTCTGCATCCAGTTTCGGTAGATAGCAATCCAGTTTTGGTACTTTACTCCTACCTTAGTCAAAAGCCAGTCAGAGGTTAGGCTGGGAGATAGCAGCTCTTTATTTGGGTATAAAACAAAAGCATACAGTAAAAAGAAAAGTAGAAAAAAGCTTAAAATCCCGTAAAAAAGAGTAGACCTACGGAACAAGTTGGATAGCTTGGAATAAAAGGCTGTTGCCAAAAAGGCAATAGGGAGAACTACCCATCCTTTTAAGATAGGAATTACCTCTGCACCAGAGCCTTTTTCTGTAATTATGAAGGTGTCTTTCAAGGAGAGCAAGATGCTAAAATTGAAAGAAATAAAAAACTTCATGAAAAGAAGCGGAACAAACTTGCGCAGTTCAAAACCATGAACGGGCCACAGCCTTTTACGCCACTTACTGAAGGGAGGTGTTTCCATAAAAAATTACTTTTAAACTAAACCACCCATCAGATTGTATCATAGAAAGAGATATTTAAATAAGGTAAAGTTTTGAGAAGCCCCCCCTTTGAGGAAATATTTGACAATTATATAGAATAGATTCTTTAATTAGGCAAATATAGAGAATGAGAGGGGACCATGGTTAGGAAAAAGGCAGTCAGAAAGAAAAAAAGCGAAGCCGGATCTATAAAGAAAAAATTGAAAGGGATAGTAGGAAAGATTTTAACGCGTGTCTCTAAAATGAAAGAAAAGCAGAAACAGAGCCTAGAGAAGATAGCAGTCGCGAATAAAAAACATACCTCAGCAAAAGATCCGTCTAAAAAACTCTCCCACCTTTTTGATGTAGAAGCGCTTAAAATTCACTCTTTCCGGGTTTTAGAACCTGATATTAAGGCCATCGTTCCTTTGATGAACCAAGCCTATGGACTATCGTCTGAGGTAGGGGGTAAGGTAAAAAGCGACTACCAAGCTCTTTGTAAGCATTTAAACCAAGGCTTTAATCTAGCCCTTTTAGAAAAAGATTTAAAAAAGCTAAACCAGGCTCTTTAAAAAGCTTCTTGCAAGGCTTTTTCTTCTTCTTCGCTTTTTGTTTTAGAAAGGTAGCTCCAGTCCAAAAGGATTTTCCCACAAGAACCTTGTTGCATAGTAGAGAAGGCCTTTTCAAAGTCTTCTGCAGCAAACTCATGAGTAATAACAGAGGAGACATCTAATCCGCTTTCTAGAAAAGCGGTCATTTTATACCAAGTTTCATACATTTCCCGCCCGTAAATTCCCTTTAAAGTAAGACTCTTAAAAACAACGCTAATCCAATCTACCCCTGCAAAAGAGGGTAAAATCCCCAAAAGAGCAATTTTCCCCCCATGATTCATGGAAGAGATCATATCGTTTAAAGCAGAAGGGTTTCCCGATACTTCTAGTCCTACATCAAATCCTTCTTGCATGCCCAGATTTTTCATTACAGTAGAGAGGGGGGTCTTTTGCGGGTTCACAGCAAAAGTAGCCCCTTCTTTTTGTGCTAGTTTGAGCCTTTCCTCATTTACTTCAGTAATTACGATATGCCTAGCTCCTAAAAATCTAGCTAGTTTAATCGTCATAATCCCAATAGGACCTGCTCCTGTGATTAAGACATCTTCCCCACATAAAGGAAAGGACAAAGCCGTATGTACTGCATTTCCTAAAGGATCTAAAATAGCAGCTACCTCATCTGAGATTACATCGGGAATTTTATATACATTACTAGAAGGTATGGCTAAATACTCTGCAAAACAACCCGTTCTATGATAACCGAGTCCTACGGTATTTCTGCAAAGATGCTCCTTTCCTGCTCTACAATTTCTACAAGTTTTACAGACTAAATGTCCTTCACCGGAGACTCTATCTCCTATTTTAAAACCCCGTACCTTTTTTCCCAACTTGGAGATTATACCAAAAAACTCATGCCCCACAGTCAAAGGAGTAGGAACGTTTTTTTGGGCCCACTCTTTCCACTCATATATATTGATGTCAGTTCCGCAAATAGCAGTTTTTTGAACCTGAATAAGCACATCCATCTCTCCTATCTCAGGGATAGGAGCTTCATAAAGGGTAAGGCCTTTTTCCGGTTTCAGTTTTCCAAGGGCTTTCATAATCTACACTCCAATGGGGGTTTCAAGAAGGATCTCTTCTTTCACTTTTGCAAAAGCCTTCAATGCCAAATCTAAATCTTCCTTAGAATGGGCAGAAGACATCTGTGTTCGAATTCTTGCTTTGTTTTCAGGTACTACAGGATAAGAGAAACTAACCGCTAGAACACCCTCTTCTTGTAGCTTTTTAGCCATTAAAGAAGCTAACTTTGCATCTTTTAATAAAATAGGAATGATAGGGTGATTTTCTGAGGTGATCTCAAATCCCAAAGCAATAATCTTCTCTCGAAAATAAGAGGTATTTTCCCATAGCTTTTCTCGAAGCTGAGGCTCTTTTTCCACTAGGTCAAAAGCCTTCAAGCTAGCACCCACAATCATAGGAGCTAAAGAATTGGAAAAAAGATAAGGCCTCGATCTTTGTCTTAACATAGCGATAACCTCTTTTTTCCCAGCGATGTATCCACCACTTGCTCCCCCTAAAGCTTTCCCTAAGGTTCCCGAAATAATATCTACCTCTTCCATTACACCGTAGTATTCGTGAGTTCCTTTTCCTTTTTCTCCTAAAAACCCTGTAGCATGGCAGTCATCTATCATGACAAGAGCGTCATATTTTTTAGCAAGACTGCAAATCTTATCTAAAGAAGCTATCGTTCCATCCATAGAGAAAACTCCATCTGTCACAATAAGCCGAAACCTATGTCCTTTTGCTTCTATAAGCTTTTCTTCTAGGTCTGTCATATCGTTATTTTCAAAGCGAAATCTGGCCGCTTTACAAAGACGGATTCCATCGATTAGGCTTGCATGATTTAAAGAGTCAGAAAAGATAGCATCTTCTTTTGTAAAAAGAGTTTCAAAGATTCCTCCATTTGCATCAAAGCAAGAAGAGTACAAAATGGCTTCTTCTTTGCCTAAAAAAGAGGCGATCTTCGCTTCTAATTCTTTGTGGATTTCTTGGGTTCCACAAATAAATCGAACAGAGGAAAGGCCAAAGCCATATTTTTCTGCTGCTTTAATAGAAGCCTCAATAATCTCAGGGTGATTTGAAAGTCCTAAATAGTTATTAGCGCAAAGATTGATTAACTCTTTTTTTTGCGTCTTTACATGCGCTTTTTGAGCGCTCGTTAAAATGGTTTCTCCTTTATAGAGCCCCTTTTTTTTAAGAATATCTAGTTCTTCCTGTAAAAAAGCAAAAAAAGGTTTCATAGCAAACGGCTCTTTATTTTAGGGAGACATTATCCTATATTTTTCAAAAAGGTGTCAAGAAACAGCTAAAAGGCTTTCAAGAAAAGACTTAAAGATAGAATAGTCCTTTTTTCTTTTTCATTAAGAAATATAGGAAAAACTAAGGTTAAAGAACTGTTTTCATAGTTAGTGCTTATGATGAAGAGATAGAGAGGGAGGATTCTCGTTTAAGAACATTTATTTTTAAAATGGGAAAAATTTTTGATAAGGATATCTTCGTAGGAAGGGATATTTTATTGCCTGATTCTTTTGATAGCTTTAAAAAAAGAATTAAAGATTCTTCTGTTATTCAAGATAATGTAGGGGTTTTGCCCGAGACTTAAGGGGGGAATCTCAACCTAGAAGGAGAATACAACAGTCTTTAGAAAGAGCTTAAGAGCCTATTTGCTGGGGCTTGCTTTTCTGCATTCTTTTTCCTTTGTATCTGCACAAGAAAAACTACCTCGCCTTTCTTTTAAGGGAGGTGGTTTTTATAAGATAGTCCGTCACAACAAGCCTCAGACAGAAGAGTTTCGAGCTAAATCCATTTCTTGTAAAATTTTCAACAAGCAACGGTCTTTCTCATGCACCATGTTAATACAAGCCCCTCCGTTAATCAAAAGGTGTAAATTTTTATTCAACATGTAATTAAGGGCTAAAATTTTCCGGTAGGCTTCTTTTATTGTATCCAATTCAGTACTAAATGGGAATGAGACAAAGGAAACTTCGTTTTGTGCAGAAATCCGGATAAATCCATTTTGAAGCCAAGTATCACACATCTCAGTTGTTGTTTGTTCTGAGGGAAAAGCTTGGTTTTCTGAGGGGAGGAGTTTGTTTTCTAAAGCAACAATCCTTTTAATTAGAGTTCTTATATTATTAGGGTCATGATTTTGGGCCATATTATGCGGCGTATATATTCGAGTCAGCTCGTTTTCTATGCTTTTCTGAAAGAAAGAACCCTCTAACTCATGAGAAAGAGGTTGATATGTCTCTAGAAAGGCATTTAGATCAGGGATCTCTTTTTCTGGCGTTTCTTCTTCTGGCAAATTAGGGAGCCCTTCTTTTGGAATGAATTGATTGTATTTTTGAGAAGATGTTGTTTTTACAAAAGCTTCTAAAGCTCGTGCATTTTCATATTCTTTACGAGCATCTTCAGTCTTGAGCTCTAACTTTTGAGGGTCTATTTGAATGACAGTTTCACTAAGAGATTTGGCTTTTATCCAAAAAACTAAAGTTGTAATAGTAGATAGTGCAATCAGGGAAATAGCTATAGCCGGAGAAAAAATAGCCACATGAGATATTCCGTAGTATTTCAAAAGGGCTGCTTTTGCAAGGGATTCTAAAGAGAAGAGTACAGTAGAGGCGACAAATATCGTTTTGCAAAGAGTAATCATATCTTTGTAATCTGATAGAACTTCAAAAGAAGGATTTTTAGAGTTTTCTGTTTTTATAGAGACTACTAAATCGTTTAGCGCTCTAAAGCGAGGGCGCGTAGCCAAGGTAAAAGAGAGGGAAGCTTGGCGCAAAATGTCGCAAAAATTGTCGTAAACATTCCCAGCTTTTGAATAACAGGCAGGGTTTGAACCAATTCGGGAGGTGATTTTATATAAACAATATTTTTCTAAAGTTTGTAATCTTAAGGTTATAGGAGTGCTAGACATTCTGGAATAATTCCCATTTTAAAAAGGTAAATAAGCTTTCTTAAAAACGGGATAATTTTAGCATATTCTATACTTTTTTCCTTTGAATTTTTTTAGGTTTCGTTTTTTTCACCTATCCTTTTGATAGTAAGAAGGATAAAAAGAGTTAAAGCTAGAAACAGGGGTGTCAAACGGTATGGGGGATTAGTTGCTATTAGATACTTGAGTAGGAAAACCGCCCTGGGGGAAGGGGAAATAAGGTTGAGATGGGAATGAGGACACCATCTGGGGATTTTGGAATGGCTGCTGGGAGGGGGGTGGTTTTATCTCTACAGAAGAGAAGATCCCAGCTCGTATTTTAAGAAAAAGATTTGATGCTATAAGGGTTTGTTTAAAAGAGCGAATATCTTTTTGAATCAACATAAACTTTCTTAGAAAAAAAATAGAAGAAATACCCAAAGCAAAGCCAATAGCCCCTCCTTGTACGGATGCTATGATCGGAAAAACTACCATGCCTACTAAAGATAAAAGGGCATGACTCAACGTGAGTTCGATATCAGAAACTAGAGCGGGTAGATCGGTTTTTTCTAGAAGAGAACTCCACCCACTAGTATGGGACTCTAAAGAAAAAAAGGGAATAGGGGTAAAGCCTTCTGTCATAAAACTTCCTCCTTTTTGAAAGTTTCAGACAAATCTATATCAAGCCATTTATTTAAGAAAACAAAAAACCGGAGATACTCTCATTTCTGAAAACATCTCCGGCTTTATGCCCAGGATAGGACTCGAACCTACACACCATGCGGCACCAGATCCTAAGTCTGGCGTGTCTACCAATTTCACCACCTGGGCTTACCTTCTAGATCGCAAATTGTACAGACTGTATTAGATTTTATCAACAAAAAGGGATCTTTAAAAAAAAAGGGAAGATAGGATATCGATTAGAATATGAGAAAAATTCTATTTTTTTTGATGTTGGTTTCCCTCTCTTTTGGCTTTGAAAAGGGAGAAAAAAAACTGTTTTGGGAATTAGAAGAGAAAGTGGAGATGGTATCTGTTTTCTTGCAAAAGATGGAAAAGGCTTTTTTGAATAACATAGAAGCAAAAAACCAGTTTGTCTTTTTTGTGGAAGAAAAAAACCGGGTTTTACAAGAAGCTTTAGATCTTTTAACCGTGCAGTTTCTAGGAAAGAGATTACAGGTAGGCGATCCTTTATTCGAAAAAAAATTAGTAGCAATCCATTCTATGGTAGCTCCTTTGTTAAAACTAAAAGAAGAACCTACTTGGGGTGAGTTAAAAAAACTAAAAGAGGGACTCTCCTCTTTACAAAGCTTGTATGTAGTAAGAGATCTTCCTAAAAAAAGAGACGAGGAAAAAAAACCGAAAAAAGGCAGGCGTTTTTTGGATTCTTCCTCTAAAAAAAGTACCTTTTAAGGAGTTTTTTCCTCTATTGGAGCGTATAAGGGATAGGCTTTGAAGCCCAGTTCTTTTACTCCAAATATGAGCTGTGCAATAGAGTCCCAATGCGCTTTTTTATCAATATGGATAAAAACCTCTAGCTCTTCCTTATTTTCCGGAATAAGGCCTAGGTTGTATTGCTTTGTAATTTCTTGTTGAACCGAAAAGATGTCTTTCATGGGATGGCTTTGAAATTCGGTAACCCATCTATATCCTCCTTTTTCATCAATGCCAAGATGAATCTGCTTCATCTTGGAGGAAGAATAAAAAGGCTTTTTATCAGGTTTTAATTGGGTTAACTCTATATGCGTATCGAATAAAGAGCTTCTAGAAAGAGCCAGCGTTGCAAAAAGCGCCATCATTAAAAACAAAAAATCAACCATCGGAGCAAAGGGAAGAAAAGCTTCTTTTTTTAGAGCATCTTCTGGAATTAAACTCATGATACAGTCTCTTTTTTAAGGGATTTTTTTATCTTTACCTCTACTGGCTTTTCTTCAATTAAGTGCGCTAAATCAAGCGCTTCGTTTTCTACCATGCTAAAAGTTTTGATAAGCCTATGTTTTAGTGTAGTAGATAAAATCATAGAAAATAACGCGACAATGAGCCCCATCACAGTAGTGCCTACAGCAATTCCAAGACCGTCAAATAAGCTAGCCATACTCTCAATAGAGCGATTGATATCATAAAAAGCGTAAAACATCCCCAAAACAGTTCCCAAAAGCCCTAGCATAGGAGCTATTACCGCTATATCATTTAATAAAGAAAGTTTTTGCCAAAAAGAGTGGGAGGCTCTTTTCCCTTCTTCTTTTAAAGAATCAATCATAAGCTGCATACCATGTTTTCTTAGCTGTATGGGGGGAGATAACAAAGAGGAAAAAAGATGTTTTTCGCTTTGGCAGAAGCGTAAAGCCTCTTCAAAGTCTTTTTCTAAAAGAGTTATTTTTAGCTTTTTTACAAAAGGAGAAGGCATGAGTCTGTTTTTTCGAAAAGATAAAAGAGAGTGAATCCAAATCGATAAAGAAGCTACCGATAAAAATAAAAGAAGAGAATAGATAACAGGGGAAGCTTTGAACACTTGACCTAGCTCAATTTCTGTCTTTACAAACGTGGTGGGAACAAGACTGTTTTCTGCACAAAACCCAAGAGAACTTGAGAATAATACCAATATGGCGACTATCCAAAGACGCATAGAAAGACTCCTCTTTAAAAAAAAATATATATAACTACATCAAAAACCTAAGACTATCTCAGGTATGAAAAATAAAGCAATAGCTTACGTTTCCTTTGTAAAATAGCCTTTTCTCCTTTTGAAAAACAGCAGATTTAGGCCACAATAGATGCCAGAATATGGTTAGAAAAAAAGATTTTTTGATTCCTTGCTCTTTTGAAGCTAGAAGACCTTGTCTTTTGGATCAGTTTTTATTTATTCCTCCTAAATATGAAGATCATGCTTCTTTTGGGGATTGGGATACAGGCCAGATCTTTCCTACAGAAAAGAAGATTTATGTAGAACTTTGCAGTGGAAATGGAGAGTGGATACTACAAAATGCCCGAGAAAAAAAAGAAATCTTTTGGATTGCGGTAGAAAAAAAGTTTGATAGGGCTCGAAACATTTGGATTCAAATGAAAAAGCAAGCCCTTTCGAATCTTTTTTTAATTTTTGGAGAGGCGCACACCTTTTTGCAGCACTATATGCCAGAAAAGAGTATAGAGACCCTATTTATTAACTTTCCCGATCCCTGGCCTAAAAGAAGGCATGCTAAAAATCGGTTGATAACATCTTCCTTTTTAGAAGACATGAAGCGGGTTTTAAAAAAACAGGGTAACTGCTTTTTGGTAACCGATAGCAAAGACTATTTAACTTCCTCCTTAAACCAGTTTTATAAAAACCCCTTTTTTGCTCCTATTTTTCCCGAACCTCATTTTGTAACTAAGTGGGAGGGGTTTGGCTCTTCTTATTTTTTGAGGCTATGGGAGGAAAGGGAAAGAACCATTTTTTACGCAGGATTTGAAAGATGTCTTTAGAGATACAAAAAGAAGAGCCTCCTACCTTTACTTTTGATCACCACCATTTTTATAGAAATGGAATCCCTCTTTTTTTAGAGATTTCTGAAAACATAGAAGAGGGAAACACCCTATTTCTCCCTATTTCTGCTCTTTTGCAGAGCACCCTTTCTTGGGAAGAAGAAAAAGAAAAGGCCTTTTTTGCGATTCAAAAAAACAAGTATCTCTTATGGCATCTTGACCTTTCTTGGGAAGGGAGATGTTCTGTAAAAGAAAAAGTCCTATTTCTTCCTACTGCAATCCAGGCAGCGCGCGCTTTTTCTGAAAAACTAGCGCCTCTATTTGTAGAAAATACGGTAGGAGTCTCTTTATTTTTAGGAGAGCCTTTAAAAGAAAAAGAAGAGTGGTTGGAAGAAATCCATGAAATGGCAAGTCACCTTCCTTCTAATGTAGCCCCTTTTTTGTTTTTTGACCTCTCTTCTATGAAAAGTTATAAAGAGCAAGTAGAGTTTTTAGACAAAAGCCTTTTAGAAAGATTTGTTTTAGGTCTGCAAAATAACCGTATTTTTTATCCTTCTCTTTCCTGGAAGCAAGGTAGAGGAAACTTAGGGATTTTTTCCGGGGAAAAGGAGGAGAACAATCCCCTTATAGGAATTTTACTTCCAAGTCCTCTTGTTTTAGAGCCATTTTGGGATGATCTTTTTAGAGAACTAGAAGAAAAGAAAGTGAAATATCGCCTTTTGTATCAAAACTATGCTACAGGAGAATGGGATGGACTAGAGGAGATCTGGACTTTCTCTAGCTGTGTAAACAAAAAAATGGAGCGGATCTTACAAGGATTTGAAGCAGCAGGAGGAAAAGTTGCCAAACTTTCAAAAGAATTTCGGGGCAGAGGGATTCGAACCCCCGACCTACTGGTCCCAAACCAGTCGCGCTAGCCAAGCTGCGCTATGCCCCGATTAAAGGGGAGATCATAGAGTTTTTCTTTTTTTGTGCCAAGGAAAACAGATAAGAAAAGAGAATTTTACTTGAGATGCTTTTCTTGTTTGTGCCATGAAAGGGTTTTTAGGAGGATCGATATAATATGCGTTTTACTCGGTATAAAAGCTTTTTAGCTCTGAAAACTTTAAGTAAAAACCCCACTGACCTAACCAAAAAAGGGGTTTTTACAGCCAAAAGGATTCTGGAGTACTCCCTAAAAGCGCTTGGTTTACATCTGCTTTTTCCCGGAGAAAGAGTAGATAATACCGTTTTACAGGCCTTGCAAGATCTCGCTTTGGAAAGCTGTGCTATAGAGAAAATGGAGGCTATGCAAAATGGAGAAATCATAAACCAAATAGAGGGATTTAAAAGTGAAGAAAGAGCAGTACTACATACCGCTATGCGTGATTTTTTCGATAAAAAGAAGAAGCCTACGGGTATAGCGAAAGAAGCAGCCAAGCTTGCCTTTCAAGAAACCCAAAAACTAAAACGGTTTTTACAGGATTTAAACCCCTCTTTTTCCAACGTGGTACAAATTGGCATAGGAGGATCTGATTTAGGCCCCAGGGCCCTTTATATCGCTTTACAGGCTTATAGAAAAAAGGGAAAGAAGGCCTATTTTGTTTCTAACGTAGATCCTGATGACATGGCTGCAATACTTCAAGAAGTGGATATAAAAAAGACTCTTTTTGTCATTGTTTCTAAATCAGGAGGTACTTTAGAGACTTTAACCAACGAAGCCTTCGTGCGGAAAGCTTTAGAAAAAAAGGGAATAGATCCCAAAAAACATATAGCAGCAGTTACCAAAAAGGGGAGTCCTATGGATGATCCTTCCCGGTATTTAGCCTCTTTTTATATTTGGGACTATGTAGGAGGAAGGTACTCCGCTACTTCCATGGTAGGAGGGGTAACTTTGAGTTTTGCCTTGGGGTTTGCCACTTTTGAAAAACTTTTACAAGGGGCAAGTGCTATGGATAAACATGCCCTTACGAAAGATCCTCTTAAAAACTTACCGCTACTTTCTGCTCTTTTAGGTATTTGGAACCATAACTTCTTACACATCCCGACAGTAGCGATTCTTCCTTATTCAGAGGCCCTTTCTAGATTTCCGGCACATTTGCAGCAGCTAGATATGGAATCCAATGGTAAGAGCATCGATAAAAAGGGAAATAGAGTAGATTTTCTTACGGGGCCTATTTTATGGGGAGAACCGGGAACAAATGGACAGCATTCTTTTTATCAGTTGATTCATCAGGGAAGCCTTTTAACCTCTTTAGAGTTTATCGGATTTCAAGAATCGCAAAGAAAACAAGATCTTCAAATAAAAAAGACAAATTCTCAACAAAAACTGCTTTCTAATTTATTTGCTCAATCTATCGCTCTTGCCAAGGGGAAAAAAGATGTAAACCCCAACCAAAACTTTGAGGGAAATAGACCTCATAGGATGCTTTTGGCAAAAAGACTAGACCCTAAAACATTGGGTATGCTTTTAGCCTACTACGAGCATAAAGTCGCATTTCAAGGGTTTATTTGGGGTATTAACTCTTTTGATCAAGAAGGGGTTCAGCTGGGTAAGGTTCTTGCACAAAAAGTGATGGATCTTTTTAGTAGAGAAAAAAAGCCTCAGGAGTTTCCGGAAGGAGAGGCCTTTTTAAAAGCGTTAAAAAACCTATGAGGTTACATAGCGATCTTTTCTAAAGAGCCTTTTACGATTTTTTGCGAAGCAAAATTAGCAGAAATAGGATAAGGATTTGTAAGAAATACCTGGGACATATTAGAGAGAAGATTTATGAAAAAATCCTTTCTTTTCCCATCAAAGTGAGATCCAAAGTCATCTACCGCAAAAGGGACTTTTTCGGAAAACCTCTCGCAAAGGTAATGCCAGTTTATTAATTTTAGTAAGAATAGAAAGCTTTTTTTTTGTCCTTCACTCGCAAAAGCTTTAGCGGCGCCCCCTTCAAAGCCTAGGGAAAAGTCATCTTTATGAGGCCCAAATAAGGTTGATTTTAGTATTTGTTCTTTTTCTCGGTTTTTACTAAGAAGCTCTAGGTAAAAAGATTCTATAGAACTAGTTTCTTTAGGAAGTGCAAAAGAGGGACTGTATTCCAAAGAAAAGCTTTCAAAAACTTCTCCAAAAGGGGCGTAGTGGCTTTTTATATAACTCTGCAAGATTTCGATAAGAGAGGCTCTTTTTTGGATAAGATAAGAAGCCGAAGGAGCCATCTGGTTTTCCCAAAGAAGTAAAGAAGAAAGGCTTTTTTTTCGTAAGAGAAAATTGCGCACCTTTAAAGCTTTATGGAATCGAAAGAAATGGTGTACATACAAAGGATCGCTTTGGGCTAAAAGTAGATTCATAAACCTTCTTCGAAACAAAGGAGATCCTTCAATAATCTGGTCATCCAAAGGAGAAAAAAGAACAATAGGAAAAACTCCTAAAAGGTGGGTAAGGGAAGGGTATTGGGTTTGATTATATTGTACTTTTTTTTGGTTCAAAGAGAAAGTGATCTGGATGGATTCTAAAATACCTTCTTTTACGAAATCGGCCTTTATGAAGAAAAAAGAGGCCCCTTTTCGAATTAGCTCTTTGAGTTGATTGGTTCGAAAGGATCTTCCTGTAGCAATTAGGTATAAAGCTTCTAAAAGGTTAGTCTTGCCTTGGGCGTTTTCTCCATAGAAAAGGTTTTCTTTAGGAGAAAAGAAGATTTCTTCTTTTTCGTAATTGCGAAAATTACGCAAAAGCAGGCTTTTCAGATACATCGGCAGCTTCTGCTAAATCAGTAAGACGCATAGGCATGATTACATACAAAGCAGAGGAGGACGAGTCGGTAATAATCCCCGGATTATAAGAATCGCTAGCTCGAAATTGGACCGTATCATCTTGGCTGTGTCTTAAAATATCTAAAAAATAAAAAGGGTTAAAGGCAATCTCTAACTTTTCCCCTGAATAATTAACCGGCATGGAAGTTTTTCCTTCCCCAATATCACTAGAGGAGGCGGCTAAGATAAGCTCTCCTTCATGAAAAATAAAGCGGACTGAAGTGCTGCTCTCTGAGGTAAAAAGAGACACCTGTTTTAACAGCGTTATAAGCTCTTCCCTGTGTAAAGTAAGAGAGTAGGTAGAGCTTTTCGGAATGACCTTTTCTACATCCGGATACTGTCCCGATAGCAGTTTTGTAGTAAGAGTGGTGCTTCCGAACTCTAAAGAGGCTTTATCCGGTAAGAAACTAAAAGAGGCAGCCTCTTCTGAGTCATCCAAAGTCTTAATGATCTCGTCTACAGCCTTCATAGGAAGTGCGTAGCTTCCTTGAAAAGAAGGATCTATATCAATTTTAGTAGAAAGGCGAGAAAGCCTTTTCCCATCAGTTGCAATGAAAGTGGCTTCTTGTCCTAAGATTTTTACTAAAACACCTCCCAAGATATAACGGGTATCTTCTTTCATAGCGGAAAAAGCCGTTTTTACCAGCATCTCTTTTAGTTTTTTGGAAGGAACCGAAAAATAGACCGAGTTTGTAAGCTCCGGAAGCTCTGGGAAACCACTTTGGTTCATACCATGAATCTTGAAATAGGAGTTTCCTGCTCTAATTTCGGCAACATCTTCTTCTTTGGTGGTAATTTTAATCTGAGGGGATAAGATCTCTCTAGAAAGTTGAAAAAAGCGTCTGGCAGGAAGGGCTATAGCTCCTTCTTCGATAATTTTTGCTTCACCGGCATAGACTCTAGCGCTTACGGTCAAATCAGAAGCACTTAAGGTAAGCTGATCATCTTTGGCTTCCATCAGTACGTTGGCCAAAACAGCAATGGAGGGTCTAGCAGGTACGATAGATTGCAATTTTCCTATTAGCCTTACGAGTTCTTCCTTTGAGATTACTATGTTCATAATGTCTTTCCTCAAACTATTTTGGTTTTTAAAAAAATACGAAAATTACCCGCCTCTGTCAAGGGAAAGCTTTACTAGAGCTCTTTTTTTAAAGCTCTCTGCATGTGTCTTTTTTCCTCTTTTTCTTTCAAGGAGGCTCTTTTATCATGAAGCTTTTTACCCTTAGCAGAGGCTATAGAGACTTTTACTTTTCCTTTTTTAAAATACAAAGAAAGGGGAATGATGGTAATTCCTTTTTGTTTTACCTGCTTTTCTAGGCGAAGGATCTCTTGTTTGTGCATGAGAAGCTTCCTTTTTCTTCTTTCTTCATGTTGAAAGTAAGAAGAGTTAGCGTAAGGCGCTATATAAGCGTTTAAAAGAAACACCTCAGCCCCTTTAATAAAAACATAAGCGTCTTGTAGAGAAGCCCCCCCGGATCGAAGGGACTTGACTTCAGAGCCTACTAAAACGAGCCCTGCCTCATAAGTATCTAATATTTCATACTCATGAAAAGCTTTTCGATTTTTTACCAAAACCTTGTGCTTTTCCATAGTCTCACTCAAAAAAGAGCATCTCTCCCAGTTCGGTTAAACGGAAATAAAGAGTTTTTTCCTGATAGCTAAGAAGTATAAGTCCTCCCTCAAAAAAACACTCAGTTAAAAGTTTTTCTAAATACTGTTTTTCTTCTTCTGTATACTTGGGAAAATCATAGCACCAGTATTTGCCCTCTTTTTTTAGCCTTACTTTGGTCTCTTCTCCTAGGCAAACGAGCCCGTTTTTATAAAAGGTCTCTAAAGAGACCCATCCTTTTTTAGGGAAGTTGGAAAAGGATTTTTCTAATTCTTTTATATCAGAAAAATTTTCTCTATCGGAACCGATGCCACCTTGTCTGTATAAAAAAAGAGCTTGGTCTTTCTCTTTACTCTCTAGCCACTTTCTTCCTAATTCAGAAAGGGAGAAAAGAGCCCCTTTTTCCACTATTAAAGAGGCTTCTTTTGCTTTTTGCAAAAGTCTTTTCTTGTAAACCGTCTCTTCATACAAAGGAAGGGTTACGGTAAGAGGAACCTTTGTTTCAAAGTCTTCTTCAGAAAAGGAGGCGTTTTGAAAGAAGAGAAGGGCTTTTTTTAGGTCACACACAAAATTTTGCACTAAAGGAGAGGGCAGTTCTACAGAAGACTCTTTCTTTTTTTGGAAAAACAAAAGGTAGTCCTCCCATTCTTTTAGGGGGCGAAGTACTCGGCAAAAACCTTCCTCTGTTTTTTCATACGATATGAAAGCGCTAAAGTAAAACTCTAGTTGTATAAACAGAGACTCTAGCTCTTCGGAGGAAATTTGCAAGTGAGAGTTTAGTGTTTCTACCTTAAGTTTCTTAGTAGGCTCTGAGAACAAAAGGGAGAGTGTTTTGTTTATGAGGGGGGTGTTTTTTATTTCCGCAAGGTGTCTTTCGTAGAGATTGGGGAAACTTACATAGTTTTCTATTATAGAAAAAGTTATATGGCTTGAGGTTCTAGGGATGGAATACCAAGAAGGAAGGATATGAATGGGAACTTTTTTTAAAAGGGCCTGGAAAAAAGAAAGATCAGGATAAAAGTCTTCCTTGAACCTTTCTATTTCAATTTCCAGGTATCGCTTTGTTTCCTTTCCTACATAAAGAGAGTCTTCTTTCAAATCGCAGTCTAAGCAGGAAAACTTGGCTAAGTGAGTTTTTAAGATCTCTAAAGGGATTTCCAGGCTTCTACTTAGTTTGACTAAAGGGATTGTAGAGGGATTAAATAAGATTTCCTCTAGAATTTCTACTTCTAAAGAAGAAAGAGAAGAGAGGGCTAACCGAAAAGCTATATCTTTTTCTGAATCATAGTCTTTTAGTTGAACTTTATTCCTTTTTACAAAAGCAACATCCATGGTTTTAGATCCTCATTTTATGGAAAAGCGTATATAGAGTGGGATTCGATCCTATCATTTTCTTAATATTCTTGACAAGCAAAGGGGTTTTCTAGAAAAAGGAAGAAAAAGGGGGAGAGGATGCGTTTTTGGGGCCTTTTCATAGCGCTTATACTTTTTGCAGGATTTATACAAAAAAAGGAAGGTTCTTTAGAGCTGGAAAGGCTTACCTTAAAAAGCCCTGATGGGAAAAGCTCTATCGTATTAGGATTTGAAAAGGGAGAACCCCTTTTTCAAATGGTAAAAGGAAAAAATGATATGGTTACTATCTCTTTTAAAGAGGAAAAGGCCCACCTCTCTTTTGCCCGAGAAGGAAACGTGCAGATATCTATGGAATCGGGAAAGGAGCCCCACTTTACCTTTTTTCAAAAACAAAAACCTGCTTTAAAGCTATTTTCTTCAGAGGAAGGATCGCAGCTTTTTTTAACAAATAAAGCAGATCTTCCTTCTTTATTCTTACAGGGAGGAGAAAGTCCCGGAGTATTCTTGAAAAACCAAAATCAAGAAACGGTAGGCTCTTGGTCTCTTTTATCAGATGGAGGCTCCGCTTTAGGACTAGGTATGCAGGGAGGGAAAGCTTCTGCTATTTTTAAAGGGGGAGATCACCCCAGTGCCGCCTTTTTTTCTCAATTAGGAGAACCGATGGCTGCTTTAGGAATGATTCGAGGAGTTCCTCATCTTTTAGTCTCGGGGCAAAAAGAGCAAGAAGGAATTTTAATCCATGGAGGAAAGCCTTCTAGCATGCTTGTGGTAGATGAGCTAGGAAAGGTGAAGATTTTGATCTCCAAACATGGAGTCTTTCAAGGAAAAAAAGAGAGCTCTCCCTCTTCTAAGAAAAAGGAAGAGAGAATTTTCTCTTTTCAAGATTTAAAAAAACTCTCTATTGAGAATCCTTAACATTCTGCGGATCAAATGGGCTGTTTGAGGAAGCTAGCTCTTTTTGGTTTTTAACAACCCACTCCATGATAACAGAAGATTCATACATGAGCTTTTCTCCTTCTTCTCCCTCTTTGGTTAGAAGGCAAGGGACTTGCACCTTTCCTCCCTTTTCTTTTAAAAAGAGTTTTGTGGCTTCATCTTGAGAAATATCAATGGATCTTACAGAGACCCCAAGCTTTTGCATGTGCTCGAAGACCTTCTTGCAGTAAGGGCAGCTGGGCTTATAATAGAGAATAGGATCTAAATAAGGCATGGGATTTACTCCTTTTTTGAGTTGAGCATATCCTAAGGCGCAAAAAAAAACACCTTTTGAAAAAAGCTTTCAAAAGGTGTCTTTGTTACAAGGTACTTTAGTTTTCAAGGCTATTTTTTTGCTTTAGAACGCAGACTTTTCCAAGAGAAAAGAGCGTATAAAGCTGAAGCTCCTATAAAGAAATAAAGAACTCTATCGATCCAAACCCGTCCAAAAACATAATCTACTAGGTTAAAATCGAAAACCCCCCAAAGACCCCAGTTGAGTCCCCCAAGGATTAGTAGTAACATAACAAAAAAATCGAGATTTTTCATGTATTCCTCATGTATATAAATGAATCTTACAATTCTGTATGTGTCAAAAATAAATTTTATGATCAAGCTTTTTCTTCTTTACAAACAAAGGGTTATATAAAAAGCTACAAGCGGAATCTGCCACCAAAAACTCCTATATCACTAAAAACAAGCAACTTATATTTGTCTTTCGGGTTTTTTAGAAAAACTTTCGAAAAAGGGCGGGCTCTTTTTAAAAGAAGAACAAATCCTACTTTACTTAAGCATCCTATACATATTATAAGGTTCTTAAAAAAGATATGATAATTATACTAAAACGAAATGGTAAAGTTTTACTGATTTTTTGGGTTTTGAAATTACTTTTTTCATAAAAAACAACTTTTTTTTTATAAAAAAATAATTTTTTTTTAATTTACAAAAAAAGCCTCTAGAGAGTGTTCTGAACTAGTT
>CAYGOC010000013.1:0-60090 GCA_964351495.1 uncultured bacterium
CGAGTGTTTTTTTTCAGTATGAAGCAAAAGCGGGAAACCAAGTAAAAGAACACTTGTTGAGCGCTACGGTTGAGTGGGAGTTTTAAAAGCGAAACTGTTGTAAATTCCTTTGCTTTTTCAAGAAGAGGTTCGGTTAAGAAAACTAAATGGTATAAAAACTAGTGACTCTTTATAATCCGTTGCAATGTTTTACCGGTTGTTCTTTTTGATTTTCTGCGTGCAGGTCCTAATCGGCAATCCCACGAAAGTGTCAGAGATTGTAAGTAGGATACCAGAATCGGATCGGGTAGATCTTGAAAGATTCTTTCAGCTACTCATTAGGAAGGAACTGTTAGGCTACACCCTTTTTGGAGAAAAGCCCATTTCTGGTGCTGCTTTTTTTGGTTTGCAGGATTGTGATGCCCTCCATCAGAAAAAATATATCATCCTTGAAAAGGGATGGCGTGCATGGATTCGGAATAAACATCTTATTTCTGATGAATATTTTTTTCTAAAAAGACGCAAGCATAGGATCCTTTCCTTTCATTTGATAAATAAGAAAAAGACACTTGAAACTCTTCAAAAAAACCTAGACTGCATTGGAGATTTAACTCCCGAAGAAGTTTTGACCGAAATTTGTTCCGACAGGCCTAATTTTGAGGTCTTAGGTTCTCAAAGCCTTATAGGAATCTTGTATGGTTATGGGAAGCAAAATGCGTCTCTTTTTGAGAAGCAAACAGAGCTGCTGCAAAGTTTAAGTAGCAAAATGGCCCCTCCATTTTCTAGAGAAGTAGTAGCTTCTCGTCTATCGCATTCCTTGAAATTTTTTCTTGAGATCTTGGCTAAAAGAAGAAGGTTTGGAAAACCCAGTTATAACCTTAGTCAAATAGATGCGCTAAACCAGCTAGTTGACCAACAAAAGACTTTTAGTCTTAGGGAAGAGGCTCCCTTTATTAAGGAATACGCTACTCCAGGCTTCGTTTCTTGGGATGAAGAAGAAAGTCAGCAGCTAAAAGATCTATACGAAAAAACTTTAGCTCGTATGAAAGAGGTATATAAAGGGGGAGGTTTCTTAGAAAAAACACTGCAACAATGGATTTATCCACAATGAAAAAATGGCTTGTATTTTTAGCATTATTAACCGTGTCTTGCTCCCCAAAAAAGCTGGCAAAAGACCCCGTTTCCTATCATAAGGGATATACAATCTGGAAGCGTCTAGCTAAAGATGGGGAATTTCCATATGACGCTAGTGAATTAATTCAGGGAATTAAGGATGCTTCCTTAAAAAAGAGCCTAGATATTGATGAGAAAGAGGTTGTTGATCTACTCGACCAGTTTAATCAGAAACAGGCTGTCAAAAACATTGCTCAAGCTGAAGAGTTTCTTAAGGCTTTACCTGAGGAACGAATCGAAGTGATTCCTTCAAAGCTATATTATCTTCAGATTCAATCCGGAAAAGGGGTGCCTCTTCTTTTAAATAGTGAAGCTTTAATTACCTACAGTGTAGCCGTTTTGGAAAATGGCGTTTTTAATGAGATATTTTCAACAGGACCTTCACCTATTTCCCTTTGTCCGGAAGATACGATACCAGGATTTTACAAGGGTGTAGAAGGAATGCTACAGGGAGAAAAGAGGGCAATCTATATCCATCCAGACTTGACTCAAGGAAACTATGATGAGCTTGCCGGGAAGCTCATCAGAGTTAACGTAGAGCGTCAGTCGCAATAACAAAAGTAAGGACAATCTTCACGAAGGCAGCAATGTTCTTCAACCCACCAAGTGATAAGATTGCAATAACCGCATTTAAGGAGTGTCATACCATTTTGAGGATTTGAAGAAAGGTAGTAGCCTTGTTCGTTGTGTTTAATAAATGGTAGTTCAAGAACGCAGTTCCCCTTTTTGAATAAAATGCCATTTTCAACAAACGAGAGATTCTTGAAAGGCAGATAAACCTTTTCTTCTCCGTGCACAAATGAGGCTAAAATGATCCCCAAACAAAAAATAATCTTTCTCATCAGAATATCCTTGGTTAGCTGATTTGAGGGTCCGATGATAGAATTAGGTTAGTGAATTTTTCAATTTATTTTTTTATGGAGAGACAAAGTTCTTGTAAAAATTGCTTCTCTATAAATCCTCTAACCTGAACTTTGGGTTTAACAAACTAAAAAAAGCTAGTCTTTGGGGCGTTTTTTGAGCTCTTCTTCGATACAGCGATGGATCAAACGAGCTCCTCTTCGACTGGTATAGTATGCGAAAAGCCATTGGGACAATACAATGAACTTATTTCGAAATCCAATCAAATATAAAATATGCACAAAACACCAAGCAACCCAGGCAAAAAACCCATGAAATTGGATTTTTCCAAACATGCCTACAGCTCGAGTCTTCCCAATGGTTGCCATAGTTCCTTTGTCTAGATATTTAAAGGGAGGTCTTTTTTCTTTGGGGATATTTTTGAGCAAGAGATTGGCGACGTATTTTCCTTGTTGGACGGCAACAGGGGCAAGTCCTGGTAGGTATTGTGATTCTTTTACGGCAAAAGCAGCTGCATCTCCAATTACAAACACTTCCGGATGATCTGGTATAGCGAGATCTTTGTCTACTAAAGCTCTTCCTTGTTTATCTAAGGGAATATCGAGTGTTTTTAGTAAGGAAGAGGCTTGGTTCCCTGCTGCCCAAATGACATTTCTTGCGGGGATAAAGGTTTCATCTACCTGAACACCCTCTTCGTTAATGTTGGTTACTCTTTTTCCGGAGATTACCTTTACTCCAAATTTTTCGAGGTAGTACTGCGCTTTGTGAGAGAGTTTTTCAGGATAGATAGGGAGAATGTGAGGAGATCCTTCTACTAGGTAAATTTTAGACTGAGCCGTATCGATTCTGCGGAAGTTTTTTAGCATGGTATCGTAGGCGATCTCTGCTAAAGCTCCTGCTATTTCTACTCCAGTAGGGCCACCACCCACAATGACAAAGTTGAGATATTTTTTTGCTTCATTGATGTTGTCGCATCTTTCTGCTTTTTCAAAAGAGATTAAGATTCTTTCCCGAATTCTTAAGGCATCTGTTAAAGTTTTTATCCCGGGGGCGAAAGTCTCCCAATGATCATTTCCAAAGTAGGAGTGTCTAGCGCCTACGGCTAAGATTAAGTAGTCATATCCTATTTCGTCTCCGTTTTGCAGAGTTACGATTTTATTGTTTTTGTCTACTTTATTAGCTTCCCCCATCATTACGGTGATATTCGGGTATGGGGCCAAGATTTCTCTTATGGGAACAGCGATATCTGCAGGAGATAAAGCGGCAGAGGCTACTTGATATAAAAGAGGCTGAAAAAGGTGATGATTGGTTTTATCTAGAAGCCAAACATCGAGTTTTTCTCCTCCGAGTTTTTTGGCAGCATTTAATCCGCCGAAACCACCGCCAATAATTAGAACTCTTGAGTAGGCCATCTTGATAACATCCCTTTGTTCCTAAATATAGCAAAACCTTTTTCTGAAAAAAGCTTTTTTTTATACAAAGGGTTTTCGTTTGAAGCTAAATCTTGCTCCGCGCATCCTATATTAATAGTTTTTCTGAGTAAACAACTGTTTCTAAAAAAGCGTTTTTAGTAGAGTTTCTTTGTTTTTAAAGTCTCTTTTATCTACAAATAATCTAAGTTTCTTGCTACCCTATTGAAGATAGCTTTAAGGGGTAGTTTGTGAACTCTTTGGTTAAAAACCACTATGAAAAATCGAGTGTTTTGTTTTCTGATGTAATCTGTTTGTCGGAAGAAAAACTCTCTTGGGAAGAAATGCAGCAAAAGATTCCAAGTTTCCCCAAGGGTTGGTTTGAACTGTGTTCTCTTTCCAAGGAAGATCGTATTGAATTTACCAAAGAATATTGGTTAAAAACACTTCCCTTTGTACCAAAAGCACATCCTAAAATTAGCCGGTTCTTTCAAGGATTAGATGACTTGGGGGTGTATGTCTTTTTGCCCAAAAATCAAGATACATGGCAGGCAGAGTTTATATATAGCCTAAGCAATGAAGCTTGTTTTTTTCGAGGAGGGTTTTTGGGAGAAGAAGGTTTGATACAATCTTTGAATCAAAAGATGGGATATGTGCTTCCTAAGGACTATTTGGCGTTTTTTCAGATCCATAATGGATTTGCAAGGCACAACGATATTGGGATTCTTTGTTTGGAGCAGGTAGCTTCTTGTCAAAAGCAGCTGGAAAAAACTCTCATGGATCCGGGCAAGAAATTTGTCCCTACGGTTTTGTACGGGAAAGATTCTTTAATCCCTTTTTATGAGTGTTTTGGTCTTCATTCATTTCAGTGTTTTTTTAAAGAGTGGTATCCTAGCTCTGAAATAGGCAACGTCTATTTTTCCGGGGTTGATTATACTATATCCAACAAGGCAAAGGGAGAAGAAGATTTGGCGTTTGAGAGTTTTTCTGAATGGCTTGCCTTTTATTTAGAGGGAAGGGAAACTTAAGGAAAGGTTTTTATGTCTCTTACAGTAGAAGAGTTTTACGGAAAGTATAAAAAAGCAATAGGCCTGGAGCTTTTCGGCGGTAAAGGAGGGCTTTCGCGCAAAATTGGAACTTCTGAGGTATATAGGCCGGGTTTAAGTCTTTCCGGGTATTTAAAAAATATGATCGTAAAAGGCTTTTTACTGTTTGGAAAGGTTGAAATATCGTACCTAAAAGAGCTGAGTTCTTCTAAAAGATTGGAGAGGCTTCAAGCTATTTTACAAAAGAAAATTGTAGGGGTAGTTGTTGCCAGAAAGTTTGCTCCTTTAAAAGAGATGATACAAATTTGCAAAGAGAGAGAGATCCCTATATTTTTGAGTGAGGAAAGGGCGACCGTTTGCTTTAGTAAGATGAACTACTTTTTGAATGAAGTAACTGCTCCTGAAATTTCCATGCATGGTACGTTAGTAGAGCTTTTTGGAATAGGAGTGTTTATTCAAGGAGCTTCTTCTGTGGGTAAAAGTGAAACTGCTTTGGGGCTTATAGAGAGAGGGCATCGTTTAATTTCAGATGATCTGGTTCGCATTCGAAAAAAAGAGAGCTGTTTTTTAGAGGGAAGAGGACCGGAACTCGGAAAACATTTAATTGAAATTCGAGGAATTGGCATTATCAATGTAGCCCATTTATATGGAGCTGTCAGTGTAAGGGACGCTAAAGGGATTGATTTGGTGATCCGGATTGAGGAGTGGAATAAGGCTCATTTTTATGACAGAGTGGGGCTAGAAGAGAAGTCGATAGAAATTTTAGAGGTGGCGATCCCTTTTTATGTGCTTCCTATAAAACCGGGTAGAGATGTGGTTCTTTTAATGGAGACTTTGGTGTTAAATCATAGATTAAAACAGATGGGATATCATTCTGCAAAAGAGTTTAATAATAAGCTGTTAGAAGCGTTAGCAAAAAAGAGTAAGAGAGGGAAGCTAGGTGAGACTTTCCAAAAAATTTAAGGTTAAAAATGAGTTAGGGCTGCATACGAGGCCCGCTACTCAAATTGTAAAAATTTTGGAGGCTTTTCAATCCTCTGTATATTTTACGTATAAAAAAGATACCATTAATGCAAGAAGCATCATGAGTATTTTGATTTTGGCAGTGAGCAAGAACTCTCAGATTACAGTTACGGTAGAAGGAGAGGATGCTTTGGATGTGATGGATTCTTTAGTCCAATTTTTTGAAGAAGGAAAGCAAGAGGTTTGAAAAAAGAGCCCCCTTTTTTTTTAGAAAAACAAATACAAGGAATAGCAGCAAGTCCGGGTATTGCTATAGGTGTTCCTGTGTTTGCTTCTTTAGAGGAGATGGAAATCCCTGAGTATTTCTTGTCTACGGAAGAAGTAGAAAAAGAAATAGATCACTTTCACAACGCTTTAGAAGAAAGTAAAAAAGAGATCTCTTCTCTTCAAAGAGAGTGTCTGGGAGAGGAAAAAAAAGAGATTGTTTCCATTTTAGATGCGCATTTACAGATTTTAAAAGATCCTTTAATTACCAAAGGTATTAAAGAAGAAATTCGCCAAGTAAAAAAAAACTCTGCCCATGTTTTTTCTGAAACTATGGGTGCCTTGAAAAATCGTCTACAAAGTTCTTCTGATCAAGTTTTTCAGGAAAGAGCGCAGGATGTTTCTGATATTTATAAAAGAGTTTTATCTCATCTTCTTCCTCGAAGAAACAAGAAATCTCCCTTTATAGAGGCAATTTTAGTCACACCGGAGCTTACCCCTTCTATTGCTATAGAAATCAAAGAAAAAAGGGTTGGCTTTATAAGCCAATTAGGAGGGACCTCTTCTCATGCCGCGATCATAGCCAGAGCAAAAAAGATCCCCTATGTAACAGGAATTTCTATTGCAGATTTACAAAGGGAGAACGTGCAAAATTTGATCATTGATGGTTTTGAAGGAAAAATCATTTTGAACCCTACTAAAGAGACAGAAAAGAAATATAAAAAGATAAAAAAAGAGAAGGAGAGCTATTTTTTAAGCTTAAAAAAAGAGGCGCATCGAAAAGCCCAAACAGTAGATGGAAAAAATCTTTGTTTGATGGCAAATATAGACAGTTGGGAAGATCTGGCTTCTTTTAAACAGTATGAAGTAGAAGGAGTCGGTCTTTTTAGAGGGGAGTATCTACTGTTTTCTGAAAAGCATCTTTTACCCGAAAAAGAACAGGTAGAAGCCTATGAAAGGCTCGTATATTCTGTCCCTTCTAAAGATCCGATTGTAATACGTCTTTTTGATTTGGGAGGAGATAAGCCTTTTTTCCCGGTACATAAAGAAGAACAAAATCCTGCTTTAGGTTGTAGAGGAATCCGCCTTCTTTTAAAGGAGCCTTTTTTACTAAAGACGCAGCTAAGAGCGCTTTTAAGGGCTAACGTAAAGAAAAACATCCATCTTTTAGTTCCGATGCTTTCTGAGATTGATGAGATAAGAAAAGTAAAGGCTTTTTTAGAGGAAGAAAAGAGGGCTTTACAAGAGGAAAAGATCCCTTTTTATCCTATTTCTCAGATGGGAGCGATGTTAGAGATTCCCTCTTCAGCCCTTCTTTGCAAAGAGTTTTGTAAAGAGGTCGATTTTATTTCGATTGGAAGTAATGATTTGATTCAACATATTTTGGGGGTAGATAGATCAAATCCTTTTGTAGCCTCTTTACATAATCCCCTGCATCCTGCGTTTCTTAGAGTAATAAAAGATATGGTTCTAACGTGTAAAGAGCAAAAAAAAAGGCTTATTTTCTGCGGAGAGATGGTTTCTAAGCCTTTTTATATTCCGATTCTTTTAGGAATGGATCTTATAAATTTCTCTTTATCCCTATCGAATATCCCCCTTTTCAAACAGATCGTAAGGGGCCTGAGCGCAAAGGTATGTAAAGAAATAGCGGAAAAAGCCATGCAAATAGCTTCTTCGGAAGAGCTTTTACAATATGTTACAAAAAGCTATGAAAAAGAAGGAATCGATACGCTTTTCCCTTATTAAAAAGAGCTCTTTTAAAAAAACTTTGTTAAAGAGCCGTCCAGTTCTACCGAAGCAAATTGTAGAAGAGTTTCCGTACGCACTTTGTATATAGGATCTTCTTCTTTTTTCGGCTGTAAAGGAGCCTCTTCTAAGGAAAATTTTACCCGTTTTAAAAAGGGAATTTTTTCTTCCTCCGGTTCTATCATCTCTTGTGTAGGTTCTACTTCTTTAAGGGGCTCTTTTTCCGGGGGCTTTTCTGTGGACGTGTATATGGGTTCGGCAGTCTCTTGGATAAGAAGGGGATTTTGAGAGACTCTTTTCTCTAGCTCTAAAAGTTTTTTTGCTATGGTATCTAAGGGGAGCCTGTTTTTTACTTGTAAAATTTGTAAAAGCAAAAACTCCATTTCTGTTTTATCCAGGCCCATTTTTTGTATCTTATGGCGTGCTTTTAAGATCAGCTCTAATAAAAATAAGAGTTCTTCTTTGGTATATATAGAAAGACTTTTTCTATAACTTTCGGGAATGCTCTTTTGGTGAGATAAGTACAAAAGAGTTCTAAAATGTTTGCAAAGACCTTCTATTAAAGAGAGAAAGTCCTTTCCTGACTGGTAAAGAGTATCCATAAAAGAAAAAGCAAAGGAGAGGTCTTTTCTAGAGGTAGCCTCATCGAGTTCAAACAACAAAAGAGAGGGGATGATTCCTAAAGCTTTTTCTACTGTCTCTTCCGTTATGAGACCCTCCTCGTAGCAAAAAACCTGGTCTAGCAAAGATTCTGCATCCCTTAGGCTCCCTTCTGCTTGGGAGGCTATTTTTTGCAAAGCCTCCGGATAAGCTTCTCTTTGTAGCTCTTGTGTAATAAAAAGGAGCTTTTCTTCTATTTTTTTAGGGGGAATCCTTTGTAGGTCAAATCTTTGACATCTACTTAAGATGGTGGGTAGCATTTTATGGGGCTCTGTTGTGGCAAAGAAAAACTTTACTTTCTCGGGAGGCTCTTCCAAAGTTTTTAATAAAGCATTGAAAGCCTCTTTTGTGAGCATATGGACTTCATCGATTATATAAATCTTATAGAAAGAGGAGGGAGAGTAAATAGCGTTTTCGTTGATCCTTCGAATATCATCGATTCCTCGATTTGAGGCTCCATCGATCTCTATTACATCAAGAGAGCTGTTAGAGGATATTTCCAGACAGTTTTGGCATTGGTTGCAGGGTTCTTTTTCTTCCTTTTTCTGAAGGCAGTTTAATGCTTTGGCAAAAAGGCGGGCCAAGGTGGTCTTTCCCGTTCCTCTTCCTCCACAGAATAGGTATGCGGGGGCCACTCGGTTTTTTATCAGGGCATTTTTTAGGGTCTGTACCACAACTTCTTGTCCTATTACCTCTTTGAAGGTTTTAGGGCGGTATCGTCTTGAAAAGTTACGGTATGAATTCATGAAAAACTCCAGCCAAGTTCTCTTACCTTTTTATATGATTTTTTGCTTTCTGGTAAAGGAAGAAGGGGAGTTTGATTTAAAAAATAGGGAAATACTGTTAGAGTGAAGAAAGAGAAGAAAAGCATAAAGGATAAATGGAAAAGCAAACCAGAAGGCCTGATGTCAAGGAGAGGCTCCAAAAAGACAATTTAGGGTGGCGCCTTATAGTGGGTGTTTTTGCGATTTTTTTTTTGGCGATCTTTCTTCATTTTCGAGAAGCTAGGGTAGAGGTCTTAGAAATAGGGACCCACGCTTCCAAGTTTATTGTAAGTCAGGTGGACTTTGAGTTTCCCGATGAAGAGTCGACCATCCTTTTAAGGCAGAGCTCATTAGTGGAAGTGGGCCATATCTACAAGGTCAATGAAAGGCAGATTCGAGAGGTTCGCTTTGCTTTTGAAAACTATCTGATACAAAACAGGAATAAAGAGTCTAAAAGCTCCTTTGAATCTTTATATAAGACAGCGGATGCTTTTGAGGACTTTTTATTAAAGACCAGATTTACAGACACTAAGACCTTGCAGAGGCTAAAAGAGGTAGATATTGATACTTTTTTCTACCAGGTCTACGTTCCTGATCTTTTAGGAAAAGCGCAGAACCTACCCGATTCTATATGGAACCAAATAGAAGAAAAAGCAGAGAGTGAAGATGACTTAGACCCGGAGGCGCTCTCTTCGGTAATTCAGTTCTTTTACGAGAAAAAGTGGGTTTTAGAAGAAGATATTCAAATGCAAACACAGCTTAGACAGCTGATTCAGAAGAAAATCCCGGAAAAGTATACTCGCATTAAGGCTGGAACCAAAATTATCGATCAGGGCGAGAAGGTAACAAGCAGGCATGTGGCCATGCTTCAGTCAATGAAAAGCGCTATGAACGAAAATAGAAAACTAGGTTCTCCTATTTCTATTTTTTCAAGCTTTTTGTTTGCCTTTATTTTTGTGGCTTTAAGCGCTCTTTATTTTAAGATCAATCACCCGGAGCTTTTGGCTTCTTTTCAAAAGCTGGCTCTTTTGGTGACTATTGTTATTTTTACGTTAATTTTTGCCAAATTGACCGAATACGTTTTGATCTCTAATACGGCGAAGATGATGGAGGCGATTCGGTATCCTTTGATTGTCCCTTTTTCTACTATTTTGATCTGTATTTTATTAAATGGGAGAATAGCTCTTTATGCTTCGAGCTTTTTAGCGATTATCCTATCGATTACACTTGCTGTAGATCATAGCCGGTTTTTAATTATGAATCTGGTTACTTCCTTGGTGGTCATTACTTGTACCAAGTCTTTGAGGAAGAGAAAGGAGGTCTTTGTAGTTTGTGCTAAGACCTACTTAAGTGCCGTGCCGGTTCTTTTTGCGTTTAATTTTGCAAGCTACACTATATGGAGTTCCTCTTTAGCTTGGGATTTATTTTCTGCTTTTATCTTCATGTTGATTAGCGCTATTTTAGTAGTGGGTCTTTTACCTGTTTTAGAGTCTCTTTTTAAAGTGATTACGGAGATGACGATTATGGAGTATATGGACCCTAATAATGAGCTTTTACGAAGGCTTACCTTTGAAATACCGGGTACTTATCAACACTGTCTTGTCTTGGGCAATCTAGCAGAGGCTATGGCACAATCTATTGGAGCAGACGGCCTTTTTTGCAGAGTGGCTACTTTATATCACGATATTGGAAAGCTCAATAACCCCCAGTTTTTTACCGAAAACCAGCAGGGGGGAGTGAATATCCACCAGCTTCTTACCCCTTTAGAATCTGCTCAGGTGATTATCTCTCACGTAAAAGATGGGGAGATGTTGGCTAGAAAATATCGTCTTCCTCCTTCTTTTATTGATGTCATTAAAGAGCATCATGGAACCACCCTTGTCTACTATTTTTATTGCAAAGAGCTAGAGTTAAAAGGGGGCAATGAGAAAGAGGTAGAGTTAGAGAAGTTTCGCTATCCGGGACCCAAACCAAACACGAGAGAGTCTGCTATTATTATGATTGCAGATACGGTAGAGGCGGCCTCCCGTTCTCTTCCGGAGATTCAAGAAGAGAAAGTTCGAGATCTGGTAAATCGTCTCGTAAAAGAGAGGTTAGACGATGGACAGCTAGATGATTGTTCTTTAACGTTTAAAGAGTTGGGCATCATTAAAAACACACTTGTTAAGACCTTGATGCACACCTATCATGCAAGAATAAAATATCCTGAAAGAAAAGAAAAATAAGGCTAGGGTTTTCTTGAGAAAAACCCTTTTAGGCTTTTTAGATAAGAGTCACACTCTTTTATGGTAGAGATAAGGCTTTTTTTCTTTTGATTTCTTACGGCTAAATAGATTTTCACCTTAGGTTCCGTTCCGGAAGGACGGATGACAATTTTTGTTTCATCTTCTAAATAAAAGCGTAAGACGTCAGAGGAGGGAAGGCCTGAAAAAGAGCTGTTTAAGTAGTCCTCCACAGAAGAGACTTTTTTTCCCAAGATAGAAGAGAAGGGTTTTTCTCGGATGTTTTTCATAAAAGAGGCCATTTCTTTCATCCCTTTTTCTCCTTGAGAAAAGGGAAGAGAGACTTGGGTTTCTCGAAACACACCAAACTGTTCGTATATTTCTAGAAGAAAGTCATAAAGCGTTTTTCCCCTTTCCTTGCAAAAAAGAGCCATTTCTGCGATAAGGCAGCTTCCTTGGACTCCATCTTTATCTCTTACGAAAGAAGAGAGCAAATAGCCTAAGGACTCTTCTACTCCTAATATGTAGGTATATTCTTTGGTTTTTTCCCAAAGGGTGATTTTTTCGGCAATGTACTTAAATCCGGTTAACACTTCAAAACAGGTTTTGTGAAAAGAGCGAACTATGCAGTCGAAAAGATCTGTAGTTACAATGGTTTTTATAAAAGCGCTATTTTCAGGAAGAGAGGTACTGTTTTTTAACACATAGAAAAGGAGCATGCAAGCGATTTGGTTACCTGTGAAGTAGAAAGCTTTATTTTTGTGTCTGACTATAGCCGCAACTCTGTCTGCATCGGGATCATTTGCTAGAAGAAGATCTTTTTTCTTTTGTAGTAGTTCAGACACTCCCGGTAAAAGGGCCTCTTTATCTTCCGGATTGGGTTTTTTTGCAAAAGAAAAAAGAGGATCTATAGTGCACTGTTTTGTTACCAAAGAGGTGGAGGTAAAACCCCAAGAAACAAGTGCTTTGGGGGTTACTTCGCATCCGGCTCCGTGCATGCCGGTGTAGATAATTTGTAAAGAAGATCCGATTTTTCTGTTTTTATCCAGCTGTAACGAGCTTTTTTGTAAGGCTTGTAAGTAGATCTTATCAAAAGAGGTAGGAATAGAGAAGAGAAGGGTTTTATTTAACTTCTTTTTTATCTGAGAAAAGGAAGAGATTTGTTCAATCTCTTTTATGATGTTTTTGTCATGAGGAGAGGTTATTTGTCTTCCTTTTTCCCAGTAGACTTTATAGCCGTTATATTCAGGAGGGTTATGAGAAGCGGTAATCATAACAGCCATTTGAGCCTCATAGTAGATAGTAGCAAAAGAGATCATGGGAGTAGGTCTTAGCCTGGAAAAGAGATATGCTTGAATCCCATTTGCAGAAAAAACGGCAGCTACCTCTTTGGCAAATCTCTTGGAGTTTTTTCGGTTGTCGTATCCTATGACTACGGTACACTTTTTCTTAGGAAACTCTTTATATAGGTAGTTAGCAAGGGCCTGGGTAATGCGGTAAATAGTTACTAGGTTAAATTCTCCTGCTTTTTCTCCCATTACGGCCCGAATACCTCCGGTTCCGAAAGAGGGAGTGTTTTGAAATAGGGCATCTTTTGAAGGGGTCTTGTTGGAGGTACTCATACAGGAATCCTTATACAGTATAGAAAAAAATTAGGAAATCTCTTTTTCGATAAAAATAGGGCCATACGAATTACTAAAAAAAATATTATAAACCTACAAAGCGCTAAGGTCTATAATAAAGCAGTTTAGTTGGTTAAATTAAAATAAAATTTATTTTTTGATATAAACAAAAACTTTCGTGTTTATATAGATTTTTAATAGGTTTTAAGATAAAATACCCCTAAAAAATTGGGAAATCTATGTATTTTATTTCTTTAATGACGCCTAATATAAAGAACGATTCTATTGAGGCTGTAGGTTATTTACAATCTCCTAAAAAAAGCTATCAAATCATAAGCCTTACTCAAGAAGAGTTAACCCTACAGGAAAAAAGGCTTATAGACTCTTTTTTGTATCTTATTTGTGAGGTAGGGTTACGGATAGCCGGAATTTTTGGTAAACAGATCCAAAATCCCTATGAGTTTTATTCTGTGGAGGAGATTTTAGAGGTTCATCTAAAAAAAATAGAAGAAGTTGAAGACATCGCCAAATTAGACAGTTTTGTTAATAATTTTGACCAAGAAATATACAAAGGTTTTACTCCAAATTTATCACTCATTAAAAGTAAGATTTCTTTTTTAAAGAAGAAACAGGAAGAAGAATTAATATTACAAAGAAAAGAAGAAGAAATAGAAGCTAAAAATCAATCATTAAGAGACGCTTTTTTGGAGGCTAGGAATACAAGAGGAGCTTATAAACCAGAGGTCAGTATTAAGAGCTTGCCTGAGACTTCTAAGATAAATAAACAATTGAATCATAAGATAAATGAACAATTGAAACAGCTACATCTAAAGAGAAGCCGAGGACAGGCTTTCCAACAAAAACAAGTAGAACCTTCTAATTCACAATCTTCGTTACAACAAACAGGCCCTGTACAGAATCAGCCAAAGAAAGAGGAAGTAGACTTACAAGCTCTTGCTAAAAAGTATCAAGAAACAACAAAGAAGACTTTAGAAGAAAAACAAGCTTTTAAGGGGGAAAGACTTTCTGGCCAGGGAAAAAACCTATTCTACTCTGCTAAAATGCGTTTTATACAGATGCTTGTAGAAAAGAGAGGGGTTGATGGAGAAAAAATCAAAACAGTGATGGACCTTTTTTCTCGAGAAATACCTTATAGTGATACTTTTGCTGAGAGAATCTTGGCCTTGTATACCACTTTTTGTTTTATTGAAGAACATGGGCTCATAGAGTCTTTTGAAAATAGACAAGAATTAGAAGAAAGCGAGTTTTATAAGCTTATATATGCTTCGTATGTTTTGGAGTTTAAAGACTCTAAGCTGAACTTAGAGGAGTTGAATAAATTTAGCAAGCAACTCTTACAAGCTTTAGCAGGTAGGAATATAAAAGCCATTTTTACATGCATAGAAACGTACGTAAATGGAGAAAACGAACTCCTTACGAAGTCTTTTCAAAGAAAGCTAAAAGCCGTGTCTCTTTTAGAAAGTGTTCGAAAATCATTTTTTTCTTCAGAGGATTTTACAGAAGAAGAGATTCTAGAATTAGTTTCTTTAGAAAAGCTTGCTGCCGTACATCCCTATTTTCAAAGAATATACGATATAAATTTGCTGGAAAAAAGGCTTGAAGCTACTGTGGAAGTATGGAATTCAGAAGACGATGACCTAGGCCAAAAGTATGAATCCTTACAAATCTTTATTGATGCATTCTATGCATTAGCTTTAGAAACCTTTTTAAAGGGAAAAGGGGAGGAAGATAACGCTTCCTTTCAACAATATTGTAGAGATTTTTTTGGCTCTTTCTATACTGATTTTAGCCTTAAAATGAGTCAATTAAATGATCAAATCCAAAACAAGACGCCTTCATTTCGGTATATAGATTCTACAACCACCCCTTGGATAGCTACCTTAAAAAATTTAACTTCCATAGATGGGGGTAATAAACTCCAAACGGTTTTTTCTTGTTTTGGTATAGAAGTTAAGCTTCATAGTGAGAATGATGGATTTGTAGCTCCTATTTTAGATTGGCAAAATAGGGGATTTCAAGAAGAACAGGATGAAATACTTGCACGGGAGCTTTTTGAACAGCAGCTTCAAGAAGAATAACCCCATTTGTTCTAATCAAACAAGATAGTTGACCTTTACAGCATAGCTCCATTACGCTAAACGCTATTATGAAAAAAATAGCTGTTTTTTGCGCAGAAGGGTTGGGAGACTCTTTAATGATGATGGTGGCCTCTTGTGCCTACCAAAAAAAAGGGTATGACGTTACCACGTTTTCCAACCAGATGCCCTATTTCTCAGACTGGTTTCCCGGATTTACCTTTCGAAAAAAACCTCCCTTAGAAGACTTTGAAGCGGTTTTAGCTCCTTTTGATATAGTTATCCTGCAACATGAAAACTCTCCCAAAGCAAAGAGAGTATATGAACTGGGAAGGGAGAAAAAGCATTTCGAAGTGATCTCTTTTTATAATAACTATAGAAAGCAAAAACACTATCCGATAAGAGAGGGGCTCGACTTCGCCTTTGATGAGAAAAAACCCATGGTGGAAAATGTCTCTATTTCTCTGCAAAAGCTTTTAGATACCTCTAGCTCTTTTACCGAAATAGGAATGGAGATTCCGAAAACTTTAGTTCCTAGAAAACAGAAAAAACGGGTAGTTATTCACCCCACTTCTAGCTCTTTTGTGAAGAACTGGCTTCCCCAAAAATTTATAAAGCTGGCCAAATCTTTAAAGAAAAGGGGCTTTGAGCCGGTTTTTTCTTTGAAAAAAGAGGAAGAAGCCCCTTTTTTACCTGCTTTAGAAGAGGGGATTTCCATAGCCAGTTCCCAAACTTTAGGGGAACTAGCCTCTCTTTTATATGAATCAGGCTATTTTATAGGGAATGACTCAGGCCCTGCCCATTTAGCCTCTTATTTGCAGATACCTTCTTTGGTAATAGCCCATTCGAAAAGAGGTATTACCCACTGGAGGCCCGGTTGGAAAGAGGCCGTTATCATCCTTCCTCCTGATTGGGTGCCCAACATTAAGGGGATGCGTTTTCGGGATGACTTTTGGGCCCACTTGATCTTTACAAGAGGAGTTTTAAAGGCCTTTGAGAAAAAGGTATGCACTCTCTAGATAAGATTTGCTATCTTTTACCTTTCTTTACTATATTGACCCAAAAGGAGCCTTTACTATCATGAAAGACGAAGCTCATCATATGAAGCATCTTAATAAGAAAGTGTTACAAAAAGCAGAAGGAAAAGAAGGAGATGTCTCTTGGGAAAAAAGCTTCCGGAAACCTCTTACTCAAGAGCAAGAGAAAAAACAGAAAAAAGCAAGACTCAAGAAGCTAAAAAACAAAAAAATACCCCATCCCGATAGTCCGGAAGAGCAAAATAAAAAAAGAAAGAAACAGATCTCTTTTCATAGAAGTAAACAAGAGCAACATCCCAAAAGATGAATTCTTTTTCCATAGCCCACATCTCCGATCTTCATTTCGGAAAGTTTTGTTTGAACCCTTTGCAGTTTTTTTCCAAAAGGTGGGTAGGGAATCTTAATTTTCTATTTAATAGAAGAAAGTCCTTCTCAGTAGAGGGATTGGACGCTTTTATCGATTTTTTACAAGAAAAAGGGTTTCAGAAGGTTTTTATTACAGGAGACTTTTCTACGACCGGAAGAAGAGAAGAGTTTTCGGAAGGAAAAATTTTTTGTGAAAAGCTAGAAAAAAAGGGGCTTTCTCCTTTATGTATCCCGGGAAATCACGACTATTACACGAAAGAAAATGAAAGAGAAAAAGAGTTTTATACTTTTTTGCAAAACCCCAAAGCTTCTTTTTTTTCTTTAAAAGAGGATGGAATAGAGCTCACTCCTCTTTGTGGCCCATTTTGGGTTTTAGCGTTAGATACCTGCTTTGCTACTTCTTTGTTTTCGGCAAAAGGTCTTTTTTCAGAAAAAATAGAAAAAAAACTAGAAGAGGCTTTGTCTTTAGTTCCTGAAGGGGCCAAGATAATAATGCTCAATCACTTTCCGCTGTTTTGTAATGATACGGAAAGTAAAGCTTTGATAAGAAGAGAAGCATTGCAAAAAATTTTACAGAAAAACCAAATGGTAGCTTTGTATTTATCAGGTCATACCCATAGAAGCGCCGTAGCAGATTTACGAGAGAGGGGTTGGCCTATCTTGATAAATGCAGGTAGCCTCACTTACAAAAAGAGAAGTTCCTTCAATGCTATCCACTTTTCAGAAGAGAGCATTGAAGTAGAGGTCTTCGAAAAAAAAGAAGCTTGGGAAGTTGTTAGAAAAGATCGCTTTTCTCTACTTAAACCAAGCATCTAAATCGATAATACCCGCCCTTTGTAGTAAGATCAAAAAGATGGCTAAAGGGGCGAGCCACTTAGTAAAGAAAAACCATACAGAAAACATCTTTCCAAATCGGCTTCCTTGGCAAAATTCCTTATAACAATCTTTAGCGCCCACTTTCCAACCTAAAAACAAGGCTACGAAAAGTCCTGAAAAAGGAAGAAGCCATTCTGCCACTAGGTCCACAATCGTGGCAAAAAAGGTTTTTCCATAGATTAAGGTCCAATCAGGAAAAAGAGCTTGTGATCCCGATAAAGCAGATGGAATCCCAAAAATAAAACCGGCTAATACGGTAAGCCAAACCGATTTTTTTCGGCTCCATCCAAGCATATCCATAAAGTTTGCTGTGATTACCTCAATTAAGGCTACGTTAGAGGTGAGCCCTGTGAATACAAGCAAAACAAAAAAAGTAGTGGATAAGATTAATGCTCCTGGAAGCTGGGCAAAAAGAACTGGAAGGGTTTTAAAAACAAGTCCAAATCCTCCTTGAGGAGGAAGATTAAAAGTAAAGATAATAGGAAAAATCATCAAAGCAGCAGCAACCGATACGATAAGGTTCATAGAGCTTACAATTAAGGCTGTTTTGGGGATGTCTTCTGTATGTTTCATGTAGCTACCGTAGGTAAGCATAATCCCTTGTCCCAAACTCAGTGTGAAAAAAGCCATTCCTAAAGCTTCCAAAACGCCGGAAGCTTTTAGCTTAGAAATGTCCGGGTAAAAGATAAAATGGAAAGCCTCTTTAAAACCGCTTAAAGTGAGGCTGTATAAAAGAAGCGCTACTAAGAGAACCAGTAAAGCAGAAGTTAAAATACGGCTCCAAAACTCAATTCCTTGGCGCACCCCTTTTAATACTACCCCCGCAGAGATAAGTAAAAATGCAGCCTGCCAAAATAGGTTTATTCCGCTTGCTTTGTATAAAACATCAAACACTCCCGCAATTTCTTGAGAGGTCTTGCCTATGTAAAATTGGTTTAAAGACATGAAAACATAGTTAAGGCCCCATCCTGCTACCACACAGTAGTAAGATAAGATTAGAAAAGAGACAGAAACGGAGAGCCATCCGGCAAGTTTCCAGCCTTCTGTTTTCGGGGCAAGTTTTTGAAATACCCCTACAGCACCTTTTTGGGCTTTTCTTCCTAGAACCAGCTCTGCTATGAAGACAGGAGTTCCTATAAAGGCTGTAAAAATCAAAAATAAAATAACAAAAAGACCGCCCCCATTTTGTCCTGTCATGTAGGGAAATTGCCATAAAGTTCCCAACCCGATAGCAGACCCTGCTGCAGCCATAACGAAGCCAAAAGTAGAAGCCCAATGTTCTCTCTTTTCTGTTTCCATATAAAATCCCAGGTAAATCTTACAAAAGTTCTTGGAAAAATCCTAAAGATCTTTTCTTTTTAAGGGAAGAGCTTTGCAAGATCCTTTGTTAGACAAAATTTTTTATTAGCTTTAAAATGGCTCCCCATTTCAATAGGGCCTTTTAAGGAAGAAAATATTTTTGCAGACTTTGTCTGTTCTTCTATGGAGATTGCATAGAGCTTCTACAAGCATTTTTTTGAAGCATAGGAGGTATAAAAACCCTGTTTTTTAGTTCAAAATAAACCGACAGACTCTGTTTACTATGTGTAGAGTTGGGCGATCGAATACCGTTTTAAAGAAGACTAATAACTCTGTTTTAGTAGGTTTTGTGTTCTTTTTTGCCTTTCCTAGTAGTTTTTGACAGAGGTAGGTAGAACCCAAATAAACGGAGTAGAGAATAGAAGGAAGGCCTAATAACGTACCGGCAATGCTAACTACATGTTTGGGATGCAGGGGGTTTTTTTGAAAAGTGGTATTCGGGCCAAAGGCCCTTTCCAGCTGTATATTAGAGAAAAAACGCTTGGTAACAGCAGAAAAAATAACAAGAGAGGGATAAGAACTTAAATAGCTTAAAAGTATAGATACTTTCGCAAGGATAATCACGATTTTATGAGCGGTTTTTTCCCAAGTTCCCTGGTCTAGAGTTTCTATAGGATTTTCTTTAGAGCAGAAAAAAACATCTACTATTCCAATAGCAAAATTAGCAGAGCCAAAAAGCTTTTTCATTCTTTCTTTTACTACAGGTGTGTTGAAAAAGGAGACGACTTGAAGGGCTTTCGAAGGGCCCATATATACCTCCAAAAATTTTAATGGGGGAGTTTTTACGGTTTTTCTATTTAAAACAAGGGGTTTTTTAGTGCTGTAAAACAAACCCTTTTTTCCATAGAATTGCTTTCTATGTATTCTATAGAAGTAAAAAACTTAAGTAAGACCTATAAAAAGAAGTCAGAAGAGGTAAGAGCAGTAGATCAGATCTCCTTTTCCTTAAAAAAGGGAGAGATTTTAGGGTTTTTAGGCCCCAATGGATCGGGTAAGACAACCACAATTCAGATGCTTTTGGGGATTTTAACTCCTTCTAATGGGGAGATTTTCTACTTTTCTAAAGACTTTAAAAAAAATCGCTCTGAAATCTTAAACTCCGTAGCCTTTGCGAGTACCTATACGAGCCTTCCCTATATATTAACTGTAGAAGAAAACCTAAAGGTGTACGCCCGTCTTTATGGAGTAAAAAACGTATTTGCGGTTTGCGATCCTCTTTTAGAGCGGTTTGAGATTTTGGATAAGAAAAAACAACCTGTCTCTTCTCTTTCCGCAGGTCAGGTTACTAGGTTAATGTTAGTAAAGGCTTTTAGCACAAACCCCAAGGTAGTTTTACTTGATGAGCCAACCGCTTCTTTAGATCCAGATGTGGCTTCTGATGTTTGTCAGTTTTTAATGGAGCAAAGAGAAAGGCATGGGGTTTCTCTTTTGTTTACCTCTCATAAAATGGATGAGGTGTCTCAGATTTGTGATAGGGTTATCTTTTTGCGAAAGGGAAAAATTATTGATAACGACTTACCAAAAAATTTAGCCCAAAAGGTCTCTTTATATCGCCTTCGCCTTGTGATAGTAGATAACATGGATAAAGCCGTAAAACTGGCCCAAAACAGTAAGATAGCCTGCTTAGTAGAGAACCGCACCTTAGAGCTTTCCTTAAAAGAAGAGGAGATTCCTATTTTTTTAAAAAAGCTAGTGCAAGAGGATATCGCATATGCCAGTATTAGTATTAAAGAGCCTTCCTTAGAAGATTATTTTCGTCAGGCAGCTAAAAATAGAGAGTAATATTTATGAGTATGCAAAGAATATGGGGCGTTTTTTTTCGCTACTTTTATGTTTTAAAAAAAGGGCCCCATCAGTTAGCAGACCTGTTCTACTGGCCTTTTGTAGATATCCTTCTGTGGGGGCTTACCTCTTTTTGGATTCAGTCTCAAAATACGGAAAATAACTTACCTTTAATTCTTCTAACAGGACTTGTTTTTTGGCAAATTTCTAGAAGGGGAACTATAGATATTGCTTTTAGCCTTTTACAAGAGTTTTGGCATAGAAATTTGGTGAATTTATTTTCGACCCCTTTAAAGATTATAGAGTGGATTAGTGGAGTATTGATTCTTTCTTTTTTTAAGCTGCTGATTACAGTCTTATTTGGAGTCTTGTCTGTCTATCTTCTCTACTCCCTTCATATTTTTAACATAGGTTGGGTGTTTCTTCCTTTTATGGTTTCTCTTGTCTTATTTGGGTGGACTTTAAGTTTTATTTCTAGCTCTCTTATAATCCGTTGGGGGCATAAAGTGGAGATGGTTTGTTGGATGATAGGGTTTTTATTTGCCCCTTTTAGTGCGGTATTTTATCCCGTAAGTGCTTTGCCTTTTTGGGCGCAAAAAATTGCCTGGTCTTTGCCTTCTACCTATATTTTTGAGGGGATGCGGGCTATTTTGTTTACCAAGACCTTTCCTGCTTTCTATTTTTGGGTTAGTTTAGCTTTGAACCTAATCTACTTAAGTCTTTCTATTGTTCTTTTTTATATAAGCTTTGCAGCTAGCAGAAGAAAAGGGCTTGCTAGATTAGAGTAGGTTTTGGATAGCTTCCTCCATCTTTGCTGAGGTCTTACTCATTTGTTCTTGGGAGAGAGGGGGTTTTACAAAAGCTACCAACATCTGTAAAGCAAACTTTATAGAAGAGCTGTCGTTGGGGCATCTTCCAATAACATGAAAGTGTACATGGGGTACGCTCTGTCCTACTTCCTTGCCATTTTTTTGATGAACCAGATAAGAAGTAGTATGAAATACTTTTTTAGAGGCTAGATGTACTTTTTGAATCACCTCATGTATTTTCAAAATCTCTTTTGGCTTAAGCTCTTCTAATCTCTCCACATGTCTTTTAGGAATGACCAAGAAATGGCTAGGGACAATGGGTTTATAAGAGCAAAGGGCAACTGTAGATTCATCTTCATAAAACTTTTGTTTTTGTAATATTATTGGATCACAAAAAGGACAAGGCTCTTCAAAGAAATTCTTAGAGGAAGAAGAGAAGAAAAGGGAACCTAAAATCAAAATAGCTAATGCACAAAAGAGTAATTTTTTGCCCACTTTAAAGTTCCTTGAGTAACTTACCCTCAAAATAGGATAAGCAAAGAGCCTTCTGCTGTAAAGATCTTTAAAGAAGCTATAATCGCATCTCAAAACAGGTTTGTTGTCGTTTCTTTTTTTTGTTTTTGCTAACCTCTGGACCTTATTTTTAAGGAAAAGGAGAAGATGCTTATGGCAAGTCCTACAAACTCTGTAGATTTTCGTATTGGTGTAGCTGGTGGATCGGCATTAGATACCTCCAATCCAGAAAAAAATCGAAACTTAAGAGAGCAGCTTCGTAAAACTATTCAAGATTTGCAACAGATGCAGGAGGCTCTAGAAGCTTTGGAGCTGCACCTTACTTTGGATAATCCTGACATAGAACAAACAGAGCAACAAATAGAGGCTGCACGTAAGGCAAAAGCTTTTGCTTTTGATATGTTTTTAAAAGGATCTGAAAGAAGAGAAAGGGGAGAAAGTGAAAGAAGTAATTCAGCATCGAGTCCCTGTTTTGCTTCATTAAAAGGGTATAGCTTGCCTTCTTATGAAGAGATTAAAAGACGGATGCAGCCAAGCTTTAGTGAAGAAAAAGAGTTAGAAATAGAAGAAGTAAACTTTTCTAAAATTATGAGAGAGCTTAGTAAAAAAGTTCCTAATATGGAGCTTGTAAACGGGCTTGTTATGTCTAAGAATTTTAACCAGCAACAATACATTCAGATGGTGCAAAAATATCCGCTTGTAATTCAATCCCTTCCCCCGGGCTGTAAGGATGATATTGATATCATAGCTTATGCTATGTACCTCGAAGACGAAAGAATTAAAAGTCTTAACGGAGGGCAAGAGAGTGTGTATTTACAAAATAATGTAGCCTCAATCTTTCAATATGCTAATAGCAAGTATTTAGAAGAACCTGGAGTGGTAGCCCAATTTTATAAAACTTTTGGGGATTCTGTACTTAAGTTTGTCCCTAAGAGTACTTTTGTAAAAGTCATGGATTCTTTGAAAAAAGTTTGATAGCCTAGTTCCTGTTTTCTACCTGAAGGAGATAAAGCGTGAAGAAAGGAGTTCTTTTTTTTCTTTTTTTATTAGCGCAAGGGTTTTGTGCAGATACTTCTTATTGGGAAGAAGATATGCCTGTTCAGTACGTTCATAACTCTGAATTGCAAAGAAGGTGGGCTTGGTCTTTTTTGGCTCCTCATTTAAAAGAAATCCCCTCAGATGCAATTGTGTTAGACATTGGATGTGGTGACGGTAAAATTACGGCGGATATAGCTCAGTTTGTTCCTGAAGGAAAAGTGGTAGGTATAGATATTTCTGACTCGATGCTTACTTGGGCAAAAAGGCAGTATCATGTAGCAGAATACCCAAACCTATCTTTTCAAAAAGGGGGCTTTCTAGAACTGGAAAACTCTTCCTTCTTTGACTGGGTAGTCTCTTTTTGCGCTCTTCAGCACTGTTCAGATAAGAAAAAAGCACTATCAAATATAGCAAAAGTATTAAGTCCAAAAGGAAGGCTGTTAATCTTGGTTCCCACTGTGCAGGAAAATATCGCTTGGAATCAAGCTCGTCAGATAGTTCAAACAAAAGAAAAATGGGCTCCTTACTGGAAGGGATTTTCTTCTAGGAAGTTTTTCTCCTGTGATTATTATAAAAAACTATTAGAAGAGACAGGGTTTCGTGTTGTTAAGATAGAGACAAAAAAGACCATGGATCCTTTTATAAGTAAGCAAGAAGTAGTAGAGTGGCTTGTAGGAACATTTCCTCCTGTAGTTCCTAAAAGGGAGCTTCATAACTTTTATAGTGAGTGGATAGAGGAGTACATTCGGTTAGATCCGGGCGCTCTTTCTGAAGAGGGTGCCATTTATGCTAAACTTGGGTTTATGGGTATAGAGGCTGTTATAGACTCTTTCTAGCTTGTAAAAGTTTCAAAAGAATTTTTCTTATTCAGATGTTTTGTACTTTCCCTTGGCAGAAGCGCGCATATTTTTGCAGGGCCTCTTTTGATCCGGCCATTAAAGGAAGCGTTTCTAAATCTTTTTTAGAGGCCCACGTATAGGTAAGATGCTCCTCAGATAAAATAACCTCAGGCTTAGAAACTAAAGATACTCTAAAAAGATGGAAAATGTAGCTGGAAGAGGGTCTTTCTACATAGAGAGCTCCCATATTCTCAAGAGCAGATAGGGGGACCTCAATTTTTGTCTCTTCAAAGAGTTCCCTTTTAGCGGCCTCTATAGGGGTCTCGTCTTTTTCTAGTTTACCTCCTGGGACTCCCCAGATAAGGGATTCTGATTTTATAGGAGAATATTGCAGCAGAAGTAAGAGCCCTTCTCTCTCAATATAGCAGCCGGTTGCTTCAAAGATAGCTGTAAACTCTTTTGGTTTGAACTCTGTAATTCTTGGGATCTTTTTTTTATTGTTCATATAGAAGTTGTTTGTCTCAGAACTCTATCAGTCCTTCTTTGAAAAGCTACAGCATGAATAGCTAAGTCTGTTGACATGAATTTCTCATATACGTGGATAAGAAGGAGCATTTTCATAGAAAATGCGGATTTATAGCAATGCTTTTGATTTTTTCTTATAGGAGTGTAAAACTTACTCTTCATGCATTTCGTAGAACGTTTTTTTCTGTAAATCCAACTCAATATCAAGAGAGCGTCGCTTTTCTTTAATAACGGTGAGCACAGGCTCAAGGGGCTCATTAAGTGTGCTAAGAAAAGAATTAGGTAAGAATTCTGAAGGTAAAGTTATAGAAGTATTTTCGGAAAAGGGGACTTCTTCAATGAGTAAGCTGGTATCCTCTTCGTTCAAAGCTGCTTGTAAGTAGGGGAATCTTTCCAGAGTATAAGGAGGGGTTTTATGATTTATGCGATATTGTACCCAATCTTCAAAAGAGGAATTTGGGACAGATTTGGTAAAAAGATCTTGGCAAAGATTCGCCAAGGTAGAGCACATGTCTGTAGAGTATGTACAGTAGTGCACGTATTTACAGGATCGGTTCATGAGTGCAAAAAAGCTTTCTGATTTACGAAGAAATAAAAGAACACATGTTTGTAGATTCTGAGTTAACAGAGCTATTCTATCTTCTATTTCAGAAATCGCTTCATCTACTTGTTTTAGGTCCTTTAGAATAGAAGTTAAAGAGGAGTAGATGTGTGCGTAGTTTTCAGGGAGAGCACATAGCTGAAGATTTTCTTCTGAAGTGAAATGAGGGACGCTTCTAAACCTATTTTTGAAGCCGTTTGTGTTGTGGTACGTGGTCCATGTTTGAGAGGATAGGTCTTCTAAGCTGCAGTTCCGTTTTTTTGGGTTAAGGATCTTTAGCAAATCCTGGCATAGGGGAAGATTTTCTTTTACTAAGTTGGAAACTTTCTGTACGGAGGGGTTTTCTTCTTGGGGAATGGGAATATAACCACTTCTAGGACAGCTAAAGATCCTTGGGCATCCATAAGAATGGGGGGTAGCTTTTTCTAGAATAGAGTAGAGATTAGATATAGCTTGAGTAGCTGCAGTAACTTTTTCTGAAGTGCTTGTAACTTTTTGGGCAATTAAACTCCAAACTTCTTGTGGAAAAGCCTCTATTTGTAGGCCTGCCGATGACATAAAACCTCTTTTTTTTTAAAAAAATAGATTCGGAGGTTCGCATAAATAGGAATTTTATAAAACAAAATTTTTTATTTATATAAAAAACGGGTTATTTTTATATAAAATTATTTTTAATATTGTTAATTTAACATTTTTTTTATTAAAATATCATTGTTTTTTTATTTATCAAATTGTGGATTGGATATTATGAATATAATAAAAAATTATTCAGATTTAGCGACAAATGTTCTTTGGGGCTGTGAAAATTATGGGAGTAAATACACCCCAATTCTGTATGCAGCTACCTCCTTAGTAGGGATTGCTTTAGAAGAAAATACAAAACACCCTATTTTAAAGAGTATATCTAAAATTATGCAAACTACTACTTTTGCTATGTTGAACGTAGCATTTGCTTCTGCTGTATTTAATTCAGGTTTGGTTTCGGGTGCTTCTTTAGCGATTCCCTTTATGATTCCTTTATTTATGAATACGGTTATCAACAAAACGAAAAAGGGTTTGGAGCAAATAAAAGAAACCGGTAATCAGAAAACAAATAAAAAGAGAACTGTAGCAAGACTGAAGAGAACTGTAGCAAGACTGCAGAGAACTGTAGCAAGACTGGAGAGATTTAAATCGGGATATTCGACGGCTTTAAAGGTAGTAAACCTAAGCATTTCTGCTTTTGCTATTTACCCTGCTTTAGTTTATGGGGCAACTGTTTCTCCTTTGGGTCTCGCTGCTTATGGAGTTAATTTAGTTGTAAATGCCGCAGTTCTGTGGAAGCGGTTTGCTTAAACTTTAGGCTGTCAAGTTAGCTTGAAATCGGGATAGATTGTATTAGGGAACCCAATGCTTTTAAAAAACCTCTTCATCTAAAGAAAACCACTAGTGCTTTGAATTACCACGGCTTCTTTTTTCTATCTCTTCTTTGCTCTAACATCAAATTAGAGCATCGATACAAGAAGTTCGGTAGTTTCTAGCCCTGATAAGAGCCGGCTACATATTCTTGTAAAACACAGCTAAAAAGATCTAGGTTGTTGTATACCCTCGTAAAGCATCTGCTAAAAGAGAGCTCTCTTTATCCAAAATAAGGAGGATTCTGTTTATTTGTTGGGCTTTCTCTTTTTTTCGTTTTGTAGAAACCGAGGACGAAAATCCAGTAACCTGTTGAATAGACTCTTCACATTCTTCCCAATTATCCGTTAAGTAGTGATGTCCTATTCCTACTTGTATAGGATTCAAATGAGGCTCTTCCATTAATCCTAAAAGACTTCTTAAGTATTGTAAGTTATGGCTTCTTTCATCTGGCATTCCTCTTGATACAAGAACTAACTGATAAAAATGTTTAAAAACTTTATCAAGCTCTCTTAATTGGTTTCTTTCCCAAAAATCATCTCCATCGATACGTAAAGCCCTTCCTAAAGTGCGAAGGTAAAACTGCAAGTCTTTCAAATGACTTATGGCATCCCTATTTTCTGTTTTTTCTACCTCAGGAAAGACCGTCCTAGCTTTTTCCAAAAGGCCAAGAATGGTTTCGTTTCTGATATCAGATAAAGGATCTATTGAAGATAGGTCTTCTATTTTTTTAGAGAGTATCGGTAGGGCCTCTTCTCCTTCTGTATAAGGAGCTATTTCAAAGACAACCTGACAAAGCTCGTTTAAGTATTTTTTTAAGGACAAAAGAGAAGTCTCTTCTAGCTCTCCTTTGTCAAGAAGCAAAAGGAGCTGTAAAGCTTCAGGTAAGTGTGATTTTTTTTCTGCAAAGTAACCAGGGTATCTTACCCAAAGAAGTAATAAGGAATTTTCTCCTAAAAACCGTTTGGCTCTTTCTGAAATAGGAGCCTTTTCAGTAATACTTCCTAAATGGTGTTCTTCTGATTCTTTTTTGAAAATCGTCTCTACTAGAACAGAGAAATGGATAAGCATGCTTCGGAAAGCATTGCTTTTCGAAGCTGTATTTTGTAGCAAATGGGTAAATCCCGCGCAAAAAAGAAAAAAGTGGTGAGAGGCTTCTTTTGGAAGATTTGGCTTATTTCCTTGGAGTAAAAAGGCTGCTAAAGGTTTTACATTCCCTTCTGATAATGCAGTAAAAGCTGCTGTTTTTGCTTTCTCAAAGGCTGCCTCTTCTGTTTCGTTTGTATTAGCAGTCGTAGCAGAGAGGATCGGTTTTTTTTCTATCTGCTCTTTTGCTTCTACTTGTGGCTCTTTTGACTCTAACTGTGCTGTTCTTCGGGGTTTCCTTTTTTTACTTGGGGGAGTTTCTGCTAATAAAAGTCTGAAAATGGAGGGGTCAAATTTAGGTAGTTGCTTTTTTTTATCTTCTATTTCAGAGGCTTCTAAAGCCCAGATAAGTTGTGTCAGTTTTTTTTGTAGGTTTAGACAACTTTTTAGGGCTTCTTGCTCTTGCATGGGTTTTTTGGAAACTCTATTAGGGCGGATGGAAGAACTGCCAAGAGAGGGAAGTACAAAAGTTCTGCCTACACCTCCATTTGGAGTTGTAATTTCTGTTACATCAAGTGAGTCCTTTCTCTCTTGAGCTAGGGGTAGTTGTACAAAAAAAGAATCGATTTCCTCAAAGCTATCTCTTTCAGCTTCTGGTATTCCCATGCTTCCTTCAAGTAAGGATGTAAAGGTTTCTTTTCGCTTTTTTTCTGCTATCTGCTTTTCTAAAAGACTTTCAAGCTCTTTTAAACCAGATAAAACAATAGAAAAAATGGAAGGATTTTCTAAGGTTTCCCGAGATAAAAGTATCTTTATCCCTCTTTCTAATCGCGTAGGGAAGAAGTTTTTATACGCATTAAAATCCCTAAAAGCTGTTTTCAAAAGAGTAAACATCGTTTGCAAACGATGTTGAGAGCGCTCCTCAGAACGAATAGGATTAGAGGGGATATGCAAAGAGAAAATTTCTTCAACAGATCTACTCCCAAACAAAAGATCCAAATCCATCCAATGTTTAAGCTGTTTTTTTTCTTGTAGGGAAAGCGTTTCAAGCTCGAGTATTTCAAAAGCTCCTTTTTCCCCTTGCCTAGGAAGGAGATGTAATAAATAAGCTAAATTTAGGTAAAAAGAGGAAGCGGAGTCTTCTACAGCAAGACTTCTTTGAGCGAGTGCAACAGAAAAGGTTTCTGAGCGAAGAGCTTCCCTTAAAAAGCCATGCATGCCTGAAAGAAGGCCGGGGAGATCTAAAGGTAGAATTTTTTCAAGAGTGCCTTCAAAAGTAAAATTTGCTTTAGAAAGCTTTACAGAGATACTATCCGGAACCCTTTGATTCCAATTTCCTTGGATAAAGTTAGTTACATTTTCATTTTCTCGGTTTTTTACAAGCCAGTTTATCATCTGAGAGCCTGATAAGAAAAGCGGTTTTGATGTTATTTCAGGTGAAGCACTCATAAAATCCCTCAGGTTATCTAATTAAAGGCAAAGAGGTTACCCTATCTTAGTTTTTGTGTCATAAAAATTTGATTCAAAGAAAGCCTTTCAGGCTAAAACCTAAGGAAGATTTAAAACGCTTTGTTTTTCAAGGCTATTTGTTTCCCAGTCTTCTAGAAAAAGATATTCTAAAGAAGAAAGTTCTGTAAAAAGATCAGGGGAAAAAACTACAGAGTTGTCATGTAAGCAAAGAGTCGTTAATTGATTAAGATGAGAAAGATTCTCAGGTAGGGAGGAAATGGTATTATTAGATAAGTTAAGGAGTTTTGCCTGAATAGGAAGGGAGCCTGATAAAGAGGAGATTTTGTTGCGGGATATATCAAGGTTTTCTAACTGCGAAAGGGGTAAAATAGATTCAGGAATAGATACAAACTGGTTGTCACACAAGTTAAGGGTTTTTAGGTAAGTAAGCTTTGCGATGCAGTTTGGTAAAGAGGTTAATTGTAAGCCTGACAGATCCAGGGTAGGGTCGCATTTTAAGTCACATAATACAATTTGCTCTCTTGCTTTTGTCCTATTTTCATGGGGAGCGCAATCTACCCAGGTATCTAGCTCTTCAAGATCTTTTTTCGATAGCACCTTAAAACTTGTTATAGATACGGATAGTTTATAAGGAGCAGTTCCGGACGAGTCATTTTCTGACAAGAGAAGGTTATAAGGGGCAATGTTGCGTAAAGCGACGTAAGTAATGATATTTAAAATTGGTATAGCATAGAAAAGAGCTAAAATGAGATGTACTACCCTTTTTTCTAAAGTATTTTCGGGGACGCTTTCCGCTATTTTAAAAAGATGGAGGGGAAGCTGTTTGCAGTAGATCTCTTTGGTAAGGGAAAAAACATTCCAACTAAGAATAGGATTGACCATAGAAAAATCAGAAATCTTATCCATCTTAGACCTCACGTAACTAAAGTGATGGCAGACATCTTAAAGAAAAATCAGCATAAATCTTAAGAAAAAAATCCTGCAATCGTACTTTTTAGAAACGATATTGCTACCTTTTGGTGTAGGCAAAGAACTTGTAAAAATTTTATATATCCAACTCTTTCTTAATTTGTTAAGCCCAAAGTAAGGTTTAATAAATAAATCCCTATTTAGCACATTCATAAAGAAAAGTAGATGCCTTTTCATTTCCATTTTTACTGTAGGAATGGAGGCATTTTGTTACCTTAAATCTGTGCTTTTCCAAAATTTCTTGGAATTGTTGAGGATGATATAACCTCAAATTAAACTCTTCAACTTCGGTTTGCGTGATTTGATTGTTTTTCCAATGTTCATAACGGCATAGTAGTGTTTCAATACCAGTATCTTGATTAAATTGCGCATTATAATTTAATACAATCAGGGAACCGTCTTTCTTTTTAACAGATCGGGCTTTCCAAAACCCTTGTGTGCTACTCTCAAAACGCAAGGCCTCAATCTCTACAACAAACTTACCATCAATATGTAGCCATTTATAGATCTTGCTCAAAGCCGCTTCAAACTCCTCTTTGTTGGTTAAAAGAGAAAAAGATCCATTTGGAATAATTACCAAATCAAATGAGCTTGTTGTGTTAAATTTTGAAAAGTCAGACTCGAATAGGCTACATGAAAGACCTTCTTTTTTGCATCTGTTACGACATATATCGAGCATAGGTTTAGAATTATCAAAACCTATAATTTGATATCCTGCTTGTGCTATCGGAACAAGAAAGTTGCCAGTCCCGCACATTGGCTCTAAAATGGGACCGTGAACTCCTTTTAGCTGCTCTAGATAATAAGAAAGAGCATCTTGCGGAGCTGAAGGTTTATCTAAATGGTAAAATTCTGCACAAAGCGTTTTATATGGGCTGGAATAGGCCGTTTGGCTCATGTTCTTCCTCTTAAAATAGTTTTATATTCCGGTTTGAAATCACCCAGCTTGAGCTCAATAACAATAAGCCTGTTAAGGTCTCTATGGAAGAGGAGAAGATCAATGTAGAAGTCAACTCCATCGACGATGATCCGTTTTTGCCTTGCAAGGAAACAAAAGCCTGTTCCTATTTCAAGAAGAAATTGTTCAAGCTCACGCATAATGGCATCCTCTAAATCCTTTTCAAAGTACTGATCATTTAGGTTGAGAAAATCCAGAAAATAAGGATCACGAAAGACAAGCTCAGGTGACAAACGGTCTCCTTTTCTTAAGGCATCCACTTCGGTGCGGATTAACGAGTCTGGCTTTTTAGAAAGAGAGGTTCTTTCAAAGAGCATGGAATCTATCTTTTTTCGCAGGGTTTTAACATTCCAATGCTCCAATCGGCACATTTCTGCATAAAAATCTCGTTTTAAAGGATCTTTTATAGGGATAAGAGCTATGAAGTGAGTCCAGCTCAATTGTCGTATTAGCGATACGACAATCTCTTTCTCATGAAAAACTTCGGCAAATTGGACCATTCTTCTTAAATTTTTTTCTGTAAATCCCTTGCCATAGTCCGCTATCAATTTTCGCGACACCGTAGCGACAATCTTCTGACCATATTCAGCTCGTTCATTCTGAAGAAGTTCCGTTCTAATCCGAAAGCCTACTTGCCAGTAGAGTAGTGTTAGGCTTGCATTAACGGTCGTGGCAACAGACTCCCTAGTTTGATCAATTATTTGCCTGAGCTCTCCAATCAATCCATCTACGTGAAGAGGTTCATTAAGGGTTCTAGTTTTGGTTTGGAGGGTCATAAGGCATCTCCTTTTAAAATTTGGTTTGATATTTGATTGCTAAATTGTTTTGTCACTTTTACGTCCATATGTGTGTAATGGAGCAGCATATTTAAAGAGCTATTGCCTGTAGTGGTCTGGAACTGAAGATTTGAAGCTCCATGCGCTGCTGCATAGGTACAAAAGGTGTGCCTCATATCGTGTGCGCGGCAATTTTCGATATTGGCTCGTTTCAGCGCCTGCTGCCATGCTTTTTTAATGTCAACACGGCCGAAGGCAGTTTTGCTTGCAAAGACAAGAGGCTTTTGAGAATTTCGTTGCTCATATAGGCGGCGGAGCTCTTGTATAACAGGATCGCAAAGCGCAATACTCCGAGGGCGACCGTTTTTTGTTTCTTTGATGTAGGCAATTCTATTTTGGAAATCAATATGCTGCCATTCGAGGTTAAGGCCCGGCGAGTTATGAGGGAGAAGGAATTCTAGTTCATCCAGTAAAGTCCAACTCTCATCAACAATAGTATAAGATCTTTAAGGAATGATTGCTACTGGTTGTTGTGGATCTTTGCTAGAAAAAGTTGCACCTCAGTGCACCATTTTTGCACCCAATTTCAAATCTCATAAATTTACTATAAGAGCAAATTGCATAAAAAATATATAAAGAGATATTCTTTGGATCTATAGGGTAAGTATATGAATAGGTCTCTTGTTGCTATTAAGAAGAAAGCTACTCCCATCTTAAAAAAACATGATATCAAAAGAGCTGCTATCTTTGGTTCTTTTGCTAGGGGCACTGCTAATTCAAGAAGTGATATTGATTTTCTCATTGAATATAAAAGTAAAAATAAAAGTCTTTTTGATTTAGTGGATTTGAAGTCAGACCTAGAAAAAGGGCTAAAGAGAAAAGTGGATATCGTAACGTATCGCTCTATTTATTCAAGGATTAGGGATAGAATTCTTTCCGAACAGATCGTGATTTTGTGAAAAAAGATTACACTATATTTATTTATCACATTCTTGAATCTATAGAGCTGATTGAAGAGTACTCTAGAGGTTTATCACAGTTGCAGTTTCAAAAAAGTCATGCAACACAAGATGCCATCATTAGAAGACTTGAAATCATAGGGGAGGCAGTAAAAAATTTACCTAATTCCTTTAGAGAAAAACATTCCAATATACCTTGGAAGCAAATGGCGGGTATGAGAGATATTCTTATCCATGAATATTTTGATGTAGATTTATCTTTAGCTTGGCAGGTGGTGAAAAAAGAACTTCCTGCTCTCAAAAAGAAACTTACGAAGATTGTTTCTGCTGCAAATAGTTAGGTAAAATAATGAGATACCATTTTAAAATTCATGAAGAAAAAAATGGCTTCTGGGCTGAGTGCTTGGAGCTACCTGGTTGTGTCACTCAAGGTAATTCAAAAGAAGAGCTAAAGAAAAATATGCAAGAAGCTCTAAATCTTTATTTAGAAGAGGAAGAAGATATTGATTTTTTTGCCAGCCCTTCTCAAGAAGTCCATCAAATCAGGTCGTAATATCAGAGAGGTTTCAGTTGACCCTTCTGTAGCTCTTGCTTTTTCTATTCGAAGAGAAAGAATCCAAAAAGGGCTTACTCAAAGAGAAGTGGCAGATCAACTAGGGATGAAAGGGGTGTACAGCTACCAAAGACTTGAAAGAAGATGCAACCCTACTCTGGACTTGATTTATAAACTGGTTTTACTTTTTCCTGCTCTATCGTTAGATAAGGTTTTACGTTGATAATTTTAAAAAAATGATTTTTAGATAAGATATGGAAAAGAAAGAAAAAAGGCAAAGCTGGATATAGCTCCTGGGAAACCACATCAGAATGGAAGTATAGAGAGTTTTAATGGGAAGCTAATAGATGAGTGCTTAAATGAGAATTGGTTTTTAAGTTTAAGTGATGCGAAGATTTTAGTAGAACTTTGGAGAGAAGAATATAACAATAGCAAACCTCACTCATCTTTAGGAGGGAAAATTCCTAATGAGACTAGGATACAAAGTATAAAACAGGAGGGAAGATAAGAATGTCTGCCTAAGATTGGACCTAAAAATGGGGCAAGGTCAGAACCTGTTGATTTTCCTTATGTTCCCTAAGGTTTTTATAACCTAAAATTGAGCTAACAGCTTTCCTTTTATCTACTTTTTTCAGGAGGGTCGGTAAAATTTTATTACCATAAAGTAATGCCTTCCTTAATAAATTGGGCGCTTAATTTATTAGAACTTCCTAATTCTTCATGCACTACTTTTTCTATGATGCCATAAGGAATTTCTTTTTGGTCAGTTGATAAAGAAATAATTATTTCATTAGGTTTGTCAACTAACTTCCCCTTAGAAGTGCTTAATAATACAGAATTAGGAATATTTGTTATCTCAAAAATACGGTCTGCAATTTTTTGAGATAAAACACCATAGATTTTTCCAGTATGATCAATGGGATTCTTTCCACTAGAAGCTTCTATGCTCATAGGCCTCATAGGAGTAATTAGACCATTTAAGCGATTTCCTCTTCCTGTTACTCCAACATCCCCAGTATCTGCTACTGTTCCAGTTGCTGTAAGATATACATACTGTCCTTCATCCGCTGGGTTAACTTCGACTTCCGCATCAACTGAAAAATTTAGATTAATATATTCCTTAATTTTCTGTAGGAGTTGTTTTTTTTTATTGGTATAGTATTCGAAACTAGAGACATAGTCCGCTATTAAGGGTATATTTACTAGTAAATGATATTTAGACCCTTTCCTAGTTCCTACAATTTTAATATCAACACCAATTTCAGATTCCCCATATTTGAATTTTTTTTCTAGTAGCTTATTTTCAATTCCCAAAACAATTTTTTCTAAAAGAGTTAACGGGGCATACCCAGTACATACATTACAATCATTAGAGAATAGTTGTTTGTCTTCCAAATCAACGAGATCGTCAATTAATTGTGGTCTATAGCGACTGTTTTTTCTACCAGGTCCTTGATAATCAGTAATTTTAGATTGAATAATTAAGTGTTCAGAAGGTATGAATCCATGTAATAAAGAAGTTAAGACTTCTATACAAGCTTGCTTTTGAATAGAATAGAGATCTATCTCTTGGCCAAGGATCGTAAGGGCGGCTTTCCCAGCAAAAATAACTTCATAAGGTTTGCTAAGTTTTCCTTTTCCAAAATTGATTAAAGATTCACCTCCAATCAATAATACTTTATCGAACCAGTGATGTGCTACTCTGCCGAATTTTTTTAAACAAGTGAGACTATAATATCGAGAAGCCTTTTCAGCAATGGCATCACAAATTGTATCTGGATGTCCCAAGCCTTTCCTTTCAACGACTTCATACTCATGAAGAACAGGGTTGAACGAATTGTTTAGTGTAATATCTATTTTTGTTTTTTCTTCCAATGTTGTCATTTTATTCCTCTATTTTTAATGGGTTTTATAGATCATTTTGATATGAACCTATCTTTGTAAAAATGACCAATAATCTTGAACTTGAGTTAAAAATGAAGATTTTCCCTTATAGAAAGAATCTTCCACAGCATTTAACTGCATTTTAGCTATTCCCAAAGCGGTTATTGCTTTTTTATTCAGAAGATAAAAAAGTTCTTCTGATAGGGTTTGAGAAAAAAAGGAACGATCATCTGTATGAATACTCCCTCTAAGCTCTTGAAAAACAAAAATAGGGTGGTCTTCCCTTTTGCTAAGGTTATTTAAGATCTCGTTACTAGAAGGACAAGCTTCAATATGAATACCTTGCTTTAGAAGCGCTTGTACTGTAGTTAGTTTTTGGATGGCTGTAGCATGTCCTACTCTTTTGGGTTTTGCTATATTTATAGCATTTAAGAACACCTCTTCAGAGGTGACTTCTCCAGCATGAATTGTTAAAGGAAAACCAGCAGCTTTAAGTTTTTCAAAAGTGGGGACAAAAAGATCTATATCATAATTAGACTCATCTCCTCCAAGGCTAACTCCTACTACTTCGGAAGGATTTTCTCGAATAAGCCATTCCCCAATTTCTTCAGCAAAATGAATGGGATGGCTCCTTACGAAATCAATAAGAATTTTGGCTTCAATTAGAGGTTTGAAAAGGTTAATGGCCTCTTTAATTTTTTTATAGACTTCAATGGGGTTCCCATTGTGATATTTCCAAAATCCTCCAGGAGACCAAGTAAACTCTACGTATTTAATATTTTCTTCTACTAGTTTAGATAAAAAATCAATAGTTGCCAGATAATACAGTGAAGGGGAAGAGAGTGCTTTATGAATTTCTCGAAAACAGTCTAAAAACAAACGTAAACTTCTATTTTTATTACATTTAAAGCTTTCAATTTTTGCTGCAATAAAGGGTTTATGAGTACGCCAAAAAGTTAATGATAAAGACCCCTCTAGATGAACATGGAGCTCAATTTTTGGAGCTTTGTAAAGTGTTACTAAGTCAAAAACGGACATGTTTTGAGCTTCCTCCATCAATAATGAGATTATTGCCTGTGATATAGCTAGCTATTGGACTAGATAAAAAAGTTACTAAATCGGCAACTTCCTCTGGTCTTGCAAAGCGTGATAAAGGTAGAGATTTAAGAGTAGTTTTATATAATTTGGGAGCCTCCGTTTTCATTTTATCCCAAAAGCCATCCTTAAAGAATACTTCACTAGGACTTACTGCGTTAACGCGGATGCCTTTATAAATTAATTCAGAACTAAGAGAGCCTACATAGCTAATCAGCGCAGCCTTTATAGAAGAGTAAGGCTTATAAGAAGGCACTTTTAAACTAGCCGCTACAGAGGAGATAATCACAATTGATGCATGTTTCGATTTTTCAAGATGGGGTACTGAAAGGTCAACTGCTTGTACACAGGACATTAAATCCAACTGAAACATTTTTTCCCAATCGTAGGATTGAGCGCTTACAGTGTATATTAATATATCAATACCTCCTAGGATTTCAGCCGATTTTTCAACCCAAGAGGAAAGCTGCTTTTTATTCAAGGCGTTTAAAGATTTAAAATAGAGTATTGAGGCTAAAGTTCCTTTTTCCTTTGCTTCTTTTAACGTTGCTTTAATATTTTTGCTTTTTCTGCCACAAATGGAAATCAGAGCCTGTTCACTGGCAAATCTTAAGGTAATGGCTCTTCCAATTCCTTTAGTGCCCCCGATAATAAGAATCTTTTTTTTCTCTAATTTTAGGTCCATATTTTTCTTTTAATTATGCTTCAAGCTGCTATTTCAAGAGGTATTAAAGGTTTGGTCCTTTGTATGAGGAAGGAAACTTTTTCAGCTATATCATTAACAAATTTTTTTATGAATTCAATATTAATAACCTCAGTTTGTAATCCTCTTAAAAAGTATAAAGTAATTAGCTGAACAGAAATAATTTTAGTTAAAGATTTAATAAGATCTAATTTTAAAAACATTGGTTCATTAAAACTATAATGGAGCAAGAACAGTTCAACCGTTTTAGAGTTAAAGTCTCCAGATAGAAAATTAAGAGGGTTTTTAAAGTCAAAAACAAACATGTGTAGTATAGCACGTATCACATCTTCTAAAGGATCTCCTAAACAAGAATTATCAAAGTCAATTAAAGCGAAAACACCTTGATGATCAAATAAGAGATTATTGTGATGAAAATCCCCATGAATAGGAATGGATAATAATGGATATCCGAAGTCAAAGGTTTTTCTTTTTTCCAAATTAATTAAGGAACTTGCCCAATTTAAAAATTCTTTCCAAAAACTCCACAAGGACTCTGAATAATTTGGATACTTTTCTTTCAACTCAATATAGGAATTTGACAGGAGGCATTGAATGTCTTTAAATAAATCTTTGTTCTTAAAATGAGGAAGTTGTGAATAAGTATCTATTTCATAAGAGAAGGTATGTAACTTTTGTAAGATTTTTGCCATTTGCACTATTTGATCTGGAGTAGACCTCCAGGGAATAAGTTTATCTTCATATTTTTGTACTGAAAAAAAGTGAGTTAGACCATTTTCTTTTATTTTTAAGTAAGGAATAAAATTAAAATAAATATAGTCTTTAGTAGGTAGACCTTTTTCTTTGAGGATGGTCTGATATAGGAATTGCTCTTGAAATAGTTTTTCTTCAAAAACAGATACGGGGTGTTTTTTTAAAAAAAATAATTTATCAAGAGAGTTTTTATTAGTCAAAATTAGTTGTTCGCAACTAGATGTGTAGCTAGGATTTTCTGAGTTACTCTGAAAAAAACCATTTTCTTCTAGAATTCTAAAGAGTGACTCTGGTTGCGTCGCTTGAATGGGAAATAATATACAAAAGAAAGCTACAAAAAATAAGAAATAACGAAAAGAAAAAAGAGATGAAGTTCTTTGCATGTTTTTAAGTTATTTTAACCATTTTTTCTGTTATCTCTTTTATGGCACATAGAGTATTTAAGTTTTCTGTTTTTTGATAGATCTCTCCTAATTCAAAACCTTCAAATAAGCCACATAAATCTAGCTCACTATACCCTGAAAAAAGGTTTTCAAAATTATATTTCTCTGATTTGCCAAAAATTGCCTTCAACTGCATGCAAGCTTCTAAAGGTCCAGGAGAGATATGAAAGCCATTATGAGAAATATCAAAGATTTTCGGTTTTAATCTTGAGGGGAAATGATAGACAAGGTTTCTTAAAGAAGAAGAAGCAGCTTTTTTAGGATTAATATAGCCTATAGCTTGTTCTCTTAAGTAGTTCCAGCTTTTTAATGAAGAGCAATTTAAAGCTAAAAAACTAGCTGATTCTGTATTAAAATCTTCTACCATTTTAGGGAAAAAAGCATTTAAAACTAAAAGAGAAGTATCATTGACTTTAGTTTCAATTCCATAAACACCAGAGCCAAATTTCTTAGCTCCTATTTGATCATTTAACTCGCGAAGGCTTAAACTACTTTCTCTAGGGTAAGAGACCAAAAACTGGGCCCCTCCTAAAACTTTTGTGTTGCTTGAAGAGAGAAAGTAATTCAGTTCTTTTTTAGCAGATCTGTGACATTTTATAAGACCATTTTGAGAAATTTGATCTAGGATTGGATAAATTTTTTGAATAAGCTGGTTTCTTTTACAAAAACTTCCATTAAAAAAAGCTCCTCTGTGAACTTGAATTTGGTGATTCGATAAGGTCTCTAAAATAATAGACAACCTTTCTAGCAGGACCTCTTTTTTCATTTTTTCTTCGAAAAGCTCTGGTTTAATCAATATTAAAAATTGGTTGAGTTTTTCTGATGGACTAAAAGAAGAAAAAAGGGGAGTTTTTTCAAAAATAGGTAAGGAAGAGGTTTCTGAGTATTTAAGAGCTAGATTGAATAAGTTTTGAGTAGGTATTTTTATAAGCATATTGAATATCTCTTATTTAGCTGTGTATCCACCATCGACCACCAAGTTTCCTCCTGTCATGAAAGAAGATAGGTGAGAACATAAATAAAGGATTGAGTTTGCTATTTCAAAAGGTTGGCCTACCCGATGAAGCATATGAGTTCCTCCAATTTTTTCATTTTGGTTGGCTCCATTTAGATCTAATCCTGTTTGTTTAAAGATCACTTTAGAATTAGATTCAGTCCAAGTTGTTCCTGGGGAAATAGAGTTTACTCGAATTCCAAAAGGGGCAAGATCTAAGGCCATGCATCTAGTCATTGAGAGAACTGCACCTTTAACGGCGCTATAGGTTACAAAGCTTTCCTGTGCAATCATAGCAGAAATAGAGCAAATATTTACGATCACTCCACCTTGCTTATTCTTTTTCATAAAGGGAAGGGCATATTTTGCACACAAAGCATATCCTGCAACACCAGTTTTTATCATTTCTATCCAGTCTTGCATAGTTGCTTCTATGCTTTTCATAATACAGGTGGTAGCACCATTTATAAGAATAGATATGGTTCCATATTTTTCGCCTATTGTATTTATACAACGAGAAATGCTTTCTTCTTCTCCTGTAGTTCCTTTAATGAAATAGACATCTCTATTTTTACTTTTCAGTTCTTTCTCTAAGTTTTTGCCATTTATTTCATCAATATCAATGATACCAACTTTAGCTCCTGCTTCTGCTAAGAGTTTTACAGTCGCAAGCCCAATGCCTGCTGCTCCTCCAGTTACAATAGCAACTTCATTTTCAAGATTAATATGGATCACAAAATTATCCTTTCAGCCGTTTCACCAAAAATAGGTGGAAGATTTTCTTTAGTTTTTGGGGAAAGTAGGGACTCTAAATGAGCAGCAAGCCTAAAGGCTAGAGCTACTATTGTGAAAGTGGGGTTTCCCGAACCCCCAGTTGGGAAGCACCCAGATCCTGTTAAATAGAGGTTTTCAGTATCAAATACTTTGCAGTTAGCGTCAGCAACTCCATATTCTGGAGAATTAGAAAGTCTAGTGGTGCCTATGGGGTGGTTCCCTGGAACAATTTGCCCCAAATCATTCCAAGAAAAAGGAAATTCATTGAAATCTGGAAAAAGGCAATCCCGCAACATTGTTTTTTGCTGCATATATTCGATCGGTTTTATAATTGAATTAATAATGGTTCTCTTATCTTTCTCTTTGATATGGGGATCTATGATTAAACGGGGCCTACCAAAAAGGTCGAAGCTATTTTCAGATATTCGAATTTGACTTTTTAAATTAGGATCTTGTTCACAGCAGATATTAAGTGTAAACTTTCCCTCTTCTTTACTCCCAAAAATAATTCGGAAGCTATTTATATTTTCAGATTTTTCTAGCTCAGGAGAGGAAACCAGAGAGGGAAGCCATCCTGTTCCATTTTCCAGGGAATGGGGATTATCAGTAAAGTACAAGTCTTTAAGATTTTTTTGGGTGTTTTTAAGAGAAAATTTGGCTCCTTCCCATAGATAGAAGTGTTCCATAAAGTTCTTCCCCACTTGAGAATTTTTATTGCCAAGATCTTCAATTAGCAGCTGTCTTGTATTTTCAAGAGTCCCCATTCCAAATACAAAAACCCGGCTTTTGATTTTTATTTTTTTGTGGGGGAGATTATCTTGAATTGAATTAAAAAGAGCGTGGGTAAGCTCTTTTTTTCCCTTTGAATCAGTTTTTTCAAAGCCAACAAAAGTAGCATTTCGAATAACTTGGACGTTTTTTGAGTGGGAAATACTAGTAGATAAGAGATGGTGGGGGCGAACAGGGTGAAATTGGATATATCTTGTATTAAAAAGGGGGGCTCCGAATGGGGGCAATATTGACTTATTGTCATATGAAAAAGACCCAAGCCCTAAAAAAGATTGAGCCAGATGATAATAAGGAAGTAACTCTTCATCTCTAAAAGGCCATTGAAATTTTGGATGCTTGTAAAAGTCTCTTTTTTCAAAGGGCCAGGACCATCCGCTCCAAATATTTGCCGTCCCTCCATAACTTAAGGCACGAGAAGTTTGAGAATAGTGGGGACATGCTTTTTTTATCCATCCTTTAGAAAATCCAGCATATAACTGGTGAGGATCTTTTGGAGCTGAAATCCCATAGGCATATGCATTAATTTTTCCATGCCAATGCTCCGAACTTTCGAAAAGAGTTACTTTTTTATCAATGCCTTTTTCTAAAAAATAGGCCGCAATTGATAAACCAGCAAAGCCAGACCCAATGATACAAATATCTGCATCCATTTCTTTAAAATCATCTAGAAAGTGAAACATGCGTTCCTTTAGATAAGCAGTTATTCTTAATAAATTGTGCTATACTATAGGCATCGAGGTGATATTTACCTAAAAGCTCAGATTGAGTTCCATATCCATGTAAAATCTCATCAGGTAGTCCGAGGTGATGAAAATTGGTATTGCTCTTTCGCAAAGAGGGATTTCTAAAAAGTATTTCTGCCACAGCTGTTCCTAATCCTCCTATAATACTATGCTCTTCTAACACAATTGCATGTTCTATACCAAAGAGAGCTTCTATGATTATCCTTTCAGCAAGGGGTTTAATTGTATGAATATGAAGAACCTTGACGTTGAATTCTTCTGGAAGCATTTTAGCCGCTTGTAAGGCTCTTTGTGTCATTGTTCCACAGGAGATGATCAAAATAGAGCCTTCTGTTGTAGTTATAACAGGGATTCCTACTTCAAATTCTTGTCGTTTATTAAATACAGGCTCGTCTTCTCCTTTCCCCATTCTAAGATACAAAGGATCTTTCCAATTCAAAGATTGTTCTAAAAGAGAACAGGAATCAAATTCGTCACAGGGAGCAAGGAGAGTCATATTAGGTATAGAGCGGAGAATAGCAAAATCATCTACAGCCCAGTGTGTTGGTCCTAAGGGAGCGTAGGCTACGCCTCCTCCAAATCCAATTAACCTGATAGGCAATCGGTGTAACCCAGCATCAATAATGATTTGCTCAAGGCATCTTCGGGTTAAAAAACTAGAAATTGTTACTATATAAGGAACAAACCCCTCAAAACACAGACCTGCAGCAAGCCCAATAATATTTTGTTCACAAATCCCTTCCATATAATACCTTTCAGGGAATTCTTCTTTTAACCTTTTTAAGGTATTACAACCAAGATCTGAGCCAATAAAAACTACCCTCTTGTCTATTTTTGCCAAGTCATAAATTTTTTCGATTACAGCCTCTCTCATAAAAATCTCTTAAGCTAACGGGTATTTTTCTAAATTTTGATACAATTCTTCAATTTCACCTTCTTCAAAAGAATGCTTGTAATGCCAATGAGGGTTATCTTCGACAAACTCTACACCTTTGCCCTTGACTGTATTACAAATAATTGCAGAAGGAGCCCTAAAAGAAAAGGGTGCTCTCGCACAGATATTTTGTAGCTCCCTTACACAGTGACCATTGACTTCTTCTACCACAAATCCAAAAGATTGTAATTTGAGCCCTAAAGGAGCTATTGGGGTAACCAAGCTAGAAGGGCCATTACACTGTTGTTGGTTAAAGTCAATCATTAAAAGGAGGTTATCTAGCTTATGTTTGGCAATACTCATGAAAGCTTCCCAATTTGAACCTTCATTTAATTCGCCGTCTCCAACTAATACAATAATTCGATGATTTTTTTTCTTTATTCTAGCTGCAAGAGCCATCCCTAATGCTATAGAAAGACCATGGCCTAAAGAGCCTGTTGATGCTTCTATTCCAGGTGTTCTAGCCTTTTCGGGATGGCCTCCAAGATGACTATTCAGCTTACAAAAACTTGTTAGATCATTTATGGGAAAAAATCCTTTATCCGCTAAAAGAACATATAAAGCTAAACATCCATGTCCTTTACTGAGGATAAGACGATCTCGAGAGTCGAGAGTAGGATTTTTAGAGTTATAAACTAAGTAATGGTCATATAAAGTCCTTAAAATTTCTACCAAAGAAAAAGAAGGACCTACATGACCTTTCCCCGCCCATTTCAAGGCATCAATAATTAGTTTTCTTAGATATTTTGACCTAGAGTCTAACCCAATACTTTTACACTTTATCATATAAGCCTTCTGGAGCAGAAAGATCAATCCCTTCTTGAAGAGAATAATCTCCTGCAACAATTTTAGATAAAAGGTCGGGTAATCCTTTAGGTATAAAAAACTCGTTAGAGCTCTTTAGTTCATTCAAAGAAAACCATTTATGTCTTTTAATAACGGCAGCTTCTTTTTCCTCTCTCCCATCTACTCCAATTTCTTTTGAAGTAGCCTTTACTAAAAAAAAATTGTCTATTAGATGCGTGAGTTTTCCTCCCCATGTAAGATCGCATTCACCAGACCAGATCTTATCTATAAAAACTACCTGGTTTTCTTTTAGTCCCGTCTCTTCTTCTAACTCTCTCATTAAAGCTTGTTTTTCATTTTCTCCTTCTTCAACTTTTCCCCCAGGAGTGACCCAAAAAGGTTTTTTTCTGCCTTTCCCAGGCTCTACGACGTTTGGATCATCGATATGAAAGAGTAAAATAGATTTAGATTCTTCGTGAAATAAAACAGCTCTTGCTGTAACTCTTTGTGCTATAGCACTCATAAAAAACAACTCCTTTTATGTTTTATTCTATCAATGACTCTATGAACAAACACCAACTGTAGGTTCTTGCCAGTCAAATATTTTCCCATCCCTTAGAAGGTGGCCTGATAAGGCACCTTTTTTTAGTAAGGCAGCTTTAGTTATCCCTCTAGCTCCTTCAACGACATTTCTGATAGCTTTAGCCCCTCCCATATCAGTTTGTACCCACCCAGGGCAGACGGCATTAATTAAGATGTCTCCCAACCCTTTACAAGTGTCTGAAGCAATCTTAGTAAAAGAAATCAAAGATGCTTTTGAAATTCTATAATAGGGAGAAAATTTATTCAGTTCTATGAATCTCCCCATGCCACTTGCTACATTCACAATTCGCCCATACTCATTCTTTATCATTCCAGGTAAGAAAACTTGGGTTAATCGGATGGCTCCTAATAGATTCGTTTCCAAGGTTTTCCTTAAAATTTCTACTGGAATATCCAAAAAATTAGGGAGCCCCAGATTTCTTGGATTTTCTAGATAAACCCCCGCATTATTAATGAGAATAGAAATGTGAAAAAGGTTTCTTTCTTTCAAGTCTTCCTGAAGTTTTTGAAGACTTTCTTCAGAAGTTACATCTAATTGCATAGGCATTAACCTATCTAGAAACTTCTTACCTTCTGATTTTAAGAGCTCTTCACAAGCTTCTTCTGCCTTAGCTAAATTCCTTGCGGTCATGATAACAAAACAACCTGAATTAAGTAGTTGCCGAGAAACTTCCTTACCTAAACCTCTATTTGCTCCTGAAATTAGAGTTATTCTCATTTTTTCTCCCAAGAATTTTGAGGTTTATCTAAATAATGCTTCTGAAAGAATCTGTTCAGGAGGAAACTTAAAAAATCTAGGACAAACATTTAAAATAACTCCACCTTCTTTTCTGTCCAAACTAGCTTTTGCTTCCCGAATAGCATCAACAGCGACTCCTGCAGAGTTAGGGCTATCTTCGACACGTATATGCATTTCTAAATTAAAAGGCATTCCTAGAAGACCTTGACCAGAAATATTGATAAAACCTTCTTTAAAGTCTTGGAGATGAGGGATGTAGTCGCTAGGACCTACCCCTGCACTAAACTCTTGGTTAGCAAAACCCTTAAGAGCCAATTCCTTTGTCTTCTTTTTATGCATTCCTCTATGGAGATCTTTCATGTTTTTGAAGTCATTATTTCCTCCAATATTAAGCTGGTAAGTGTTGTTTATTTTAATCCCTTTTTGATCAAGAAGTTTCAGTAAAAGTTGGTGGAATGTTGTAGATCCAACTTGACTCTTTATATCATCTCCTAGTAGAGGTAAATTTTTAGACTCAAATAAATCAACAAATTGGGGGTTATTTGCAATAATAGCTGGAGTGCAGTTTATAAAAGAGCAGCCGGCATGGGCAGCTACTTTAGCATAATATTCAGAGGCTTTTTGAGCTCCTACAGGTAAATAGCTGATAACAACATCAACTTGTTTTTTATTTAGAAGAGAAGAAAGCTCTTGAATTGATATCTCTTCAGAACATCTTTTATCTATTAAAATTTCTTTTAAAAGTGTTTCGCTTAATCCATCAAGAAGAGGGCCTGCTTGAACGATCACTTCTGATGTAATATTAAAGTATTTTGTAGTGCAGTTAGGGTGTGCAAAAGCAGCCTCAGATAAAACCTTCCCGACCTTTTGACTATCTACATCAAAAGCAGCCACAACTTCGATATCTTTAATTTCATAATTAGCTATCTTTTTAGAAACGATTCCTGTAGTTAGCTTTCCTATCTTATCCGCTTCTATAGCTTGTAATAAGCTGCAAGCACAATTACCTACACCAATAATAGCTATTCTAATCATACCTAAAATGCTCCATTTTTTTTAAATAAAGTAATATTTTTATTTAATCCGTTTTTTTTTTCAATAAATTTTTTTTCATATCCAGAGTTGATGTTGTTATCGTTTAAAGTAGGCAAAGAAAAGACTTATGAAGAGCGCCAAGATAAAGAGGAGTAACTTAAAAAATATTAAATAGAGCTTTCCTCTCAAAAACAAGCAAAGCACTAAAGCCTATTTTTTGCTCTTCAATGGGTAGCTTGCTATTTTCTGCTTCTAGTATCCTCAGCCTTTGGGTTTCCGATACAGTCATATCCCCAAATTTATTTTTCCAGGCCTAAAAGATTCCTCTAGAAATATCTAGATAAATTAAAAAATTTCGGCTTAGATTCTCCTTTGTTATCTAGCATAGCTTCAGGAGGTATATAAGGTGGTATTGGAGCTAAATTCTTTGAAACTTTAAAAATTAGAATAGATTAGAGAAATGTTTTTTGAAAGGAATTCAAAAAAGTTTTTCATTAGAAGGGGAACTAAAGTCCCCTCAGGAGGCTGATAATTAGGAGGTCTATGGGTGTAGTGTGAGTCTTCTCGAAATTTTTCTGACAATTTTTCACGCTTCCTAAAAGCAGCTAAAGAATCTTGAAGAGAAGAAGTTGGTTTTTCTTTAGGATTATAAACCCCACTTTCAAGAATGTCTTTTTCCATTTGAAAGATATTTTCTCAACTGAGGAATCAGTTTTTTTACTTTTATTAAAGAGGTCCGCTGAACAGGTGCGTTTCACCCTTTCAAAAAGGGAATTTTCCATAAAACGCTTCTTTTTAAGAGGTAAGAAAATGGGGCAACCTGGACTTGAACCAGGGACCGACGGGTTATGAGGGAGAAAGAATTCTAGTTTATCCAGTAAAGACCAACTCTTATCAACACTAGTATAAGAGCTTTAAGCAATGATTGCTACTGATTGTTGTGGGTCTTTACTAGAAAAAATTGCACCTCAGTGCACCATTTTTGCACCCAATTTCAACCTTCATAAATTTCTTTTGATTCTAAATTATTTTATGTGATTCAATCCTAAACCCCAAAAAATCTTAAGAGGTTCGTATGCGAAAGATAAAGCTATGGGTTAATCTTTTTATGATAGCTTTAATGCCTTTTTCTTTTGTGCATGCAGAAGAGATATTTCCTCCTATATTTATCTTTTCCAATCCAGAGTTCATAAAATGGAAAGCTCCTAAAAATTATGATCAAATTTTAGAGCTTTTAGATGAGATAGAGTCAGATGATTTTGAAAAAAAATATTCTCAAGAAGACTTACAAAATATCACAGAATATCTCATCTTTTTAGCTAGAGAAGGTTTATTGCCTGGAGAATTTAAAGAAGCTCTTGAACTAGAAGAAGATATTGAAGAATTACTTCAGGGTAGGGATCTATATGAGTCTACCGGTTTTTCTAAGAATCCTCAAGGATATCTATTTGAATCGAGGGTGTTTTATTTGAATTCTTCTTTTTCTATTACAAACTGCGGTTTTGGTAAGTGCTGGAAGAAGACAAAAAAGTTTGTAAAGAAGCATAAGACAGCAATTATCGTTGGGACTGTAGTTGTACTAGCAGTAACAGCTACTGTGGTAGCCTTAGCTGTGGCTTCTTCCACCCAAGCTGCAGCGGTTGCCTCTGGGGCAGTGGCTGCTGTAGCAGAAGGTTCTAAAAAGCCTGAGGGAAAAAAATTTATAAAGGATTCAGAGCTTAAGGAATCAACTGAACTAGAAAAGGTAGTGGAAGAGCCTGTTTATGCTTTTAAAGAGTTTTTAGTAGAGGATAAAACTCTACAAAAAGAATCAAGCTTAGGAAAAAATCAGGATAGTTCCTTTTCAGAAAAAGCAAGGGAGTTAGGATCTTGTTTAGCTCATGAAGTATATCAAGAGGTTACAGAGTTAGTTAGTGTAATGCCTCAGCTTTGTGAGGAAGTGAAGTCTATAGGTTCTAAAATTTTACCAGAAAGTATTTGCAATGATGAGATGTTTTCTAGCCCTACAGAAAACTACGAAAAGGTAATTTCTAAGGGACACGAAGTAATTGATAAGGTTTTTGGTACAGATCAATCCTATAAATTTGGAAAAGAGGCTAGAGCTTATGGAAAGAAAGATGTTTTTGATGTTGGAATAATACCTATACCTGGAATGATTGGTAAAAATGGATCTATTAATGTAAAAAAGTTTTCAAATCTGGGAAAAAAGTTAGATAGAGGTGGTTTTACTAAAGCAGGAAGGAGCTCTATGAAGCATGGATATAGAGAAGGAAGCGTTTTCCCTAAACCTTTAGGAAGTCCTCCTCAAATAAATAATCATGGACAAGAAGTGTTAAATGAAATTTTGAATCATCCTCAAAAAATTATAAAGCAATATACGCATCGGACACACGGTGCAGTAATTGAGATTGAAGCTCCTGGAATTGGCGGTGTTAGATTTCGTGGAGATGGAAGCGAAATGATTGGATTTTTAGAGCCTTATTGGCTGAAGAACTAAAATAGGAGTTTTTATGGATCATGAAGGATTTTCTATTGTAATAGCCAATGATGATAGAGAAAAAGTTTTTGCTGAAATCTATTTCAATGGAGAACAATGGGCAGAGATTTCTCAAGAAGATAAAAAACCAGTAATCACTCTTTTTGCCCCTCTAAAAGGGGATCGGTTAGATTTTTTTTTAGATGAATTTTTAGATGTTATTGAAAAGGCTAAAAAGAAGCTTTTAGGTTAGATGATGATAAATAAAGAATTTTCATCTGAGGTTATAAACTCTTTTTGCTTTTGCTTTTCGCCTGTATCTGTTTTGTTTAGGCTATTATTTAGCAAAAAGGAAAGGATGAATAGGTAGAGTCACTACGGAATTCCTCTGATAATTTTTCATCTTTCCTAAAAGCATCTAAAGAATTTTTTAAGGAAGAAACTAGTGTTCCCTCAGGATTATAAGCTCCACTTTCGAGAATCCTCTCCTCCATTTCCAAAATAGGAATCGTATTTTGCAATTCTTTAAAAGCTTCAACACAACAGGTGTGTTCCATTTCTATAAAAAGACAACTACTCGTGCCAAATCAAAGCTAACTTTTTTAATAGAACTATCTTTCAAGGGGTTCCTTCTAGTGGCATTTAAACAAAATGGGGCAAGGTCACTTCTCTTTATTGAGATATTGGACATAGGCTTTCAAAGAAAACTACTTCGGAAGGATGGGGGGGGTAAGACTGTGGAGAGCTTGTCTAAAGATCTTGGGAGCACGTTTCCTGGAGTTGCTGGGTTTTCAAAGAGAAATTTAGAGCTAATGCGGCAATTTGCTGAAAGCTACCCAGATGGTATTTACGAAACAGCTGTTTCGCAAATTCCTTGGGGTCACAATATTGTCTTGATGCAGCGCCTTCATTCACATGCTGAGCGCCTTTGGTACTCTGAGCAAATCATCAAAAATGGTTGGTCTCGGAATGTATTAGTGATGAGAATAGAGTCCAAGTTACACAAGAGAAAAGGAAAAGCAGTCAATAATTTTGCACTAACGCTTCCAGAGCCTCATTCAGACTTGGCTGCCGAATCCCTAAAAGACCCTTATTGTTTAGATTTTTTGACTTTATCTGACGAAGCACATGAAAAAGAAATCGAGCAGGGATTGGTCGACCATTTGTAGAAGTTTCTCTTAGAACTGGGTCAAGGCTTTGCCTTTATAGAAGGCAGTACCACCTAGAAGTTGGAGGAGAGGATTCTTATATTGACCTGTTGTTTTATCACTTTAAGCTCAAGTGTTTTGTTGTGATCGAATTAAAAGCGGGTCCGTTTAAAGCAGCTGATGCAGGTCAGGTCAATTTTTATCTCACAGCGATTGACAGGTCTCTAAAACAGCCAGAAGATAATCCAACCATTGGTATTATACTGTGTAAAGAAAAGAACAGAATTACCGCTGAGTATGCTTTGAATAATTTAAAAAGCCCTATAGGAGTATCTAGTTATCAAGTTCAATTTATGGAGAAATTACCTAGAGAACTGAAAGGTAAACTACCCACAATTGCTGAATTAGAGGCGGAGTTAAGTAACGAGCGAAAGCCTACATACTCAAAGAAAAGAAAGAAGAAATAATAAAAAGATGTCTATGTATTTTAAAATTGTCTAGCAGCTGTTAGACAAAGGTAAAGACCTTAAAATTAAGCTATGCCTGGATAAAGTATCCATAACCGTTTTGCTTATCGAGCTTAAAAATATGCCCCTTTTCTGCTAGAGCATCAACGATTCGTTTAAGCCATCTTTGGTTGAGTTCTTCATCGGAAACAAAGCAGCCCAAATGCTTACATCCTAACCGATTGTATTCTTTAAGAAAGAATGTTTCAGGTTCATCAGAGTTGTGATCGAGTCTAATATATCGTTTTCCTTTCAATGAGGCTTCTTCAGGTGTTTTCTGTACTGCTGCATTGATTGCATCAATAACATCTATTATAGCCTTTCTCATTGTGACTTGGGTTGTTTCCCATTCAAAATTCCAATCGTCTCCAGAGCCTGTTTTTAGTTTTCTTCCTGTACGCATTTCTGCAGCTTCGTCTAGATCTAGCCCAAGAGATTCTAGATCGAGCACTTGGATTGGTTTGCGTGGATTTTCTAGGATGCCATTTCTCTGATAAAATTCGTGCATAGCTCTATCGGATCGAATTTCTTCTACTCGGTGCTCTCTAACTCCTTCCGCGGTTCTATATCGGGGGTTAACACCTTGTTTTCTGGCTTCGGCAAGGACAAGATCAATTTGTTCTTCGGAATGCAAACAGCTAACTAAGCCTCGACGTTCGAAACCTCCGCCAAAGATCCCAGTAGAAGCACTATCCATTTCTTCGAGGTCAATGAGAGCAATTCGTCTGGATCCTTGGAACTCTGGCGCAGTATCAACTACAGGCATATTACGCCACTCAACGTCGCTAAATCCTGTTTTTGCAATAAATACGGCTAATTGTCTTGCTGTCTCATTTAGCCCGGAGAGTTGATAAAAGTGTTCTTGTGCGCTCTCATTTTGATGAATATCAACATATTCCTCAGCAATCAAAGACATTCCATTTACAGTGAACTTTTTAGCATGAGGAATAAGCAATAACCCAAGTTGATGTGCTAAGCAGACTTCCTTGGCTTTGACCATATTAGCAAAACGCGATTCGGTAATGTCTTCGGAAGAAAGAACCCCAGCAGCTCGAGAAACACCCGCTCCAGGAAAGGCCATTTTAAAAACAAGATTAGGAACAGATGTTAGACCGAAAACAAGGTTATTTACGCTAGAATGCCAGACAATTTCACCATCCTCTTCTTGTCTATGGATTTTTGGCATAAGCTCTTGGATTTTTCGAGCTGTAACTTCAGAAATATTGATACCCTCTTCGACTTTTGCTTGAACGTCTATGATATAAAAACTGTGGGGGTATCTGAGAGCTGCTTTCGCAATAAGCATAAGAGCAGGAATGATCAAAGTAAAATAAGAAACAATTTTGAGGGCTGTTGTAAGAAATGAAGATTGACCTGGAGTTAAAACAACGCCTTCAGAGCCTTGTTCTACATGACCTGGGATTACATAAGCTTTTTTACCGCCGAGATAGAAATAGTTATCAATTTTCTCTGAAAGCGGCCCGGACTGAGACCCAAAACTTACAGGTGTAAAAAAACTTATTTGATTCCCCATTTCTTCCTCTTTTGGTTAGAGGGAAATATTTTAACATGGGGGAGGGGTAAAAAACCAATAGGATTTTCAGGTAAAATTTTTTGTTTACGATCCTCTTCTGAGAGACGTTTTCAAAGAATTAGTTTGCAGCTTCAGTGTGAGAAAACCCCTCTTTATTCTTTGGGTTAGCATCTTGAATAAAAACGTGACAGTCAGCTCTAGGATGACTGCTAGCTAGATACTCACTTATCATATCTTCTTGAACCTTTTCTTGTTCTGGCTTGTTCGTATAATAGCGAATGATAAAAAAGGCCCAGATTTTCCCCTTTTTTGCGAATTGTAGCCATATGCTCAAAATCCTTGTTTGAAGTGATAAAATTGAGCAGTGATAAAACTAAAGTGATGTCTCATGTTGTAGTGTGTTGTAATTAATAGCTTTGCAGTGTGCCAAAATTGTGCTAAGGAGTCAATTTCCTTGGTGAATTTTAATTTTAGACAGCCTGTTTAAGTCTTCTAATCAACTTACTTACAACATGTTAAATAAAATGGGGCAACCTGGACTTGAACCAGGGACCGACGGGTTATGAGTCCCATTCTTAGTATAACTCTGAACGATTCAGAATATACCAGAATCGCACTTTCCTATGAAGATCATTAAGGTTTTATTCAGGCTGGCTCTTAAATATTCACTTGCTTTCCTGTCAGTTGCGGAAAAAATGCGGAAAATCGGCGATGACAGGTCAATGCCTAATCGAGCAGCGATGCTGCAAAAGAATTGATTTCGTTGATTGCGGTCTTGAGGTCTTTGGGCAGTTTTATTTCTTCAGCAATATCGCCGAGCCCGTGTAAGTGAGCTATCCAAAGCCGTTGGAGGGCCTCCAATCCAGTATTGTCAAACTGAATCAAGGAAATTGGGGTGTCTCTGTTCGCAAAAGTATTTGATGCCGCCTTTTTGAGTCTCTTTAAATTGATCAGTCTCTTACTTCTGACAAGAAGGAGGAGATCGTGATAATCCTTCATCCGGCTGTTTCTGGAACCCTTCGAAAGCACTGTTTCTAATTTTTCCGCAAATATGGTTTCGATCGGATAGACCTGGAGGGAGAGCGTGTCTTCAAAGAACGGTGTTCCTCGGTATTGAAAGAGCTTGATTTCTAGGTATTGAGGCTCTACAGCGTCACCAACTCCTATATCAATATGAATTTTATCCCTTATTTTTGCAAAAGAAGCACCCAAGGTAATGCGATATCCAGGATAATTCATATGCGGCTGAGAAAGCGGCTCGATGTCCTCAAAAGAGAATGCAAAACCATCATCGGATGGAACGGAGGCAATTCCTTCGCAGATTTCTTTGAGATTTTGCTTTTCCGCTTTCATGCGGGTGAGAAGAAAGTCGAGATCCATCGTTTCCCTCCCTATTTTCATCATGTAGGCAAGAAGAAACCCGCCTTTGAAGATGAGTTTGTCAGCGTAAGGGGAACGGGCAAGCCGGGCTAGAAATCTTTCTAAGAGAAGCTGCTTCCAGCATGCATTGAAGGGGATTCCCTTTCCTTTCGCGATTGTTTGGAGACGGTCTTTTAGCGCTTGTTCATTAATCATGTAGTTATACTCAGCAAATAGGGTGCGATGTCGAATCGCAGCTGTTTAGCATACGTTTCCAGCTTTACAAGGTTGAGTCGATTTTTCCCTCCTTTAGTTAATGCCGTTTTTAGTGCTTTGATTGAAATTTCTCGGCTGAGAAGCCGGAATGCATCCACAATGGTTCTTTCGCGATCGAAAATTGGAATGCGGACTTCTTCAAGTTCAATTTCTGTTTTTCCCAGTTCAAAGTCTCGAAAACGGATGATTTTAACTTGAGGATTGCCCTTGGCAGAGGTTCCATGCCGAATACCGATCCAATGCTGACGAGGGATCTCTTCGGTAAGGTCGTAGATAGCCAGAGCCGAGACAAGACATATTACACTGCCCGGGATGGAATAAACGGCTTGTATCAGATCTTCCCATCGGATGGATGAAGGGTTTTGAGGCTCAGCGGTTTGATAAACCCCTCGGCGAATTCTTTTCAGCTTTCCCGTTTTGACATAATGGCAGAGAACAGATGGTGAAACGCCGACTGCCCGCGCTTGCTCTGCGGTAAAAAAGGGTTTTCTAAGAAGGGGCGCGAGGGCTTCCAGGCAAATTCTTGGTCTCATCTCTTTAACTTAATATAAACGCCCAATTCATTCAATTGGGTTTTTTAGTTAAGTTAAATAATGTCTGAAATAGGAACCTCCTCAAAAGAGGACTATTTTCCGAGATCATCTATTGGAAGCTTGATTAGGCCTTTCTAATGCGTCCCCTTCAATTTCTAGGTTTATATATTGTAACGTGCTTATGGTCAATAATTAATGTATATAAAAACTATTTTTTTTAGTTGTTGGTTGTTTTCGGTCTATATAGTAAATTAATTGTTTTATTTTTTGTAATTATTTGTAATATAAAGCATTGATTTTACAATAGATCTAAATTAATCTTTCTTTGATAATTAAATTAAACAAGGAGTTGGATGGGTTTGTGCGTATTTCTAAGATTGAAAACAAGGTTCGAGAAGTATTGTGTAACTTCACGCCGAATACATTTTGATATTGCTACCATTTAATGCAGGCAAAGAACTCGTAAAGAAATGTGGGGCAACCTGGACTTGAACCAGGGACCGACGGGTTATGAGTCCGCTGCTCTAACCGACTGAGCTATTGCCCCGAGAAAGAGACGTGAGTATAACCTTTCATTTTAAGAAAAGCAATCAAGAATCTATAAAGTCATGAAAACAAGCTCGAAGTTTCGAAGTTCTTTGTAGATCTTCTCCACTTGAAAAAGGCTGTCCGCCCGAATGGTAAACGTCAAAGAAAGATACTTTTTGTTTTTGCTCCACTTTCTGCGGATTCTATGGGAAGGAAGCTCTTTTACGTGCCCTTCTACAATGGTGATTACCTTAGACTCAAAATGAGAGGTGGCAGGACCCACCACCTTTATAGGATACTCACAAGGGAATTCGTAGTAACTTTCCTGCATAAAGCTCTGTATAAAATAGACCCAGTATTATCAGCAAGGTCTAATTTTTTTTGAAAAAGCTTTGAATAAAGCTAGCGAAGTTTACTGCCTTACTAATAAAAAATGTTTCTTGTACACCACCAGAAGGAGCGAGCTTCATAAGATCATCTGCTAAAGCTAGACCTAAAACAGTAAGAGTGTAAAAAGAAAGGGGAGTATGAAGAATACCTAAGGTAAACCAAGATGCAACCATAGGTGCTGAAGTAAAAACTTGAGCCGCTACAGCTGCGATTCGAATGCCAAGCTCTGTTGAATCAGTATCAGATATTGGATGGTATGTCGCGAGTTCTTCCGGAAGAAGCTCGGCAATCCTAGAACAGTTCTCTGTTTGTCTTCCAAGATATCCCGAAACGTTTGTAGCTGTGCAGTTATAGGCAGATGAAGTCACTTCAAAAAGATGCGCTCTTTGTGTGTTTACATAATTTGTAATATTTGAGATTAGATCACTCATAATTTTCCTCTTTTTAATAGAGGCTATTTTAATATTAATTATAATTTAATTGAACTAATTTTTATAAAATTTTTTCTTGCATTCTTTTATTTAATCTCAGCTATCCTTATGATCGGGGGATTTTTTGTGGGATTTATGGGTAAGGTAAGAGATTTTTATCAAACAAAAACTTGTCAGACCCTTTTTTTATATGGGTTTATGGGGGAGCCTTTATTTGTTTTATATGGGTTCATTCCCTGTATTTTACGTAAAGACTTGAGCGCTACAAGTTTGCAGATTGCTATTTTGACTAGCCTCAAGCCTGTTGTCTCCATTTTTTCTTTTTACTGGAGCTCTTCTGTAAAGGGAAAAAAAGAGGGGCTAAAAAATAACTTACTATATGCAGCTCTTTTATCCAGGGTCCCTTTTTTACTGTTTCCTTTTGTTGCAAGCTCTTGGTTTTTAGTAGCCTCTTCCGCTTTTTATATGCTTTTTTCGAGGGCCTCTATACCTGCTTGGATGGAGGTTTTGCGGCGTAATCTCCCGGAAGAAAAGAGGGGAAAAGCCTTTTCTTGGAGCTATGCGCTTACCTATTTGGAGGGGATGGGTCTTTGTTGGGCTGTAGGGGCTCTTTTAGATCAAAATGAGGGGCTTTGGAGGTCTCTTTTTTTTGTGACCGCTTTAATAGGGATGGCAGGGGTCTATCTAATAAAAAGACTTCCTATAAAACCTTCTTCGACCCCTTTTGCAGGAAACCCTGATTTTTCTATCAAAAAATCGTTTACCAAACCATGGAAAGACACCTTCCATTTAATGAGAACCCGTCCTGACTTTGCTTTATTTCAGTGGGGTTTTATGCTTTGTGGTTTTGGGATTATGTTAGCGCAGCCTATCCTTCCCTTGACTTTGATAGATCACTTGGCTTTTAACTATACTCAGTACGGTTTGGCAACGATTGCTTGTAAGGGACTTTTCATTGTGATCTCCTCTCCTTTTTGGGGTAGGTTTTTGCATAAGGTGTCTCCTTTTAAGATCTCTTTTTTCGTTTTTTCTTTGACAGCATTGTTTCTTGTTTTTTTAGCGCTCTCTTATTCCTTTTCTTTTTTGGCTTATGTAGCTTTTTGCTTTTATGGGATAGCGCAGGGGGGAAGCCACCTTTTGTGGAGTCTTTCCGGAACCTACTTTTCTAAAGAAGCGGACAGCTCTTTGTTTAGTGGGGTCAATGTTGTTATGGTAGGGCTTCGGGGTATGGTAGCGCCTCTTTTAGGAGCTTTTTTCTCTTTGTTTTTTCCCTCTTTTTCGATTCTGCTTTTGGGGGCTTTTCTGTGTTTTTCCGCTTGTTTTTTAGTTTTAAAAAAAAGGGAAAATCGTATTTTTTCCCCTCATTTTTAAAATAAGGCTTTTCTGTTTAATCAGTTTTGGGTTATGGATTCTCTATAAGGAGACTTTATAAACTTATGCTTCGTACAATTTTTACTTCTCTTTTTTTTCTTTTCTCTTGTTCTCTTTTTGCAGAAGAAGAGGTGGCTGTGGTGCTTTCTAGATCAGACGAAATCCCTTGTGATTCTTTGGAAAAAGGATCAGATGCCTATTATGAAGGATATATACAAGCTTTAGTAGACATGCACTACTATGAATTTCGGGTGGTGGTGATCGTTCGGGATCAAAACGTGTGGCTCGGAAATCTTCCTAAAAACAAACTAATCTCTAAAAGTATCCTCTCTTTTGTATCGGATATCCCCGGTATCAAAAAAGTAAAAGAGCTAACGAAAGAAGAGCTTTCTAAAAGAGATAAAAAAGCGCAGCAAAAATTTGAAGACTGCTTTAAACCAAGCGGAATTTGGTTTCCTCAAACGACAGAGCTCTTTTTGCCCATGGTAGCAAGCCCTCGTCAGGTTACCAACTCTTTAGGATATAGAAAACACGATCGAGTTATAGGAAATAACGTAGCTCCTGTTTCTTTGGGAGATGACTTTCCTATTTATCGCTGGATTGATGTAGGGGGGCATGGAGATCTTCAAATCGGTATTGAATCGGGGATTTGGTCTGTTTTTGATTTAGATCCTCCCAAGCCAAGACTTAATGCGGGAACCGCTTTAGTAAATACCGATTTTTATGTAGGGATTCCTTTGGCATATGCCTTTGATGCCTGGTCTTTCCGGTTTCGTCTATATCACCTTTCTTCTCATTTAGGAGATGAGTTTTTGGTGAATAATCCCGGATATGTTCGAAAAAACCCCAGCTTTGAAGCGATTGACCTTTTTGCTTCCTATCAACTTTTAGGCTCTCTTCGTTTGTACGGAGGAATAGGGGGGATCTTGCACAGTGATCCTTCTTTTCGCTTGAAGCCTATGTACCTAGAATACGGAGGAGAATACCGCTTTTTAGGAAGAAAGTTTCATAAACAAAAACTATATGGAACCTTCTTTACAGCAGCACACTTCCGTTCTTATCAATATCTGCACTTTGATTTTGATGGGACCTTTATGTTGGGGTATGAATTCAGTAAGCTGCAAGGAATCGGAAGAAAATTCCGTATGTTTGCAGAGTATCATAAAGGCTTTTCTTTAGAAGGGCAGTTCATGAAAAAGAGAACTAGCTACTACAGTTTCCGCTTTTCTTACGGATTTTAGAAAAGAGAGCTTTACATAGAAAAGGTATCTTTTATAAATTAGGCCCTTTTAATAAGGGGCTTATGAAGGGCATTGTACCGAGAAGTTTTGGCGCACATGATGGGTCTTTCCATGCAGATGAGGTAACGGCTTGCGCTTTACTTTTATTATTCAATTTAATTGATAAAGATAAAATTCATAGAACAAGAGACCCTGTCTCTTTAGAGCAGTGTGAGTATGTTTGTGATGTAGGCGGTATTTACAATCCTTCTATAAAAAGATTTGATCACCACCAGGTAGATTATAAAGGAAATTTGAGTAGCGCAGGAATGATCTTAAAATACCTGAGAGATCAAAAAATTATATCCCAAGAGCTTTATGATCATTTCAACCGTACTTTGGTTATGGGGGTAGATGCGCATGATAATGGTATTGCCCCTCAGGAGACCGGATATTCTTTTTTTTCCCAGATAGTTTCTAATTTTATGCCGGTTCATTATCAAGCTTCCTTGAAAGAGTATCAAGAAGCGTTCATGGAAGCTTTAGAGTTTGTTTTAGGCCATTTAAGAAGGTCTAAAGAAAGATTTGAGTACATAAGGGGATGTAAGGAAAAAGTAAAGAAAAGCATGGAAAAAAAACAAAAGGTTTTAGTCTTTGAAGAGTCTCTCCCTTGGATGGAAAATTTCTTTTTATTGGGAGGAGAGTTTCACCCTGCCTTGTTTGTTTTGATGCCTACGGGAAACCATTGGAAAGTACGAGGTATTCCTCCCTCTTTAAGAGATAGGATGAAGGTAAGGCAACCTCTGCCTAAAAAATGGGCCGGCCTTCATGACGAAGACTTAGAAAAAATAACAGGAATTGAAGGTTCTATTTTTTGTCATAAAGGACAGTTTATCTCCATCTGGAAGACAAGAGAAGCTGCCGAGAAAGCTTTAGAGGTAATCTTAAAAAAACGATGACAACGGTATTTGCTAAAATCATTCAAAAAGAGCTGCCCGCAGAGATAGTATTTGAAAATGAACGGTTTATCGTTATTAAAGATCTCTATCCCCAGGCAAGGGTGCATCTTTTAATCATTCCTAAAAAAGCAATGAAAAGCCTGCAGGATATGCAGAAAGAAGATCTTTTTCTTTTACAAGAGATAGGGGAGATAGCTCAGAGGCTAGCTGTCTCTTTCAAAATAGAAGATGGCTATAGACTTCTTACTAATGTAGGTGAAGAAGCCGGTCAGACGGTATTTCATCTTCACTTTCATCTAATTGGAGGAGAAAAGCTAAAGCATCTTGTTTAGCCAAGGGTAACTTTGTCTGAGCTTGAGAAGAAAATGGCTTACGAGTTTATCTAAGGCCTGTTTTTTTCTTCTTTTTTTTAAGCGCTTTTTTTTTCATTATGAAAGAAAAACGGGACAAAGTGTTGAAGGCTTTTTTTCTTTATTTACTACCTTCTCTTCTTATAGCTACTTCTAATTTAGAAGAGAGCTCTTTGAAACAAGAACTTAAGAGGATAGAAAGCCTTTTTTTCATAGAGGACTTTCCTAAAGCTCATGCTCTTTCTTTACAACTTTTAGAAAAATATCCTTCTTCTAAAGAAGCTCAGAGCTTTTACATACAAGCCCTTGTAAAAGAAAATGAGGGAGAAAAAGCATTAAAACACTACCTGTTATGGGAAGAAAATCTCTCCCAAGACCCTGTTCTTTTAGAAAAAATCTGCTGGGCTTTTTTGGAAGAAGGAGCAAACTCATCCCAGTACTCTGTTCAAATAGCTTCTTTATTAGGCGCTTTTTTTACCCAAGACGCAAAAGCAGTTTTGATTTTGCAAAAGATGATGAAAAGCTCTCATGCGGTAGTTCGAGGTCTGGCTGTACAACTTTCTACCTATTACAAAGATGAAATTTTAGAAAAAACCATATTGGATCTTTTAAAGGAAGAAAGTTCATGGCCTGTCCGATTGGAGCTAATTCAGGCTATTGGGAAATTCCAAATAGAAACAAAAATCCCTTACTTAGAAAAGCTTTTGAAAAAAAAGGGGAACCCCTTACCGGAAAAAATGGCGGCTATTCAAGCTTTAGTAGATATGTATGATGAGGTTTCTTTAGAAAGGATCCTTCTTCTTACCAAAAGCAAAAGAGCATATCTGCGTGTTTTGGCATGTCGCCTGATCGCCCATTTTTCGTGCAAAGAAGCAAAAGAGCTTTTACTCCCGCTTTTCTATGATGAAAGTCCTGAGGTTCGTATAGAGGCCTTAAATACCTTTGCTCTTACCTTTTTTTCTGAGATGTCGAAAGAAGAGGGAAAAATCATCCGAAAACTGGCACAAGAAAAACACCCTTTAGTTGCCATTACTGCTAGCTGGATTTTATTTTTACAAAATCCGGAAAAAGAGTTTTTGCTTAGAAGATGGCTAGAGGGAAACCATAAAGAACACAGATGGATAGCCTCCTCTGCCTTATCAACAGCAGGACAGAGAGGCCTTGCTCTTTCTAGGAAAATGCTTAAGAAGAGTAAAGATATCAATGTACAGGTAAATCTCGCCTTAGGATTAATCCGGCATGGAGAAAAACAAGACTTGGAAAAAGAGGTTTTGCTAAAAGCCCTAAAGATAAAAGGGCAAAAATGGATGAAGGATCTTTCTTATAACTATTTATTCCCTGTTATAGCTCCTTCTACATTAACTAGGCAGGGAGCTTTTTTTTCTTTCCCGGAACAAGAAGATCAAAGGGTCCGTTTTGAAATCATCTCGCTTTTAGCCTGCTTAGAGGAGATAAAAGTAGAAGAATATATACAAACCCTTCTGAAAAAAAACTCGTTTCTTACCAAAGAGGCCCTTTTCTTTTTGTGGAAAGAAAAACCGATTTTTTCTTCTGAGTTGGTGGAGCTTATTTTGCAAGAAGAAGACACCGAAACTAGAATGCAAAAGGCGATTGTTTTAGCCCTTTTTGCCAAAGAAGAAAGAGCACAACAAGAACTTGAAAAGATCTATTTTTCCGCAAACTACGAACAAAAAATACAAATTTTAGAGGCCATGTTTCAGGTTGGTAGAACCAAAAACCTGCCCTTTTTCAAAAAGGTTTTAGAAGAACCTTTTTTAACGCTGCGTGTTTTAGGGGCCTCTGCTTTTTTACAAGCGAAAAAAAGGTAAATAACTTTTATGGAAAAAAAAATAAAACTAGCCCAGAAAAAAATAGAAGAAGAAAAGCTAGACGGATGGCTCTTGTATGATTTTGGTAGAAAAAATGATTTAGCCTATCTTTTCTTGGAAATTCCTAAAGAGACTATGTGTACTAGAAGGTTTTTTTATTGGATTCCTAAAAAGGGTAAGCCTATAAAA
>CAYGOC010000014.1:0-51833 GCA_964351495.1 uncultured bacterium
CGAGTGTTTTTTTTCAGTATGAAGCAAAAGCGGGAAACCAAGTAAAAGAACACTTATTGAGCGCTACGATTGAGTGGGAGTTTTAAAAGCGAATTTCTCCCGAGATAGTAACACCATTTTGGTTTATAAAGCGGGACTCTACTTCAATACTCATAGTCTCTGAAGAAAGAAGCGTGAATCCGAACAAAACACCCCACTTTTTCGTATTTACAGAAGAGGAAGACTCAAATTCTGAGATCATTTCTAAAGAGGGAATGTCTATCATACCCAAAGAAGGTTCAGGGGCTATTTTGGCTTCTAGATAACTAACTCCAAGATAGGGAATAAAAGGGCCGTATTGATAGGCAAGATTCATGGATCCCTGTATTTCTGTATAAAGAAGGGCAAAAGAAGAGATAATCAAAGCAGGGGTGGTTTTTTCTAAAATGAAATAAGTGGGCCTTTGTTTTGTGGAAAAAAACTTTCCCTCCACTCCTAGAAAAAATCCTTTATTTTTATATAAAAGAACGCGAGAGCCTATTCCCCAAGAAAACCTTCTAGAAGAAAAAAGCTCATCGTCGAATTGAATTTTAGAAGAGCCTAAAAGGGCATACAGATCCACTTTATGAAAGAAGCTAGCTGTCAAGGTTGTTCCGTAAGTAGAAAGAGTTACTTTAGAAACTTCTGTTTGATCAGATAAAAATTCCTCTTCAAAAGAGGCATCATACACATAGTCTGCTAAATATTGAGCCCGTAAAGAAAGGGGAAAATCTTCCTCCCACACAAAGCCACAGCGATACAAAGAAACAAGAGCAGGGTTGCCGGAACTAGTAGCATATAAAAAAAAGGGGAGGATGCAATAAAACAAAAACCTCAAAAACATACCAAGTTATTTTTGCTGATCTTCTCTTTCCGAATCCACTCTTTTTTCCGGACATATTCAGTAAAAGCTTGTTGTACTCTTTTTGTTACGCTTCCAGGAGAAAAAGAAAAAGAGTCTACTTTGTGAATGGGGATGATCTCTTTATTTGTGGCTACTAAAAAAACCTCTTCTATTTCTTCTAGTTCTTCATAAAAAACAGTTCTTTGTTCCACCTTTTCTAAAGAGAGTACAATCTCTCTTGTAACTCCCGGATAAATTTTAGAAGAAGGGGTGATAAGTTTTCCTTTTTTTACGCAGAAAAGATTAGAGGTAGCACATTCTAAAATCTCCTTTTCTTTAGAAAGGTATAAGACTTCAAAGATCTCTTTTTTATCTAACTTGGCCCAGATAGCAGGAAAATAGGAAGAGGTTTTATGTTCGGGTAAAAACCGTTCATAAGAAAAAGTAGCAAGCTCTACTCCTTTTTTATAAAAGGAAGAAGGATAAGGGACGTAAGGAGTAGAAAAAATGGCAATACTGGGCTCTGTTTCCATTTCCATAGAAAAAGAGGGGCCTCCCGATAGCACTATTTTTAAAACCCACTCAGAGCTTTCCAAAGAAGAGGAAAGCTTTTTTAAGATAGAATAAAAAGAGGCTTTTGTAAGAGGGAAGGGAAGATGTAATCTTTTAGCACCTATTTGGAGTCTTTCTAGGTGCTTTTCCCAGTGAAAAGGCTCCTTTTCGTAAGTGCGAATAGTAGCACAAAGGGCATAGCCTCTTGTGACGCTCAAGTCTAAAATAGGGAAGCGGGCTTCATCCAAAGGAAAATATTTCCCGTTCACAAAAGCAATACCTGACATAAAAAAACTCCTTTTTTGCATTGTAACAGAAAAAAAGGCTTTTTTTTTCATAAAAAAGATTGCGCATTTAACCAAAAAATTACTATGAGGAAAAAAGGACAAGTAGGAGAGAGAGAAAATGGCCTTTAAAGAAACTTTGGAAAAGTTAAACCAGCAGCTGGAAAGTTTATCGAGCGACTTACAAAAAGTATCTAAAGGGAACAAGGCTGCTTCGCAAAGAGTTAGAACAGGAACCTTGAAGTTAGAGAAAGTGGGAAAACAATTTAGAAAAGAGTCTCTTCATTTAGAAAAAAGTGGAAAATTTGGGAAATTAAAAAAAACAAGTCCTACTTTTATCCAAAAAGTAAAACAAAAAATAAATAGAGCCAAAAAAAGCTAAAAGCTTCTCTTTTTTTTTCTTTCTCTGTATCATCTTCCCTCTATGGAAGAAAAACTTTTTATTGAATCCTTCTCCAAAAAAGGGTGGGGGGTTGCTTATTTGGAAAAAACGAAGGTAGAGATTCCTCATGCTTTAGAGGGGGATCTGGTTTTGGCCAAGGTTTCTAGAAAAAGAAAAAGCAAAAGAAAGGGGCGTCTTTTACAGGTAGTAAACCCTTCTCCTAAAAGGGTAGAGCCTAAGTGTTCTCATACTAAGATTTGTGGAGGGTGTCTTTGGCAAGAATATGCATATCCTTCCCAGCTAGAGGAAAAAGAGAAGTGGATCCAAAAAAACTTTCAAGCAATGATCTTGCAAGGGGCAGAGCTATTTCCTGTAGTTCCTTGTGAAGATCCTTGGCATTATCGCAATAAGATGGAGTTTTCTTTTTCCCAAAATGGAGCCAAAACAAAATTTTTAGGACTCATGATAGCGGGTGCAAATCAATATGTATTTAATATAGAGACCTGTTTTTTAGCTCCTTTGTGGTTTTCTACAGTGCTACAAAAAACCAGAAGCTGGTGGGAGAGCTCTTCTCTTTTAGCGTTTCACGCGATAAAACAAGAGGGGCATTTAATGAACCTTACCCTTAGGGAAGGAAGAAATACACAAGAAAAGATGGTTTTACTGACCACCCTGTATACGGAAGATCCTGTTGTAGAAAAAGAGGTGAGCTCTTTTGTAGAAAAGATTCAAGCGCTTTTTACAAAAGAAGAGGACCTCTCTATTTTGTGGCTACAAAAAAAACAGGAAAAAGGGATTCCTACGCAAACCCTTTCTAAAAAGATGGTGGGTAAAGGCTATATTTTTGAGACCTTTTTTCTTTTGGGGAAAAAGATTTCTATGAAAGTAAGTCCTACTTCTTTTTGTCAGCCTAATACACTGCAAGCGCAAAAACTGTATGAAAAGGCGTTTTCTCTTTTAAACTTGCAAAAAGATGAGGTTGTATACGACCTGTATTCCGGGAGTGGATCTTTGGCTATGATAGCCTCCTTCTTTGCAAAAAAGGTGTATGCAATAGAGCAAAACCCCTCTTCTGTAGAAGATGCTTTGGAGAATATACACTACAATCAGATTGAAAATGTGGAGATAATAGGGGGAGATGTAAAAGAGTCTCTTACCAAAATACAAGAGCGACCAGACGCTATAATTGTAGATCCACCAAGAGCAGGTCTTAGCAGGGAGGCTCTCTTACAGATCATCGCTTTAAAGCCGAAAAAAATGGTGTACATATCGTGTAATCCCGACACTCAATTAGAAGATGTACAAGAGTTAATTCAGCACGGTTATAAGGTAGCATCTATTGCCCCTTTTGATCAGTTTCCTCACACGTTTCACTTAGAAAATGTCCTTCTTTTACAGAGGAAGAGCGGATAGAAAAAATAACAAAAGAAGCATCTTCTCTTTCCACCTTTTTTTTAAAGACACCGTAGAAAGAGAAGGTTTTTTCACAATATTGTACTATTTCTTTTTTTACTTCAGGGAAGGGGAAAATTTCTAACGTTTCGTGTTCTCGGAAAAAAAAGGCGTATTTTACCTGTAAGATCATGGGGAAGTTTTTTTCTAACATCCGGAAAGCCTTTTTTGAAAAAGAGCCTTCTAGGATTTGACAAGAGCCCGTTTTTTGTATCGTTCTTTTTAAAAAGGAAAGGTACTCTTTTTCTCCAAAAGCAGGATCGGGAACCGATCTTTTTTCTCTATCCAAGGGAGTTATAAAAGAGCCCGCCTCTGTACAAGGAAAAGAGGGAGTTCCTTCTGGATTTTTGGGCCATATAAGTTCTCCTTCAAAGTCTTTGGGAAAGATGATTTTTTCTTGTAGGGTAGGAAATAGGGGAGTTTTTGTTTGTGGATGGAGCGGAAACTGGGCCCTTTCCCCTCCTTTTTCGTGTAAAAGAAAAAGATAAAAAATTTTTTTACCTTTTAAAGATCCGTAGTAAAAATGGGTGTTACCATGCGGTTTTATGCCAAAATCGAGATTTCCTGTTTTGGTTTTTACGGTATGGACTATATGCGGCTTTCCATCTTTACCTTGTAAAAGTCCTAAAGGTCTTCCTTTTTCTGTGAAAAGGAGAACTTTCAAAGAAACGTAAGAAGCGCTTTTAGAAATAGTCATAAAGTTTTTTTTAGGGAGATCTTATGTTCTTTTTCTTTTTAAGTCATGCAAGAACAATAAAAAAATAAATTGAAAATAGGGGAGGGCTTTGAGTTGCTTTTTTTATCTAAAACAGGTAAGCTCTATAGGAAAATGAGGTTTTTTATATGAAAAAAATATTTACTATGTTGGCCCTTTTGGGTAGTTCTTCTTTATTTGCAGACAGTGGACAAGCTTCTCAGACAAACTTTACTTCTCTTTTAGTTTGGGTAGGTTTTGCTATTTTCTTTTTCTATTTTATCCTATATCGTCCGGAGCAAAAACGTAGAAAGAAAGCTCTTCAGATGCGTGCTTCTATGAAAAAAGGAGATAAGGTGACAGCAATGGGAATTGTGGGCGTTATATCTCAAGTAAAGGAAGATACCGTTATTTTGAAGATGGTAGATGGGGCTAAAGTAGAGATGTTAAAGGGAGCCATTACAGAAATTACTTCTGTAGATTCAGATACTGCAACTGCCTCTTAAAGGAAGTCACGAAACCTCCCCATGACTAAAGTCAGGGGATTTTCGTCTCAGTGTCTTATTCATATTCTTCGCCTGAGACTTCTGATGAGGATCCAAGACTATTATCAGAGGGCTCATCAAGTTTAGGGGATTCGGTTACCCTCTTGAGAGATCCTAAGAGCGCCTTTTGCTCCTCAATTTCTAGACCCTTGAAACCTTGTAAGAGTGCATCGTCTGAGATAGCATTTTCTCCCTGTAAAGCTTTAAGAGATGTCAATAGAGTTTGCACTCTTAAAGAAGCTCTTCCTATTTCTGCCAAAAACTCTGCTAGTTCTTCAGATTCAAAGTATTTAGCAACTAAGGGGTTTTGAGGGTTGTTGTCTAACATCTTTATATAGGGCAGTGCTGTACCCTTTGTTTTTTGTGTAGCATTGATTAACTCAGTTCGAAGTTGCCTATTTTCTATTAGTAGTTCTTTTTGTTCTTCTTCGATTCTTTGTAAAGCTCTTGCTTGCTCGGATCTGGTTTCTTCTAGTTCTCGTATTTTTGATAGTAGCCGGTTTTGTACTCTTTCAGCTTCTCCTTGTGAATCACTTAGGGCTTCTTGATGAGTTTTTTCTTGGGTTTTAAGCTCTTTTTTTAAGGCTTCTATTTCTTTGTTTAAAGAGGCAATATTCTCTTGTTTTATCTCAATAAGCACTTCTTTGTCTTGTAGGGCTATTCGAAGCTTAGGAATATTCTTATTTTCGTTTTCTAAATACCGAATTCTTTCTGTTTGTTGGCTTATTGTGCTTTTTAATTCTTCAATTTTTTCGTCCAGAATAGAAATTTGGTTTATTAGGTCTTCTTTTGTATTTTTTAAGTTTTGTTGAGTTTGTATTAATTTTCCTTTTCCTTGTCTTACATTAGCAAGCTCTTCTCGTAGAGCTTGTATATCCGCTTTCAGAGTGGTATTTTCCTCAGAGTTGGACTCTATTTGTTTTTGGGATGTTTCTTGTAGTTGACTTTGTAATTTTTTAATTTGTTCTTGAAGCTGGGATATAAGAGTATCTTTTTCTTTTAGACTTCTTCCATAAGTGGTGAGGTTGCCTTTTAGAGATTCTAAGCTTTTTTTAGCAATTAATAGAGAATTTTTATTCGTATCAAGAGCTCTTGTTTTTTCTTCTACAGCTTTTTGAGCCTCTTGTAATGCAGACTCAGAGATTGCAAATTTTCCTTTTAGATCGGCTATTTCTTGTTGGAGCTGCTCTATGAGAGTTTGTTTTTGTTGGTTTTCTTGCGTAGTCTTTTGTAAGTCTTTTGTAATAGATGTAAGCTCTTCTTGTTTTTCTAGGAGAAGGGTACTGCTCTTTTGAAGAGTGGTGTTATTTTTTTGTAGGTCAGAGCTTGCTTTGTCCTTCTCAGAAGAAAGCTCTTGTAGTCTATTTTGTAAATCTCCGATTTGTTTTTGAAGCCGGGTTATAAGAGCTTCTTGTTCCTGCGTGTTCTGTTGAGCATTTCTTAGATCTGTTTGTGCTGTAGCAAGAGCTCTTGTTTTTTCTTGTAGGGCTACTGTATTTTTTCGCAGGGTTTCTTCCGAGTGGGCATCAGAGGTTTGAAGCTTTCTTTGTAGATCGGCTATTTCTTGTTGGAGCTGCTCTATGAGAGTTTGTTTTTGTTGGTTTTCTTGCGTAGTCTTTTGTAAGTCTTTTGTAATAGATGTAAGCTCTTCTTGTTTTTCTAGGAGAAGGGTACTGCTCTTTTGAAGAGTGGTGTTATTTTTTTGTAGGTCAGAGCTTGCTTTGTCCTTCTCAGAAGAAAGCTCTTGTAGTCTATTTTGTAAATCTCCGATTTGTTTTTGAAGCCGGGTTATAAGAGCTTCTTGTTCCTGCGTGTTCTGTTGAGCATTTCTTAGATCTGTTTGTGCTGTAGCAAGAGCTCTTGTTTTTTCTTGTAGGGCTACTGTATTTTTTCGCAGGGTTTCTTGGGAGTGGGCATCAGAGGTTTGAAGCTTTTTTTGTAGATCGGCTATTTCTTTTTGGAGGCGCTGATTCAGCTCTTGGTTTTCTAGAAGTTCTCTTTCAGCTCTTGTAAGTCTCTCTTGAGCCTCTTGTAAAGCTCTTTCTACTTTACGTAATTGTTGGTTTTTCTTCTCTACGGTTTCACGAGCTTGTTCTAGCTGGGGAATAAGAGTTTCTACTTGTGTATGTAAAACCCGAATCTTTTGTCCAAGAGTGTCTAGAAGATCCCGGTTTTCTTTTTTAGCCCCTTCCAGCTGTTCGTGAGCATTTCTTAGATCTGTTTGTGCTTTAGTAAGCTCTTTTGTTTTTTCTTGTAGTTCTGTTTGGGCTCTTTTGAGTTCGGAGGTTAGATGTTTTTTTTCTTGAGAGACTTCAAAAAATCTAACTTGTAAATACTCTAGGCTTTCGTCTTGTTCACGTATACTATCTTGTAGGCCAAGTAGGTCTTTTTCTCTATCTGCTAAAGCTCTTCTTAAGGCTTCATTTTCGTAAGAAAATTCCCGAAAAGGGGGTTCCTGGACAGGATAGGTAAAGCTATGAGGGGGGGCTTCCGAGGAGCAATACCCTCTAGCGGGCCCACTTGGAGCGCTTTCTCTATAAGAGGCTTTTTCAAAATGGGGTCTCTCCTCTCTACTTAAGGAGAAGATAGCGTCCCATAGATGCTGGATTTTATCAGAGCCTCGATCAACAAGAATCGTTCTAAAAGAATCTTTTGTAATAACTTGGAGGTATCTTTTTCCAGATAATATCCCTGCTTGAACGGTAGCATCTTGCAAATCAAGATCTTGTAAAAGCTCTTGCTTTGCTCTTTCTGCCGCAGAATTGGTTGGGACAGAGTTGCGCCTCAAGTTATTATATAAAAACGAGCTCATAGTTATATTTTAGTTTATTATTATAAATAAGATATATTATATCAGGTTTTGAAATAAAATTAAAGTTTATTTTTTAAAAAACAAGTTAGGAGGGGGTTTATTTGTTAATTAACTGGTTTTTAATGAGTTAAGTTTAAATAAAGAAGATCTCTTGGAAGGAAAAGCGAAATACAGTATCGTAAAGGAAAACAAGTAATAGTTATGTCTTCTGGCTGGTTCTCAGAAAGTTACGTTGTAAACAATGGAATTGCAACTCTTCTTTTTTTAGCAACGCTCCTCTTTTCTCGCGTCTTTTTAACCAAAACAATCAGAACCATTGATAGACCCTGGAGTGCCGAGCAGAGACTTAGGCTCATAGGGTACGTTCGGAGCTTTTTTTTCGGGATGCTTGTTTTGGGGCTTCTTTACATATGGGGAGAGCAGGTCCATAATTTTGCCGTCTCTATCTTTGCAATCGCTTTTGCTTTGGTTTTTTCGGTAAAAGAACTTTGTATGTGTGTAAATGGCTCTGTCTTTCGTTTGAGGGGTAATCTGTACAATTTAGGGGATAGAATTGAAATCAATGGGGTAAGAGGAGAAGTTATTGATATGAACCTTTTATCTACCACAATTTTAGAAAGTGACTCTCATGGGAAGGGGCACCATCATACAGGAAGGGTTGTCGTTTTCCCTAATAGCTTTGTCATGAATCACTTTGTGGTAAATGAATCTTTTGTAGACCACTTTTTGTTTCATACGTTAACGGTGCCTTTACACTTTAATGAAGATTGGAAAAAAGCCCAGGAGCTCCTTTTAAGCATTGCTAAAGAAGAGTGTACTCCTTATCTGGAAATGGCCAGAAAAAGAGTTTCAGAAGTAGCCCGTCACAAAAGTATCGATTTTCCCTCTGTAGAACCAAGAGTGGTAATCCAAATGCCGGAACCTTTGAAAATCAACTTGAGCCTCCGTTTCCCGGGTCCTGCCCATTTAAAGGGGAGACTAGAACAGACTATTCTCAGTAGATTTTTAGAACGGTTCTTCTCTAAAACAGAACAAGATACAGAAGCTCTAAGAGAGCCTTCCTAAACTTACCTTTCGGTAAGCTCTTCTAAAAGAGACCAGCTGTTTTGCACCAAAGTTCCAATTTGCTCCGGTTTTATCTCTTTTTGGGAAAGTAAAGAAAGCTCATAAATCTGTCTAAAAAGCTTTTTCGAAAGGTCTGGGTTTTTAGCCCTCATTTCAGAGGCCTTCTGCACTAGCTTATGGTTTGTGTTTACTACAAAAGTCTTCTTTAAAGGAAAAGAGAAGTCATTTCCTTGGCTCATTTTGAAGTAGTCGCTCATCCTCCTTTCTTTCTCATCAAAAGAAAAGATCGCAGGAAGAGAAGAACTGGCTAAACTTTTTGCCTCCACCTCTAAAGAATCTACCTGTAAAGCAGCCTTCACAAAATCGGCAATGTGACTTGCTTGAGATCTCCCATCCGCTTCTAAAATAGACTTTTCTTTGGAAGGATCTAAAAAGATATCCTGTAAAGAAGCATCTACTCTTTGAAAGGTAACCTTCTCTTTTTCTTCTATAAGATTCATAAGAGGAATATCAAAGAAAGGATTCACTATAAGAACGGGAATCTTTTTTTCCTCAAATACCTGAGATAAAGAAGGGGAGAGCTTGTCGTCTTGCGTATAATAGATTTTGCCGTTTGTTTCTGTAGAAAGGGCCTTATACTTTTCTAAAGAGAAATGGTTGCCTTGTAAATCTTTCCACAGAAAAATCTCTTTTACCCTTTCGTAGAATTTATCCTCTTGTAGAGCTCCGTATTTTACAATAGGCTCTATATCAGGCCAAAACTGAGTAAAACTATTTAGGTCGGTTTGAAATAGGTTTTTGAGCTTATCTGCTACTTTTTTTCCAATGTGAGTACCTAACTGCTTCACTTTTTGATCTGTTTGTAAGTAAGACCTGGAAACATTTAACGGAATGTCAGGACTGTCAATTGCTCCTTGCAAAATTGTTAAAAAATCAGGAAGGAGATCTTTCAAAGTTTTTGAGACAAAGACCCGATTACAGTAAAGCTGGACTCTCCCTTTAGAAAAATCAAAATGTTTGGCAATTTTAGGAAAATACAAAATCCCTTTTACATGAAAAGGATAGTCTGCCTGAAGATGAACCCAAAAAATAGGATCGGGCTCTAAAGGATATAGCTTATGGTAAAAATCAATATAGTCTTGCTTAGAACATTCGGAAGGATTTTTTAACCATAAAGGGGCTTCATGGTTGATCTTTTTTTTATTTAAAAAAATAGGAAACGGTAAAAAAGAGCAGTAAGTTTGCAAAATAGAAGAGAGTTTGGTCTCATCTAGAAGGTCTTCCGCTTCTTCTTGTAAATAAAGGGTGATTTTGGTTCCCCGTTCTTGTTTTTCTCCCTTTTCGATTGTGTACTCAGAAGAGCCGTCACAAGACCAAAATACAGCAGTAGCCTCTTTCTTATAAGAGAGAGTCTCTATTTCTACTTTAGAAGAGACCATAAAAGAAGAGTAAAATCCCAGACCAAAATGGCCAATCATTTCCTCTTTTTTTTGGTACTTTTCTGCAAACTCTTGCGCTCCGGAAAAAGCAATTTGCGCTATATATTTTTCTACCTCTTCATCAAGCATTCCAATCCCGGTATCAGAAAAGGTTAGTGTTTTTTTCTCTTTGTCAATGTCAATAGCAATTTCAAAAGAGCTCTCTTCTAAATTTAAGTGCTCTTGCTTGTTTAAAATCTTTAACTTAGAAAGGGCGTCTGTTGCATTAGAGACAAGCTCTCTTACAAAAATATCCCTTTCAGAATAGAGCCACTTTTTAATGATAGGTAAGATGTTTTCGCTGTGAATCTTTACATGTTTTTGTGCCATAACTAACTAAACCACCGGTTAATATCAATAACTTTTGCTTCTTGTAAAATAATGATGAAAACGCCTACGGGTGCAGCCCATCTTATTAAGAAAAACCAAAGCTTTAACCCTTTACCCAAACTAGTCCCTTTTAAGTACTCATCTTTGGCTATTTTCTTATCCATAAACCAACCCACAAAAAGAGCTACAAAAAGGCCCGAAAGGGGCATCATCCAACTTCCTGTTAAATAGTTTAACGTTTCAAAAAAGGTTTTTCCGTAGATAACTTTCCACTCCGGAAAAATAGCTTCAGACCCTGACAAAGCAGAAGGGATTCCAAATAAAAAAGCAGCAAGACCAGAAAGAAGAACCGCTTTTTTTCTAGACCACTCAAAAACTTCCATAAGGTTAGAAACAACAACTTCCAATATGGAAATAGAAGAGGTTAAAGCAGCAAAGACAAACAAGATAAAAAAGGTAGTCGACAAAAGAAGAGAAGCGGGAAGCTCAGAAAACAAGATGGGAAGAGTCTGAAATACAAGGCCGGGGCCGGACGAAGGCTCTAAACCAAAGGAGAAAACAATAGGAAAAATCATTAAAGCTGCAAAAAGGGAAACCAAAGCAGAAACTATAGCTATGATAAACCCTGTTTTGGGAATATCCGTATTGGGTTTCATGTAACTTCCATAGGTTATAATGATCCCAAGACCAATACTCAAAGTCCAAAAAGACATTCCTAAAGCGTCTAAAACAGCACTGCTCGATAGCTTATTAAAAGAGGGGTACAAAGTAAAGTGAGCGGCTTTGGAAAATCCGGGAAGGGTGGTAGAAAAAACAAACATACCAAAAAGGATCACTAAAAGAGCCGGCGTTAAGATTTTACTCCATTTTTCAATTCCTTTTCGAACTCCTCCAAAAACAACCCCTATCGTCATTAACATAAAGATAAAATGCCAAAAAAGGCTCATTTCAGAAGATTTATATACAAGATCAAATACTTGGCTAATCTGATCAGGGGTCTTTCCTAGAGTAAATTGGTTCAAAGACATGAAAGTGTAGTTGACGGCCCAGCCTGCTACCACGCTGTAGTACGATAAAACTAAAAAATTGGTAACAACATTTAACCATCCTGCCATTTTCCAGTTGCTGTTTGGCTTAGCAAGACTTTGATACGAATTTATCGCACCTTTCTGGGTTGACCTTCCTATTACCAGCTCTGCGATAAAGACAGGAATCCCAATAAAGAAGGTAAAGGCAAGATATAAAATAACAAAGGCGCCTCCACCATTTTGTCCAATAATATAAGGGAATCTCCAAAGACTTCCCAGGCCAATAGCAGAGCCTGCTGTGGCCATGATAAAACCTAATTTGGATCCCCAATGTTCTCTTTGCTTTGTCATAAAAGTTTTTATACCAAGTAAAACTTAAGCAATCTGAAAAGGCCATATTATCATCTCCCAAGGTTAATAGGCGAGGGGAAATATTGAAGGGAAAAAAGAGTCTGTAAACCTTATTTTCCATAAAAAAAGGGTATAGCAAGAAAATTTTTTCTCCTTTACCAAAAGGCGGTGGCAAGGGGAGATATCTACATGGGGGTAGGGGGTGGTACAAACCTAAAAATCTGAATAAAAGTGGGGTGTTTAACTCTGGAAGGAGGGTTTAGATTTTTATTCGCGAAAAATGGACTGTTTAGTGTCTAAATTTATCAAAAAATAGCCAGTGTGTGTTGCTGTATTTATATGAAAATGGGACTTTTGAATGCATTTCCCAGAATAATTATCTCAAGTTTATTGCATGGAAGGCGGCTCAGAAAAAGAACTCAGAAGAGATTGTAATTCTTTACTTATTTTAAAGTTTGCTTCTACAAGGGTAGCAAAGCCCTTTAAGATAGAACTTAAAGAACTTTCTGTTGAAATTAGGTCTCCATAAGAAGATTTTAAGAGCATTCCTAAAACAGAGACTGCATAACTGGCGGAAAAGGAGAAGGTAAAGAAGAGGTAAGCGCAAAATAAAGCATCTACAACAGGAGAGACTCTTTCTTGTACAGACTTGCTTTGCAGGCAAATTACAGATAGAAGCTCTCCTGCTAGAATGATAAGGATAGAATGAGAAAGAACCGGAGTTAAAAAAGAGAGATAGGCTAAATACAGCAGGGAAGATCCATAAAGAAGCTGAGTAAAGTGGGCTAAGATAGAGGTGTTGGTAAGGGAAAAATAGAAAGAAAGAAGCTTTTCTAGAGGTTGCAGATTTTCTGTAATAAATTTTTTTATATGATAAGGATAGTAGGTGAGGTCTTTCAGGATCACATACGTCATCAAGGGAAAGCTAAAATTATTTACTAGTAAGATAGCTTTTTCATTTTTAAAGGCCTGGATCTCTTCTATGTTATCCGTAAATGTTATAAAAAACTCCCCTTTCTCCTCTTGTGTAGTAGGTTCTTTTTGCAATATAGGGGTCTCTAAAAAAGAGGAAAGAGTTTGAATAAGAGCTTCTTCTGAATTTTCGAGTCGTAGCTTTTGTAATTGTTCTTGGGCCTCTTCCTTTAATTCTGCAAGAAACGTTTCATAGGCGCTAGCTCCTTTGTTTTCAAACATAGCAAATAAAGGAAAAATAAGGAGGGATGCTATAAAGTGGACGGAAGAGGCTATTTCAAATAAAGGGCATAGATCTTTGGAAATAAGATGTGCTTTTTGTGCTATAGGATTTGGAGCTAAAGAAAGAACTGCTTCATTTACTCTGTTTAACTTGTCCCAAAAATAGGTGGTGTAAAAAGAGAAATAGGAAAAGTCCTCTTTAGGCTTGGGAAATGCGCTAGAAGCGTTCAAAAGACTATCCCAAGAGGTCTGCCCCAAGGGAGACTGGAGGTTTTTAGATACGCTTCTATATGTTGAATAGCAAAAATTTAGCATGCTTAATCTTGATTTTTTTTAATAAACTAGGGACATTTTAAACTTTTTATTAAATAAAATAAACTTTTAATTTTTGTTAATATAAACAGTGTGTAAATAAAATATTTTAAAGAGATTTTATGAAGGTTTGTTTGTGCCAGTGTAACCCTATTGTCGCTGATTTTGAGGGGAATTTCAAAAAAATAGGGGGTTTTTTAGAAAAAGCCCGGGAAAAACAGGTAGATATCGTTGTTTTCCCTGAAATGGCTGTATGTGGCTATCCTCCTAAGGACCTCGTTTTTCAAAAAAAGTTTTGTCAAAAAACAGAAGAGGTTTTAGAAAAAATAGCTCCTCTTACTAAGGGGTGTATGGTTGTTGTCGGAGCAATAAGGGAGGCTTCTTCCTACCGGGAAAAAAAGCTCTTTAATACGGCAGCTATTTTCATAGAAGGAAAACTAGTAGGGTTTAAAGATAAAACCCTCCTTCCCAGCTATGATGTGTTTGATGAGAGGAGATATTTTGAGGTAGGTGAAGGAGAAACAGTCTTTTCCTATAAGGATAAAAAAATAGGGGTCTTAATCTGTGAAGATATTTGGGGCCTTTCTGAAGAGCTTGTTTTCTCTAAATACCAAAAAGATCCTGTAAAAGAGCTAGCTTTGCAAGAATTAGACTTAGTAATCAATATCTCCGCTTCTCCCTATCACTTTGATAAAATGAAAAGCAGAATGCAGCTTTTTTCCTCCTGCGTAGAAAAATTACAGGCTCCATTTGCTTTTTGTAATCAGGTAGGAGCTAATGATGATCTTGTTTTTGACGGCTATAGTCTTTTTATGAATGAAGAAAAAAAAGTCACAGCTTTAGCAAAAGGATTTAAAGAGGATCTTGTTGTGGTTGATTTTTCTGAAAAACCAAAAGAGCTCTCTATTTCTTTTGATCCTATGGAAGATCTGTTTTCTGCTTTGGTTTTAGGGATTAGAGATTATTTTTTCAAGCAAGGTTTTCATAAAGCACTACTGGGACTTTCAGGAGGGATAGACTCTGCTTTAGTAGCTTCTTTGGCTAAAGAAGCTTTAGGAGGTAAAAACGTAGAAGCTTTTTTTCTACCCTCTCGGTTTACCTCTTCTCAAAGTACGGAAGAGGTGAAAAAACTTACCAAAAATCTATCCATAAAATTAACTACGATCTCTATAGATTCTACTTTTTCTCATCTGTTACAGATAGCAAGTCCCCATTTTTCAGACACCTCTTTTGGTCTTACAGAAGAAAACCTGCAAGCTAGAATACGGGGCACTCTTTTGATGGCTTTTTCTAACAAAACGGGAGCTATCTTATTAAATGCTTCTAACAAAAGTGAAATGGCAATGGGATACTCTACCTTATATGGGGATATGTGTGGAGGCCTTGGAGTGATTCAGGATTTAACTAAGACCAAAGTATATGAACTAGCAAGATGGCTGTCAGAAAAAAAGGGGGAGATCCCTCTTTCTTTAATAGAAAGAGCTCCTACTGCGGAGCTTAGAGAAAATCAAAAAGATGAAGATACACTCCCTCCTTACGAGGTATTAGATCCGATTATAGAAGACTACGAAGAAAACCTTCTCTCTATCCAACAAATAGCAAAAAAACAAAACCAAAAGATCTCTTTTATAGAAGAGATCATAAAAACCATAAGAAAAGCAGAATACAAAAGAAGGCAAGCTCCTATAGGGATTCGGGTAACAAAAAGAGACTTTTCCAATGGTAGGAGAATTCCTATAGTGGAAAAACTGGAAGGTTGAATTTTTGGTTTTTAAAACTGAACTTCTTGGATAGAGGCAGCTTTATGCTTGAGCATAAAAATCCTATCGAATCCTACAGATACACCGGAGCAAGGAGGGAGCTTGTCTAAAGACTCTAAAAAAGAGTTGTCTATCGGATAGGGGGCTTTTCCCAACAGTTTTCTTTTTGTATTTTCCTCTAAAAATCGCTTTTTTTGCACAAAACTATCTGTCAGTTCCTCATAGCCATTGGCTAGTTCTAACTGGTTATAATAGATCTCAAAACGAAGAGCTACGGTTTCTCCTTTTTTTTGGGTTACTGTAGCTAGTGCTGCCTGAGAAGGAGGAAACTCTTCTAAGATAGTAAAAGCCTCCTTAGAAAACTGCGGCTCTATAAAATGGGTAAGAAGAAGCTGTAAATAAAAGTCTTTTTCCTCTCCTTCAAAGTTAAGTCCTTTTTCCTTACAAAGCTTTTGCAAGGCTTCTTTTGATATAGAAAAAGGATCAATATCTAAATGGGTCAAAAAGGCTTGTTTATAACTTAGGGTATAACACGGTTTTTCAGGTAAAAAAAGAGAGAGATACTCATAGGTCTCTTTTTGCAGCTTTTCTAAAGAAAAGCCTTTTCGGTACCATTCTACCATAGTAAATTCTAAGCTGTGATTTTTTCCTTCCTCTTCTTCTCGAAACACATGACCTAAAAAATATAGATCTTCAAAGCCGGAGGAGAGGAGCTTTTTTAAGTGATATTCCGGGGAGCTGTGAAGGTATTTCCCTTTTTTTGTTTCTACTAGATCAATAAAGGCATCTAAAGAAGGAAAAGAGAGTAAAGAAGGGGAGTCCACCTCTAAAAGGCCCCTTTTTTCAAAAAACGCTCTTGTCTTTTTTAGCATATAAGAGCGGTCTTTTAAGATAGAAATGGGAAAAAGAGAGGGCTTATCTGTATGCAAAGCTACACTCTGGAGACGTATTCACCCGTTCTGGTATCTACTTTTATCATCTCCTCTTCTTGTATGAATATAGGAACCTGGATTTTTGCTCCCGTTTCTAAAACAGCCGGTTTTAAAACTCTTCCTGAGGCGGTATCTCCTCTTACTCCCGGTGCTGTCTCTGTGATTTTAAGCTCCATAAAGGTAGGAGGAATGAGATCTATAGCGTTTCCTTCAAAAAAAATGATCTCATACACGAGATCTTCTTTTAGCCAGTCTCTGCTTTTTTGGATGATTTCAGAAGGGATAAAAACCTGATCAAAAGTCTCCTCATCCATAAAAACATAGCTTTCTCCATCTTGATATAGATAGCGCATGTTTTTCTCTTCCACATCTGCTAAAGAAATCTTTTCCCCGGATTTGTAGGTTTTTTCTACTACTCTAGAGGTAAGCAAGTTTTTTACTCGAATGCGGTTAAAGGCTTGCCCCTTCCCCGGCTTTACAAATTCATTGCTCACTACTACAAAGGGGACTTTATCAATCTCTAATTTCATGCCCGGTTTTATGTCGTTTGTAGGAAGTTGCTGCGCCATCTTATTTCTCCTAAAAAGAGGTTTTATCTGTTCAGGATACCACGAGGGAAAATAAAGCAGGATACTTTTCTTGATGTAGATTTTCTTATTTTTGATCTAAGGCAGGAGTTCTTACATTTCGGGTATTAGAAAAATGCCTATGTATGGCTTCTTTAAAAAATCTTTCTAAAAGATCCGGATCTTCTGTTTTGGGATATAAAAACTTTTCTATCTCCCCTTGTATTTTTGTAACAAAGAAAGCCTCTAACGTAAACTTTACTTTTGTAAACTGGTGGGTATGGGCAAAAAGGCGGATTCTACTCATGTGGTAGAGCCAAATCACTTCCTTGGGAGGAATCCCAAAGCGATCTTGTAATTCCGATAAGATTAAATCCATCTCTTTTTCTGAAGAGGCTTCTCCAAAGCGGTGGTAGATTTCCATGCGAAGGCCTACATCATCGATATATTCTTCTGGAATTTTTGCAGGGAAAGGAAAGTCAATTAAGGTTTCTATAAAAGGAGAAGGAGTGTTTTTTTCTATAGAAGAGATAGCTCTTTTTAGGAGCTTACAATAAAGATGAAACCCCACTGCAGCTACTTCTCCTGACTGTTCTGTTCCTAAAAGATCTCCCGCTCCCCGGATTTGTAGATCTCTCATAGCAATTTTCATGCCTCCCCCATAGCCTCCTGTCTCTAAAAACACCGAAAGTCGTTTCCTGGCAGGCTCTGCAATTTGTTTGGGAGTTAAAAAATAGGCATAAGCAGTTCTATTCCACCTTCCCACCCTCCCTCGAAGTTGGTATAAATCGGCAAGACCAAAACAGTGTGCATTGTCAATAAAGATCGTATTGGCGTTTGGAACATCTACCCCGTTTTCTACGATACTGGTAGCAAAAAGAATATCAATTTTTCCTTCTTTGAACTGATGAAATGTCTTTTCTACCGCATCAGGATCCATCTGCCCATGTACTATAGCAATTTTGGCTTGAGGAACAATTTTTTGTATTACTTCTGCTCTGTGATAAATAGACTCTACGCGGTTGTGAATGAAAAAAGCTTGTCCTTCTCTTGCAAACTCCCGTAAAAGTGCTGTTTGTACGAGACTTTCTTCGTTTTCTGCTAAAATTGTCTGAACAGGGAGCCTGTCATGTGGAGGTGTATTTATAGGGGACATGCTTCTAATTTCAATTAAAGACATGTAAAGCGTTCTAGGAATAGGAGTCGCAGATAAGGTTAAACAGTCTATTCCTTTTTTTAGCTTTTTTAAGTGCTCTTTTGCCTTTACTCCAAATCGTTGTTCCTCATCTATGATGACAAGGCCTAAGTTTTTAAAAGAGACATCCTTAGATAACAGGCGATGCGTTCCTATGATAATGTCTACATGCCCTTTTTCTAGTTTTTGCAAGATCTCTTTATTTTTTTTGGCAGTATTAGTTCTAGAAAGCACCTCTATAGATACGGCAAACTCTTTCATTCTCTCACAAAAAGAGTCAAAATGTTGCATGGCTAAAACGGTAGTCGGAACTAAAACGGCTACTTGTCTTTTGCCGTCTACAACCATTTTAAAGCTAGCGCGCATAGAGACTTCCGTTTTTCCGTATCCTACATCTCCCAGTATGAGACGATCCATAGGAGTTTTTTTCTGAAAGTCTTGTTTAATTTCGTAGATAGCTTTTTTTTGATCTTCTGTTTCTTCATAGGGAAAAGACTCTTCAAAAAGAGACATCTCTTCAGAGTCTTCTAAAATAGGGTCTCTTTCCGCTACCTGTCTTTGTGCATAAAGCTGCAAAAGATCAGAGGCGTATCCTACAATTTGTCCTTCTGCTTTGGCTTTCGTTTGTTGCCACTTTTTCGTGCCTAAAACATGAAGAGAGGGGGGATCTTCTGAGGCTCCTATATATTTACTAACCAAATAAGATTGCGATAAAGGAACATAAAGCTTTCCCGACTCTGCATACTGGATGACTAAAAACTCCGTTTCTTTTCCCAAATGGTTTGTTTGTTTTTCACATCCTAAGTACTTTCCAACACCGCTATGAAAATGGACTACAAAGTCGCCTGGAATCAGCTCGTGAAAATTAGCGTTAGGCGCAGAAGATAGGTTTCTCCATTTTTCTCTTCGTAGTTTCTTGGTTCCTGTTATATCAGACTCTGCTACATATCCTATCAAGGCATCAGTGAAAATAAATCCCTCTGTTATAGAGCCTATTTCAAAAGAAAAGTCTTTCTCTTTTATTTTTTCTTCCACCCTTTTTTTCTTTTCTTGTGAATCTACAACAAAAGTAAGGTCTACTTTGGGACAAGAAGGGGAGCGCAAAGCTTCTAAAAGAGGTTTGTCTTCTGATAAGAAAAAAGAAGAAAGAGAAGAAGCTAAAAAAAAGAACTGCTTTAATAGAAATTCTTGGGAAAAAAATTCTAAAGAAATCTCTTGGAAAAAAGGCTCTTTTTTCAAGGTTTTGTAAGAAAAAAGGGTGTTTAAAGGCTCTTCACAAAACAGAATTTTGGTAGAAGAGATCTTTTCTAAAAGAGCAGGAAACGGGGAAAAAAAACGAGTTTTAAATCCGGGAAGAGAAGAGAAGGAGGTATACGTGTCTTCTAAAGAAAGAAGGCCGTCTAATACAACTACAGGAGTTTCTTTAAAGTAAGAAAAAAGGTCGGTAAGCTCTCCTTCCTCTCCTGCTTTTTTTTCATTGGCCACAGTAAAAAAGAAGGAATCTACTTTTTTTTGGGAAATTTGACTTCCTGTATCAAAGGTTCGAATGCTTGCAATTTCATCAGAGAAAAATTCCACCCTAAAAGGAGAAAAACTAGTAGGAGGGAAAATATCTACAATTCCTCCTCGAAGAGCAAACTCTCCTTTGTCAGAAACCACTTTTACCCTTTTATAGTGAAGCCCTTCTAGAAACGAAGGAATGTAGTCAAAGGGGATTTCATCTTTGATTTTCCAAAGAAGCTCCTTTTCCCTTAAGGTTTTTACAGGAGGGAGCTTTTGTAAAAAAGAGGGGAGAGGGGCGATTACACAAGGAGTCTTTTGGTTTTTCATATGATGTAGGGTTAAAAGCCTTTTTCCCATTACATCAAAACTGGGAGAAAGTGCTTCACTAGGTAAAGTCTCCCATGCAGGAAGTTCTAAAGGAGCTTCTTGTAAAAAAAAGGAGAGATTGGAAAACCAGTCCTCTTTTTTAGCTCCCCCTGAGATAATTAAAAGAGGCTTTTGCAAAGTCTCTTGAACAGTCGATAGCAAAAAGGCTTTTAAAGAAGTGGGTAGCTTCTCTAGTAAAAAAGAGCTTTTTTTCTCGACAAGCTCTTTGAAAAGGGTAAGAGATTTACTTTTTAAAAGAGAGGTTTTCAAGGTCTTGTTTTAGGGTTGAAAGGGCGGTCTTTAGATTTTCTCCCTTTTTTCCTCCAGCTTGGGCGAAGGTTTTTTTTCCTCCTCCCCCTCCTTGGATGATAGGGGCTATTTTTTGTAAAATTTCTTTTGCATCTAAGTGAGAAAGGCTCTGAGAAACTCGGACCACAATCAAACAAGAACTTTCTTTTTTGGCTCCCAAAATAACCACAGAGGGGGAGATTCCTTTAGAGACTTCTTCAGAAAGGGACATCAGTTCAGATGTGGGAAAATCAACCTCTTCACAAATAAGAGAAAATTCTTTATGAGGGAACGCCGTTCCCTGAAGTTTTTTAGCCAGTTCCTGTCTTAAAGCTTGAAAAGACTTTTTCACTTCTAATTGCAATGCTTCTTTTTCCTCAATTAAAGAAAGGACTTTTTCTTCTAACTTAGCAAAAGGTGCGCCCACTTTTTCTGATAAACGGTGAAAAAGGGCCTCTTTTTCTTGGATATAATGTTGCGCTTCTACCCCCGTTACGGCTTCAATTCTTCTAGTTCCTGCTGCTATGCTGCTTTCTTTTGTAATTTTTAAAAGTCCAATATTTCCTGTAAAAGAGGTATGCGTTCCTCCGCATAATTCTTTAGAAAAACCAATATCTACAACTCGTACCTCTTCGTCATATTTATCCCCAAAAAATTGTTTTATAGAGGGGTCTTTCTGTGCTTTTTGATAGGGGATTTCATAGGTGTTTACAGGAAGGTTTTCACAGATTTTTTCTTGGATTAAAAGCTCTATTTTGGCCATTTCCAAAAAAGAGAGGGTCTTGTGGTGAGAAAAGTCAAAGCGGAGCCTTTTTTCTTCTACTAAAGATCCGGCTTGTTTGATGTGTTCTCCTAACACTTTTTGTAAAGCCCAATGAAGAAGGTGGGTTGCTGTATGGTTATTTTGGATTTTATGCCTTCTAGAAATAGCTAAAGAAGCTTCTACAGATTCTTTTACAGAAAAAGATCCCTTTTCTACCTTTCCTACGTGGGCTATCCAATTTTTTGAAAAAGCCTTAGTATCTTCTACGATAAAAGAGCTTCCCTTTTTCGTGATAATCCCTTTGTCTCCTACTTGACCTCCCATTTCCGCATAAAAAGGGGTTTTCTCTAAAAAAAGAATACCCTCTTCATTTTCTTCTAGAGAAGAGACCCACTTCCCTTCTCGTAAAATGCCAACCAGGGAAGAGGATAGCTCTTCTTCTGTATATCCTACAAACAAAGTAGGAGGGATCTTTGTGAAAGAGAGGTTTTCTGAAAGGGAGATTTCTTTTTTGGCATGTGCTTTTTGCGAGCGCTCTTTTGCTTTTTTCTCCAAGTGGTAAAATTGTTTTGTTTCTACTTGTAAGTCAGAGTCGTGCGCCATTAAAAGAATTTCTTCTAAAGGAAGGCCGTAGGTATCTTTTAGTTTAAAGGCATCCTCTCCTGATAAAACACCCTCTTTCTTAGAAGAGTCTAAGATGGTTTGTAAGATGTTACCCCCTTTTTGCAGAGTCTTTAAAAAACTCTCTTCCTCTTTATCTAAGATCTCTTCTATTTTGGCCTTATTTTGTTGGAGCTCCGGATAGGCTTCTCCCATTAGCTGGACTAAAGGAGATACAAGCGCTGCTAAAAAGGGTTTTTTTAGGTTAAGTTGCCTTCCGTATCGAACCGCTCTTCGCAAGATCTTACGAAGAACATACCCTCTATCTAAGTTGCTGGGAATCGCCCCATCTGAAATAGCAAAACTCAAAGAGCGGATATGATCTGCTATTACGTAAAAACTACTTGCTTTCTCCGGAGAAAAAGAGACTTTTGTTTCCTTTTGTATAGCTAAGACAAGAGCTTGTAAAATATCTGTTTCAAAAACATTTTCTACTCCCATCTTCAATGAGGCAAGCCTTTCGAGTCCCATGCCGGTATCGATATTTTTAGAAGGAAGATCTAATAATTTTCCGGAAGCCTCTCGTTGTTTTTCCATAAAAACAAGGTTCCAAAATTCAAAAAAACGCTCTCCTTTGGTGTCTTCAGTAGGATCTTTGGCAGAAGAGAATTTTGCCCCTCTATCAAACAAAAGTTCAGAACAAGGACCACAGGGGCCTGTATCTCCCATAGACCAAAAATTTTCTTTGGCGCCCATTTGGACAATACGAGAAGAGGGGACCCACTTTTTCCAAAGCTCAAAACTCTCTTCATCTTCTTCAAAAACAGAAATCCAAATTTTCTCTGCTTCTATGGAAAAAACCTCTGTTGCTACTTCCCATGCGTATGCAATCGCTTCTTTTTTAAAGTAATCCCCAAAAGAGAAATTTCCCAGCATCTCAAAAAAAGTTAAATGGCGAGACGTATGTCCCACATTTTCCAAGTCATTATGTTTCCCTCCTGCTCGGATACATTTTTGAGAAGAAGTAGCCCTTGTAGATTGCGGAGGTGTTTTTCCTAAAAAAACATCTTTAAAAGGGTTCATTCCTGCATTGACAAATAAAATAGAAGGATCTTGGAAAGGAATAACAGGGGCAGAAGGGAACACTGTATGTTTTTTTTTCTCAAAATAGCGTAAAAATTTAGTTCGAAGTTCGTTAGATAGCATGGTTTTTTTGCGTTATCCTTCTTTTAAGAGATATTTTACCTCCTAAGGGTACGGAAAAAGAAGAGAAAAGTCAAAGCCCTTCCTTCCCTTTTCTGATTTTTCCTTGCGCCTTTTATAGAAGGATAGGTAAAAATGTAGCTTTAAACGATACAAAGTTAAAAGGGTGTGCTATTCCATGAACGAAGAACTAAAAAAACAGCTACAAAAGATAGCGGATACAGTAAAGGGACTCTCTATTGAGGCGGTACAAAAAGCAAACTCAGGCCATCCGGGGCTTCCTCTAGGGTGTGCTGAAATGGGAGCGTATCTTTATGGAAGAGTACTTCGTTACAACCCAAAAGATCCAGACTGGCTAAATAGAGATAGGCTTATCTTGTCTGCAGGGCACGGTTCTATGTGGCTTTACTCTCTTTTGCACCTGGCAGGGTATGATCTTTCTTTAGAAGAAATTAAAAATTTTCGACAACTTCACTCTAAAACACCAGGACATCCCGAGTATGGAGAAACCCCTGGAGTAGAGGTGACTACAGGCCCTTTAGGACAAGGAATAGCTAATGCTGTTGGGATGGCTTTAGGGCTAAAAATTATAGGGCAAAAATTTAACACACCTGATTTTACGTTAATTGACAACAAAGTGTACTGCTTGGCCGGAGATGGATGTCTTATGGAAGGGATTTCTTATGAGTCCTCTTCTTTTGCGGGGCATATGAATTTGGATAATCTTGTCTTAATCTATGATGACAATAATATTTGTTTGGATGGACCTATTTCAGAGTGTCTTTCGGAAGATGTGAAGCTTCGCTATAGAGCTTTTGGATGGGATGTAGTGGAGATGGATCCTTATGATTTTGACGAGATAGAAGCTGTTTTTCAAAATCTTTCCTCTCAAAAAAAACCTACCTTAATAGTAGCGCATACCATTATTGGAAGAGGCTCCCCCAATAAAGCAGGATCGCATAAAGCACATGGTTCCCCTTTAGGAGAAGAAGAAGTGGCTTTAACTAAAGAGGGGTTACACCTTTCTTCTTCTGAGCCTTTTTATGTTCCTCAGACAGTTACTTCCTTTTTTGAAGAGAGAAAAGAAAAAGGGAAAGAAAAACAAGAAGCGTGGGAAGATTTGGTTAGGCAGTGGTCTAAAGCAAATCCCTCTTTGTTTGAAGAATGGGAAATTATGAAAAACCAACAGCTTCCCGATAATTTAGAAGAAGAGCTGGTAAATATCTCTATGAAAAATTCCCTTTCAGGAAGGGTTGCTTCCCATGAAGTATTGCAGGTTTTAGCAGAAAAGCTACCTCAACTATACGGGGGGTCTGCCGATCTTTCCGGGTCTGATATGACCATGATGAAAAAATTTCCTTTGATTCATGCCAAAGATTTTTCCGGAAGAAACATCAAGTTTGGAGTAAGAGAGTTTGGTATGGCAGGTATGGTAAATGGTCTTTCTAGAGTGGGAATGATCCTTCCTTTTTGTGGTACTTTTTTAACGTTTTCTGACTACATGAGAAACGCCATTAGACTAGCCTCTCTTTCTTTATACCATGTGGTCTATCAATTTACTCATGACTCTATATTTTTAGGAGAAGATGGGCCTACTCATCAGCCTGTAGAACATGTAGCTGCTTTGCGGGTAATTCCTAACCTTCAGGTGATTCGCCCTGCAGATAATCATGAAGTAAAGATGGCCTGGATTGCTGCTTTAACCTACAAGGGACCTACTGCCCTTATCTTAAGTAGGCAAAATCTTCCTGCCTTAAAAGAAACGACCCTCTCTTATGAGGAGGGGATGAAAAAGGGAGCCTACTTTGTAAGATTTGTAGAAGGGGAGATGGACTTTACTTTGATGGCAACGGGATCAGAGCTGTCTCTTGCTTTAGAAGTAGCGGAGCGTCTTGAAAAAATGGGAAAAAAAGTGCGGGTTATTTCTTTTCCTTGTTGGTATCTTTTTGAAAAGCAAGAAGATTCTTACAAACAAAAACTGCTTGGAAAAGATGCGGGGAAAAAGGTGAGTATTGAAGCTGCCTCTGATTTTGGATGGGCAAAATATGTAGGATCGGAGGGGATTTCTATAGCAATAGAGGGATTTGGAAAATCGGCTCCTATTCAAGACTTGCAAATAGAGTTCGGGTTTCAAGTAGATTCCATTTTAGAAAGGCTTTTGGCTAAAGCGTGAAATCCCTCTTTTTAAGAGCTCTAGAAGATAAAGAGGAGGGGCTTTTTCCCATTTGGATTATGAGGCAAGCGGGAAGATACCTTCCCGCTTACCAAAAGCTTAGAAAAAAACATAGTTTGCTCCAACTTTTTAAAAAACCAAAGCTAGCTTCTGAAGTTATGCTTTTGCCATTTCAAGAGCTCTCCTTAGATGCTGCTATCTTATTTTCCGATATTACCCTAGCCTTAGAACATATGGGGTGTGAGGTAGATTTTATAGAAAACAGGGGCCCGCAAGTTTTTGTAGACAGACAAACCCGAGGCTCTTTTTCTTATATTCAAGAGATTATAGAAAGAGCGCGTCCTAATTTGCAGGTGCCCATTATAGGTTTTTGCGGGGGTCCCTTCACGACTTTTTGCTACTTTTTAAATGATAGACACCCCTTTAAAAAGACCAAAATCTTCCTTCGAGAAAACCCGAAAAAAGCAAAAGAAATCTTAGAAAAGATTACAGAGAGCTGTTTTTTCTTTTTGCAGGCACAAATAGAAAAAAGCGTGGCTGCCGTACAGATTTTTGAAAGCCATCTGGATATTTTGTCTGACTCCATGTGGGAGGAGTTTTGTTTCCCTTTTTTAAAAAAACTGTGCCGGGAGATTGCTTCTCCTCTTTTTATTTACGCCCCTTCTTCTCTTTCTAAGATGGACAAAATTGTCTCTTTAAATCCTTCTGTAATCAGTATAGATAGTAAACAAGCTTTGCGAGAATACAGAAGTAAGATACCTTTAAGTATTGCTTTGCAAGGGAACTTTGCGGTAGAAGATCTTTTTAGCCCTTTTCCTGAAATGGAAACAAGAATAGAGAAGATGCTATCTCCTATGCAAAAAGAGCCCGGATATATAGTAAACTTGGGACAGGGTATATGGCCCGATGTTCCTTTTTCTCACGTAAAACATTTCGTAGGTTCAGTAAAAAAATATGCTCTTAAAAACTCTTTCTCCCGAAAAGATACCTTCCTTAGTGGAAGAGTTTAATTATTCTGTACCTAGATACACGAGCTATCCTACAGCACCGCAGTTTTCTTCTTTGTCTTTTGAAACCTATCAAGAAAATCTAGTAAAGACAAAAGGGGCTTTTTCTATATACATTCATATCCCTTTTTGCGAGAGGATGTGTCTTTTTTGCGCCTGTTCTGTCGTTTTAAATCGAAAAAGGGAAAATGCAGAAATTTACTTGAGAGCTCTTTTTAAAGAGATGAGGCTTTTTTACGAAACGAAGGGAAAGGTAGATCTTGTAGAGGTTCATTTAGGAGGGGGGACTCCCACTTCCCTGGATGAAGATCAGCTAGAGAGGCTTTTTTCTCATTTGCATAAATACTTTTCCGTCACAGATAAAACAGAATTTGCCATAGAAATAGATCCCAGAACTGTTTTTCAAGATAAGGGAAAAAAATTAGCGTTTTTAAAACAGCTAAAAGTAGATAGAGTAAGCTTTGGGATTCAAGACTTAAACCCCAAGGTGCAAGAAGCGATAAAAAGAAGACAGTCCTATGAAATGAGCCTTGTAACAGTAGAAAAAGCCAAAGAATTAAGCTTTTCGAGTATTAATGTAGATTTAATATACGGACTTCCCTTTCAGAGCCTTTCTTCTTTTACCAAAACCGTAGAGGAGATTCTCCTATTTTCTGTAGATCGGATTGCCCTTTTTTCCTACGCCCATGTCCCTTGGTTAAAAAAACACCAGCAAGCTCTTTCAGAGAAGACCCTTCCTTCTCCTTTAGAGAAGTTTCAGCTTTATACAATGGCAAAAGATCTGTTTCAAAAGGGGGGGTATACACTCATTGGAATGGATCACTTTGCCAAAAAAGAAGACAGTTTAGTTAAGGCCTTTCATGAAAAAAAGCTAATGCGTAATTTTCAGGGATATGCAGTAAAAAAAGCGCTACATTACATAGGCTTTGGGGTTACCTCTATTGGTTTTTTAGACCAAGAAGACCTATCTCTTTACACCCAAAATGAAAAGACGCTTTCTGAATATTATGCTCTTTTAGAAAAGGGAAAAAGTCCTGTTTGTAAGGGGTTTTTGCTTGAAGAAGAAGATCAGATAAGACGCTGGGTTATTCAGCAGATCATGTGTTATCAAAAAATAGAGAAGAGTGCTTTTGTACAGAAATTCAGGACCCCTTTCGAAATGTTTTTTTCCGCTTCTTACACAGAGGTAAAAAAAGCAGAAGAAAAAGGGTTTTTAGAAGAGAGTGCAGAAGCTATACAAGTAACGGAAAAAGGCTCTTTCTTTTTGCGCAATATAGCCTCTTTATTTGATGCATATTACCAAAAGCAAGATAGGTTGTATTCAAAGGGGATCTGAAAATCAAAATAACCTTCTTGTAATCAGCTGTTTGTGTTGTTTTTTTTCATAGTGTATCCCATGCAGGCAATAGATATTAATCGCATAACTTTCTAATTGTTAATTAAATAAATACAGTGCATTTTCGCTTGTTAATTTGTTTTTTTATTTACTTTAAATAATTTATATGATATACTTCTCTTCTGAATTGAAGGTTTTAAATATAAGGAAATAGCTATGTATTTTGTATCCGGTTGCCCGTCTGTATTTAAACAGCCTAGTTCTTCTTCTGGTTCTTCAGGGACCTTTTTGCATTCAAGAAGAGAGGCAGGAGTTGGGAAAACGCTAGAAAGCAAAGAGAATATTTTAGTAGATGCTTTAGCATGTCAAGATGAAAGTTATGCTATAGAAATCATCAGTCAAACAGGCAAAGTTCTATCTGAAATAACCTATTGTAAAGAGGAATTTACCGACTTTTGTAGCAAATTTCAAGAAGTAGAGAAAACGGCGGAAAAACAAACGCAAAGCTTCTGGTCTATTTCTGCTAGAACGGCGAGAGTTAATACCATATCCGAATTTGTAAAAACTTTCTTTTTCCCCACCACAACACTATATAGCAATAAGGTTCCTTTCTTTTTAACAGTGCTTTGGGATTTACTCACGGTAGTCTGTAGAATTTTTGCCCTTCCTGTAACTTTTTATGAGATGAAAAATTCCGGAGAATCTTCTGTATTACAGGCTTTTAAAAAGCTCCCTGATATGGGTGATATAAATCCACATGAACTGCAGGGACCCTATGTAGATATTCACTTTCATATGAAGGTATTTGATGGGCCTAAAAAAATAGAACTGCAATCTGGTAAGCGTCTATTTTTTAGAAAACATACAAAGCAGGAAAATACAGAGTATTTCTTTTTTGAGGGATCTAGTCCTGTCAATAGAACTCATTTTGAAAAGAGTGTAGGGTAGTTTTTCTAAAGAAAAGTAGAAGAGCTAGTTCTCTTAATTTTCTTCCCTATATTGCCTCTTTGAACGAAATCGCAACGCAATCCCCTGACTTTATCTAGGGGGAGGTTCAAATATTTGACATATTGTTTCCACTATGCAAGTCTGAAAGCGCTTTTTTTAAGGAATCTTGAGGTGTCAAAGATGGAGCAAATCATTATTTTAGGAGGGGGGATTTCGGGCCTAAGTTTAGCTTACTTTTTGCAAAAAAAAGAGCCGGAAGCGCGTATTACTCTTATAGAAAAAAACGAAAGATTAGGAGGCTGGTGTCATAGTGAAAGAAAGCAAGATTTTTTGTTTGAAAAAGGCCCTAGGTGTTTTAAGGCAAGTAGATCGTTTGAGATTAACTCTCTTATAAAAGAGTTAAAACTGCAAAATGAGGTTATAGTCTCTTCGAAAGAAGCGGAGACTAGGTATATCTACCACAAAAATAAACTAAGAAAGATTCCTTCTTCTTTTTTCTCTTTTGTTACCTCTCCTTTGACTAGAAAAGTATTTTTCCCTCTTATAAAAGATTTTTTCTCTCCGAAAAAATTTATAGAAGAAGAGAGCATTTTTTCTTTTGTAGAAAGAAGGTTAGGAACTCATGCAGCAAACATTCTTTTTGATCCCTTTACTTTGGGTATTTATGCAGGAGATGTCAAAAGGCTTTCTATGGGGGAGTGTTTTCCTTCTTTACATGAAGCAATTCGGCAGAAAAAATCTGTTTTATCTTCTTTAAGAGCTTTTCAAAAAGAGCAGCAAATTTCCAGGCAACTTTCTTACACAGGTCTCATTAGCTTTAAAAAAGGGAATTTTTCTTTCATAGAAGCACTTAAAAAAGCGTGTAATAAGGTCTCTTTTCACCTAAACACAGAGGTTATCAAAATAGAGCCTGGTAAAAAAACAAGCCGGGTTATTACCCCCGGACTGAATTTTGAGGCGGATAAGGTTTATATAGCGCTACCCAAAGAGGAGACCCAAAAGCTTTTTGTTTCGCTAGATGATTTGGTTTATACGCTTTTATCTCAAATAGAGTGTGCATCTGTAGCTTCGGTAAACTTAGGCTATGATAGAGAATTTTTCCCGGAGAGATTTTTTGGGTATTTAGTGCCTTCTTTTAAAAAAGATATACATATGGGAACTCTTTTTGAATCTTCCATTTTTCCCGATAAGATGAAGGCTTCTAATTTGACTGCTTTGGGAGTTATGTTAGGAGGGATGCACCATCCTGAAATAGCGGAAAAAACAGAAGAGGAGATCATAGAGCTCGCTAAAGAAGCTGTTTACAAATACCTAAAAATAGAAGAGCTTCCTAAGTTTATCTCTGTAACAAAAGCGACAAAAGCGCTTCCTCAGTTTTATCCCGGGCACAAAAAGAAGATAGAGGCAATTACAAGCAGGCTAAAAGAGAGATTCCCTAAAATAGTTCTTGCAGGGAACTATTTAGAGGGAGTCTCTGTGAATGACTGTATAGCCTATGCTAGAAAAATTAGTTCTTATTGATTAAAAGAGGTCCTCGTAGGAGCTCTTTTTTTGTAAACAGGCGTCTTCTTTTTTCCGGGAAAGCAATTTTCGGATCGTAGGTTTCTTTGTTTATCTTGGCAGGCCCTTTGATAAATCACTGAATCTAATAATTTTGCCATTAACGGAATCCCCCCTTGCAGAGTTAGGGATATGTTTACTTTGGGGTAGTGGTTTTTTATTAAGCTCATCTAGAGCTTCATCGAGAAGATTGTGTAGCTCAGAATCTGTGATTGAAGGTCTTGAAGTTTTAGGTGAAGCAGGACCTTTTAAAAAATCATCTACAATAGTAGGTAACTCTTTTTCATCAGGAATAGTGGTTGAAAACTTACATGGAGTGTGGTTTTGAGGAGATGCTTCTTTTTTTACCTTTTCTTGAGAAGAGCTGAATAACTGTAAAAAGGTAGAAAACAGCTCTGTCACTCTATTTTTAAGACAAGAGCCTGTATCAGAAATAAGGCTATTAGTCGTATTAAATAAAATAGTGGCTATGTTTCTAAAGTTAAAAGGGACTAGTTCGTGCATGATTATCCTTTGTTTTAATAAAACAGTCTATATTTTATAAAAAACCTTTTTTTATTTCTATTTAATTTTTTTATATTAATAATACTTTTTTTAAAAATTGATTTAAAACTCGATTTATAGTAAAATAACTAGTGGGTTGTTTTGTAATAATAAAAAGAGGTTTTGATTGAAATCGTTTAAAAGAATAGCCAGGTACCATAAAAAGTTATCTTGCATATATCAAAAGATGATTCATTTTAAAAAAGAATTGATAGAAATAAAAAAAATAGAAAAAGAGCTGAAAGGGGTCATTCAAAATATGCCTAAAGAAGAAGCTTGCTTTGAGGAACTTAAAGCTTGGGGAGAGGGCCTTTTAGAGGATATTTTTGAAAGAAAAGAGAAGCTTTTACAGGAAGAAGAAGAGGGTAAAAGAATTTTTGAGATTTTACAAAAGCTAGAAAAAGATAAATACGATCTATCCTTTAGCGAAGTATATAAAAAAATATTTTATGTATATAATCAACTTTTGAATCTTTCTAAGGTAGGAGATTCTACTTGGGCGCTTTTCTATGAGATCCATTTCGCTTGGCATTTTCCTATAGTAGAAGAGATGGAGGAAAAGAGTCCTTTTCCTAATTTCTATCAAGCTCTACAGGAAGGGGAAAAACAAGAAAAAGAGGCTAAAGAGCTTCTTTTTTCCTGTAAAGAGGAGCTGCAGAACGTAGTAAAACAAAAAGGGCTGCAAGGGAAAAAGGCTTGTAGGCAGTTAAAAAAAGATCTTGTTTCTTTGATAGAAATTGCTAAAAGCCAGTTTTATGAAGAGAGAGTCTTAGAAAAAGAAGAGCTTTGTGTCTTATATTCTTTTTTGGGAGAAGATGCCCTTTTTATAAATGGGAAAGACCTCACTCTTTTAATTATAGAAAAACTAGAAATCGTTCTTTGTTAAAACCAGTTATGTTTTTTTTGAAAGACAATAGGATGGGAGGGTTCTTTTAGCAGATCTCCTGCAGCATATCCCAGTTTTTTTAAATGGGAAGATAAGGGATCTTTTTCTTTTTCAGCAAACCGAGCCTCTTTACCGGCATATCCAATGAGTAGAAAATATTGAGAAGAAGTAGCAAAAAGAGGGGCGAGATCCAAGGGAAATTCAGGAGATAAAAAGACTCCGTTTCCCTGTTCTTTGGGTAGAATCCCTTCTTCTTTAGTATCTTGCTTGGAAAAAGAGAGACGAATACACAAAAGTACTTCCAGTTTTTGAATTGAAAAAAGTTCATTCGGATAAAAAGGATCTTTAAAGGGAGGGTATACTTGCCCGTTTGTATAAAAGACTTGTTCAAAACCAAAGCGGAGCGCTTTGTTTTGAGATAAAGTAGCTGCGATTTCTGCTAAAGATCTTCTTAAAGTAATTTTTTTTAGGTAGCTGTCTTGTAAAAATAAATCCCTTCCCTTTTCTATAAAAAAAGAAATAGGGGAGGTAATAAATTTCTCCGGATGTAGATCTTTGGAAAAAAATCGCTTAATAGAAGCTCTAGTTATTTTACTCTCTTCTGTAGACAAGACCTTTTCAAATTCAATATAGCCATTTTCTTGGAAAAACGAGATCTGTTTTGAGGTTACAACGCGGCGCATAAATCCATCTTTTCTAAGTTGTAAACTGCTTTTTCTAAAACAGCAAAAGGGGCAAAGGAAGAAAATCGAACAAATCCTTCTCCCTCTTTTCCAAATCCGCTTCCTGGAATAGAGATAATATTTCCTTTTTCTAAAAGAGAATGAAAAAACTCCCAAGAAGTTTGAGCCTGTAGAGTTTTTACCCAAAGATAAGGAGCGTCGATACCCCCTGCAACTGAAAATCCCAAAGAAAGAAGCTTTTCTCTTAGGAAATGGGTCCTTTTTTGATATTCTTGAATCTGTGTTTTCACTTGAAAAAGGCCCTCTTCAGAGTAAAGAGAAAGAGCCGCTTTTTGTAAGATATAAGGAATCCCCCCAAATTGGGTATCCACCAGCCTTTTAAAAAGGGGAAGAAGAGGCTGTTGTTCTACCATGAGTTCTTTAGGTACTACACAATAAGAAACGCGAAGATCGGTAAAACCGGCCTTTTTAGAAAAGCTTCTAAGCTCTATGCAAACTTCTTTAGCTCCTTCTACCTCATAAATAGATTTAGGGTTTTCACTGGTGATAAAATCAGCATAGGCTCCATCCCAAAGAATAATCGCGTTATGCTCTTTTGCATATTTTACAAAAGGGAGGATCTCTTTTTTAGAAAGAGATACGCCTGTTGGGTTATTTGGAGAGCATAAATAGATTAAATCTACGGGATGAGAAGGGACACTTGGGATGAACCCTTTTTTTTCTTGCAGAGGAAGATACGTTAAAGAAGAGTAAAGACCTTCTTCTAAGGAGCCTGATCTTCCTGCCAAGACGCTGTTGTCGATATAAACGGGATAAGAAGGGTCCGACAGGGCTACTCGGGTTTCAGGGGAAAATAGGGAGCTTAGCTGCGCTAGTTGACATTTTGTTCCATTACCAATGAAAATTTCTTCTTCTGAAAAAAGATCTTGATACTCTTTTTTTGCGATCTCTTTGCGTAAAAAAGAATATCCTTCAGAGGGGCCATATCCTATAGGTTCTTTTTCTAAAAGTTTTATAGAAGAGAAAAGCTCTTGAATTACGCAAGGAGCTAAAGGAAGAGTCACATCACCAATTCCTAAGTTGCAAAAAGACAGAGAGGGATCTTTTTGTTTGAGCTTTTGTACCTCTTTTCCTACTCTGGAGAAAAGATAATTTTTAGAAAGTTTTTGAAAGTGTGGATTCGCCTTTATCATAGAAAGACCAGTCTACCTTCTTTAAGACAAATCGGGCAAGTGGGTTTTTAGGACAAATTCAGTATGGTTTTTTTTAAAAAAGAAAAGAAAAATGATGTGCAAGAGGTTTTTTTACAAAAAAGAAAAGAGATAGAAAAAAAGCTAGGATACTCTTTTTCCGATAAAGAGCTTTTGTTTTCTTCCCTAATTCACCGTTCTTTTTTTCATGAAAATAAGGATTGGCTTTCTGCAAACTATGAAAGACTCGAGTTTTTAGGAGATGCTGTTTTAGGCCTTATTATGAGGGATTACCTTTACAATAAATTTGCGGAGAAAGGGGAAGGGGAGCTGTCTACTCTTTATACGAGGTTAGTCGATGCGAGAGCATGCTTTGTGTATTTTGAAAAATGGGGACTCAAAGAATATGTCTTTTTAGGGAAAGGAGAAAAAAAGGAAGCCTTTAGAGGGAAGGCTTCTATTTTTTCTGATGTGTTTGAGGCTATTTTAGGAGCTATCTATTTAGATGCAGGGTGGAAAAAAACAAAAGATCTCTTTTTAGCACGCTTTGAAGAGGCTATTGAGTCTATAGTGGAAGATCCTTTAAGAAACTACAAAGCCGAAATCCAGGAATACACGCAAAAAAACTTTCAAGAACATCCCTTATATCAGGTAGAATCGGAAGAAGGGCCGGAACATGAGAAGGTATTTTTGGTAACCATTTTTTTTGCAGGGAAAATCTGGGGAAAAGGAAAGGGCTCTTCTAAAAAAGAAGCGGAGCAAGAGGCAGCTAAAAAGGCTTTGGAAAATCTAGAAAGGAGAAAAGCTTGAGCAAGGTAAAAACACTTTGGAGCTGTAAAGAGTGTGGCCATACCCAGGCAAAATGGGCAGGTTGCTGCACTGTTTGCGGATCATGGAATAGCTTTTCAGAAGAGAAGGATTTAGTAGAAGAAGGGAGATTTTCTCAAGAGAAAAAACTCCAAAAACCTATAAGGCTTTCCGAAGTGAACTGGGAAGAAAAAGGGAGACTTAGTTCCGCTTTTTCCGGATTTGATAGAGTTATGGGTGGGGGAACAACAAGGGGCTCTTTAACACTAATAGCGGGGGCCCCGGGTATTGGAAAATCTACTTTAATGCTGCAGTTGGCAGAGTCTTTTGCCAAAAAAGAAAAAACCGTTTTGTACATTTCAGGGGAGGAGTCTTGTGAACAAACCGCTTTAAGAGCTAAAAGGTTAGACGTTTCTCACGAGGCTATTTTTCTTTTTTCAGAAACGCTGTTTTCTTCTGTCCAGACTCAGATAGAAAAGCTAAAACCGGATGTGGTGATCATCGACTCTGTTCAAATTATGTACAAAAAAGAGATCCCTTCTACACCGGGGTCTGTTTCCCAGGTAAGAGAGATCACCTTAGAATTTATGATGATGGCAAAAAGCTACAATATCGCCATTTTTTTAGTGGGACACGTTACTAAATCGGGAGAAATAGCAGGTCCCAGGGTTTTAGAGCACATGGTAGATACAGTGCTTGATTTTGAAGGGGATCGAAACTTTGGATTTCGCCTTTTACGTTCCGTGAAAAACCGTTTTGGCTCTACTTCAGAAGTGGTTATTTTTCAGATGAAAGAAAAAGGGCTTGTAGAGCTAGATCAAATCTCAAACCTATTTTTAGAAGAAAGAGAAGAAAAAAAGATTGGCTCTGTTATCTCTTCTTCTGTAGAAGGAGGAAAGCCCTTTTTGCTAGAAATACAAGCGCTAGTTACTCCCACTTCTTATCCTGCTCCTTCCAGAAGAGGTGCAGGGATTGATCCAAACCGTTTAGCGCTTATCTTGGCGGTAATTGAGAAAAAAATTCGGTACAAGATGCATATGTGTGATGTATTTGTCTCTTTGGCAGGAGGTATGAAAATCATCGAGCCCTCTATTGATCTTGCTATTTTTTTAGCGCTGGTTTCTTCTTTTTCCAACCGAGAACTAACAGGAAAAACCTTAGTTTTAGGGGAACTCGGGCTTTCCGGAGAAATTAGAAGAGTATCTCAAGTAGAAGCTAGAGTCAAAGAGGCTATTCACATGGGATTTGAAAGGGTTGTTTTACCTAAGAAAAACAAAGAAGAGGTAAAAGGATTTGCAAAAAGCATTCAAATAATACCGGTGCAGTGGGTAGAGGATGCCGCCAAGCTTTTGTAAACTCAAAATAGCAGCTCGGGATTCAAATTTAAGCAAGGCGCAGTTTGTAGAGTTTTGCCAAATCTTAAATAAGACATATCCCCGTCTTGTTTTAGAACCCCTTTTTATAAAAACAAAAGGGGATAAAGATAAAAAAACTTCTTTAAAAGACTTGTATAAGACCAACTTTTTCACAGAAGAGCTTGATATCTTAGTACAAGAAAAACAGTGTGATGCAGCCCTTCATTCTGCTAAAGATTTACCGGAGCCTCTGCCAAAAGACTTAGTTAGGGCTTATCTTTCTTTGGGAATAGATTCTAGGGATGCTTTAGTTACCAAAAAGATTTATTCTTGGGAAGAGATCCCCTATCAATCGTATATAGCTACCTCAAGTGAAAGAAGGGAAAGCCAAGTTTTGCAAAAAAGAAAGGACCTTCTCTTTGTAGATCTTAGGGGTACCATTGAAGAAAGACTAGAGGTTTTACAAAAAAAGGAGGTAGAGGGGGTGGTAGTGGCAGAAGCTGCTTTGATTCGCTTAAAACTTACTTTTTTACCCCGTCTTTTTTTAGAAGGAGAGACAGAAAGCCTACAAGGAAAGCTAGCTGTTATTGTTCATAAAGAAAGGAAGGATCTGATAGAGCTTTTTTCTTTTTTAGATTGAATATGTTTTTATATTTAGGATTACGGGTTCCTCCCTTTTTACAAGGAAAAGTTTTTCATGCTCCTTTAATTGAGGTAGTTCCTTTACAGGTAGACCCTTCTTTTTTGCGAGAAGAAAGAAGAGATAGGTATACGCATCTTCTTTTTACGAGCCAAACTGCCGTTTCCCTTTTTTTTTCTTACTGCGCACAAGAAAACATCTCTTTAAAGGGCCTACAAGAAAAAGAGTGGATTGCGGTGGGACCTTCTACGCAAAAACAACTACAAATGAGAAATATCTTAGCCAAAGTGCCTAATGTGTATACCCAAGAGGGGATTCAATCTCTTTTTCCGGGAAAAAGGGGAGCTTTTGTTTTGTGGCCCCGTTCTTTTTTAGCAAGAGAAGACCTTTTGTTATTTTTTGAAAAAGAGAAAATTCTATATGAGGCGCCTTCTCTGTATACGCTAAAGTATAAAAGCTTTTCTGAAGAGATTCCTTGGAAGGAGATAGAAGGGGTCATTTTTACCAGCTCTTCTACTGTGCATGCTTTCTTTGCTCTAAACAAACAGGCTCCTGTTTCTATACCTTGTTTTTTTCAAGGGGAGCCTACAAAAAAGACGGTAAAAAAGATCTATCCTTGCTGGAAAAGTTTTCCTATAAGTACACTGCTTGGGAAAAACCATAGGGAGAAAGTGTTATGAAAGAGCAAACGCTGCCGAAGCTTTTATATGATTATCAAGACTTGGAGCCGGTGATTTCTAAAGAGATTATGGAGCTGCATCATAAAAAACACCACCAAGCTTATGTGAATAACTATAATGCTGCTTTAGAAAAGTATCAAAAAGCAGAAAAAGAGGGAGATCTTTCTTCCATGATAGCTTTGCAGCCTGCTTTGAAATTCAATGGAGGTGGACATTTCAATCACTCTCTTTTTTGGCAGATATTATGCCCTAAAAATAAGGCAAAACCCTCTCCGGAAGGATCTCTTTTAAAACAGCTTGAAAAAGATTTTTCGAGCTTTTCTTCTTTTCAAGAAGGATTTTCTCAAAAGACAGGAGCAATTCAAGGCTCTGGTTGGGGATGGCTTGGTTGGAATAAAGGTGCCTTTAGGCTAGAGATTGCTACTACTTTGAATCAAGATCCTTTAAGTCTTCAAGGGCTCATTCCTCTTATGGGAATCGATGTATGGGAGCATGCTTATTATCTGCAGTATAAAAATGCAAGACCGGAGTATCTCAAAGCTATATGGCAGATTATCAACTGGAATATGGTAGAAGAGAAATTTGAAAAAGCAAGAGGATAGAAGGTGAGAATTTCTTGCGATTCTCTATGTGTAGTGACTGGTTTTAGTATACTTGCTTTTTTCTCTTTTCCTGCTCTTATTTCTAGAGTTTCTTCCTGTTTTGCAGAAGAGCTTCCCTCTTTTTTGAAACAGGATATATTCTGTTTTTCTTGCAGAATGGTAGTGTATTTAGAGCCTGCTGCCAGAGTCATGATAGGACCTGTTGGACTGTCTGTAGCTGTTGTGGCCGTTTTGTTTCGTAGGCTTGAAGGGAGGGGCTTTGTAAGAGAAATAGAGTAAAGGGGCTAGCTTAAAGGAAAGTGATTAGGGATCTAGAGATAATTCACCCTTTCTTAGAAAAGGTGGAAAATTAAAAAATAATCTTTACAAAAAACCTTGTAAAATTTTTTTTACCAAGATCGAAAAGTTCTTTTTTGAATAACTAACCGCTTAGTTTTAAAGGAGATAAAAGTTGTTTTTTAGCTGAGCTTATAATAAAAAGAGAGCTGTTCATTTAAAATGGTATAATTTAGTAAAATGTATCTTTGTATTTTTAATGTGGTTTTATGGGACTTTTTTCTAAGAACAAACCAAAGATCAAAGTACAGAGCACCAAAAAAGATGGTTTTAGTGGTTGGCTCAAGTGCTCTCGTTGTGATGAATTGATACATGCAAATGAGTTAGAGGCGAATCTCTATCTTTGTCCTAAGTGTGATTATCACTATAGGTTTCCTCTTCTTAAGAGAATAGCTCTTTTGGCGGATGAGGGCTCTTTTACAGAGCTCTTTACAGATATAGAGCCAAAAGACCCTTTATCTTTTATGGATACCGAGTCTTATGAAAAGAGGCTGCAGAAAGCTCAAGAGAAAACCCAAAGAAAAGATGCTATCAGTACCGGGATTTGTAAGATACAGGGTAGAGACACTGCCTTGGGAGTTCTAGACTTTTCTTTTATGGGGGGCTCTATGGGGTCTGTTGTAGGAGAGAAGTTAACCCGCCTCATTGAGTTTGCGTTAGAGAAGAAACTTCCTTTAGTGGTGGTTTCTGCTTCGGGAGGAGCTAGAATGCAAGAATCTATTTTATCTTTAATGCAAATGGCAAAAACGAGTGCAGCTCTTAGAAAACTGCATGAAAAAAAACTTCCCTTTATTTCTGTGTTAACCAACCCTACGACGGGGGGGGTAACCGCTTCTTTTGCTTCTTTGGGAGATATTATTATTGCAGAGCCAGATGCTTTAATTGGTTTTGCAGGTCCTAGAGTAGTAGAACAAACGCTAAAACAAAAGCTTCCTCCTAAGGCACAAAAGTCAGAGTTTCTTTTAGAAAAAGGGATGATTGACTGTATTGTAAAAAGAGGGGAGCTTAAGCAAAAGATTGCTTTTTTTCTTTCCTATCTTTCTCAAGAGAAAAAAGATCTTTTAGAAAACTCGAAGAAAAGGCTAAAACAGTTGTTAGATTATGCCTCTTCTGAGTATTCTTCCACTTAAGTTAGGTAAGGTTTTATGAATCAGCAAGAAGTATTTTTAATAGCGGAAGAAGGGTGTATTCCTACTTATGCTTCAGAAGAAGCAGCGGGGGCAGATGTTAGAGCTTTTATTGAGGAAGAAGTTATACTTCTACCGGGTAAAAGAGCGCTTATTCCTACCGGAATCAAGATGGAGATTCCAAAAGGATTTGAGCTTCAGCTTCGCCCTAGAAGTGGACTGGCTTTTAAAGAGGGAGTTACCTTAGTAAATACTCCTGCTACTATTGACTCTGATTATAGAGGGGAGATTAAAGTTCTTTTAATTAACTTGGGAGAAAAGCCTTTTACGATCTCTCCCAAAATGAGGATAGCGCAAGCTGTTTTGGCTCCTGTGGTGCAGGCAAAATTTGTTTTGAAGAAAGAGCTTTGTGAAACGAAAAGAGGAGAAGGTGGGTTTGGTCACACAGGAACAAACTAGCCCGCCTATTGTAAAAGCGGTAGGGGCTCTTTTAAAGATATGGAGTCGTTCGAAAAAAAAGGATGTTGTGAAAGTTTCTGATTACCTGGATGAAGACCTTATTTTTTTTGTTGAAGAGAAGAAAAGAGATGATCTCTTATACAAGTTAGTAAGTCATTTGCATGAGAAAAAAAAGCTAAAAAATAAAGAACCTTTTTATAAGGCTATCTTGGAAAGAGAAAAAATTGTATCTACCGGTATCGGTATGGGAGTGGCCATCCCTCATGCAAAACTAAAAGAAGTTCCTGAATTTTTCATAGCCGTAGGAATTCAGAAAGAGGGTGTAGAATGGAATGCTTTAGATGATAAGCCCGTTCAGCTTGTTTTTATGATAGCAGGCCCTGACAACCGTCAAACCGAGTATATTCAAATACTCTCTTCTTTAACTTATGCTCTAAAACAAGAGGGGGTTAAAGAAAAAATTTTACAGGCTAAAAGCCCCTCCCAGGTTCTCTCTCTTTTACAAGACAGTTCTGTTTAATAAAAATTCATCTTTAAGTATCTCATAATAAAATGGATATGTTTTACGTCCTTGTTTGTTCAAATTAATTATTTAGTTTTTTAAAAATTTTAATTTACTTTTTGTTTCGAAAGTGGTATAATATTAAAAGCTTTAATCTGATTTTAAATAATATTAATAATAAATTAACAAGGTTTGCTATGAGTAGTTTTATACCGGGACTTATTCCTCAGATTCCTGTAGATCCCGTGGAGTTAAGCAAGGAAGAGATAGAGAGGTCGAAGCGACACGCTTGTATTGAAAAAACATTTAGAAAAACTATCGAAGAAGTGGGGGCTAAAAATACCTATTTGGAGAGAATTTCTAAAGCTGCGGGATTTAAAATGAATGTGCGCCTACTTTCTTTTGAAGAAGAAATATGCACGCCAAATGAGAAAGGAGAGCTAGAAATAACCAACTTTCGTGTTCTTAAAGAGGCGGGTGGAAAAGGAAAATCTAAAGTGAAAGCCGCTAAATATACAGCAGGAGCTGCTGCGGTGATTCTTTCAGGGGGCGTGCTTTTACTTGCACATGGAGCGCAAAAGGCTATCTACCGAGTAGAAAAAGCGATGCTGGCTAGAAAAGAAAAAAAACAGAAGGCAGCTATATCAGAGACTAGATCGCAAAGACCGGAAAGCACAAATACGGAAACTAGTAAAACTTCTTCTTCAAGTCAAAGTTCAGACGTACGTTAAAAGTCACAATCAGTAGGCATAACGACTAGGTCCCGGATGCAGATCTCTTGAGGCATCTTCCAGCAAAAAAGGATGATTTCTGCCAGTTTTTCCGGCTGTATGAAGGTAGGATGATTCATCATAGTAGAATACTCTTCGAAACTTATCCCAATGCCTTTGTGAATATTTGTCTTTATAATCCCGGGTGCGATGTTAATTACCCTTACCTTACTTTGAGCTAGACCTTTATTTAAGGAAGCTCCTAAAGATTTTACCGCATGTTTTGCGGCATGGTACGTTGCAGCCTGAGGAAAATCGGTTCGATCTCCAATAGAGCTTATATTTATGATGGTTCCTTTTTTACTTGCCACCATTTGGGGGAGCACGCATTTGATTCCATTGATTACTCCTTTTACAAGAACATCTAGCTCATAATGAACTTTTTCTATAGGGATTTTATCAAAGTCTCCAAAATTGGCAATCCCAGCGTTATTTACAATACAGCCGGTAGGGCCAAATTGTTTTTCTCCTTTTTTTATCTCTTCTAAAAATTTATTATAATCTACCACATCACAAGAAGCATAATGAACCGGATGAGAAGAGAGCTTTTGTAGGGGTTTGATATTACGGGAAAGTAAAACTAGAGGGTGCCCCTCTTTTGCAAAAGCATAAGCTAGAGCTTCTCCAATACCGGAAGAGGCTCCTGTAATAACAACGAGTTCTTTTTTTTGTGGACCCATATTTTTCACCATAAAGAATTATGGGGATTTTTCAAGCTTTTTTTTGTTGGGATTGTGTTCTGGAAGAAGGAGGTAAAAGAGGAGTCTTATCCGTAGGTTTTACTGTTACTTGCCGAAGAGGCCATGTCCTATCTTGTCCTTCACTCTCTTCTGCAGCCCTTCGAAATACCTGGAATATTTTTTTTATTAAGATACCGGAGCAGCAGCAAATAACCGTAAGGGTTAAGCAGCCGATGATCTCTTCTTGATGTTCCACGTAGGCTGTGGAAAAAGGACTTGTAAAATTAGTTATGTTCATGGCTTTCTCCTTTTTTTAATTCTTATCTTATAAGCTTTTTTTTGAATAAGGGAAGATAAAGTAGCAGTCCATATTAGAGCAAGAAAAGAGTCTCTTGAGAATTTTCTTGGTTTTTTTGGCTTCTATCAGGTACTTTTTTGATAACGAAAGAGGAGTTTTGTATATGGATTTAAAGATAAAAGATGTAGCAGATCTTTTGGGGGTATCAGTAGCTACCATTCGAAGATGGCTAGAAAAAAGAAAAATTCCTGCTTATCGTATTAACCACCAATACCGATTTAACCGAGGCGAAATAGAAGATTGGGTAATGAGCTGTAGAACAGGTCCCTCTCAAAAAGATCTTTCAGAAAAGGTCTCTCTTACAGGAGAAAAAGTACATAAAGCGGTAGGACAAGTAGGAGCGCATCGCTTCTCTTTATATAGGGCTATTCATAAAGGGATTGTTTTACATGATTTAGAAGGGAAAACCAAAGAAGAGGTAATTTGTAACGCTATGGAAAAAATAGCAGAAAACCTGAACTTGGATGCCCAAGTCCTTTTACACCTCTTATTAGATAGAGAGCGTTTAATGCCTACAGGGCTAAACCACGGTATTGCCGTTCCTCATACAAGGGACTTTTTATTAGAAGAGGCTTTTGATGTAATCTCTATTGTCTATCCAAAAAGACCCGTAGAATACGGTGCTTTAGATGGAAAGCCGGTGCATACCCTGTTTTTTCTTTTTGCTTGCGAAGATAAAAGACATCTTCACCTTTTAGCAAAGCTGGCTCATTGGGTAAACAGAGAAAGTAATCGTCACCTTTTACTAGAAAAACCAGGAAAAGAAGAGCTTTTAGAAAAGGTAAAAGCTTGGGAGAGCGAAATTAGTAAGGATGGCTAAACGCTAAGCGTTAGCCATCTCACCAGAGTTTTTCTCTTTTTCTGAGAGATCTTGGTCTACAAACTCGATCTCTTCTCCTTTTTTGGTAATCAAAAACTTTCGGTTTTGTCTTGGATCTTTTAAGAGTTTTTCTGCTAAAGGATCTTCTAAAAACTGCTCTACTACTCTTCTTAAAGGACGGGCGCCCATTTCTGGCTCATATCCTTTTTCAATGAGAAGATTTTTAACCTCATCAGAAAGAGAAAGAACAATGTTTTTGCGAAGAAGTCTCTTCTTCAGCTTATTAAACTCAAGCTCCACAACTTTAGAAAGAGCTTCCTTATCCAACGTGCGGAATATAACAAGTCCATCTATACGGTTTAAAAACTCAGGCTTAAAGTGCTTGCGAACCGACTTTCTGATAGTCTCTTGCATGGTAGCGTAGTCTGCAGTAGCCTCTTTGGCCCCAAAGCCCACTTCTGTGGATTTTCGGATAAGATCGGCTCCTAAGTTAGAAGTCATGATAATAATAGTATTTCTAAAATCGATTTTTCTTCCTAGAGAATCGGTGAGTTTCCCTTCTTCTAGAATTTGTAGAAGTAGGTTCATCACATCAGGATGCGCTTTTTCAATTTCATCAAATAACACAACAGAATAAGGACGTCTTCTTACCTGTTCTGTAAGCTGTCCTCCTTCTTCATACCCTACGTATCCGGGAGGGGATCCTGTCATACGGCTGATAGCAAATTTTTCCATGTACTCAGACATGTCTACTTGGATTAGAGCATCCTCTCCTCCAAACATATGTGCTGCAAGCTGTCTTGCTAAAAGGGTTTTTCCAACACCTGTAGGTCCTAAAAATAAAAAGGCCCCGATAGGACGGTTAGGATCTTTTATGTCTGCTCTACTTCTTCTAATAGCTTTACACACAGTAGAAAGAGCATTGTCTTGCCCTATGATATGCTCTTTTAAAACCTCTTCCATTTTCAAGACTTTTTCTGTCTCTCCTTCTGTGAGTCGTGTAACAGGAATGCCTGTTTGTTTTGCTACAATACCTGCGATTTCTTCCTCATCAACAATTGCTTTTTGTTCTTCTTTTGCCGTTTCCCACTTATTTCTTTCTAAAGAGAGTTTTTCTCGGAGTTTTTTCTCCGTGTCGCGAAGTTTAGCTGCTTTTTCAAACTCTTGTTTTCCGATAGACTCTTCTTTTGCCGCTCTAGTAGTCTCTACCTCTTTTTCCAAAAGAGAAAGCTCTTCCGGCTGGTGCATAGTGTTGATTCTAGCTTGTGCTCCCGCTTCATCCATTAAGTCAATGGCAGAGTCAGGTAAAAACCTACCCGGGATATACCTTTCAGAAAGGCGGACAGCTTCTTCAATAGAGCCTTCCGTATAAATACATTTATGGTGCTCTTCATATTTTGGTTTAAGGCCTGATAAGATAGAAATGCTCTCTTTGATAGAAGGAGGAAACACGGAAATCTTTTGAAATCTTCTTTCTAAAGCAGCATCTTTTTCAATGTGTTTTCTATATTCATCTATAGTAGTGGCTCCTATACATTGGATTTCTCCTCTGGATAGGGCAGGCTTCAAAATATTGGAAGCATCAATCGCTCCTTCTGCAGCTCCCGCTCCTACGATAGTGTGTAGCTCATCTATGAAAAGTAAAATATTACCATGTTTTTTTACCTCATCCATGACCGCTTTAATTCTTTCTTCAAACTGGCCCCGATACTTGGTTCCTGCAATCATTAAGGTAAGATCTAGTGATATAAGCTTTTTTTTGCGTAAATTATCAGGCACATTGCCACTTACGATAGCTTGCGCAAGTCCTTCTACAATAGCAGTCTTTCCTACTCCTGCTTCTCCTATTAAAACGGGGTTGTTTTTCCTTCTTCTACATAAAATCAGAATGAGTCTTTCAATTTCTTTTTCTCTTCCAATTACAGGGTCCATTTTCCCTTCTCTACAGATCTCGGTAAGATCATGACCGTAAGCTCTTAAAGCAGGGAGCTTATCTACTTGGGGAGCCATTTTTTCTTGCGGTTTCCCATTGGTGCTAGACGAGGAGCTGACTCCCATAGGGGGAAGCTGTAAGTTGAAAGTTTCCAGCTCTTTTAAAACTTCTTTTCGGATCTCTTTTAAATCGATATTTAAGTTTTCTAATACTTGAGCCGCAATTCCGTCTGACTGCCTTAAAAGAGCCAAAAGAAGATGTTCCGTTCCCACGTAGTTGTGGTTTAAATTAGCTGCTTCTTCATTAGAAAATTCAAAAACTTTTTTCACCTTTCCCGTTAAAGCAGGATCTCCATATACCTGAATCTCAGGACCAAATCCTACGATTCTTTCTACTTCACTACGTAGGATGTCGTAATCAAGGTTTAAGCTTCTTAGGACATTCACAGCGATACCTTGGCCTAATTTCATAAGCCCTAAAAGCACATGTTCCGTTCCTAAGTAATTGTGGTTTAGTCTTTGCGCTTCTTTTTTCGCGAGTTTTATGACCTGTTTAGCTCTATTTGTAAACTTATCAAACATGAAAAAGCTCTCCTTGACTTGCAGCCTCTAAGTGTAATTTTAGGGGTTTTTTACTATTTTTTCAATCGCCCCTTTTTTTTTAAAATAGGTCCCTTTATTTTTTGTAAGTAAAGCTTTTGGCTTAAAAAGGAAATCATTTTTTTTATCGGTATGCTCGAAATAGTTGAAGCTAACAGCTCTAGTGCTCAAAAAAATATGGAAAAGGATATTTTTCTATTACAAAGTTTGGAGGAAAATCCGAGATCTATTCTCCATTTTTATAATTGGGAAAGCTTATCTGTCACTTATGGTTACTTTACCAATCCTTCCCGGCTTTTATATACAGAACAGATGAAAAAAGAGGGGATAGATCTGGCAAAAAGGCCTACAGGGGGAGGTGTGATCTTTCATATTTGGGATTTAGCGTTTTCCCTTTTAGTACCGAGAAGCTCTCCTTTTTTTTCGGAGAATACTTTGCAAAACTATGCTTTTGTGCACAAAGGGGTATTTGAGGCGCTCTCTTCTTGTTTTCCTCTTTTAGAGGGTTCTGAAATGATTGAAGAAGACTTTGAGGCGAAAAGTCCCTTTTCTTCTTCTTTTTGCATGGCAAAACCTACTAAATATGACTTGGTATATAGGGGTAAAAAACTAGCGGGAGCTGCACAAAGAAAAACCCGTTTTGGCTTTTTACATCAGGGGTCTTTATCCCTTTTTATGCCGGAGGAAGAAAAGCTAAAAAGATGGGTAAAAGATTCGGAAGTTATATCCTCCATTATGAATCACTCCTACTTTTTTGAAGACACGCAAGAAAAAGAGAAAATACAAGATCGGGTAAAGGCTAGCCTGATAAATACTTTCTCAAAAAAGCTATAAGTTATCAGTTTTATTTTTATTGCTTTTTGCTAGAATGCCCGCAAATTTTTTTGATGTGAGGGGGTAGTTTTGGTGCTTGTTGCAAAAGTCACTTCTCAAATAGTTTATTTTGTAGAAAGAGCTGTATGGGACTCTACAGATAAAACAAAAAAGTGTTTCTTTGAAGCTTTTCTTAAGGTGGATAAGGAGGTAGAAAAACCCTGTTTTTTCCAAAAAAGGGTGTTATTAGGGTTATCGGGTATTCTTTTTTCTTTCCCTCTTTTAGGAGCTATAACTTTTTCTTTGTATGGAACCCTCTTTGCTAAGGCTTTTTTGATAAGAGCCCTTGCTGCTTTTTCTTTTTCGATTTTACTGGCTTCGTTGTATCAAAAATCATGTCATCTAGAAGAAAAAATAAGGGGATTGCAGAGTTGTGCAGAAAGAGCCCTTGTTGCTTTTCAAGGATTGGAACAAAATCTAGCAGGTCAGATAAAGCTTTATGAAGAGGCTTTGCAAAAAGAGAAGGAGGCGCATGGGTTTAATTTACAAAGATTAGAAGAGCATAGAAAACAACTCGCTATTTTATCCTTTTTTGGGAACATGCTCTATTCTTTACAAGGAGAAGATAAGGGAACCCTTTTTTTAATCCGTTTTGAAAGTTATATAAGTGATAAAAGAGAACTAGATTTGAGTTTTTTAGGGTCACATTCTTTACCTCAAGGGTGTTTTCGAAAAGGCTTTGAGGATCTGGAAGTATTAGAGCTTTCTTGGAATCATTTTTCAGAGATTCCGGAAGAGGTAAAAGAGCTGGCATATCTACAAGCGCAAAGAGGGAAAAAACTCTCTTTAAAAATGGAAGGAAACCCCATAGAAAGACTTCCTCCAGACTTTTATTCTTGGGCTCTTTGTTTAGAGGAACTTAGTATAAATTTTTCTTGTTTACAAGACCCTCCTCCTTTGGAAAAGATGCATTCTTTAAGAAGGGCTATTCCTTGCTTTAATCCGATTACGCCTTTTTCGCAAGAGATGATCGTTTTTATGCAGGAGGGTTTAGGAGATATAATTACATCAGATAAGGAAATAGAGTACCTAGATCTTTTTCTCTCTTTAAAAGAAGAGGAAAGGGGAGCTTTTTCGCATTGTTTTTCTCACTTATTATCCTCTCATGAATGGTCTTATGAAAAGGCGCCCGGTGCCGGGATGATAGTCTTGAAGGCTTTAAGGCTGTGCAAAGAGAATGCGGACTTTAAAGAAATTTTCATACAATCCTGTAAAAGAGCTCTTCAAAATACCTATTTTGAAAGCTCGAGGTTCCTTCTTCAAACCTGGCATGATGTCTGTTTTTTTAAAAATCAGTTTCCGGAAGGAAAAACGCAGCAGGAGTTTTTCGTAGGGCTCAAAAGAAGGCTTCGTATCCAAGAGGGGGCAAGAAAACAATTTTTTCATCTGTTTTTCCATGAAGAAGTCTTTCGAAACTTTGTGATTTTTGTGAATCGAATGATATCCGAGGATAACGAGGAGGGGATGAAGGGATTTTTTTTAATTATTTCCAGAATAGAGAGACACTTATTTGAGGTTTTTTATTCAAAAATTTGGTTTGCAACCCTCCCTAGAGAAACTATATCCTTGCCAAAGAGGCCTTCGGAAGCATTAGAGCTTTCAGTACGAAGTCCTTCTTACTATAACATACAGGTAATATTTGATTTAAAATCATTAAAAAAATCTCTTATGGAAATAACTTAAAAATGGGGGTTTTGCTATGTTATTTTTCTTCTCTTTTAGGTAAAATGGCTCTTTGAAATTATAAAAAGAATTTATTATGGGCCCCAAGGAAGTTTTTTCCAGATTAGACCAGTATTTATTGCAATCTACTGTTTATTCTTTGGTAGCATTTTCAGCCGCTGTTAACGGAGAATTTTCTAGTGAGAAGTTTGAAAAAGCTATCTTAGGAGAAAATCATGGTATAAAGGAGTTTCCCTGGAGATGGCGGCCAGCTCTTATAACAAAATCTCTTTTATACGCAGCTCCTCTTTTTATGTTAGAGGCTCCTCTTGTATGCGGGGCTCTTTTTGCTACCGCCTCTTTAGTAAGAGTAGTTTCTTTCTTAGCTTTCTCCTTTTTAGGTTTTGCCTTTTTACAGAAAGCGAGGTTTCATATTCAAACTCAAAAAAATGCAATTAAAATTGCTGCTTTCTTAGAAGCTCTAGAGTTCGATTATTTTTCTCAGAAAATCCTAGATACATATTGTGAAAGCAACGGAAGAACCCTAGATTTTTATACGCTTTCAGAAATAGAAATGAATCCACAAAAGCTGGAACAGCTCTTACATGAAGGTTTTGATGCTTTACAAAACCTCACTATTTACAACGCAAAATTACAAGAGCCGCCAGATGTTACCTGTCTTCCCTCCTTGAGAACGCTCAACTTGCAGTATAATCCTTTACAAAAGTGGTCTTCTAGTATCCCTTCTACTGTAAGCGTAATTTTGTCTTATGAAGTTTCTCCTAAGAGCCATGAAAGGAAGGTCCTTGATCTAGAAACAATTTTCCCTGAAGGAGTGCCTCAAAACGTTGTTCTTTGCTCTCGGGTTGGTAAACATCTTTCAGATGTTTTTGGAACAAAAAAACTCTCTTTAGAAGAGGGGTTTTCTGTAAACCAATTGTATACAGAACTCTTTCTCTCTCATATCCCAAAAGAAGAAAGAATAAGATTTTCAGAGAAAGTTTTGATATCTAAGAATAGGCTGTTTGAAGAATTTACAGAAGGTGAGCGCTCTGAAAAAGCTATGGAGTTTAGGCAAGACTATTTGTCTGAGATGAAGTCTCGAAAGAATACAAATCCTTCCCTTCTGTAGAATAAGAGAAAGTTGTATGCGTTTAGAAAGCATAGTTTCTATTTTAGAGAAAAAAGGTGAGGAATATCTATTTTGTCCTGCCATGTATTCTTTGGTGGCATTTTCAGCCGCTGTTAAGGGAAAATTTTCTAGTGAAAAGTTTGAAAAAGCTATCTTAGGAGAAAATCATGGTATAAAGGAGCTAGCCTGGAGATGGCGAGCTGCTCTTATAACAAAATCTCTTTTATACGCAGCTCCTCTTTTTACGGTAGAGGCTTCCCTTGTATACGGGACTCTTTTTGCTACGGCTTTTTTAGTAAATTTTCTCCTTCTTATCAAAATTTCAAGCGAGGTATATGGATTTAGGATCTGTTTTTTCTTCTTCTGCAAAAGTGTTGGAAGAGTATCTATTAAAGCCCGCTCTTATGTCTGCGCCTGGTTTGGCTGCAGCGTGTAATGGGGCATTTTTTAGCAAAGGTGTTCAGAACTTTTTTTTACAAGAGAAGGCTCTTTTACGGGAGCTTTCTTGGAGATTTCGTATTATTGTTTTGGGGGAAGCTTTTTTGTATGCAGCCCCTTTCCTCATGATAGAGGCCTCCCTTTTGTATGGAACTCTTTTTGCTACAGCTTCTTTAGTGAGGGGGATCTCTTTTTGTGTATTTTGTTTTTTAGGACTCTATTTTTGTAAAGTAGCAGGAGAGACTTTTGATACATGGGAGGCAGATTTGGCTAAACTAGACGCAGCGAAACAAAGAGCGTTAGCTGAATATAAAAGGACAAGTCTTTCAGATATCCCAAAAAACCTCATTAAAATCCAAACGCTTATTTTTCACAAGGTGGCACATTTAGGAGTAGAGGAAGGAAAAGTCTGTACGAGCATTTTAAAGGAATATGTAGATTCTGAAGGAAAGCGGCTAGACTTTTCCGGTATGAATTTTTCAAAAGAGGAACTAGAAACCTTGTTTTCATCGGAAGGGTTTTCTAAATTAGAATTTTTGGATCTTTCTGAAACAAGGTTACAAGAGCTTCCCGACCTTTCTAATCTCCCTTCTCTACGGTATCTTATCTTTGCAAAAAATCCTTTGCGGACATGGCCCTTAAAAAACCTTTCTACAGAAGTACAAGTGACGCTAGATTACGAAAGTTTAGCCAAAGTAACCCCCTTTATAGAAAGTCTTTTTCCTGAAAACAAGATCCCGGAAAGTGTGGTTTTTACGAGCTTTTTTGCAGAAGAGATGTTTTCTGCTATAGAAAAACAAGATTTAGATTCTAGGAAAGAAAGTTTTTTTGAAAGTGAAGCTTTTTTCTTGCACGAATATACAGTGCTAATTTTACAGTTTCCTTGGGAAAAAAGAGCGCTATTTTTAGAAAAATCTAAAAAATACATAGAGTCTTGTAAACAAGATGACCCTCGGCAAATGAGGGGAACTTTAGAAGTTTTACGTTCTGTTTTACAAGACAAAAGCAAAAGAGATCGTTTATTTACTAAAGATAGTTCTAAGACAGATATCCCCAAAGAAGAGCAAACTTCTATAAAAAAGATTATAGAAGAAGGTATTTTTGCCCATTTTCAAGAATAAACTTCAAAACCCTCCATTGCCTAAAGCTATCCCTTTTGAGATAAAAGCATTTCCGTTATAGTGGCTCTTTTTAGAGGAAGAGCGCTATGAAAGTGAGAAAAACGGCCATCTCGTGTAAAAGATCTGAAGACTTTTCTAAGTGGTATCTAGAGGTAATTGAAGCTGCAGATTTAGCGGAGCACTCTCCCGCAAGAGGGTGCATGATCTTAAAACCATATGGGTATGCCATCTGGGAAAGAGTACAAAGGGAACTAGATCAAAGGATTAAACAAGAGGGAGTGCAAAACGCCTATTTCCCCCTTTTTATTCCTTTAAGCTTTTTAGAAAAAGAGGCCAAACATGTAGAAGGTTTTGCCAAAGAATGTGCTGTAGTTACCCATCATAGACTCAAAGCTGATGAAAAAGGAAATCTAGTCCCGGATGGGAAACTAGAAGAGCCCTACATTGTAAGGCCCACATCTGAAATGATTATAGGAGAAGCGTTTTCCAGATGGATTCAGTCTTATAGGGATCTGCCTTTAAAAATAAACCAATGGGCTAACATTGTCCGCTGGGAAATGAGAACGCGTCTTTTTTTAAGAACCTGTGAAATCCTATGGCAAGAAGGACATACCGTTCATGCAAAAGAAGAAGAGGCTCTAGCGCAAGCTCTCACGATGTTTCAGGTTTATGGAAAGTTTTTTACCGAATTTTTAAGACTGGATCCTATTTTGGGGGTAAAAAGTAAAAGAGAAACGTTTCCCGGAGCTGAAAAGACCTATACCTTAGAAATGATGATGCAGGACAAAAAAGCCTTGCAAGGGGGCACTTCCCATTTTTTAGGACAAAATTTTGCCAAATCTTGTGATATTTTGTTTCAAGATGAGGAAGGAAATAGAAAGCATGGCTGGACCACTTCTTGGGGGACCACGACTCGAATGATAGGAGCTTTAATCATGAGTCATGCAGATGATGATGGTTTGGTTTTACCTGCGAAAGTGGCTCCCTATCAGATAGTAATCCTTCCTATTTATAAGCCGGAAGACAAAGAAGAAATGCTGGTTTTTTGTAAGCAGTTAGAAAGAAAATGGGCCTCTTGTACATACGAAGGGGAACCTGTTCGTGTTTTGGTAGATGAAAGGGATATGAGGGGAGGAGAAAAGAACTGGTCTTGGGTGAAAAAAGGGGTTCCTATTCGAGTAGAGATAGGAAAAAAAGAGAAAGAAGAAAACAAGGTCTCTGTTTTGCTACGTTGGGAAGATGTCACAAAAAGACATTTTTTTTCTGTAGAAGAATGGGAAGGAAAAATAGGGGAGCTTCTTTCAGAGTTAGATAGATATATATTACAGAAACTGACCTCGTTTCAAAAAGAAAATATTGTAGCTGTTTCTTCAAAAGAAGCATTTTATAAAACCTTCGAAAAAGAAAAAGAGGGGATTTTTGTTTCCTGTTTTTTCCACGAAGAGTCTAACTTAGAAGAAACCATTCAAGAAAAATTGGGAGTAACGCTTCGCTGTTTTCCTTTGCAAGGGGAAGAAGGGCCTTGTATTTTTACCCAAAAAAAAGGAAAGAAAGCGATCTTTGCAAGGGCTTATTAAAAGGAGAGATAGAAAATGTTGCCGTTTTTAAGAAAATATCAAAAGGTGTTATTTGGGTTGGTTGCTTTTGTGGTGATCCTCTCTTTTTCTGTTTTTGGGGTCTCTTCTGCTTTTTTCGATAGGTCTTTTGAAAAAGAGAAATTTATAACAGGGAAAAATGGGGTTTCAATAAAAGAGAGCGATATTAAAATTCTTTCCTACCTTTTTGCAACGCATCCCTTTTCAAATCCTCCTAACTTTGTTGAAGACAATTTCGTAGAAGAAACTTTTTTGCAAACGGGGATTCTTTCTTTTTTACTTAAGAAGAGTGCCTCGTTTTCTGAAGCATTTTGGCAGGAAAAAAAAGAGAGGGTGCAAAACTTTTCTCTTTATAAACATCCGAAGTTTCCCTTTTTGGATGTAGAAGCCATTTGGAAAGAAAAAGCCCCGGGGCTTTGGGAGGCTTTTTCCAAGCTAACAAAAGAGTTTTCACAAGAAAACTACATAAGGCTTTTTTGGGAAGAAATAAAATATCCAGGG
>CAYGOC010000015.1:0-34214 GCA_964351495.1 uncultured bacterium
CTCTATGGGGGGAGGTGGCGGTGATTCTATTTTCGACTCTTTCTTTGGAGGGGGCTTCCAAGAAGCACAAAGAGGCCCGAGAAAAGGTTCTGATAAAAAAATTTCTGTAGCAATTTCTTTTGAAGAAGCCATATCAGGAGCAAATAAGGAAGTCTATATTTCTCACTTTTCCGTCTGTGAGCCTTGCAAAGGAAGAGGAACACGCTCTTCTAATGGCATCAGAAACTGTTCTACCTGCCACGGGAAAGGGCAAGTTTTTCAAAGCAGAGGCTTTTTTAGCATGTCTTCTACTTGCCCCAACTGCCAGGGATCCGGTCAAATGATTGTCGATCCCTGCTCAGAATGTCATGGGGCGGGAAGAATAAAAGGAAAAAAGAAAATCTCTGTTTCTATCCCTGCCGGGATCGATAGTGGCATGACCTTGAGAATGGGAGGTTATGGAAATGCAGGAGAACCGGGCGCTCCCGCCGGAGATTTATACGTTTTTATTGAAGTAAAACCGCACGAGTTTTTTCAAAGAGAAGGAGATGATCTTTATCTAGAGCTCCCTATTACCTTTTCAGAGGCTGCTTTGGGAGCCAAAAAAGAGATCCCCTCTCCGTTAAAAGGATCTTGCACCATGGTTATTCCGGAAGGATCACAAACAGGAAAAATATTCCGCATACGAGGAAAAGGGGTCCCCAACGTCCATGGACATGGAACAGGAGATCTTTTGGTACGCATTTTAGTACAAACCCCCCTTCATCTTTCTAAAGAACAAAAAGTGCTACTTGCCTCTTTAGAAAAGACGGAGACCGTCAAGAACTATCCTCATAAACAAGACTCCTCTAAATCAAGCTCCTTCTTTTCTTAAAAATTTTCTTGTCTAACAACCTCTTGGTTTTGTACAAGAAAAAAAAAGATGGGAGGGTTCTATGAAAGAACAAGGGATCGATGTTTCTCGTTTAAAAAAAGAGGGAAATCAATATCTATACAGAGGAAGAAGGTGGCGTTTAAACCATCCAATCCCCTCTACTTCTAAAACAAAAAAAATGATGGTTCTAGCCACAAAAACCATCCACGGTAAAAGAAAAGCTAAACTGATCCACTTCGGAGCTAGAGGATATGGCCACAACTATAGCCCAGAAGCAAAAAAAAGCTACTTAGCCAGAAGTGCTAATATCCGTGACAAAAAAGGAACCTTAACCAAAACAGATAAGTGGAGCGCCAATTACTGGGCCCGAAAGATACTATGGCCTAAAAACAAACCGACAACAGGTCCTAGAAAAACGGCAAAAAAAGCCGCTTAAAACCACCCTCTAGTGGTAGCTATCTGTAAAAAGATAATTCCCAAAGAAGCAACTACCATAAAGCCAAGAAGAGGTTTTCCCCCAAAAACAAGAAACTTCTCCTTTTTTTTCTCCGTATATCTTCCATGCCAAACCATAAGAGGCGGTAAAACTCCGTATAAAATGGCAACAAAGACTCCCGCATACCCCAAAGAAAGCAAAAATCCTTCCGGATAAAACAGTGTAAAAGCCATAGGGATCACAAACATGACAAAAAGAAGAAGCGCTTTTCCCCCTGCCGTTTTTTTTATCTTGAATCCATCCGCTAAAAAGTCAAACAAACTCAAAGAGACCCCAAAAAAGGATGTTACCAAAGCAAAAAAAGAAAACAATCCCACCAAAACAGAAACCCAAGGAACTTGCAAAAAGTGATATAAAGACTCTGTTAAAGCCGAAACAGGATGCCCTTTTACTGCTAGAGCTTCTAAGCCATAAGCCCCCTTTAAAGGCAAAAGACCAAATATTAAGAACTCCCAAAGAAGATAAAAAACCAAAGGAATTATGCTTCCAAAAATTAGCGCTTTTTTTAAATGAGAAATATTCCCCTTTAAATAAGTTCTTAAAGAAGGAACGATAATATGGGAGGTAAAAGAGAGAATCACAATAGGGATCGTTCTCCATACATATCGTATATTTCCTCCCTGCATATTCTGCAAATCAACCATAGGACTTACAAAAAATATAAGTCCTAAAAAGGCAAGAAAAAGACCCACTACGCACACTCTATTTACCCAGTCTACCCCTTTTACGCCAAAACCTACCAAAAATCCAAATACTCCTAAGAAAATCCACACTCCTACGCTACTGTCCATCTTTTTGGCAAAAATCTCTTCCAAAACAGTTTGAATTAAAGACCCTCCGGCAGATAGATAAGCAGCCGCTACAGAATATAGCAGTAGTAAAAAAGAAAACCAGGCTATCATCTCTCCCTTAGGACCCAGTCTTTCTCTTACCATCGTGATTAAATTGACATCGCTTTTTGACGATAAAAGATTGGCTTCTAAAAGAAGAAATAAAGAACAAAGCATAAAAGCAAAGCAGAAAAGAAACAGAAAAAAAGAATACCAAAACCCCATAGGTCCTGTACTAATAGGCAGCGCCAGCATACCTGCTCCAATCTGTGTTCCTGCAATTAAAAGAGCGCTTCCTAAAATCTTATTTTTCATATCTTTGTATCCCTTTTCTTCTGAAAGTCTTATCTGTTTTTTATAGATAAAAAAGGGAAGATCCTAGCATGTTTCCCTTCTAAAAAAGCAACAAAAAAACTTTTTATGATCTTGCTTTGTGAATATCTAACCCTTTTTTTCTAGAATCTTTCTTTTTTTAGTCCATTCCCATCAAGGAGTTTTTTTCCTGTTTTAGTTTCCTGTATGATGGCTTTGAAAAGATCCCAAACACACGGATTTTGTCTTCTTTTTGTTTTTTCTTCTAAAAGGTAAATCTTGCAATTTTTTTTCTGTCATAAGATCTTCATTGCAGTTTTTTACGAGAATACATGAGGGCTCCTAAAGAAAACAGGATTGCTATCCCTAAAACTATTTTGGAAGACAAGATAAGTAAAAATCCCCCGAAAAGACAAATAAACCCATCCCCTAAAACACGAAGAGAGACTTGGATCCCTAAAACCTCTCCTTGAACCTCACTAGAAGCCGTATTGGAAATAGTAACCATAAGAAGAGTAACCACCAAACCAATAGAGATGCCGCACAGAAAAAAACTGAGCCCCATATATAAAGGAGTCTCCGTAAACAAAATAAGTAATAAAGAAACAGCAAATGTTCCCATCGCATACAAAATAGGAAAAAAACTTTTTATCCTAGAAGAAATGAAAGCAGAAAACCATCCATTTCCTATTACAAGCCCCAAGCAAAGAACTCCGTTATACAAAATAAGTTGAGAAGGCTCCAAAAGCCATTTTGCAGTCAGGTAGACGGGTCCAAACTCATAAAAAATATCTACCCCTAAAGTAAAACAGGTAGAGGCAATCATAAGTGCTTGTAGCTTTTTGTTATGAAATAGCTTGCGCATTCTAGTTAGGATAGAAAAACGCTCCCACATGCTTTTCTTTTCTGAAAATTTTTTGGGATCCCCCTTTTTGAGCATCCAAAAGGCAAGAAAACTCAAAACAAAAAACAAAACAGAAACCGCATAAAAAGGAGTAGAAATAGTCAAACTTTCCAAAAGATTTTTGTCTGTCATAATAGCCCCTATAAGAGGACCAATTAAATAAGCCATGGCAGAAGCCGCGTTAAGCCTACCTAACGTCTTTTGTTTAGGAAGCTCTGTAAAATCAGCACACATGGCTCTGGCTATGGCAATATTGCCTTCCATAAATCCTGCTATGAAACGGGAGACTATTAACAGAGTTAAAAAAGAAGACGAAACGGAAAATCCCGCAACTATATTAGCCAGACCGGAAAAAACAAGACTCCCTACAATCAACGATTTTCTCCCATGCTCATCGGATAAAGCGCCCAGAACAGGAGATCCCAAAAACTGCCCAAAAGGATAGGCCGCTAAAGTACTCCCTAAAAAAATAGAACGGGCTACCCTCCCCCAATCACCGGGTAAAAAGGCATATTCCGGATTTAAAAATAGAGGAGGAAAAATCAAATAGGGCATAGAAATGCCCAAAAAGCCTAAAAATACAATAACCCAGATAACCCAGAACTGTCTTTTCTGCTCTTTTCTTGTTTGGCGTGTCATCGTAATCTTTCCAAATGCTACAGGATGGTATTTTGTTCTGATCTCCCATTAAAGAGAAAGAACAAAAACGCTCCCCATTTTTTTAAGAATGCCCTGCTGTAAAAAATATTTTTTTGAAATTGATTAGACTTCTCTTTGCAAATTTGCTATTTCTCTAAAATTTAGGAAGCTCTCAAAATTAGGAGAAACAATATGGCAACAGAAGCAAAAAGACACACAAATCATCAATGGGGAGCCTGGATTTGGATAAAATGGAAGGCTGGAGCTCCTGAAGATGCCTGGAATGTATGGAAAAACGTCTCTGAAATAAAAGAAGCCTGGAGCACCACCGGAAAATGGGACTGCGCTCTTTGGGTAGAAGAAGAAGCTCCTGAAGAAATAGAAAAGCTTGTCTGGAAAGAAATTAGAACCAATAAGTGGGTAGAAAAAACCGATACACACTGGGCCAAAAAATATTGGTAGAAATAGTTTCTACCGTATTAGCTCTTCTAACGTATTGGCCCAAAAAGGATCGATCCCAAGCTTTTTTTTGATCTCATCTCTATCAACTCTGTGATCTTTCTTTTCTTGGAAAGCTTCGTAAGTCTCTACCAAATCTGGAATGCTATTTACCACCCGACAAAGTCCATTTTTTACCAAAATATCCTCAAAAGGCATATCTCCTATTTGCGCAGTAGGAATGCCCGCTAAGACAAACTGAGGCGCCATACTTGTTTGATAGTAAAAAACGGCATCAGCTAAAGCAAGAACTTCTTCTGTCTTACCTTTTGAAATAATACACGTAGGAAAAAAGGAGTTCCTCTTTTCTTTTTCTACCCAGCTTTGTAAATAAAGAGCATCTTTATCTTCCACTTTAGCTCCAGGATGCTGCTGCAATATCAAAAGAGTAGCGGATAGATCTTTTTGTTTGCTCAAACCTGTTATAAACTCCAAAAAAGAAGGAAGAGCCCTAGAAAAATAGACTTCATTATTTCCTCCTACATATACAAACACTTTTTGTCCTATATCTTCTAATTTAGCCTCGGTAAAAAATTGGCTTCTTATTTCTTTTTGCCCTTTTCTTTTTTCTATCTCTTGAGCACCCTCCAATGGGTAATATCCAAGCCCTATTCTATTTTCATAAGAAAGCTCTAACGCTTTATAAGGAGCTTCATAAATGGGCTTTTTCGCTAGAAATTGATTGGCAAAAACCACCTTTTGAGCCTGCTTAATTACTTGAGAAGCTACCTCAGAATAGCCTCCAGGAACATAGGCTTCAGGATTATCATAATAAGCAACTCTCCTTACTAAAGGAGAAACCCTTTTTAAAGCCTTTTGTAAGAAAATATCAAAAACATGTCCTACGTCCGTAATCACTAAAGAAGCCTTGTTTATTTTTGCTATTTTCTCTGCTTCTTGTTCTTCTTTTCCTTGCTCTAAAAAAAAGGGTTCTATTTTTAAAGAAGAACTTTCTTGGAGCTTTTGCAGAGCAGGACCTGTTGCCCTTATTTCTACAGAATACCCCCTCTTTGTTAGCTCTTTTGCATAAACTTCAAAATGAGAGGCAGGGCCTGTATGACAAGCTACAAAACAAACATGCTTTTTTTCATCTTGGAGATTTTGCCCGTTTGGATTTACCCATTCTAAGTTCCCATTTCCTAAAAACCCGCCTAAAAACAAACCTAAGAACGAAAACAACATTAAAGCCTCTAAAAAGTTACCAAGCAAAAATAACATCTCTCCTTTTTTAGAAAAATGTTTCCTTTCCAATCTCCGCTCTTAAAAAAACCCGAAAAAAATTCTTGAATAAAAAAATCAAATAATGAAAATAGTGTGGCTTTTCATTAAAGAGGAGTTGATTTAGATGACAGCACCATCCATCCGTCCCTTGGACAATTCAAGCATATACATACGAACAAAAAGCAGCACCCCAGGATATTGTAGGTACATTCTAGCAGATAACACAACTGAAGGCTCTATTAGTGCTGCCTTAAAAATTATTGACACCCTTATAGAACAAAATCCAAACCTAGTACTTCTAGAATCTCAGAAAACCCTTGCGGATAGTATCCGGGAAAAAAAGTATTTGGTTGTTAACCTTGATAAGGGAGCCGTTTGCCTAACTAGTAAACCTATAGCAGATCCCTTATTTCGAACAAAAGAAATAGACACTTTTTCCAGAGCAGTTTTAGAGGAGCCTGTATCTTGTGAAAAAGGCCACACATTTGAAAGAAATCTTATAGAAAAGTGGGTTTCAAAAAAAGGAAATATATGCCCCTATCAAAATCACAATATAGGAACAATACAAATAGATGAAGATGTCCTTGAAGATGTAGAACGAGCTAAAGCCGCATTTCATGATAAAGAACAAGAGAGAGAAGCCAATAGGCAGGCTCTTCAAAGCCTTGAAAATAGAAATAATGCTAATGAAGAGGTGTTGCGAAATACTAGAGAGGAACTTGCGCGTATACAGCAAGAAGGAGCTATCCAAGCCTTTTTAAATAAAGGACTCCTTTTGGTCTCTAATGCGCATTTAAAAGAAACTACTTGGAAAGTAATTGAGGGCTTTGGAGGTCTGGGGAAAATTATCTTCAAAGTGTCTCTTAAAGCTATACCTGTAGTATCACTTGTGGTAGGAGCAGTCATGGCAACGACCAGACTGGTTCGAGGCGAAGGCTGGAAAAAAGCAACAGCAGAAGTCCTCTCTGGCGTTGCTGGGTGTTTTCCAGGAGCTGGAACTGTCATCTCCGTAGCAATAGATGCGGGCTTAATTTTTCTTGATGGAAAAGAACTAAAAGAAAAATGGGATCCTGCTGACCTAGATTATAAAAAAGCGGCGGAACTATTTGGATTTGACCCTAAGAAAAAGCTTTCTAAAAACGAAATTGAATCTACTTATAGAAAGCTTTCTCAATGTACTCATCCAGATCTTGTAAGAGCTCACGGAACTGCCACAGAAAAAGAGTTTCAAGAGCTTCAGATTCAGGTTAATAAAGCGAAAGATATTCTTTTAAAACGTGTAACTAAATAAAGTCCCTCTATTCCTATGAATTTGGGCAAGAGGTAGATATTTAAAAGGCTAAATTATGCTTAGTAATGTTTTCACTAACCCCGGGCAAATATCCAATTTTATCAAAGAACAATATCCCAACTCTGAAATACAAGGAGTTGTCCTAGAAGGGTCTTTTTATTTGCGCTGGAGAGTGCACTCTATACAGTCTGATGTCTATATAGGAAATGCTGTCGATTCTTCAGTTTTCAAAAAAGAACTCGCTCACTTTATTGCAGAAGCTGAAATCTCAAGACTAGCGGGAAGAAGGCCTATCCTAGATACTTCAAGATTTGCTTTGTGTTGTGATCTACAAAATTGGGGCAAATTTCAGCGCATTGCTTTAAATATATCTGATGAAGATTGCGTGAAACTTGTAATACATTTGCTAGAAAAAAATACTGCCCCAATTCAGAGCTTGGAGGAAATAGGGCTTGCTCCGAGCCAGCTTAGAAAGAATCCAATTGAACAAAATGACTTAGAAATTTTTCGGAAACTCATCGATGAACTGGAAAAAATGAAACAGCATCAAGCTCCAGAAAGAGCCAATACTATTTTTCAAAAACTAGAAGAGACTTACCCTACTGTTTTTAAACAACTTTGGGCTGAAATGGAAGAAAAATCTAAAAAATTTTCAAACCAAGGCAACTACAAACACATATTAGATCGTTTGAATCGGGTAGTAATTGGTCAACGGTTTGCTTTAGAGCTTGTGGCAAACACCCTAGCTGGGCAAGAAAATGACAGTGATAAAAATCAGTTTTTTTTGTTTGTAGGTCCACCTGGCGTAGGGAAAACGGAGCTGGGAAAAGCCGCCGCAAGGTTGAAAAAAAATCGATTTACTATGCTTTGTATGAATAGATATACAGATCAAACTTCTTCAAATAAGTTGTTTGGTTCTTCTCCTGGCTATGTTGGCTCTACATCGCTCCCTCATTTTGTTCAGGAAATTGAAAAGTTTAATCCTGAAAAAAAGGAAGAAAATAACTCTATTACACATATAGTTAAAAATGTGGTTGTTGTATTCGATGAAATGGAAAAGGCTCATGATACGGTTAAACAATCTCTTCTAGATCTTTTTATGGAAGGTGTATGTGAAGCGCAGTACACTGAAGGCTCCCGTAATATCACTAAAAGGTATGTCTTTTCAGGCTCTATTTTTATAGCAACCTCTAACTTGTATCAAAAAAATATCTCCAAATGCCTGCATGAAGGCATGAGCTGTCAACAAATTGCTAATAGCTTTAGAAAATGGAACGAAGACAAGCCCAACCCTCAAAGTTTTTCTTCTGAGTTTTTGTCTAGAGGGACCATAGTTCCCTTTGGACCTATTCCTCTTGGAAGAGATTCTTATCAAAAAATTATCGAGATAAAATTAAAAGCTAAATTCGCTGACTTAAAAAAGGAGCTACCCTGTGATTCTATTGAACTAGAAAGAAAAGAAGAAGTTTTACAAATCCTTGAAGATTTGCTTTATGGAAACGGCACGGACATTCGTAAGATAGATAGGTTTTTTCATAATTCTTTTACTCTTAATATTAGAGGATTAGCATTAGAAAACTCTGTATCTTTGAAAAATAAAACCGTTGTTATTTTCCCCGTGTCCAATCACCTAGGTATCGGAGTTCAATTTAAACAAATATTTTTTGGAAAACCTATGCACTTCTTGTCAGAAAACCGTCTTTTATATAACCCTCTTGAAATGAGCAGCTTATGACTTTATCACTAAAGAACAGCCCAGAAAAAAAAGAACCTAGCTTTCTTGATACACTCAAAAACCTCTTTTCAAACAATAGTTCGGAAGATGAAAAATCTGATACCTCAGACTGTAAAGTTTATAATAATGCTATTAAATGGCTAAACCTCTCGGAGAGTAGCACTCCCACTCAATCTGAGTTAATATTAGCTTACGAGAAAAAAATGAGACTATATAATGGCCGAATAAAGAGTTTGGAAGGGCTAAATTCTAAACCGCTAGTAAAGAAATTCAAATCTCTTGCAACAAAAACACACATAGCATACAAAACTGTTTTTAATACCATAAATCAAGAAAGAGCATGAACTCAATACCAGGAATTGGCCCTTACGTAGAGAATAATTTCGGCTCAATTAAGAACTTTCAATGCATAACTACTAACACTCTTTTTGAAGTATTCTCAAGGAACCTTTCTACTGCGAAGCTTTCAGCTTCTTTAATCTGGAGCAAGACAGTTTTATCAAATCTTCCCTTAAGAGCTTGGAACTGCTTTCTGTCTTACAAGAAAAGAGACTATGTCAAAATTGCTTTTGATGCGTCTGCTGTTATGTCTTTGTTTTTTTTCCCAAATGAGGGAAGAAAGATTGCCATTTTTATTGATCTAACGTCCGAAATACTTCCTAGGTTGTTTTCTAATATTGGGTTTTGTCTCGGCAATCCTACTTTAGATAATAATAAAGAAGCTAACTTAGATTATACAGTTTACGAAAACGCCCTTCAATTTTTAAACATTTCGAAAACTGAAAGTAACCCAGAAATTTTAGAACAAAAATACAAAAGCCTGACTGAGGCTTACCAATCACGGATTAAAAAGTTAGAAGAAATAGGTTCTTCCCTATCAGAAAATATTAAAAAACTTTTAGAAGATACCAACACATCCTATAAAACCGTACTAAAAACCCTGACATCAAAAGAAAAAAAACCTAATTGATTTTTTTGTTCACTCTAGACTACCTAAGTAAGAATCTACCCTAGAAAACCACCCAGGAATCCACGCGGTTTCTATAACTTGGTTGGGAGAGTTTTCAACTCTTCTGGATAAAACAAATTTTGCAGCCTCTGCAAAGGCTTTTTCTGGGGAAGAATTACCATCCATCTCTTGAAGCACCTGTGAAAGCCCCCACCCTTTTCCTTTATACCTTTCTTTTACATCTGTCCCTTCATGCTTGAAGTTGAGATAATCAACCAAGATATAGAGTCCGTTTTTAGAGCTAGCTACAGAAAAAAAGTTATTTATAATGGCTTCTCTTTTCTCTAAAGGCGCCTGTAAAACAATCTTGTAAAAGGCTTCCTGCAATCTATGAACCATATATTTAGCCTGTATAGCTACAGAACTGCCCAAAAAGTCTCGTAGTTCTTGCATCTTTACGGAATCAAAAGCATTGTAAAAAGCTTCTCTTGTGGGCCAAAGGCAATACCTTTGGTTTTCAAGCCAAGCAGGCACTTTTACCCCTTGATCTTTTGCAAAGACTATAAACTTATGAAACCTGCCCTCTTTAAAAGGTCCCTCATAACACTCCGGAGGCCAGATAAAATGGCCTATTCCCATAGAAGGAAACGGTTCTTTTTTATTCCAAAAGGTAAGCTGATCGACCCTGTTATTACATTCATTATACCATATTTTATGGCTAATGCTCTCCATTTTCTCATCTGGTATACAAATAGGCTCCGTCTTGTTTTGTAGCCACTCACCAACCACATCAAACGCACATTTTGTAGGACTATGAGTAGCTATGGTAATCACCGCTTGGGTGTTTATATCTAAATCAGAAGGATCCCTAGCTGCAATGTGTATTGTGGGCAGCTTTTCTGCCACTTTGCAAAGAAAGGCTTTTTGAAGAGGTTCTCTATGTGCGTTATAGGATATAAAAACAACCTGTTCTACTTCTTTTAGTTTTTCTAAAAGCGCTTCTTGTTTTTGAAAAGAAAGCTCAGAAAAAAAATGAAAAAAAGTGCCCATGGAGGATAGAGAAGAATCTCTTATCTTGGACTCTAGAAGTTTGGGGGCTAAAATCAGGGTTTTTTTTAGGCTTATTTCTTTTTCATAGTCCCATTTTTGTATAGATACAGAGCGATATGCGATTTCTTTAGCTAGTTGCAGAGATTCTTTTTTTTGTAAGTCTTTTTTTACCTCTTCAAAAGAGCTTTTCTTTAGAGCTATTTTTTCTTTCAAAGTAAGAATCCGTTTTACCGATTGATCAATCCTACTTTCTGCAATTTTCCCCTTTTCAACAGCTTGTACCACACTAGTAACAATCCTTGTCATCTCTTCTAAAGGGGTCTCCTTACTACTTTGGTTTTGTAGGCTTCTTCCTCCTATTAATACAATATCGTTACCAGCTTCGATTGCCTTGAAAACAACCTCTTCTAAACTAGTATGCCCCTGTAAAATCCCTTTCATAGATAAGGAGTCGGTAACTAACACTCCTTCAAAACCCAACTTATCTCGTAAGATGCCCTGCAAAATACAAGAAGATAAGGTAGCCGGATTTTTAGGGTCTATTTGAGGAAACAGGATATGGGCTGTCATAATAGCAGAAGCCTTTTTGGCAAGTTTTATAAACGGATACAGCTCTACTTCTAAAAGCTCTTCTAAAGATTTTGAAACTACAGGCAAAGCTCTATGGGAATCAATACTTACGTCCCCATGACCCGGAAAATGTTTTAGACAAGAAATCACTCCTGCTTTTTGGTACCCTATTAAAGCGGCTTCTGCAAACTGCGCTACCACCTTAGGATCATCTCCATAGGCTCTGATTCCAATAACAGGGTTTTTCGGGTTGCTGTTTACATCTACAACCGGGCTTAAGGTAAAGTTGATTCCTACGCTTTGCATCTCTTGGCCCATGTATTCTGCAGCCTTTAAAGAAAGCTTGGGATCTTGAGTTTTTCCTAAAGAGGCATTCCCCGGAAATTCAGAAAACCCTTTTTGGAGTCTACAAACCAATCCTCCCTCTTGATCTACTGCAATCAATAAAGGGACCTTAGCAGGGTTAAGAGTCTGTAATCCATGGCAGAGCTTATAAACCTTTTCGGGATTTTCTAGGTTGTTTGCCCAGTTATAAAGAACAATCCCCCCTACTTTACTCTCTTGAATCAGCTTTTTTGCATTTTCATTTGCCGTCTCTCCGTCAAAATAGACCATAAACATCTGTCCCACTTTTTCTTCTATGGACATATTAGAGATATTTACTCCAAAAAGCTGGGATAACAACAAAATACAAAAAATCCAAAAATGCATCTTTAAAAACCCTCTCATTAAAAATGTATTGGAAATTTATATACCCCCGTATCTTTTACGGCCAGCATCTTAAAAGTTCCCATAAAAAACTAAACTTTTAAAATCCCTTTTGATAGGCTGACCTTTTTTTTAGAGGTTTTTATGAAAAAGTGGGTCCTTTTCTTTACCATTACCTTTTTTTGGAGCGCTCTTTTTGCATCTCCCATTCAAGAACACAAAATAGATCCTACAGCTCTTTTTGAACTTACCCATGCTTTAGGAATTTCTGAAAAATCTGATATCGTTTACGAAACACAGAAAAAATGGCTTCGAAAAAACCAAGAAAGATGGGAGATGAAAGAGCTTACTCCCTGTCAAAGACACCTTGTATTAACTTGGGCTGAAAAACAGGGCTTATTCACTTCTTGGAAACCTTTTTATAAGATATACGATAAGGCCCTTATTTTAGGAGCTACCACCTCTAGAATGCAACTGCGCCTTAACTATCTAAAAGAGCTTTGGAAAGAAGGGGTTCGTTTTTCTCAAATTGTATGGCTTACCGGAGACCGTCCTTTAGATCCCTCCGCCGATGATTTTCTCGATCAGGCAAAAAATGAATCTGAAGCAGCTTACATCCTATGGGAAAAGACAGATCTTCCCGAAGATATGAAAAATCTTCCTGTTATATTTATAGCCAGCCCCATGAAAAAAGAAGGAAGTTCTTGGAAGCGCCCTAATACACAGGACACTATTTTGAAGTGGCTCGAAACAGCTCCTAAATCTTGTTCTGCCTTGTTTGTTTCAGATCAGCCCTTTTGTGGATACCAATTTGCCGTGCTCAAACTATGCATGCCTGATTCGGTCCAATTTGACTTAGTAGGAAAAGGAGTAGATCCCAACAGTCATCCTGCAGCTGCAGCTATAACTTTGGACTCCATTGCACGCTGGATCTATGCAGAAAGCCTTTATCAGAACAAAGACAGCTAAGGATCTACCATGTCTTTTTTCACTCTTTTTGCCTTCTTATTTTTAGGAGCTTCTTTCTTAAGTTTATGGGTTTATCGAAACCCCAAAATCTGGGGCTCTTTGCTCGGGATCAGCACATTATGTGGCTTGATAGCAGGGAACGTCACCTTACTTGGACTGCCGTTTTTGGCTCTCTTAACCCTCTTTTGGCTACTTTATGATAAAAAACCGAGCTTAGTCTTATTTATCATTATTATTTGCATAAGCGCTCTATTTAAAATGAAACTTGTCCCCGGTTATAACCCTCTTTTTTTCACTTCCAAATTTTCTATAGGTCTAGAGGGTTCTTTAATTGGTCTTTTTCCGTTAGCTTTTGTAACTTCTCTTTCAAAAACCTTAGTAGACTGGAAGCTTAGTATAAAAGGACTATTACTAGGATGCATCGGTATTGTTATCATAGCCCTTTTCGCAGCTTTTGCTAAAGTGGTGAACTGGCAGTTTACATTGCCCAGCTTTATGATAGCCCGCACTGTAAGCAATCTATTTTTGACATCGATTCCGGAAGAAGGATTTTTTAGGGGGTTTATACAAAACACCTTATGCAGATATTTTGAAAATTATAAGTTTGGAAAACTGCTGGCTCTTTTTGTAACTTCTATTTTGTTTACGGCTTCTCACATTTACTGGGCCCCGAACATTGCTGTTTTGGCCTTTGTCTTTATTGCAAGCCTTCTTTATGGAGGAGTTTATTTAGCTTCGGGGAAAATTGAAAGTGCTATCCTTTGTCATTTCCTTTTAAACTTCATACACATGACATTTTTCTCTTATCATGCGGTATAGTCAAACTTTTTAAACTAAATACAAAATAGAAAGAGGAAATGGATATTGGATGTCTGGATAAGGTTTATGGTGGACGTACTCCTCACAATCTGAACAGTCATGCTCCCCATACTCTCCTGTTTTTCTCATTTGCTTGTCTTCCATGACTTGCATTACATTGAGAATCGTAACCGAGGCATCTAAAATAGCAAGACCTGATTGCGCAACAGGAATGGATCTTCCAAAAACAGTAAACGCTTTGAGTGAACAAGAACAAGTCCAAAGTGGCGACACCTCTAAACAGCCCCGCGCTATCTGAAAAAAACCAGTATCGAAAATTTCTTGACGCAAGCGCCCTGAAATTAGCTTTTCATCCGCAAACTGAGAAATAGAGCACATCAAAAGCCCTGTTCCCATACGTACAAAACCAGAAACAAGGGAAACACCAGGAATATAGCCTAAGATATTTAAGATAAGATTATGTACTCTTAAACAGGTTACAGCTATATCCCTCGTTTGTTGAGTATACGCATCATTTGTATGGGGCAATACATTAAAGGTAGACTCTCTCACAGAAAACAACCCGAATGTGTTACAAATACCTTGCATAATCTTCCTTCCTTAATTTATTTTTAAATCGGCATTGATTTTAATAAAATTTCGCAAAAAAGTAAATACAATATTTTATATAAATTAAAAAAAATTATTTACCTAAAAACCAACTACTTAAATTATTAAAAAAATTTTAATATATTTACTAAAGAATTTGCGTGATTTTTATGGATTTTTTTAATTCTTTGATTTAAAGCTATTTAGGACTGTTTTTGATCGTAATAGCAGAAGTTCTCTGTTTCTAGTTCAAGAAAACATGGTGTTGTTTTTGCAGTTACATACAAAAAACATGGTGTTGTTTTCTCTAGAAAAGTATCTATTTCATTTACGTTCAATTACTTGCGATAGTCTGCTTTTTTAAACCTACTTTCTATTCACCGGAGACTAAAAATACCGAAAACGGCATAACATTAAAGGCCCTACTCTTAAGCAAGGACTTCCTCTAAAAAATTGCGAATAGCTACCCAAGCCCTTGTAGCATCAGTGGGGCTATACAAAATCCCCCTATCAGGATTATTAGCTCCAGGCGTTGCAAAAGCATGTTGGGCTTTTCCGTAAATGTGGGCCTGCCAGTCTACTTTTGCTTCGTCCATTTCTTTTTCAAATTGTATAAGCTCTGCTTGAGGGCTTACTGGATCTAGGTATCCATGAAGCACCAGGATTTTAGCCTGAATCGGCTTCATTAATATAGAAGGCGACAAGTCAAAGTGTCCATATAAGCTAATAGCCCCTTTGAGGTTAACTCCGCTTCTTGCTAAATCTAAAGCAGCCATACCCCCGAAACCCAAACCTAGAACAGCTACCCTACTTGAATCCACATAAGACAAATTACAGGCTACTTCAAAAGCTGTAAGAACCCTTCTTTGTAAAAGCCCTCTATTTTCAATAAAAGGCTTTTTCAAAGCAGCATTTTCTTCTTGGGTTTTACCTAGAACATTTTTTCCATACATATCAAGAGCAAAACCAACATATCCCCAACTTGCGACTTCTTTAGCTTTTTCGCAGATAAAACTACCCCTACCTTCCCAAGCATGACACAAAATGACCGAAGGAGACTTTTGGTCTGGGGAGTAAGAAACAAACCCTTCCAAGTTTGTTGCTCCATCTTGATAAGGAATAAAACGATTTTCCATTTTACTGTTCCTTATTTGAAAACCTATTCATACTTAACTTTTTTTACCGCTTTTTCCTACTGCAAAAATAGCATGCATCTCTTCTTTTAATCCCTGAGCACAAAGATCCTCTTCTGCTTTTAGGATAGCTTCTTTTTTAAGTGCCTTTAAGTCCCTTTCTGCAAGACTTTCTAATAAAAAGCGAGTTCCATGACTCCATAAACTCTTCCACCAAGCAAGACCAGATTTATGCCAAAAAGTTTTTACTTCTTCTTTGAACTGAAGGTCTACAAAGTCTGCTTCTGATAAAACACGGCTTAAAGCCTCTATGCTATGCAAAGAAGTAGAAGATATACTCTTATCTACCCCTAAGCTTTTAACCTTTTCAACAATCCATGCGGTTAACTTTGGCTTCTTACCCCAAACAGAAACAACTAAATGTCCCCCAGGTTTTAGTACTCGTTTACATTCTTTTAAAGCAGAACTTAAAGAAGGAAAGAAAAAAAGAGCAAAACCACAAAAGACAAAATCAAACATGCTATCAGAAAAGTCAAGCTTCTCAGCATCCATTTCTCTAACAGAAAGCCGGCTCCCACCACTTTTATCTAAAAGCTTACGGGTCATCTGAACCATATTAGGACTAATATCAACCCCCACTACAGAACCTTGAGACCCTACCCTATTTGCCAAGGGTATTAATACAGCTCCCCTCCCCGTTGCTATATCAAGAACATGCGCCCCTTTTGGAACTTCAGAAAAATCCACTAAACTTTTCCCGAAATATTGAAAAAAACTAGCCCCATCTTCTCCATACTTCGGTGCAGCTGCATCAAATACACTTTTCACTAACTCTTTTTTCTTATCCATTATCTCACAATCCTTTCAAAAGACGAGAATAAGAATCTCTAACCCTTCCTTCCGTTCTTTTGAATCTTCCAAGCAACAATCATACTCCTAGCAAAAAAAGGCTCCCATTGAAGGCCATTTTAGATTTTTGATCGCGCTAAGGAGTCTTTAAGACTAGACTCTAAGCTCACTTTTTCTCAAGTGAGCTCTCGATATAATTCGCGATATTTATGTACTTTAATCTTTAGCGTATTTTAAAATGCTTTGGTTTTGCGCTTACCAAAACCTTTAAAAATAAGGAAACTATGACTATTCAACCCCTACATAATAACCCAAATTATTATTATTCAAATAATAGCTATCCAGAAAGGCCTATTCGAGTTTTTATTCCTCTTCCTCGTTTGTTTCCTATTGTAAGTGTTTCCTCTGTTTATCTAGCGCCGTCCTCTTTGCTTCTACAGTATGCAGAAGATTCACTTAGCGGCTTTACTAGAAGCTGTGACCTTGATCACTTAGAGTCTATCTTGAGGACCCTTGAAAGTAGGCGCTTTTTAGTATATGGACCCAAAGCCTTGCCTACGCTCTGTCGATACTTTGAGGCGCTTAGTGTTTATAAAGAATCATTGACTACCCATTACTGGAACTATGAAGAGGATAAATTATCACTAACTGTTTGGAGTATGTTGAGCTATTATACCCATGCTCGAGATGAATTCTCTAATGACTACCCGGATTTAATAAAAACAATTGACCGCAGTCTTGTTCAGGCCTTGGCTAAGGCAGTGCCTATTCTTCGGATGATTTCTGAGTGTGCAGAGGTTAGAGAAAAGCTTCAGTACCTCACTTTCAAAAAAATAGAACTGCAGATTCGTAAACTTTATGATCTGAAGCTCGAAAAAGAAAGGCAAGCAACAGGAGATATGGATCTTTTGGGAATGAGCTCTATCTTAAACTTCTCTGAGTGTGCAAAGCTTGATGAGATCAAAGAAAAGAGCTTTTTATCTCAAAGAGAAAAAATCGAACAAGCTACACAGCTTTGGGAAACGTTTTCTTCTTCAGAACCTTTAAAAGAGGACGTTTTAGCATCAGAAGAACTAAAAACTCTTGATGATAAAATAGCTGAGCTAAATTCAGAGCTTCCAAAAAAAACAGAATCCGTTGCGAAAATGACTCCAAAGGCGGAACTTACGGAAGTTAAAAAAATGATTCAGGGCTTATACGAATTGGAACAGTTAGAGGTAATATCAAGCGCCAGTAAAAGTTTTTTTAAGCTCGAACCTTCTCAAGAAGCCTCTATTCAGTGGTTAATTCTTTTGAGAGAGAGTTTTAAGGTTGTTCTATCGAACCAAAGCTTAAACACACCCATTGCTAAGTCTCTATCTAAATTCTCCGGCTTGATTAAAACCATTCGGGATTATTATGAACATCCAGAAGATTATGTCCTTAGACTAGATATAGGATCTACAATAGACAAGAAAGCTCAGGTAGCCCTTTTAGAACAGAAACTTTTTCAAGATTTGAAAAAGATGGGCGCCGAGATCAAAAAACGAATTGATCTGAGAATAAAAAATATTAAAAAAGTCCTTCAACCCCACCTTCAAAAAACAACCGAAGATATTCTTAAAGCCCTTGTTATTCGGGATAAAAAAAACATAGATCTCCCTCAAGATGTAAGGGAACTTATGGCTGAGACATATCCGGCGTGCTCTGATTTTGCTGCAAGAATTGTGCATAACAGAGATCTTGTCTCTGCTGCAAATGAGGAAAAAGGTACTCCAAGTAATATAAATGGGCCTTTATACATACCATTTCCCCACCAAATCAAACCAGAGGATATCGCCCGAAGACTAGAAAATATTTTAACCGTCTTAAAAGAAAATGTAACAGGATTAAGTCGCTTGGAATTAGAAAACAAGCTCGAAGAGAATCTTGCCTTTCGCTTAATGGTCCAAAGAGAGATCAGCCATTCCTGCTTCCTTTTAGAACAGTTTACTCACAAAACAAGGAACATAGATTTTGGGGATCAATATGAAAAGCTTCTTGAAAGCATTTATCAAGCTGTTAGAAATACCCGCAATTTCCAGACCCATGATCTCTGGAGGAAAGATAGCAAAGGAACTATTAATACAGCCTATTTATTGGTCTATGATCTTTCGCATCTTCTCTCAACTTTACAAGCAGAATTTACTCCTTTTGAAAAAGATTCTTATGCAAACCAAATTTTTGAAAAAGCTATTTCAGGAACATTGACGGAAAGTGAATTACAGAATGCTATAGAGAAAAAGTTTGATATAAACTGTTATGATTGTAAGGGAAGATCTTTGCTTCATTTTTTAGCAGAATCCCCTACACCAATTAATCTACAGCTTGCACGATTTGCGATTCAAAAAGGAGCCAGGGTTTATCATGCTGATAATCAGCAGATGAGACCTCTTCACTATGCAGCTCAATCGGGATTCCTTTCCTTGTCTGAACTTCTTGTCGAAGCCGGTTCTGTAACAGATGCTGCTTCTGAAGGAGGAACTCCTGTTGAATTAGCTCAAAATTACGAGCATCCGGAATTAGCTAGATATCTTTCTCTTACATTGGGAGCTCAGCGCTCTTCTAATACTAGGGCTCTTTTAGACGCTGTAAAAAACCTAGATCTTCAAAAAGTTCAGAATTTATTGCAAAAAAAATTTGATCCACTTGCTGATTTTCAGGGAGACCTACCTCTTGTAACACTTTTTGACAGAGAGGATGAGAATTTCCTAATGCAACTTGAAATAGCTCAATTGCTAGTTGAAGCTGGAGCAGACATCAACGAACAAAGCCCTAATTCAGGTAAAACTGCTCTTCACGTTGCAGCTACTCAGTCTGATCAGCCAGAAGTTATTAGTTATTTAATGAGCCTTCGTCCTGATCTGAGGATCCAAGACTCTGAGCAAAGAACTCCCTTACATCATGCTGTTGCCACTGAAAGAGAAAACTGGGTCAATGCCCTTCTGGCAGCAGGATCGCCCCTCAATTTAAAAGATAGCTATGAAGATACTCCCCTTTTAATTGCGGCAAGCCGGTTAAGACGTGTATATTCTTCTTCTGAGGAAAGAAGGGTCCCGACAAATCCTACCTCAGTTTCTGTTTTTGATGCAGAAAGATCCGCTGATCGAATTATGAGAGCTCTTTTAGCCCATGGTGCTGATGTAGAAGTAGGAAATAGATATGGATCTATTCTTTATCATCTTTTGAAAAAAGATAGGGTGGAAGAAATTTCTGCTCTTGTTAAAAGAGGCGCATCTCCTTTTCGCTTATTAAGCCGAAGACATCGTTTTACGCCTTACATGCTATCTAAAAATGAGAAAGCGGTCCGGTTCTTATTTGAACAAATGCAGTTTCTTTTTTCTCATCTAACGACTGAAGATCAAATAAGCCTCACTTTTATCACCGGTCGAGAAAGGAGTCCTTTTATTTCTTGGATACAAGCAAGAAACTTCTAGCTAAAGCCAGTAGAAACGATGCTTGTATTAACCTGAACTTTGGATTGATGAGCCACAATCAGAATTTCACATAACTCATTGATATACAATATTGCTCGAGGCGGGACTCGAACCCGCACGGGATTTCTCCCAAGGGATTTTAAGTCCCTTGTGTCTACCATTCCACCACTCGAGCAAAACTTGTAGCAGATGGAGCTAATTTAGCTTTTTTAGGAGGAAAAAAGCAAGCAGAAGTATTTATAGAATAGAAATAAGAGATCCTCAGCTCAAGGGCTTTTTCTGCAAAACAAAAAAAGCCCTCAAGAAAAATAAAACCTACTTTCTATTCATCCTTTTTAGAAGGCCCTTCTACAGAGTCAGGATTATAAATAGGCTCTGAAAGCACTTCAGGCTCTACAAAGTCTTCTTTTTTTTCTTCTTGTAAAAGCTCTTTTTCTACAGGAGGATTCGGCAAAGAAGGGGCTTTTTCCGCTTCTTTTTCAGAAAGAAGATTGGCCTCTATAATTTCTGCTTCTCTACTTTTATTTAAGCTTTCTTTAATAAGAGTAGGAGGTGGCGGAAAAAGCCTAGAAAAAACAGCCGGCTGCGGCTTTTCTTCTGGTTTGGGGGCATTTTCTTTTACCTCTGCTCCCTCTACCATATTTTTAGGAGCCTCTTGCCCTCCTCCCTTTTTCCTTCGCGATTTCTTCCTGTGGTGTTTTTTTCCCTCATTAGGCTGTTGCTTTCCTTCTTGGGAAAAGTTCCCCTCTACCTTAGAGCCTGTGATTTTGATAGTACGTTCTACGTTCACACTTTTCAAAGCCATCTTAGCCTCTTTCGTCTCAATCACCTCGTAGTCGCCTACAGGAAGCAAAAAGGCTTGAGGCCTCTCTAAAGAGCGATAAAAGATCGAGTTTCCAAAAGAGACTACTTCTAGCGCCTCTACAGAATACTCTTCATTTTGAGCCGCTTTAGTGGCTCGAACTAATAAACGGTAGCCATCCCTTGGCGTAATAACCGTTTCTATAATAGGTTCTCTTGTAAAATTCACGACATACCCCAGTTAACTTTTTTATTCTTTAGATGCCATGTAGCTTATAAGATCAATCAAACGGTGTGCATAACCCATTTCATTGTCATACCATGCTACTAATTTATAAAAACGGGAGTTCAGGGATATACCTGCTTTTGCATCAAAAATAGAGGAATTTGCATTCCCTATAAAATCAGAAGAGACTACCTCTTCTTCTGTATACTCTATAATCCCTTTCATCTCGTTTTCAGAAGCTTGTTTCATCACTTTGCAAATTTCATCATAAGAAGTATCTTTTGCTAGCTTAACAGTTAAATCTACGCAAGAAACATCTAAACAAGGCACCCGAAAGGCCATCCCCGTTAGTTTCCCTTTTATTTCCGGAAGGCATAAAGCAACCGCTTTTGCAGCGCCCGTAGATGCAGGTATGATGTTATACCCCGCAGCCCTCCCACCTCTCCAATCCTTTTTAGAAGGACCATCTACAGTAGGTTGAGAAGCTGTAATAGAATGCACTGTAGTCATAAGCCCCTCTTCAATTCCAAAATGGTCCAACAAAACCTTCGTAAGAGGAGCCAAACAGTTCGTAGTACAAGAAGCATTGCATACTATGTTTTCTTTTTCAGGAGAGTAGTTTGTATGGTTTACCCCCATTACATAGGTAGGAACCCCTTCTCCTTTTGCCGGAGCTGAAATCACCACTCTTTTTGCCCCTGCTTTAATGTGCTTTCCTGCCTCTTCTTTTGAACAAAACTTCCCTGTAGACTCTATAACGTAATCTACTTGCATAGACTTCCAAGGAAGTTTTTCCGGCTCTTTCTCTTGTATAACCTGTATCTGGTTTCCATTTACAGAAAGGGAATCCTTTTTATAAGAAATCTCCCCTTCAAACTTGCCATGAGTAGTATCGTATTTGAGTAAATAAGCCAGATGATCTGCGTCGGTTAGATCATTCACCGCAACCACCTCTATCTCTTTTACTTTAGAGGCAATACGACAAACAAGTCTCCCTATCCTCCCAAACCCATTGATAGCTACCCGAACTGTCATAAAATCCTTAACTTTATATTCCTCATGATAAAGAAGTTCTATAACAAAGTAAAGTCGAATGGTAAAACAAAGAGAACCTGAAAAGGGGGGATTCCCCCCTTTCAGAAAAACAAAATATCAAAGAAACTCTATAAAACAAGTAGGAGCAGAATCCCCCACTCTTTCCTCTTTTTTGAGAATACGAGTATATCCCCCGTTACGAGTGGCAAATTTTTCCTTCATCGTCCCAAAAAGCTTACCCAAAACCTTTCTGTCTATGTTCCTAGCATCCCCTTTTTGTGACTTTAACTCTCTTCTTTCCTTAGAAGTCATCGGATTATAGCGAATATGAAGTAAAGAGACTGCTTTTCGTCTAGCATGTAAGGTGTCTTTTTTTGCTAGAGTAACCACTCTATCTGCATACCTTCTAAGCTCTTTTGCCTTCACAGGAGTAGTCTCTATTCTCTCATGCCAAATAAGAGACTTCAACATGTTAGCTAACATGCATCTTCTGTGGGAACCAGTTCTTCCTATTTTAAAGGTGTGTTTTGCGTGTCTCATGACTCACTAGATCCTTTCTCTTCTAAGTATGTTTTGACAACGGTTTTAATGTTATCCCTGTTGATTCCATATTTGCTTAAATCCATTCCTAAGTTTAAGCCCATCTCTTCTAACTTTTCTTTAATCTCTGTTAAAGATTTCTTTCCAAAATTACGGAAACGAAGCATTTCAGACTCTGGCATAACAACCAGCTCTCCAATAGTATCAATACCGGCCCCCTCTAAGCAATTAGCAGAGCGAACAGAAAGCTCTATCTCTCCAATTTTTAAGGCAAGCTTTCGTAAAACTTCATCCCGATCTTTATTTCCTTCTTCCTCTCCCTTATCAAAAGAGAGTTCCTGCATGTGCAGTCTTTTAAACACTTCTAAATGTAAAACAGCAACCTGAGACGAAAAGTCTAACGCTTCTTTAGGAGAAACCCTCCCATCTGTTAAAACTTCTAATATTAAACGATCAAAGTCTGTGTTCGACCCTACCCTAGTATTTTCCACATAGTAGTTAACTAGCCTTACAGGACTAAAAGAAGCATCTAACACAACTTCATCTAACTGTCTTTCCAGTTCTGTCATCTTCTCAGAAGGAACATATCCTCTTCCAATCCCTACTTTTAATTCAATTTTCTTTTGAAAAGGCTTTGTAACAGAAAATATAGGATGACCCGGATTCACAATTTCAAAATCAGTGTTACCAACTATATCCTTTAAAGTTACTATGTATTCCCCTCCAGCTTGCGCTATCTGATCTGCCGTAATCTCCAGGTCTGTAATTACTTTCTTCACATCTCTAGAGTTTTTATCTTCAGAAAGAGGAATTCTTCTAAGAAGAGCACCCTTCAAGTTAAGAACAATAGAGGTCATATCCTCTACCACTCCCTCAATCGCTGTATACTCGTGAGGAACCCCTTCAATTCGGACAGAAATAATAGCAGGAGCCTCCAAAGAGGTTAACATAATCCTTCTTAAAGTATTCCCTATAGTATGTCCAAAACCACGGGCAAAAGGAGCGATAACAAATTTTGCATAGTTAGGCTTCTTCAGAGAATCATCGATCTCAATTTTTTCCGGCATTTCAAATTTGCCATATTTGACTGTCATAAAAACTCAACTCCTATCTTTTAAGCACGTCTTCTCTTTCTAGGTCTACAACCCCCGTGAGGGATTGGGGTCTTATCTCGAATAATCGTAACAGCTAATCCTGCACTAATCACACCCCGAACCGCAGACTCTCTTCCCGCTCCAGGACCACATAAATCTATCTCACATTCTTTCATTCCCATTCCCATAGCCAGCTTTGCCGCATCTTGCGCCGCAACCGTCGCAGCGTAGGCAGAAGACTTACGAGAACCGGAAAATTTCATTTTCCCAGCAGAAGACCAGGCAATGACATTTCCTACTAAATCTGTGATACTCACAATCGTATTGTTATAAGTAGCCATCACATGTACAACCCCAGACGGAATTGTTCTGTGTACTTTTTTCTTTTTTACAACCGCTTTCTTTACCGGTGCGGCTTGCGCTTTCTTTTGATTTTCCTTAGCCAAGATATACCCCTTTAGATTTTCTTATTAGCTACCGTTCTCTTTTTACCTTTTCTAGTACGAGCATTAGAACGAGTTCTTTGCCCTCGAACCGGAAGAGAAGAACGATGCCTTTGCCCTACATAACAATGGATATTTACAAGCCTTTTAATATTTCCTTGCACTTCCCTTCGAAGATCCCCTTCTACTTTAATCTCATTTTGTAAAACATGGTTGATCTTCGCGATCTCTTCTTGAGAAAGCTTTCCCGCAGGCATATTAGGATCAAGCCCCAAATTTTCAACCAGATCTTTCGCAACTTTATTCCCTATCCCGTAGATGTACGTAAGGCTAATTACTAACCTCTTCTTATCCGGTATATCTATCCCTATCACCCGTGGCATATTTTCCTCATTCCCTGAACTATTAAAAAAAGTTTTACTGCGTTATAAGATACCATAAATCTCTTTATCCCACAATTTTAAAAGTATTTTTCATCTGCTTCTAGAGCGGCTCTTTGTCATAAAACCATCATACTTCTTCATAAGAAGATGAGACTCTATTTGTTTCATCGTATCTAAAACAACTCCTACCAAAATCAAAAGGGAAGTTCCCCCAAAAAACTGCGTAATCATCGGATCTAAATGTAAAAACTTTCCTATAATGGTAGGTAAAATAGCAATAAGCGCTAAAAAGATCGCTCCTGCCAAAGTTATTTTACTCATAACCGACTCTAAAAACTCCTGCGTAGGCCTTCCTTGACGAACCCCCGGAATAAAAGCCCCATTTTTCTTCATGTCAGATGCAATCTGATCAGGACGAAACTGCGTAGCTGTCCAAAAATAGGTAAAAAACAATATTAAAGAAACATACACAATCATATAAAAAGTACTGCCAGGAGAAAGCCAAGAAACCCCTCCCCCTTTCGACAAAAACTGCCCCATTGCTCCTAAAACCATTAAGAAAGAAGAAGCAAAAATAACAGGAATAACCCCTGCATAATTGAGCTTTAAAGGAATGTGAGAAGAGCCTCCTTGAGTCTCATGCCTTCCTATTACCCTTCTAGCGTATTGCAAAGGAATCTTTCTTTGTCCTTGTATCACTAAAATAGTGCCCACAATAATAGCTACAAAAAGCGCTAACAAAATGAAAAGAGAGGTAAAGCTCATTTGCCCTTCCCCTTGCGAACCTAAATTAAGCTGTTGCAAAATAGAGCCAAAAGTAGAAGGAAAAGAAGATAAAATCCCCGTTACAATGATTAAGCTCATCCCATTGCCAATCCCTTTCTCAGAAATTTGTTCTCCAATCCACATTAAAATAAGAGTTCCCGTGGTCATCGTCACAATCGAAATCAAATAAAAAAGAACAGGAGCCCCAAACCAATGAACATCTACTATCGAACTTAAAATAATTCCCGGAGTAGAAAAGTTAAGCTGCAAAACAAACCGCGCTAAAAGAGCGGACTGAAAAACAGAAAGAAACAGCGTAGTTATTCGAGTCCACTTAGAAAGCTTTTTCTTGCCTTGATCTACACTCTCCCGAATCTCCCTCTGCAAAGAAGGGATTACAGAAACCAAAAGCTGCATGATAATAGAGGCCGAAATATAGGGCATTACTCCAAGAGCTGTCACCGTCATCTTAGCGAAAGCACCTCCAGAGAAGATGTCCATAAGCTGAAATAAGTTCTGAGCTCCCCCCGTAACTTGGCGAAACACAGAAAGAGCAAGCTCTCCATTAATCCCCGGAACAGGAACACAAGCCCCAATACGACAGACAACTAAAAACCAGAAAGTAAAGTGAATCTTTCTTCTTAGCTCTGGAATACTCCAGATTTTTAAAATAGACTGAATCATGCCTCTAAGATCTTATAAGAAATTTTTTTTGCATCCAACTTTTCTTTTGCTTTCCCACTAAAGTGGTGCGCTTCAATCGATAGATTCTTAGAAAGGTCTCCCTCAGATAAAATACGGAGAGTTCCTTTCATATCTTTCTTTACCAAACCCTTACTTCGAAGGGTTTCTAGGTTCACAACCTCTCCTTCTTCGTAGAAGTTATCTAAAAAAGACAAATTAAGAACGACATCTTCTATAAAAAACCTTCCTCTTGTAAATCCTCTAACAGGAAGCTTCATGAAAAGACGCATACGCCCCCCTTCATAAGTATACCTTCTAGAATAACCAGATCTAGAACCATCTCCCTTATGGCCTCTGCCACAAGTTTTACCTCTCTTAGACCCTGGACCTCTTCCTACTCTTTGTACTTTCTTAAAAGGACGGTGTGTATTAGCTAAACTATTTAGACGTATCATTTGTCACCCCTTTTCTTTCCTTCATTCTCTCTTTTCGGTTTACTAAACCCTTTAAAGCTTTTACCGTAGCTCGAACCTGGTTAATAGGATTACTACACCCCAGACTTTTCGCAACTATATCCTTCACACCACCTAGTTCTAAAACAGAACGAACTTTTGATCCTGCTACAATTCCCGTTCCCTCTTTCGCCGGCTTCAAAAGAAGCTTTACTCCGTCCCAGTCTACTAAAACTTCATGAGGAATGGTTGTGTTTTCTATCTCAAAAGAAAACATCTCCTTTCTAGCCTGTTCAGAAGCTTTCTTAATCGCATCAGAAACTTCATTGGCTTTTGCAAAGCCATATCCAATTTTTCCCTGCCCATTTCCTACTAAAATAAGAGCGGAAAAACTAAACTTTCGCCCCCCCTTAACCACTTTAGAGCAACGATTAATATGTAGTACTTTCTCTTCTAATTGATCTTCTTCTTTACTCATATAAGCCTTACGTTAAAACTGAAGTCCCGCTTCTCTCGCAGAATCAGCAAGTTTTGCTATAATTCCATGATATTTATATCGCCCACGATCAAAAATAACCGTTTCTATATTTTGCTCTTTCGCTTTCTTTGCTACTAAAGCTCCTAAATGTTCCGCTGCTTCTTTCGATTTTTTAGAAAAAGAAGTGCCTTTTAAGTCCTTAGAAAGAGTTCCCAACCCTAATAAAGTTTTCCCCTTCTCATCATCAATCAGCTGTACATAAATATGAGAATTCGACTTAAAAACACTCATCCTAGGCTTTGCAGAAGAACCCCGCAAAAACTTCCTTACTCGAAGAGCCCGCTTTTTCCTTCTTTTGTTTTTTTGCAATACACTATTTTCCATAGCCTTTCCTATTTTCCTTTCGCTTTCCCAGCTTTCTTACGTACATACTCTCCCTCATAACGGATTCCCTTTCCTTTATAAGGTTCAGGAGGTCTAATTCCTCTTACTACAGCAGCAAATTGACCTAACTTCTGCTTGTCTATGCCCGTCATGACAACTAAATCTTTTTCTACTTTCACCTGAATTCCAGACGGAATATCCACTTTAGTAGGATGAGAATAACCCACTTGCAAGTCTAGCTTACTTCCTTCTAAAACAGCCTTGTAACCCACTCCTATTAGTAAAAGTCTCTTTTCAAAACCCTTACTCACTCCCTCTACAATATTACGAATCAAAGCCCAATGAAGACCCCAGTCTTTTTTTAAGATAGACTCTGCAGCATCTACAAAAAAATGGTCTTTTTCTTTTCGAATAGAAATTCCAGACGGAATCTCATGCTTCAAAGTACCCTTCGGTCCTTTTACTTCTATTTTCTGCCCTTCTACTTTCAGATCTACTCCCTGAGGAAGCGGAATCGATTGCTTTGCTAACCTAGACATGTTCTTCCCTTACATTTTACCAAACGGAGCAGAGGAGTTTTCCTCCCACTCTCTCTTTTCTAGCCTGTTTTCCTTCCATCACGCCTTTAGGAGTAGAGATAATAGAAATCCCCATTCCATTTTGAACTCTAGGAATTTCTTTAAAACCTACATATTTCTTAAGCCCCGGTTTAGAAATCCTAGAAAGGCCCTGAATTACCGCATTTCTCTTCCCATTATAACGCAAGAAAAGACGCATTACTCTTTTTTCTGCATTCACTAAAAAGTTTTCAATAAACCCCTCTTCTTTCAAAATTTCTGCAATACGCACTTTCATTTTGCTAAGAGGAGCCTCTACATAACGATGTCTTGCCTTTTTCGCGTTCCGAATCCGGGTCAAAAAGTCTGCTATAGGATCGTTTACAGCCATTTTTTTTCTTCTCCTTACTTAAATGGGAAACCCATTTGCGTTAATAATGCTACACAATCTTCATCTGTCTTTGCAGAAGTAACAAAAGCAAAATTCATCCCTTGCGCTCTTTGCACTTCATCTAAGTTAATTTCAGGAAAAATTTGCTGATCTTGTATCCCTACGTTATAAGTCCCTCTTCCATCACACTTCTTAGAAAAACCACGAAAGTCAGGAATTCTAGGACAAACAATATGACAAAACTTCTCAAAAAAATAATACATTCTTTTTCCTCGAAGAGTCACTTTAAGACCAATTTCCTGTCCCTCTCGCAACTTGAAGTTAGAAATCGCTTTTTTCGACTTGGTAACAATCGGCTTTTGCCCAGATAAAAACATCAATTCTTTACTGTGCTTCTCAAGGGCATTTTTATCTTTTAAAGCTTCCGCTAACCCCATTGAAATCACAATCTTCTTTAAAACAGGAACCTCATGAATGTTCTTTTTTTCATGCTGCTTCATCAAACTGGGACGAATTTCTTTTTTATACTTTTCTTGTAACTTAGACATCTTAGTTTCCTATTTGCTTTTAACCTTTCGGTACTCTACTTCTTTTCCTGTCTTGTCAAAATAGACAAGAACCTTTTCTTCTCCTTTCATAAGAGCCTTCAAACGAACCGGCTTCTTATCTTTACTTACAAGTTGTACATTAGAAATGTGAATCGGCATCTCTATAGAAACAATCTGTGCAGCCGCCTGCTCTGAAGTTCTTTTCATATGTTTCTTTCGAACATTTATCCCTTGCACAACTACTCTATCTTCTTTCCGAAAAAGCACTTTTCCCATTTTCCCTTTGTCATTCCCTGAAATGACCATCACTTCATCGTCTTTCCGAATCCACTTACTCATATAAACCTCAAATAACCTCTGGAGCTAAAGAACTGATTTTTATAAAACCCTCTTCTCTTACTTCCCTTGCAACAGGACCAAAAATACGAGTCCCTTTTGGATTGTTTTTGTCATCAATAATAACACAACTGTTATCGTAAAATTTTAACTGCGATCCATCCGCTCTTTTAATAGATTTTTTCGTGCGAACAATAACCGCTTTCACTACTTCCCCTTTTTTCGTAGAAGACTTCGGATCTGCCTCTTTCACAGAACAAACAATGATATCCCCCACGCTCGCATATCTTCTTTTAGATCCCCCAAGCACTTTGAAGCACTTCACTCTTTTAGCTCCTGTGTTGTCAGCTACCTCTAACTCTGTCTCTTGCTGTATCATCTCTCTTCCTTACAAACTTTAAGATTTGACCACTTTTGTTACTCTCCAACGCTTCAACTTAGAAAGAGGTCTCGTTTCCATAATCTCCACTACATCTCCCTCTTTCAAAGTTTCTCCCTCGTTATGAGCATAACACTTTCTTTTGCGCTCTACCAATTTTCCATACTTGAAATGTCTTACCTTTTCAGAAAAAGAAACCACTACCGTTTTTTTCATCTTGTTCGATAAAACTACCCCTTCTAAAACCTTTCTCTCTTTCCTTACACTTTCCATCTACTTCCTCTTCTTTTCTGAAATAATGGTTAAAATTCTGGCTCGATCTTTCTTCTTTACAGACAAAAGATGGGGCTTTTCTAACTTGCGACTCACACGAAGCTCGTTTTTAAGCTCGTAAATCTCAAGACTAATCTCTTCTACCATAGCTCGAAGCTCTTCTACTGCTTCATTTCTTAAATCTTTCGCTTTTAACATATCTCTTAAGCCCTCTGCACTCTTTCTACAAAACGTGTTTTAACCGGAAGCTTTGCTGCCGCAAGCCTTAAAGCCTCTTGAGCCTCTTCCCTAGAAACACCGCTCACTTCAAATAAAACCCTACCTGGTCTCACTACAGCTACCCAATGATCTGTCGCTCCTTTTCCTTTTCCCATACGAGTCTCTAAAGGCTTTTTAGAAACGGGTTTATCAGGAAAAACTCGAATTAATACCTTCCCTTTTCTAGAAAAAGTCCGGTTAATAGTAACCCTACATGCCTCGATCTGCTGTCCTGTAATCCAACCCCGATCCAAAGCCTGCATCCCATACTCACCAGCTTCTACAAAACAGCCTCTCTTACTAAGACCTTTGTAGCTTCCCTTTTGCTGCTTTCGAAATTTCGTTTTAGAAGGCATCAAAGCCATAGTCTATCTCCTTTACAACTCTTCACTACGATTAATCCAAACCTTCACACCAATAGAACCATACGTCGTTTCCGCTCGAGATGTCGCATAGCCTATTTCCGCTTTAATAGTATGAAGAGGAATCCTTCCTTCTTTATACCACTCAGTCCGAGCTATCTCCGCTCCCCCAATTCTTCCGGAAAGCTGCACCTTAATCCCTAAAGCCCCTGCATCCATAGAAGTCTGAAGCGCCTTTTTCATAGCTCTTCTAAAAGGAATTCTTCTTTCTATCTGCTTGGCAATGTTATCCGCTACTAACTGCGGATCTAAGTCCGGTCTTTTGATCTCTTCTACTTCAACCCAAACTTCCTTGCCCGTTAGAGCCTTCAGCTCTTTTTTCAAAACTTCAATCTCAGCACCCTTTCTTCCAATCACAAGACCGGGCCTTGCTGTGTGAATCACCACCTCTATCTTGTCGCTCATTCTCTTTACAACAAGACGAGCCGTTCCAACACAAACCGACTTCTTCATAAGGTGTTTTCTAATCTTTCTATCTTCCTCTAAAAGCTTCCCAAACTCTTGTTTGTTCGCAAACCAGCTAGAAAGCCACTTTTTCTTCCGCACTAAGCGAAATCCAATTGGAGATGTTTTCTGACCCATTCTTTCTTACTCCGTTGAAACGACCACTGTAAAATGGCTTGTTCTTTTTAAAATAGGGACCCTTCCCCCTCTACACTTAGACTTTGAACGCTTCATAGTAGGACCTTCGTCTATAAAAACTCGGGCTACTTTCAAGTTGTCCCTAGAAATCTCCAACACATTCTCAGCATTGGCTGAAGCGCTTTGCAGCGTCTTCAAAAGAAGCCTAGATCCTTTCATAGGACTGCTTTTCAACTGTAAAACAGCCTCTTCCACTCTCTTTCCTCGTATAAGCCCAGCAGCCAGTCTCGCCTTCCTAGGACTAATTCGAACAAATCTTGTCAACGCTTTCGCTTCTTTCATATCTCTTATCCTTTACTTTTTCGCCTTCGTATCAGCAGCTGCTTTCTTCTCAGGATGCCCTTTGAAAGAACGAGTAGGAGCAAACTCGCCTAATCGATGCCCCACCATGTTTTCTGAAATAACTAAATCAAAAAACTTCTTTCCGTTATGAACCTGAAACCCAAGTCCTATCATATCGGGAATAATCATCGATCTCCTAGACCAAGTTTTAATCGGTTTTTTCTGAGAACTCTCCCTAGCTTTTTCCACTTTTTCTCTAAGAAAGTGGTCCACAAAAGGTCCTTTCTTTAACGAACGCGCCATACTCTACTTGTCCTTCTTTTTCTTACGAGGTTTAACAATCCACTGGTTAGACTTCTTCTTTGATCTAGTCTTTCTTCCCTTTGTATACTGAGCCCAAGGAGTCTGAGGATGATTCCCCTTACCCTTTCCTTCTCCTCCCCCATGAGGGTGATCTACCGGGTTCATAACTACACCACGAACCGTAGGACGAAATCCCTTCCATCGAGTTCTACCCGCTTTCGCATCTACACGAAGCACATGCTCTGCATTCGATAAAGCCCCAAAAGTAGCCCTGCAGTTTTCATTCACTAAACGAACCTCTCCAGAAGGCATCTTTACCGTGGCATACCCTCCACTTCTCGCTAAAAGCTGAGCAGACATCCCCGCAGAACGGACAAGCTTCCCTCCTCTTCCGGGATAAAGCTCTACATTATGAATCACAGAACCAAGGGGCATAGACTTAAGTCGCATGCAATAACCCGTTTTAAAAGGAGGCTCCTCTGATGTCATCACTTTTTCCCCCGCCTTCAAGCCCTCAGGAGCTAAAATATACCTCTTCTCTCCATCTGAATAATGAAGAAGAGCTATATGAACAGAACGGTTAGGATCATACTCAATAGAGGCTACTTTTGCAGAAATATTTTCTTTCTCTCTTGTAAAATCTACCAAACGATAGGCTCTTTTATGTCCTCCCCCTCTATGGCGGCAGGTAATATGCCCATGATGGTTCCTTCCACTCCCTCTTTTTTTAGAAACAGAAAGATTTTTCTCTCTCTTTTTCTTGGGAGTAAGCTCTGTAAAGCTGGGAACAACCAGTTTGCGAAGACTAGGTGTAATCGGTCTAAACTTCTTCGTCATAGCGCTTTCCTCTATATTTGATCATCCAGTTCCTGACCCGCTTTTAAAGTAATCACCGCTTTTTTCTGATAAGCAGTCTTCCCTAGCTGGCCTCGTACTCTTCTTGTTTTAGGTTTGCGAAGCGTTGTGTTTACTTTCACTACCTTCACGTTTTTACTCGCATAAATTTTTTCTATCGCCTGCGCTATTTCTCTTTTGTTTGCTTTTCTATCTACTACAAAAACATACTTAGGAGAATCACACTTTTTTAAAGAAGCAGAGCTTTCTGCATTTTTTAAGTTTTCTAAGACTCTTGCTTTTTCCGTAACTAATCTATGCTTGATAACTTGATATGGACTTTTCATACTTCTTAACTCCGCCTAAACAGTTTTTCGACAAGCTCTTCAAAAGCCCCTTGTAAAATCACAACCTTAGAAGACCGAGCAAGACTATACCCGTTTACCGTGGCAGAAGATAAATAAATTGTTTTCGGGATATTTCTCATTCCCAAAACAAACGCTCTCTCTGATTCTTTACTGCTCCCTAAAAAGAGAACGGCCTTCTTTTGAAGGCCTAATTTTTTCAAAAATCCAGAAACTTCCTTAGTCTTTACAAAAACATCTTGAGGTTGCTCTAAAACTACAACATTTCCCTCTTTAATCTGATCCACGAAAAGAGCAGCCATAGAAGCTCTTCTCTCTTTTCTGTTGATACGAACATGCTGGTCAAACTTAGGCCTAGGTCCAAAAACTCTTCCTCCCCCTCTATATTGAGGAGAAGCAGTACTTCCCTGACGAGCTCTTCCCAAACCTTTTTGCTGGTGCGGCTTTTTCCCTGTCCTACAAACTTCTGCTCTCGTTTTCGTATTAGCAGACCACTGACGTGCATTTTTTCGAATCGCTACCAAATAATCTTTTACCATTTGAGAGTTAGCAGAACACTCTAAAAGAGACCCTTCTAAAGCAACTTCTCCAATCTCCTCTCCTAACAAATTATACTTTTTAAGCTGCTTTTCCACTGAAGCCCCCTTTTTTCTTAGCCGGCGCTACAAAAACATACTTTCCTTTACTTCCCGGAACAGCCCCTTTTACAAGAAGAAGGTTATTCTCCTCATCTATCCTGACCACTTCCAAACTCTGAACTGTAACTCGGTCTCTTCCCATCTGAGAAGCTCTTTTACCCCCAGGAAAACATCTTCCCGGAGTAGACCTCATTCCCGTAGATCCTGCGTGACGATGAAAGCCGGAACCATGCGCTGCAGGCCCTCCAGAGAATCCATGAAGTTTCATTACCCCCTGAAACCCCTTTCCCTTACTTTCTTCAGTAGTGACATCTACAAAACTCGTGTTAGAAAAAAAACTCACTCCCAATTTAGAACCCAAAGAAAATTCATCTACGTTAGGGACATGGGAAGATTGAACAAGCTTCCTGCAAACCTCTACCTTAGCCTTGGCAAAAGCTTCTTTTTGCGGCTTGTTCGCTTTTTTCCACTTAGGATCAAAAAAACCTAAAACGACCCCTTCAACCCCTTCTTTATTTTTGCGACAAACTTTTACCACAACATTCGGCTCTAGAGAAATCAAGGTACAAGGAACGAGCTTCCCCTTTTTATCAAAGACCTGTGTCATTCCTATTTTTTTGCCAATCAGTTTAAGCGACATATTTTGTTCCCTTTACAAATCTTTCACAAGCTTTAAGCTGTGTGAAATTCCTTCTTAAAAATCTTAGTTTTGCTGTTTAAAAAAACAATCAATGAAGATGCTACCAAAAGTTTTGTTTTCACTCAACGTGTTTTGAAGTAAAAAAACAGAAGCTAGCTCTTGAATCAACTTGTATGTGGCCCTGAGGACAGA
>CAYGOC010000016.1:0-27555 GCA_964351495.1 uncultured bacterium
AAAAAGGAGCAAGAGAAGGATCTTCTTTCAAAAAAAAAGGAATTTTTGCCTCAAAAGAAAATTCTTGTAACATCTTTTGACAAAAAGCATGAATGGTAAAGATAGAAGCTCTTTCAAAGTGTTGTAAAACCTCTTCTAAAAGGAGCTCTTTTTCTTCCATTTCATTTGGCCGATATGTGAGATAAGGAAAAACCGGCTTTTCAAAAAGAGAAGGTTTTCGAAAAAAGCAAAGGGCTTTTTTTAAGGTTTGTAAAATACGGGTCTTTAGCTCCTGGGTTGCTTTTTTGGTAAAAGTAACCACTAAGATTTTTTCAAAAGGGATGTTTTCTTCTAAAATAAGACGAAGAAAAAGGTGTTCTATAGCAAAGGTTTTTCCCGTTCCGGCAGAAGCTTCTAAAACACATCTTTTTTTAACAGAAAAAAGAGGGTCCAACACATCAAAATGCATACAAAGATCCCATAAGCTCTTTTAAGTGAGTAACCCACGTTTCGCAGTTTTGCACTTCATATTCTTGCTCAAAAAACCAAGAAAAATAAGGATCAATAAACCCCCTTTTTCGCATTTCTTTTTCTACAGAATTTTGTAAATCCTGTAATGAAGAAGAGAGTCCTTTTAAAAGAGGAGGAAAAAAAAGAGAAGGCTCTTTTTTTGCAAAAAGATAGTAGGAAAACCAGACTTCCCATTTCTTTTCTCTCTCTTCTAAAAAAACCTCTTGCTTTTGTCCATCTTTTAGAAAAAGGAGCTGTTTTTTTATACCTTTCTCTTCAAAAAAAGGATGGTTTACAATAAGGATGTAAGGAAAGCTTGTAAATAGGGTCTCTTCTTTTTTTTCTGCAAAAAGAAGGATCCCTTCTTTACAAACTAAGGGGATTTCTCCTTCTAAAAAAACTTTTTTCCCTTGATATAGAAAAAAACAGTCTTCTAAAGAAACGGCAAAAAGATCTTGTTTTTGTAAGGAAAAGAGAGAGAGGGCTCTTTCGAAAAGCTCTTCTTGTTTTTTTTCTTTTTCGATAGAGATCTTTTCAAAAATTCCAGAAGGCATTTTCCCCTTTTCTTGGAAAAGAGAGAGGCTTTCTTCTAAACTGCTCTGTAAAAGACCTGAATGGAGAAAATGCTTGTTTAAAGGAGAAAGGAAAAACGCATCCTCTCCCTTTTGTTCTGGTAAAGAGAGTCCTTTTTTTTGAAAGAAAAACCGAAAGGGATTTTTACAAAGAAGAAGAAGCTCTTTGAAAGGAAGAGAAAAGGTAGAAGAAGGCTCTTCTTTTTCAAATGGGATAAAGGAGAGTTTTTTCTCTGGTAAAGAGGAACAGTTACCTTGTAAAGAAGAAGGAGTTAACTCAAAAGAGGAAGAGTAAGAAGAGAGCATTTCCTGCTTTTGAATTCCATAAAACTCCTCTAAAAAAGAAAAAAGCTCTTCTAGGGCAAGAGAGGGTAAAACAGCCTCTCCTTCTTCTTCACTTAGGTCTTTATATAAAAAGGTAAGGCTCTTCTTTGCTTGAAAAAACAGCTGTAGTAAAAGATAACGCTCTTTTTCTTCTTTGGGAAAAATACCGTTTTTTATTTCAAAAGAAGAAGAAAAAACTTCTCTTTGTAAAAACGAGTTTTCTTCCATGCCAATTAAGAAAATATGATCTTTAGAAAAAGGGGGAGAAAGCTCTAAAGAGACAAATTGGATCCCTTCTGAACAGGAGGGATGATAGGCTCCCTTTTTTCTTTCTACAAACTTTTGCAAATAGTAAAAAACAAAAGAAAATGAAAAATGGTTTACTTCCTCTTGCAAAGGTTTTAATAGATCTTGCAAAAAAGAAAAGGCTCTTTCTTCTTCTTTTATAGAGAAAAACTCAGACAGAAGGCTTTCACAAAGAATAGCCCATTCTTTAAGAGGTTTCTCTTCCTCATTTTTTAGAAAAGATCCTTTTTTTTCTAAGTCTTGTAAAAGCTCTATCCATTTTGTGAGAAGCTCTATTTGGGTAAGATCTATTTGGTCTGAAAAAGGAGAGTTAACATAAAAAAAAGCCCCCTTAAGAAGTCTTTCTATCCCTTTTTGAAAGCTATGTACGTTTTGTTCTAAAAAACCTTCTCTTATCTGTACTTCTTCCATCCATTTTTTTATTTGCAAAACTTCTGCATCTGAAAACGTTTGTTTTTTTGAGAAAAGAGGGTTTTCTAAAAGGGTTATGAAAATAGTAGGATCTCCTTTTTTTTCTATAAACTCTAGAAGATGTAAAAACCCCTGTAAAAGGAGGCTTTGAGAGAAAAGGGAAGTTCCTAAAATAGCATAATCAAAAGAAGAACTTTGAAAAACAAAATGGATAAAAGGTTCATATAGAGAAATATCAGGAACTAAGACGAGAATAGAAGAGCTTGATTTGGGATCTTGTTCTATTTTTTTATAAATTAGATGTTTTACTATTTGAACTTCTTTTAACAGGGAAAACCCTGTTCCATATACATGTAAGGAGTCGTCTTTTTTTCTTTGTTTTTTTTCTAAAGAGCCTTCTAAAAGATCTTTTTTTACTTCAGAAAGAAGGCTGGTTGAAAAAGACTCAGAGTAGAGCTCCTCTATTTCAAAGTCATACCCATCTAACTGCTGTAAAAAAAATTTACCTATATTTCCCCAATTTGCAAGTAGAGGATGTCTTTGTGTGAAATATTCTTTTACCAAAGAAGGGGAGAGCTTTTTTCTGATTTTTCTTAAGTAAAAATCAGAAAGATCTTCTTCCCAAAAATCTTTACAGGGGGAAAAAAGGTAAAAATAGACTTTATTTTTCTTAGAAAAACGATAAAAATACTCTAAAAAAACAGGGGGCATTTCTGCAAAATAGAAGATATGAACCTCTTTATCTTCTTGATATATAGGCTGCTTAGCTAGATCAAAAAAAGAAGGTAAGGTGTAAACCTTATCCCAAAAAAAGGATTGCCAAGAACCCTTCCTTTCGGGTTTTCCATAGATTGCGTATAATGTAAATAGCTGGGCTGTATAGTAGGCTAGATCTTTTGCTTTTTTCCGGGTAAGAAGATTTTCTTGTAAAGAAAATCCTTGGAAGTATTCCCCCAGCTCTTTTTGAGCGGAAGGATTTTTCAGGTGATCAAGAAGCTTCCAGAATAACTGCTTGGAAGAAAGAGGAAAAGAAGAGTTCTGCGTTTTTTGGAAATGGCAAAGAGCTTCTTGTAATGAGAAAAATCGGAGGCCTAAACAGGCTTTATCTAAGGAAAATCGGTGATACAACCAATCCTTAAAATAAGGATGGGGAACTATCACATATTTTTCATAAAAAAGCTCTTTCTCGTAAGAAAACAGCAAAGAGTTTAATTTTTCGAATAGAAGATCGAGCTCATTGCTGAAAAAAAGAGAGGGAGCAGAGCTTGTCATGAAGGAGATCCGTTTGATTAATGGTGTTTAAAAATAGGGATGTTCTTGAGATTATGAATAATTGTCAACGGGAGAGGAAATGATAAGAAATTCTCTTAGCGCTTTTTTTGGCCGTTTTTCTTCTTTTACCCTTCTTAATGTGACACAGTTTTTGGGAGCTTTGAATGACAATATTTTTAAGCTTTTAATCATCTATTTTTTAATCCACTTAAAAGGAGCCTCATCTGCTAATACCATCGTCGCTATAGCAGGAGGTGTGTTTGTAGTCCCCTTTCTTTTATTTTCTTCGGCATCCGGTATTTTAGCAGATAGAATCAGCAAAAGAACTATTATAGTCTCTACAAAAGCTTTAGAAGTAGTTGTGATGGCTTTAGGTTCTATAGGAATTTTTTTAGAATCAGAAGTGAGTCTCTATTTTTTTCTGTTTTTGATGGGAATGCAAAGCGCTATATTCGGTCCTTCCAAGTATGGAATCATTGCAGAGCTTGTAGAAAATTCTAAACTCTCCAAAGCCAATGCCAGTATCACTTCACTTACCTACTTAGCTATTATTTGCGGGACCGTTTTATCTTCTTTTTTGACAGAAGTGACCTCTAGAAATTATCTTTTGGTCTCTTTTGTTTGTGTTTTTATAGCTATTTTGGGCTTTATAGCCAGTTTTGGGATTGAAAAAACAAAGCCGAAGGGGTCAACTAGAAAGATTCATCCTTTTTTCTTATACCAGGTTTATGAGTCTATTCAGCTCAGTCTCAAAAGGAATCACCTCTTTCCTGCTATCTTAGGCGCTTCTTTTTTTCTATTTATTGGGGCTTATGTTCAGTTAAATGTGATTCCCTATGCTATGGACTCTTTAAGTCTTTCTGAGATTCAAGGGGGGTATTTATTTTTTGCTACTGCAGTAGGGATTGCAATAGGCGCTAAAATAGCAGGAAGACTTTCAAAAGATAGGGTTCATTTGGGCCTTGCTTGTTTTTCTGGTTTTTTCATTGTCTTTCTTTTCTTTATACTCAGCTTTTTTTCTTCTCACATTTACATTGTCATTTTTAGCCTAACTGCATTAGGGGTTTTTGGAGGGATGTTTTTAATCCCTTTTGAGACCTTTATCCAAGTTGCAAGTCCCGATAAAAGAAGAGGACAGCTAATAGCTGCCTCCTCTTTTTTAAGTTTTACAGGAGTTCTTTTAGCTTCTTTGAGCCTTTATCTTTTTAATGAAAAGTGGGGGTTTTCGCCGGCTGGGAGTTTTGCTATTGTGGGATTTTTAACGCTCTTGTTTAATTTGATTGTTTCAGGAAGAACTTCTGAATACTTTCTTCCCTTTATAGCAGAAAACTTTTGGATTCATAAATACTCTTTAGAAACCCTTTCGCCGTTACCTTCAAATCCTTGTTTTTTGATAACTCGCTCTTCTTCTTTTCGAGATCATTTGCTCTTGTTTTATCTTTTTAAAAGACTAAAACTGATCTATTTAATGCGCTTTTTTTCCGGATTTCCTTGGGTGAACGGCCTCATTAGCGCTATCCGCATTGTTTCTCCCTTCATGACTCCTGAAAGAAGTTTAGAAAAGCTATTTCATCTTTTGAAAAGGTATTATGTCCGAGATAAATACGTGCTTATCTTCCTTCCTCCTTATTATACAAAAGAAGTAATTCAAGCCGTCTATAACAAGATTTTTTTAGAAAATAAAAAAGAGCTTTTTCTAGTTCACCTAAAAAAAGAGAAAAAAAGAAAAGCCTTTCTGGCTCCTTTAAAAAAGAGAAAAGCACAGGTGTCTTTTACAAAGTTGTTTTCTCAAGGTTAAAACGAAGACAGTTTATGGCTGTTTTTCTTCTATAGAAAACAAAAAGTCCTCTACTGCTTTGGCTATTTTTTCTTTAGAAGCTCTTCCATAGTAGACTAGGTTAGAGCCTTCTTCCTTTGTAGGAATTAAAAACCCATTTTCATCATAACTTAAATGAACAGGCTCTGCTTTTAGTATATAAGAACTCTCTGTTGTAGCTAGAGCAACCAAAACATCTGCAAAAGTAAATTGGACTTTACTTTCCGCGATTCTTTTGCCGAGCTTGGTATAAATTAGCATTTTTTTCCAAATAGCTTTTTCAGATAGAGGTATATTTTTTTCTACCCTTTCAAATTCTGCTTGTAATTTGGGATACAGCTCTTTGAATCCCTTGTAAGAATTCTTATTTTTCATTTGGATAGCTTCTTTATGAATTTCAGCAAAAAAGGTAGAAGAAGGACCCTTTTCTTTCATAAAACGGCTACTCATCTTTTCAAGATATGCAGTATTTTTTTGTAAGATGTAGGTGTTCCAGTTATCACATAAAGTGCGAAACATTTGTAAAAAAGGGTTTTGAGAGGTAGCTATTTGCTCTTGGATTTTCCTAGTCCAAGGAAACTCTTCACATACGCAAGGATTATCTCCGAGTACACCGTAGGTTTCTAAAATAGCCATTTTTTCGTATCGATTCGCTAAGTAATTGATGGCTGCTTGGAGCTTTTGGGGATTACTATCTATAGAGCCTAAAGCCAAATCTGGATTTTGCACAATCTTTGGATCGTCCACTACTTTTCGTAGATTAAAGCTTCCATAAAAAAGCACGCTCGTTTTTTTTGCCAAATCTCTATCTAAAATGAACAGTTCAGGAGCGGGTTTAAGCTGTATAACAAAAGGTTTTTTTGCTTGTCTTACCCAATTCTCAAAAGCTCTTTCACCTATTTCTTCTTTTTGGGGAGAAGGAAATGGGATTTTTGCTAAAAACTCTCTACTAAACATCTCTTCTCCATCAAGAGGAAAAATATTTTCCTTTGTGGCAGCCCCTTCTACTACTGGAATATGGATCCCAGAAGGAACTTCTAAATATTTTTGGAGTAGTTTTTCCATTCTAAGTTTTTTAATATTGGTATTTCCTTCTCCCACGATGATTAGTTGAATGGGATAACCTTGAGAAGGATGCTTTTTATAGAGGTAATTTGCCTTCTGGAAGAGGATCTTTAATGCAAAGACATCATCAGGCTCAAGGTCGGTAGCAATAGCTACTTCAGAATAGTCTTGTAATAAAAAATTTTCTGCTGAAAGAACTTTGTTTGTAGCTATTTCTTTCGATATGTGGGGAGAAAAAAACTGCGTTTTTACAATATAAAAGGAGAGAAACAAAGCCAGGGATATAAAAAAAACTTTAGTAAAAAATCGCTTCATTTCTCATCTCCTTGTTAAAAGCTCTTTGAGATTGTGGTGAAGAATCCCATATGTTTTATCCAATACTATTTCCTTAAAACAAGAAGGAATTTGTAAATCTTTAAAAAGCGTATATGATCTCTGTTTCGAATTGACGGTATTCGAGATTGGGGCCTATCGACTTGTCCAAAGTCCAAGACATCACAAAGCTTTCCAAAAGGGTTAGATTGTTTGTGAAAGCATATAAAAGCTCAGCAGCCCATCCGTGATAGTTAGTTCTACCGACTGCATTTTCTCTTGTGTTAAGGGTTCCTTTTCCGTCTAGCCGTGTATTATAAAAACCCACTTTTCCCGCATTCCCCCTTCCGATCCCTGAAACATCGAAAGTAGGGATAGCTTGGGCTTGGACTAATTGGTAGTTAAGCTGAAAAGCCCAGTCCCCTTTTTTTCTTACCTGCCCTAAAGCTACTCCCGCATAAGAAGCCCAGTTTTGCTTTTGGTAGTTAGAAATATCGAGTTTTTTGGCAGCATCATTATAAAGGGCAGCTATGTAGAATTTTACCAATTTTGCATTTAAAAAAGAGCAGGGGAATTGGTATCCCAAAATAGCTTGGGAGACACGGAAATTGTACTCAAGAGAATTAACGCTGGTACCGGACGATTTTTTCCAGTCTATATAAGAGAGCTTACAAAGAAAACCTGTATTTAAGATGCGTAAAAATCCCAGTTCTACAAGGTAGGCAAAATGATCTTTTTTCTCATCTACAATTATACCGGCAAGATTGGCATAAAAATCACCTAAAGACTCTGTTGCTTGATTGAATCGAAATAAAAGCCCATCAAATAAAGAACCAAACTCTACCTTAGAGTCAAAAACATTGAGTAAAAATCTTCTTCCTACTTCGGCATCCCAGGTGAAAGTGTCTTGGGAAATAATTCTTCCCCCCAGATAGGCCTTTTCTAAAGATATATTGTTTGTAGAGCCTGTTTCTGTACCCATGTTGTTATCAAATTCCAGTTTTATAGCTCCCCATGTTCTATCTGTTCTGTAGTCGAGCATAAGGTTTACTTCCGTATCAAACCCTCTAGAAGGAGCGCCCGTTTCTGTATTATGGCCTCTTTGACGAATTCCGTTTCTTGTTTCTGCAGCCATTTGAAATTCAGTGCGAACCTCCCCACTTAAAGAAAGAGAACCACCCAGCTCTTTTAGGGTGATCAATCTTTTTTCTCGAACCCACCTTCTCAAAGCGTCCATTTCTTCTTGTTCTGTTTTATTTTCAGCTGCATCTTCTTCGGCGAAAACGCAAAAAGGGAGAAAAAAAGAAAAAAGGAAAAAAATTCGTATTAGATATTTCATAACGGCATCAAGTTTGTTGGTGTTAGACTAAGAATCTTAGAAGAAAAAAAGGCTTTTATTCAACTTTAAAAACGAATTTCTCCACTTAAAGAAACAGCCTCTTCATCAAAGAGTCTTCCTTCTATCTGAACGAAGAAGTAGGATCCTTTGGTAATCGTAGTTCCTAGGTATAGTCCCAGCTTATCTCGGTTTTTGAAGTGATTTTTTCCCGAACCTTCTGCAGCAAGTCCTGTGACCCCGGGTGCTTCTAAAGAAGACTTAGATTTTGCATATTTCATGCCAATATAAGGAACAAAAAAACCAATACTGTGGGAGACCCCTAAGTGGAATTGCCAAAAGCGAATCCCCCAATCGCCTTTATTTTGTAGAACCTCTGCTCCATCAATTTTCAAGGAGTTTATATGAAAGTCTCCCTTCACATAGTTGCCTCCTATTCCTAGAGTGGTTTTGCTCCATTCATATAAAAGCATATGAAATCCGGGTATTACCAAAAATCCGTGGTTTGATTTTAGTTTTACCCAATTTAAAAGATTGGGGAGGGAGACTCTCCAGTTTGCTTTCATCTGTGCTGTTCCTAGTTTTACCTGGAAAGTAAAAAATTCATATAGGGTAAGGCTAACAGGAAAAAAAGCGGCATTAATTTCAAAGTCATCTACCTTTCCAAGGCCCTCTTTGTATTGCTTCATCCGTTTATCTGCTACAAAGTCTCCTTGAACACCACTTGTAACGATAAAAGAGTTAAAGCAGTTTGTAAAAAATCCTCTTTGTAAAAGCTTAGGGTAAGAAGGGTTTCCTACAGGAACTGCTTGCAATAAAGAGAAAAAAAAGAAAGATAAAAAGAGTTTCTTTAGCAAATGTCTATTCCCGGTTTTTTCTAGCAGAGTGCATGAAATAAAGTTAAAAAAGAACTTTTTTGTACAAATCTATCGGCAATTTTTTTAAAAATTTTTTCTTATGGTTTGAGAGGAAAGCTTTTTGTTTGTTTTCTTTCCAAAATGAGATAAACTGCACCTTTGTAGTGTAAAGATTTTTCAAAGGAATAAACGTATGCAGGTCTTAGTAAAGGGGAAAAAAATAGAACTTCCAGAAGGTAGTTCTGTTTTTAATTTAGTAGAAAAACTTCATCTTACATCAGCCGAACAAGCGGTAGCTGTTTCTGTAAATGGAAAGCTATGTGATTTTGACCAGCCTTTATTTGAAAAAGATAGAGTCGATATTTGGGATTTTGAAGATAAGCAAGGTAAAGAAGTTTTTTGGCATAGTTCGGCTCATATTTTAGCGCAAGCTGTTTTGAGGCTATGGCCCAATGCAAAACCTACCATCGGACCTGCTATTGAAAATGGATTTTACTACGATTTTGCAGATCTGGAAATTTCTGAACACGATTTTGAGAATATCGAACAACAGATGCAGAAAATCATAGAGGAAAATTATAAACCCCAAAGGGAAGAGTTTTTTAACAAAAATGAGGCTCTGCAGGCTTTTTCAGAAAATCCTTATAAAAAAGAACTAATAGAAAGTTTTGAAGATAGCCTTATTTCCGGATATAGACAGGGAGAGTTTTTTGACTTGTGTAGAGGCCCTCACCTTCCCAAATTAGGAAAGGTTAAAGCAGTAAAATTGCTAAAAACTTCAGGGGCGTATTGGAAAGGGGACTCTCAAAAAGAGATGCTTACCCGTATTTATGGGATCTCTTTTCCCCATAAAAAACTGTTGCAAGAATTTTTACATCAACTAGAAGAAGCAAAAAAAAGAGATCACAGAGGAATAGGACAGGCTATGTCTCTTTTCTCTTTTAAAGAGGAAGCTCCTGGAATGCCTTTTATCTATCCGAGAGGGATGGTCCTTTGGGATTCTCTTTTGGGTTTTTTGAAAGAGTGTTTGCAAGAAGCTGAATATGAAGAGATAAAAACACCGATTCTTCTTTCTAAAGAGTTGTGGATTCAATCGGGTCATTGGGAGCATTACCGGGAAAATATGTATCTTTCGGAAATAGAGAAGAAAGAGTTTGCTATAAAGCCCATGAATTGTCCTGGTTGCATGCTTTATTACGGTAGTAAAAAACACTCTTATAGAGAGCTTCCTCTTAGAGTAGCAGAGATTGGGCACGTTCACAGATTTGAAGCATCGGGTGCTTTAAATGGTCTTTTTCGAGTGAGAGCCTTTCATCAAGATGATGCGCATGTATTCATGAAGCCGGAAGACATTAGCCAAGAGATCGTAGAGATTTTGCGTCTTGCAGATAAAATCTATATGACTTTTGGTCTTTCTTATAGGTTAGAGCTTTCTACTCGTCCTGAAAAATCAATCGGTTCCGAAGCTGATTGGGAAATTACAACAAGAGGATTAAAAGAGGCTTTAGACACCTGGGGGCATTCCTATACTATAAATGAGGGAGACGGTGCTTTTTATGGACCCAAAATCGACATACATATTAAAGATGCTTTAGGAAGACATTGGCAGTGTGGAACCATCCAACTAGACATGTCTCTTCCCCAAAGATTTAAACTAGAATATGTAGCAAGTGATGGCACAAGTCAAATGCCGATCATGCTTCATAGAGCTTTGTTTGGCTCTATAGAAAGGTTTTTAGGGATTTTAATAGAGCATTTTGCAGGAAAATTTCCTCTTTGGATGAGCCCTTATCCTATTGCTATTTTGCCTGTAGCAGATAGGCACGTGCCTTATGCAAAAAAAATACAAAAAATCTTGCGACAGGAAGGATTTTTATGCGATATAGATGACTCGCAAGAATCAATTTCTAAAAAGGTCCGAAGGAGACAACTTTTACATACAAATTACATGCTTACAGTAGGAGATTTAGAAGAAGAAAAAGAAGAAATCTCTGTTAGAACCAGAGATAATCTTGTACAAAAAGAAGTGCTTTTGTCTGATTTTTTAGAAAAAATAAAGAAGGAAAAAAAAGAAAAGTCTTTAATGTCACCTTATGCATTAATGGAAAAAGGGGACCCTGTTTATGAAAAAAGTGATAGCCGTATGTAGTTTTAAAGGAGGAACTGCAAAGACATCTACAGCACTCCACGTGGGAGCTGCTCTTACGCAGTTTCATAAGGCAAAAGTACTTTTAATAGACTTAGATGCGCAAGCTAACCTAACAACGGGGCTTGGTTTCGATCCTGATGAGCAAGACAGTATGGCGCCCATTTTGCAGGGAGAAAAAAAAATCAATGAGGTTATTTTAGAAACTTCTACTCCAAATCTTCACTTAATTCCTGCAGATACTTGGCTCGAAAGAGTAGAGGTAAGCGGTCCTTTGGCGGCAGATCGCTATTCTCATGAAAGACTAAAAGAGATTTTACAAGATCTAGACTATGATTATGTTATCATAGACACTCCCCCCTCTCTTTGTTGGCTTACGGAGTCTGCTTTGATTGCAGCAAGCTTTGCTTTAGTATGTGCAACTCCTGAATTTTATAGCGTTAAAGGTCTTCAGCGTCTTTCTATTTTTATGAATAACATAGGAGAAAGACATCACTTAAAGGTTCTAGGTGTGTCTCTTTCTTTTTGGAATCCAAGAGGGAAAAGTAACCAGTCCTTTTTAGAAGTAATTGAAAACACCTTCCCAGGAAAACTTTTATTTTCTAAAGTGAGGAGAGATATCCGTATATCAGAAGCGTCTATATATGGAGCCCCTGTATTTAAGACTTCGCCTACCGCAAAAGGAGCGGAAGATTATTTAAAACTGACAGGGGAATTAGTGCAAAGAATGTAAAATAGCTTTACACGAAGGAAAAACATGGCAAAATTTCAAGCTCTTTTAAATTTACGTTTAAAATCTAGGGAATCTCAGAAAAAAAATATGAATTCCCTGGCGGAACGCTCTCAAAACGGCAGTCTTTCTAGCTTCTCAGGGGTGTTTCGAGTAGCTCCTTTAGGAGATAGGGAAAAAGAAACGATAGAGAGTATATTAAAAAACTTTCGAGAAAATGAAGATTATAGTGTTGAGGAAGACTTAGAGTCTTTAGCAATGATTACCTCAGAAGTGCGAGCTATTACCAGTCAAGCGGTTATCTTGCATGGAGAAAGAATTAAAAAGGCGCAAACTATTTTAAAATCCTACCAAGACGGGGCTTTTACGGCTTGGCTTGTAGCTACGTATGGAAATAGACAAACGCCTTATAATTTTTTACAGTATTACGAGTTTTATATAGCTATGCCTTCTGCTTTACATCCTAAAATAGATAAGATGCCAAGACAAGCGGTCTATACACTAGCCAGTAGATCGGGAGATATAGAGGAAAAAGGGAAAATTGTAGAAGAGTTTTACGAAGAGCCGAAGCGGTTTTTGCTAGAAGAGATACGAAGGAAATTTCCTCTTCCGCAAACCGATAAAAGGGCACCTAAAATAGGGCCACAAATACTCTATTCTTTGCAAAAAGCAAAAGCTCTTTTAAAGAAAGGGCCTATTGACGAATCAGAGGAAAAAAGGATTCTTATTCTTTTAGAGGAAATTAGGAAGATGCTAAAGCAAACAGTAGTGCTTTAAGTTTTTTTTCTAAAGAAATATCGGAAGGAATAAGAGGCAGTCTAAGTATGTTTTTGCATCGATTTTCGAGCGCAAGAGCACATTTAATTCCTTGAGGATTGATATCAGAAAACACCCCTTTTATTAGAGGTAAATAGCTGCTAAAAAGATCTTCTGCCTCTTTGTGTTTTCCTAGAAAGCTAAGCTGGTGGATTTTTTTCCATACAGAAGGGATTAAGTTTGCTATCACAGAGATACTTCCGGATCCTTTGTTTTTTAGGGTTTCCAAAGTAGTCATATCATCTCCTGATAAAACAGGGATGGATCCATATTTTTGCAGCTCTTTTTGAAAAGAAAGGTTTCCACTTCCATCCTTTATTCCTTGAATATACCCTTTTTCAAACAGCTTTGCGATAAACTCAGAAGAAAGAGTTACCCCCGTTCTTTTGGGGTGGTAATATAAAATAACCGGAAGGCCTACTTCTGCTACTTTTTCAAAATGAAGATAGCATCCTTTTTCTGTAGGAAGGTTATAATAAGGTAAAATAACTAAAGCAGCATCAGCTCCCAGTTTTTTTGCTATTTTGGTATAAAATACCGTTTTTTCTGTATCGTTAGTTCCTGTTCCCACAATGACGGGGATTTGTCCTTTTGTCTCTTTAATGCACGTTTTTACTATAAGCCACTTTTCAGATTCAGAAAGGCAGGGACTCTCTGCTGTAGTTCCTAAACAGACGATACCATCTGTTTTTGATTCAACATGAAAAGCTATTAAAGCTTTTAAAGCGACGGTATCTACCTTGTTTTTTTCTGTGAAGGGGGTAATTAAAGCTACGAAAGAGCCGGTTAAATAAGACATAAAGACCTCCCATTGTAAATGGAGCGTAACGGGGTCGAACCGTTGACCTCAACAATGCCATTGTTGCGCTCTACCAACTGAGCTAACGCCCCTTTAAGGGGTATAAGAAGGAGATTGTAAGAAGCCCCCCTTTTTAGAAGCAAGAACCTTTTTTTATATTACCTAAAGCGTTTTTCTAGAATCCAGTAAAAGAAAAAGAGAACTTTCTTCTACAATGTAGAAGAAGGAGTTTTTCATGTTTTATGAAAGATTGGAAACGTTTCCAGAAGACCCTATTTTTGGACTATATACAAAATTCTTACAAGATCCTAGAAAAGACAAAATCAACTTAGGGATAGGAATCTATTTTAATGAAAACTTAGAAAAAAAAGCGCTTCTTTCTGTAGAAAAAGCCAAAGAAAAGGATGCTTCAAAAGCATTTGTAGCTACCTATCTTCCCATAGAAGGAGACCCTCTTTTTATCGAAGAGATGGAAAAACTCCTTTTAGGGAAACTCTACCCTTCTGTAAAAGAAAAGATTTTTTCTGCGCAGACAATAGGGGCTACAGGAGCCCTTTCGCTGTCGGCTAGCTTCTTGCAAAAACAAGGGTTTTCCTCTATTTTTATTTCTGACCCTACGTGGCCAAATCATAAAAACATTTTTTCCTCAGAAGGGATAACGCCTTCTTTGTACCCTTATTTTGATAGGAAAAAACAAGAAGTCTCCTTTGAAAAGTTACTGCTATTTTTAGAAAAGGTTCCCAACGGCTCTCTTTTTTTATTTCATGGGGTTTGTCACAATCCCTCCGGGATGGATTTTTCTGAGGAACAAACAGAAAAGCTTTTAGAAAAAATAGAAAAAAAAGCCATTTTTCCCATTGTAGATCTAGCGTATCACGGTTTGGGGTTGGGGGTTGAAGAAGATTTGCAGTTTATAAGAGCTCTTTTTGAAAGGGATATTCCTTCCATTGTAGCCTATTCTTGTTCCAAAAATTTCGGGTTGTATAGAGAAAGAACGGGTCTTTTTTTAGCTTACTGTAAGTCTAAGAAAATCCAAGAGCGTTTAAGAAGCCAAATTCTTTTTTATATCCGCTCTACCTATTCTAATCCCCCCTCTTATGGGGCGCGTCTTGCAGGAGAAGTGTTACAAGATCCTTCTTTGAAAACAAAGTGGCAAGAAGATCTTTCTTCTATGAGAAAAAGAATAGAAAAAGCAAGGAGCCTGTTTTCTAAGGGGCTACAAAAAGAAGGAATAGACGTTTCTTTTGTAGAAAGACAAAAAGGGCTTTTTTCTTTACTTTCTTTAGAAGAGTCTCAAGTTTCTCAATTGATAGAAAAGTATGCTATTTACCTTCCTAAGAGTGGAAGAATCAACTTTTGCGGAATTAGCCAAAACAATATAGAGTATCTAGTAGAGGCTTTCAAAAAAGTGATGCTGTGAAAATCGTTTCTTTTTTTCTACTATCTATAGCCCTTTTTTTGGTCTTTTCTATTCCGGATAGTTGGGTAGACTCTATGAGGGCTAAAGTAGCCTATCCTGCAAAAAAAAACCCGGAAGAAAACCGGGTTAAAGAATCTACGCTCGTTTTAGAAAACCAGCTTTTACAAGAAAAAATAGGCGCTCTTTATGAGTGGCTTTTATTTGATAATCGTATTGACGAGCAAACCCAAAAAATTCGGGAACTAGCCAAAAGGGAAGAGTCAGAAGGGATTCTTTACTGGAAAGAGTTTTTTCAAAGAAGATCAGAAGAGGAAAAAAAACTTTTAGAAAGACAAATGCAGGCGCTTCTTTCTAAAGTAATTTTTCGAGAACCTTCTTCTTGGAATCGATTTTTATGGGTCAATGTAGGGGAAAAAGAAAATGAAACTCTAGGTAGGTTGATCGTTGCTAAAAATAGCCCGGTTTTATGTGGCCCTTACTTAGTAGGGGTTGTAGATTATGTGGACAAAACAAAAAGCCGTATCCGTTTAATTACAGACAGTCAAATGACCCTTTCTGTCCGGGCTGTTCGAGGTAGTTCCCAAGATAGAGATCTTATGTATTTGGTAGAGGCTTTAATAGAAAGGATAAAAGCCCAAAAAGAAGATCCCCTTTATAAAGAAGCAGTGCTGTTTTATGAAAGTCTGCAAAAAAAAGAAGAAACAGGAAGAGATTTTTATCTTTTAAAAGGAGAGTTAAGGGGAAGCTTTGATGTAGGTAGTATGCAAAAAAAGCCTGTTTTACGGGGAAGTGGTTTTAACTATCAATTTGAAGATGAGGAGTTTTGTGCCGAATTTGAAAATCTTAACTTAAAAAAAGGAGATCTTCTAGTGACTACAGGACTCGATGGCGTTTTTCCAGCCGGATTAAAAGTAGCCTTCATCTCTAAGGTGTTTCCTAAAAAAGAGGGAGACTTAAGTTACGAGATAGAGGCTCTTCCTTGTTTTTCCTCTATGAATGATCTCTCTTTTTTGCATATTATCCCCCCTTTAGACCCCCACTTTTAAAAAAGCTTTCTCTAGTTTTTTCTCTATGTGCTTTCTAATTTGAGAAAGGGTTTTTTCCTTTCCAAAAGTGTAAAGAGCTCTTGTTTCTCCTTTTTCTCTAAGATCTGTAGGATAATCTTTGCTATTTTTTTCTATAAAGGAGAACGGGTTTTTTAGTTCTTTCTTGGTTATACAAAAACCACAGTTTTGTAAAGCTTTGCTCGGATGACTACCTGGAATTTTATAAGGGTCATAAAAGAAAAGGGGTTTTTTTAAGTATAAAGCATCATACCCTACAGAAGAAAAGTCGCCTAAGTAGGCGGTGCATCTGTTTATTAGGGGATATATCAAAGGGAACTCTTTTACGACCAAAAACTGATCATTTCTAGACTCTTCTAGTAGGGTTTGATAGTAAAGAACCGGTTCTCTTTCTTCTAGTAAAGGATGCGGCTTTACAATTAGATTCCAGTTTTTCGGGAGCTGTTTTACAAGAGTTTTAGTTAAAGAAAAGAAGGAAGTTTTCTTTTCAATATCATTCCAAGTAGGAGCATAAAAGAGGGTAGGATTCTTAGGATTTAATTTAGAAAAAATCTCTTGCTCTACCAGGTCGTCATAAAATTTTCGATACTTTTTATAAAAGGCAAAACGGACATTTCCCATAAATATGGGACAAGAAATTTTATCCCAATGGCCTTGCTTTTGTAGTCTATCCTTGCTTTGCTTTCCTCCAAAAAAAGCAACTTCTTGTAGAGAAAGACCGCTCATAACAGAAGAGTCAAAATGCCCTTTATCTGATTCTCCATGGGAAAGGTAGCCAAAGAGTAGGGGCTTTTCTAAAATAGATCCAAAATATTGAAATAAGTTTTCTCTCCAGAAAACGGGCTGGATAAAAAAGTCATATTCTTGGGCTAGGGTTGCGTAATTGATCTCTTTAGGGGAGATAAACTTGAAATCAACAAAGGGATAGTATTTTTGCAAAGGTTCTATAAGCGTGCTTTCTGTAAAAATAAGAGGCACTTTTAGCATGTAGCTAAAAGGGGCTGCATGGTCAAAAAGGTGTAAAGAGCTACTAGCGTGATATAAAACAGTTTTCATAAAAAAGTCGAAAAGTAGAATTTTTTCTTAATAGGAAAAAGAGCTTGTGTCTTTTTAGTTATTTCATATTTTTTTTCGATGAAAGGGATATCTTTTTCTTGTAAAACCTCCCCTACTTTATGGATGTGAAGCGGTTTTTTATTTAAGAAAAAAAGCGGTTTTTCTACAAAAAAAAGCGCATCATAATGGACCGAAGAAGCATTCCCTATGTAAGCATCTACCTTATCTAAAAGAGGATAGATGGGGTAGAAATTTTCTAAAAAAAGAAACCGAGAAGAGAGGTAGGAAGCTTTTAAAAGCTCTATTTCAAAGGCTCTTTTTCTTTGTGTATTGGGATGAAATTGAATAATTAAATTAGCTTCTTGGGGAAAATTTTCTAGTAGTTTTTGAGCTTCTGAAAAAGAAAAAGAAGAAAAGCTATCTTCCCAAGTCGGAGCATAAAGAAAGGTAGGAAAAGAGGGGTTCAAAGAAGAAAGCAGGGTTTCTACCAAAGTCCTATAAAAAGAGAGGTTTTTTAAAAAATAGAGAAGACGAATATTGGCAAAGAAGTGACAAGAGCCTGAGAGCTTTTTCTTTTTAATCCTATTTTTCATGGCATTTCCATATACAAGGATGTCCGTTTCTTGAAAGAGCCCTTCATAATTATCTTTTTCAGAAAATCCATGAGGGATCCAAATCCTTTCTAAAAAAACTTCTGGAAATAAGGGAGGATGTCCTAAATATCTGTCTAAAATCTGGGAAGTAAAGCAGTAATAGACTCTTGTGAAAGATTTTAAAAAATAGGGAAGATTTGCTATTTCTTGCAAAGAGACGGTAGTATCGGGATAATATTTTTGGCAGAGCTCTTCTGTTGAAGGCTCTGTTACAATGAGGGGAAATCCGAAGTAAGAGCAGAAAGGGGCTATATGATCTATGTATTGGAAGTCTTCTTCAAAAAGTAGGCCTGCTGCTTTCATCAGTTTTTTAGGAGGAGTAGAATGCTTTTAGACTATGATGCCTTAAAGAAGTGGTTTGAGCAAGAAAAACGAGATTTTCCTTGGAGAAAAAACCCTTCTCCCTATGCAGTGTGGATATCTGAAGTAATGCTTCAACAAACAAGAGCCAGTTATGTAATTTCTTATTTTACACGCTGGATGAAGCAATTTCCTACGGTAGCTTCTTTAGCAGAAGCTCCCTTAGAAAAAGTGATCAAACTTTGGGAAGGGCTAGGGTATTATCAAAGGGCGCGTCATCTTCACTTGGGAGCCAAAAAGATTGTGCAGGAACATAAAGGGGAGGTTCCCTCTACTCCTGAAGCATTAAAAATGATCCCGGGAATAGGTGAGTACACTCGAAATGCCATTTTGGCATTTGCTTTTTCTAAAAAAGAGATAGCTATAGATGCTAATGTGAAAAGGGTTTTTTCCCGCCTTTTTTCTATTGAAGAGAGGTTAGATACCAAAAAAGCAAAAGAAAAGCTCTTTGCAATACAAAAGACAATTCAAAAAGAATCTTTCCACTCTTTAGCAGAGCCTTTTATAGAGTTAGGAGCTCTTATCTGCCTGAAAAAGCCTCTTTGTATGCAGTGCCCTTTAAAAACAAACTGTCAAGCCTTTCAGCAAAAAGAGGTAGAAAAATATCCTGTTCTTCCTCCAAAAAAAGAGATCCTTTTATTAAAAAGAGCTATTTTTTTATTGGAGTATCAAGGACATATCTTGGTTCAAAAGGTAAGAGAAGAAAAGCTTATGAAAGATCTGTATCAGTTTTTTTATGAAGAATATCTTCTTCAAAGCTTTACTAATTGGGAAAAGAGGATCGCAGAGACCCTTTCTATGACGGTCTCCTTTGAAAGGAGATTTTTACCTGTGAAACAAAGCTTTACAAGGTACCGAGCTCTACTATACCCTTTTCTTTTCTCGGTTAAAAAGCCGGTTACGCCTTTCGGCTTTGAGTGGATAGAAAAAGAAGAGCTCAAAAAACTTCCCTTTTGCTCAGGGCATAGAAAGATTTTACAGCAGTATCTTCAAATTGCGAGGTAACCTATTGCATTTATTACAACTAGAGTCCTCTCCTGGTTGGGGTGGGCAAGAGATAAGAATTCTGCAAGAAGCTCTGGCTTTAAGGGAAAAGGGGCATAAGATCATTTTTGCGGTAGAAGAGAAAAGCGCTCTTTTTGCTAAAGCTAAAGAAAAAGGATTTTCTGTATATAAAGTACGGTATAAGAAAAAAACTGCTCTGTTTGCTTTTTTGAAGCTTCTTCAAATTATGCGAAAAGAAAAGATTCACGTGATAAACACCCACTCTTCTTTAGATTCTTGGATTGGGGGGATTGCTGCTAGACTTCTCCAGATTCCCATAGTTAGAACCAGACATTTGTCTACTCCTATAAGAAAAGGAATTAATAGTAGATGGTTATATCATGGTCTGGCCGATTTTGTTGTGACTACTTGTGAGGAGGTGGTTCCTGTTATTATTCGCCAAGCTAAAAAACCGATAAGCGAGGTGAGATCGGTTCCAACGGGGGTGAAATGGGAGGATCTCATTGTAGAAAAAGGAAAAGCCGCTCTTTTTAGGACCCAATATATAAAAAGATCTTCCCAGCTTTTAGTGGGAATGGTTTGTTTTATGCGTTCTTGGAAAGGAGTAGATACTTTTATTGAGGCTGCAAGACTGGCTGAGAGAAATAGCGATTTACAGTGGATTATCATTGGAGGTGGGCATGAGGAGATCTACCGAGAAAAGGTGCGGAAATTAGGCTTAAGAAATTTTCACTTTACAGGACATATACCCTCCCCTTTTTATGCTATAGAAGCGTTAGATATTTTTTCTCTACTAAGTACAGCCCACGAAGGGGTCTCGCAAGCTAGCTTGCAGGCAGCTTATTTAAAAAAACCGCTGATTACAACAGAGACAGGGGGGCTGAAAGAAGTGTGTATCACGGGGAAAACAGGCATTCAGGTGAAATGTCATTCTCCTAAAGAGGTATATGAAGCGGTTTGTTTTCTACAAAACAATCCCCAGCTTAGAAAAACTCTGGGAGAAAATGGGCACCTTTGGGTAAAAGAGCGTTTTTCCTGGAGAAAGACCGTACAATCTATGGAAGAAATCTATACCTCTGTATCCTTGGGAGTATGTCAAAGATGATCTTTATCTTCTGAAGAGGAAGAGCCTTCTTTTTTATCTCCTAGTTTTTCTGCGGCATTTTTTGTGACGTCCGTATAAGAGACTCCTGCTAGAAAGCCCATGCCTGCAAAAATAACAAAGGGTAAAAAAAGAGCCAGAACAAGGCGAACAATTCCTATAACGATTAAGGTAGACCTTTCCTGCTTTGTTAGAAAATCGTAAAATCTCTGAAGCATTCCCTTTACCTTTCTATAGAAGAAAAGAGTAACCACAACAGCTGCTGCTGCAAAAAACAGGCTCACCTTTGCTCCTGAAAAAAAATCAAATATAGCGGAAATTCCGGCTATAATAATCGCTAAAGCAGAAAAGCCCTCATAGGCATACTTTCTAGCCAATCCTTCAATCTCTCGCATTGAAACACCATCCTTATTTTTATCTTTTTCTGCCATGAGACCCTCCCCAATGTCACTTCTTTATAAGATATAAAAAGCTTAGAAGGAGAAAACATCGCTCCTTTTCCTTAATGTAAATATTTACTTTATTTTTTTCCAATTTTTCCGAAAACTCCCTCCTTTATTTTTTTTTCTTAAATCTTTTAAACTATCTTATTTCTCAAGGAGAATCGTTTGTTCACCTATTGTGATAAAATTAGGAAAGAACTCTTTTTTTTCTGGGGGGTATCCCTTTTTTTATTGCTCTTTTTTTTAATAGAGGAGCCTTTTTTTATTAGGGAAGAGCCTCTAGGAAGAGAAAGTACACCCCCTTTTCGAAATTCCTATCCTCCTTTTGCTAATGTATTTTTCCCCGAAAGTCCTCCTTTTGTCTCTTTACCCGATTTACACCAGGAGATAGAAATTTATGAAATTCCTAAAAGGCCTGAAGAGAGCCGGGAAACTTTTTTACTTATTTTAAAACAGGCTCATAAGAAAAAGGTGGGAGTTTTTTCAGAAAAAATACCCCTTTTTTACGACAAGACAGGAATTCTTCAGATTACAGAAAAAAACTCTTCTTTTTGGATAAAGCCTCGGAAAGAAAAAGGGGAGATTGTAGTAGAGGCTGTTTTAGAAAATGCTACTTTGGGTAAAGAAGAGCGGTTTTGTTTTCCTCTCAGAAAAGCCTCTTTTAAAAACTCGACAAAGTTTTTAGAGCAAATAGGAGATATAGCTTACGTAGGAGAAGATCTCTGGGAGAAAAGCCAGGGAAGAGATGTTTTTGTGTTAGAGCAAAAAGGGGAGCTTGCTTTTCTTGCTAAAGAAGCTTTGTGGGGAATTATAGAGGGGAGGCTAGTAGAGAAAAAGGGAACAGATGCAAAGGATTTGGTGGCCAAGGTGAAAGGAGTTTCCAAGGAGGGTCTAGAAGTAGAGTTTTGGGGAGAGGAAGGAGAGTATTTAGAAAAGTTCTTTCCCGTAGCACGTCTTTGCGGGGAAAAGGAGAGCTTTTTTGAAATAGAGAAAAATTTACGTCCTTATAATTTTCACAAGATTGTTTATAGCCTTCCCAAAGGGATCCTTTTTCTAAAGGAGAAGGAGGCTTTAGTTAAAAGAGAAAAAGACTGGGAAAAAAACAAGGAAAAAGAGAGGAAAAAACCGGGAGAGCTCTTTTTTTTTGAGAAGATAGAAAGAAGGGGGATAGAAAAAGTGATTTGTGGGTACTGGTTTGATTTTACTCATACTAAAAAGCAAGAAGTGAGAATCTCTTTTGACGGCTTAGGAAAGAGATCTTTTTTGAAAAATGAAGAGGAGATGAGATGAGATTTGTATTTCTTGTATTTTTTTGCATGCATTCTCTGGTTTTTGCAGAAGAATCTTTTTTGCAAAAGAAGATAGAAGAAAAAAATGAAGAAATAGCCTCTTTACGAAAAGAGCTTTTTTCTTCTTATGAAAAAGCAAAAGAGCTTTACAAAGAGGGGTCAGACTCTTTGGAGTATAGAGAGGTATTGCAAAATATACAGGAACTCAAAAAAGAGTTAGAACAAAAACAAGAGTTATTTCGAAAAGAGACCCAAAAAGAGTTAGATCTAGAGGATGGGTATGTTCTTTGGAATCAGGGAGAGATCCTACTTTCTCACCTTCTTATGGAGTATGGCTCTTTGGATTACTTGTATATTATTCCAAACGACATGTCTTCGGTAAAATTACAGGTAGCATCCTGCCTTCCCTTTCCTAGAGCTTGTTTTAAAGAAGTATTAGAAATGATTCTCTCTTCTAACGGAATAGGGGTTAAAAGGCTTAATACCTACGCTAAAACTCTATATTGGTTAAAGCAGGTTCCGTCTCAAGTGGAAGGGATAGCTACTTCTCGTAAAGACTTAGAAGTATTTCCCTCTCATGCTAGGATTTTTTATCTGCTTTCTCCAGATTCAGAAGATTTAAAAGCAGTGCAGGCTTTTTTAGAAAGATTTTCAGATCCTAAGGATACGCTAATTCAGCCGGTACGCTCTCAACTTGCTATAGTTTCTTTCAAAAAAGACATAGAAATGCTTTTAAGTCTTTATGAGGCAACCTGGGAGGGGGGAAAAGAGAAAAAGCAAGTGAAGGTTCTCTCTGCTTCTAAAATAGGACTTTTAGAAGCCGAAAAAGTATTAAGGGCTTTTTTCCCCGATCCAAAAGGAAGACCTTTTTTTCAGTCAGCTTCTGAAGAAATGATGATTTTATCTTTGCCACTTGGACTTGTTTTAGTAGGAGATAGCGCCTCTTTAAATAGAGCGGAAAAAATCATCAAAGATATTGAATCTCAAATGGAGGATCCTTTAGAGACAACCGTATTTTGGTATACTTGTAAGCATGCCAGCCCCGAAGAGGTAGCAGAGCTTTTAGAAAAAGTTTACGACTCTTTAACACATGCTAGTTTTCCTAAAAAAGCGAAGGAGATGGGGGGGAAGAAAGACCTTACGGTTGGTTCTAAAAAACTGGGAGTTTCTCCTCCCAAAGTAGAGGCTGCCTCAGCTCCTACCAAATTGAACAAGGAACAGGAAGGAAACTTTATTATCGACAGCAATAGCGGCTCTATTTTGATGGTGGTTCGAAGAGATTTACTTCCTAAAATTGAGAAGATTTTATCGAAAGTGGATGTTCCTAAAAAAATGGTTCAAATAGAGGTTCTTCTTGTAGAAAAGAAAAATCAAGATCGAAAACAAATAGGGGCTAATATGCTCCGATTAGGGAGTAATATAGAAAAAAGGGAAAGTAGCCTTTTTTTTGATGGTAAAGGCTCTGCTTTAAATAGAGGGATTTTACAATTTCTTTTTTCAAGACCTTCCAATGGATCCTTGGGAATTGATCTTGCGTACCACTTTTTAATGGGGCATGAAAATATACAGATTAATGCAAACCCTTCTATTTTAACAGCAAACCAAACGCCTGCCTCTATTTCTATTGTAGAAGAGATATCGATTAATAATGGAGCTGTACAGGTAGAGACAGGAAAAGGGGCTGTCTTTGAAAAATCATTTACAAGAGCTCAATATGGAATTACCCTTCTTTTAACTCCTACTATCTATTTTTCTGAAGAAGAAGGAAAAGGGTTTGTTACTTTACAAACAGACATCACCTTTGATACTACCCAACCCTCAGAAGATTCTAGGCCTCCCGTTACAAGAAGGCATGTAAAAAATGAGATTAGAATAGCAGATGGAGAGACCATTATTTTGGGAGGCTTAAGAAGAAAAGCCACATCGACAGCAAAAGAAAAGATGCCTTTTTTTGGAGATCTTCCTGGAATAGGCAAGCTTTTTGGATTTCATAAAGAAACCGATATGAATACGGAGATGTTTATTTTCATAACGCCCCGAATTGTGAAAGATCCTTCTTCTAATCTACAAGAAATTAGAAGGAAGGAGCTGGAAAAAAGGGCAGGAGATATTCCTGAGTTTTTACAAAGACTAGAAGAAGGAAAAGAAAAAGAGAAAAAAGCCCTTTTTGAAGAAAGTCTACAACTTTTATTAGAGGGGGATCTTTTTTAGGTGAATAGGAAAGAAAACCCAATTTCTCCAAAAGAGCTAAAAGAAAAATTTGGCATTCAATCTCTTTTTGATCTTTCTTCCTTTCCTTTTGTAAAAAATAAAAAGAGTCCTATTCCCTATCTTTTTGCCAAAGAAAAGAAGGTGCTTCCTTTAGAAGATAAAGGGGATAAAGTATTCGTGGCTACGTGTTTCCCTTTTGATATAGCTTCGTTAGAAGAGTTGCAGCTTTATTTTGGGAAGCCTGTTCAGTTTTTCTATGCTTCTTTAGAAATCTTGGAAAGTGCGATTGAAACGTGTTTTCATCAAAAAGAGGCTTCTTTTCAAAAGCCTCCTAAAGAGAAACAAAAAACAAAAGAAGGGGAAGGGTACGATCTTTTAGAGCAAACTTCAGATCACCCTGTGGTGCGTCTTTTAAATACTTTTTTAATAGAAGCTATTCGACAAAAAGCCTCCGATATCCATTTTGAGCCACAAGAAGAGGGGTTTTTAGTACGGTTTCGAATAGATGGAATTTTACAAATAAGAGCAAGTCCTTCGCTAGAATATCAGGATGCTATTTTAACACGGATTAAAGTGATGGCGCAGCTTGATATAGCGGAAAGAAGGCTCCCTCAAGATGGAAGAATGAAACTCAAAATGGGAGGTAGAGAGATTGATTTCCGTGTTAGCACGCTGCCGGTAATCTATGGGGAGCGAATTGTTCTTCGTATTTTGGATAAAAAAAATCTAGAGCTTGGCCTGGACCATATTGGAATGAGAGAAAAAATGGTAGAAGAGGTAAGGAAGCTTTTGCAAGTTCCCGAAGGGATTTTTTTAGTAACGGGTCCTACAGGAGCGGGTAAAACAACGACTCTTTATAGCATTTTAAGTGAAATAGAGGCTTCTTCCAAAAATATCATGACCATAGAAGATCCTGTGGAATATAAGCTCCCCTCTATTGCACAGATTAGTGTGAATACAAAAATTGACCTTACCTTTAGCAAGGGACTCAGGCATATTTTAAGGCAAGATCCCGATATGATTTTAGTAGGAGAAATAAGAGATCCTGAGACGGCAAAAATAGCTGTACAAGCTTCTTTAACGGGTCACTTGGTATTTGCTACGATCCATACAAATGATGCCCCTTCTGCTATTCCTCGTTTGGTAGATATGGGGATAGAAAGTTATTTGATTGCTTCTTCTTTAGTAGGGGTTTTAGCCCAAAGATTGGTAAGAAAAATCTGTCCTTTTTGCAAAACTTCTTATGAGCCTTGTAAAGAAGAAAAAGAAGAACTTCTATTTACTAAAAAGGGGAAGTTTTATCGAGGAGAGGGGTGTGAAGCTTGTTTTTTTACAGGCTATCAAGGAAGAACCGGCATTTACGAGCTTATGTTAGTAAATGAAAGTGTAAAACAGCAAATGATGCAAAGCAGTGACAGCTCTTCTTTAAAAAAGGTTGCCGCTTTTTCTTCTTTAAGGGAACAAGGGCTGCAAAAGATTTTAGCAGGAGAGACTACAAGCTCTGAAGTAATTCGAGTAACGAGCAAGTAATATGGGACTGTATCAATATGTCTATTTATCAAAAGGTAGAAAAAAAAAGGGGTGGATACAAGCAGAGAGTGTAGAGGAGGCTAGGCACTTTTTAACCCAAAAAAAAGAGCCTGTTTTAGAATTGCAGTCTTTTCGAGTAAAAAAGGAGGTAATTCTTTCAAAAGAGGCGCTTCTTTTTTTTACCCAAGAGCTTTGTAAACTTTTAAAAGCGGGACTTCCTCTTTTAGAGAGTATTCTTTCTTTAGAGGAGAAGTACGCAAAAGGCGCTCTTTACTTTTTACTTCTTAGTATCAAAGATGATTTGAAGGGGGGCTCTTATTTTTCTGAAGCTTTAGAAAAGCATCCTAAGGTTTTCGATTCTTTTTATCTTTGTATGGTCAAAAGTGGAGAAAAAGGGGGCGCTTTAGTAGAGGCTTTAGAGGGAATTTACCAGGTAATTTACAAACAGGAAGCATTAAAAAAGCAGATTATCTCTGCTCTTATCTATCCTTCTATTTTGCTCTCTTTTTGTTTGGTGGTTTTGACATGTCTTCTCTTTTATGTAGTGCCTTCTTTAGCAGAGCTTTTTGAAGGAAGAGATACTCAAGGGTTAACTAGGTTTGTTTTATCCGTATCTTCTGTAGCCGTTGCGCATCAAAAAGAACTCCTTTTGGGGTTTTTCTCACTTATTTTAGGAATATTTAGCCTCCGTTTTTTTTCTTTTTTTCAACAAAAAGGGAGGGGTTTTATGCAGAAGCTTCCTTTTTTTGAAGGGTTTTTTCGAAAAGTGGCGCTTCTGAGATTTTGCAAGGCTTTGTCATTTCTTTTGAAAGGAGGGCAGCCTCTTTTAGAGGGGATCCGTTTTGCTAAAAATTTAATGAATCATGAAGCTTTGGAAAAAAGCATGCAAGACGTGGAAAAAGGAATTTTAGAAGGGAGTAGATTTAGCGAAGAGCTAAAAAAAAATGAAAAAATTCCTTCTTTATTAGTAAGGCTTATAGCTCTTTCAGAGCAAGGAGGGAACGTTCCTTTCATGCTCGATTATTTATGTTCTATATATGAAGAAGAGATAGAAAGATCTTTATCTCGGTTTACGATATTGTTGCAGCCTATTTTGTTAATTATCTTGGGAGCTATTGTGGGAGGGACTCTTTTAGCAGTTCTTTTACCTTTAACGGATATAAGCTCTTTTGGAGAATCTTTTTGAAAAAAGGAGAAGTATGAGAAAAAAATCACTTACCCTAATTGAGATGATGCTAGTTATTTTTTTAATAGGGATTATCACAGCTGTTGTGGGATATAACATGAAGGGGAGCTTAGATAAAGGGAAAGTTTTTAAAACAGAACAAGGAGCTAGAAAGATTCGAGAAATTCTTCTCTGGGAATATGCAAATAGAGGGGATTTAAAGTTAGAAGATCTCAAAGACTATCAAAAAGTTTTAGAAGAATCTTCTCTTATTAAAAAAAGCCAAGATCTTCTTGTAGATGGGTGGGGCAAGCCTTTTGAAGTAAAGGTTTTTGAAGAGGATGATGATATAGAAGTGTTTTCCCCTTTCCTAGAGGGAAAAAAGCAGAAAAAGGAAGTAGTAAAAGATGGCAGAGGGAAAAGCAAGAAAACTAAATAAGAGAGGCTTTACCTTAATTGAGATGGTGAGCGTCTTCTTTTTGATATCTTTGATAGGGGGGCTTTTTTCTTGGAATTTTTATGAAAAATATAAAAGAGATCTTTTTGATACGGAAAAGAAAAAATTGAAAAAATGGGTGCACATGTTGCAACTTATAGCTACCTATCATAGAGAAGATGTAATTTGTACTTTTTCTTTTGATAAAAAGACAGGGGAAGCTAGAGCCGGTTTTTTAGAAGGGAAGGGATTTTTATCTAAAAAACCTTCTAAGAAAGAAACTTTTCAAGTAGAGATTTTTTTTAACCAGAAAAGAGGGCCGTTTACTTTGTATATTTCTTCTACAGGAAAGATTTCCCCTTCCGGTGAAATTTTTCTTTACTTGGATAAAAAGCGGCAAAAAACAATAAAAACAGAAGATTTATACCGTTTCAAAGAAGAAGTTTGTGATAAAGACTTTTTTGCAGAAAAATAAAGCAATCTTCTAAGTTAGAACTAATATCACTTTTCTTGTAAAAATTGAATATTTCACATAAGTTTGATCAAAAAGAGTAATAAGGACTCAAGGGG
>CAYGOC010000017.1:0-19139 GCA_964351495.1 uncultured bacterium
GCTATTTCTTTCCTTGTTAAAAAATCTTGGTTATAGAAAAAAGCCCTGAAAACATGAGGTGCGTTGCTTTATAGCGACTTTTGTAGTTTTGTTCTGTAGGGCCCCCTAAAGGAGTAAAAAATCTGCTTTCTTTTTTTATTCCTACCGGTTGTACATGGGAGGAAAAATAAAATGTTTTCCCCTCTAAAGAAAAATGCCAGCTAGGAGAAAAAAGATACGAAAGGATAACCCCTCCCGAATGGCCATGCCCTCCATTTTTTTTCGTGCTAGAGCGAAGGGTAACCTCTTCAAAGCTAGTAAGAGCACCTCCTGCTGCAAACTGCTTTATGTGCTCTTTTTGAAAAGTAGACTGCTTTAATTGAATAAAGTGAAAGGCATAGTCTACTTTCAAAGAAAAAGGCCCTCCCGGCTCAATCCATATATTTCCCCCTAAAAAAGGGCCCATCCATTTTGTCCATAGATTTTTAGAAGAGGCTGTTAGAGTTCTTGTAAAAGAAGTATCCCCTAAATCTCCTGCAAAAAGAGAAGGAGATGGATCTTTTCTCTTTAGCTTTTCAAAAAGAGCTTGATATCCCACCAAAGGAGTTAAAACAACTTTATAATATCTATCCGGTGTTAAGTTGACGCTATAGCCAAAGACTCCTTTCCCCTCATAAGAAATTCCTTCCGTTTTTAAAAGGAAGGGAGTCTTCTCAGAAGTAAAGCTCAAATCTTCAGGATCAAAAAGACCTTTACCCTTGCCTAAAAAAGCACACCCCCCTTCTAAAAGAAGATAGATATCCCTTTGCACCGTTCTTAGGGTAAGATTAGTTTGATAAAAGCGCACCTTTTTGTAGGTCTGCTTTAAGGCATCCTCTCCTACTAAAAGAGCGTTGATTTTAAGATGGTCTTGTCTAAAACCTTGTTTGAAATCTACAGTAAACGGAAGACAGACCGTAGAAAAAAGAGGAGAAAAAAAAAGTACGAGAGTCCCTATAACAAGGGAGCTTCCCGTTTTCTCCAGTAATCTTCTCCGTAGTCGTAGCAGAGCTCTTCTCCTTCTTTTACATCTTGGTTTGTGTATAAGATTACCTTCATAACCCCTTTATGAAAAACTAAAAAAGAATCGCAGTTTCCCTTTTGTCTATGGTTCATAAAGCGGGTAAAATTTCCCTGCTTTTTGGCATCTATAGTAAAAGGAGTCTTTTTGTACTCTCCTATGATGTATTCAAAGCAGTAGCTGTTTTTTGCATCTTTTCTTTTTCTTCTTTTGCGCAAGAGCCCTGTGTACTCTCCAATAAAGGTCCCTTTTTTTAGGTTTTTGAGAGTAAATACCCCATAGCCTATTTTGTCATTTACCGGTTTTATCATCACAAAAGGCCTTGTAGGCTCTGTTAGCTCTTTATCATAGTAAAATCCGAGCCACTTTCTCTCTTTATTTAAAGCCTTTTTCTTTTCTGCTTTTTGGCACAGTTTTGCAATCCGGGTAAAGTACAATGCTTTTTCATACTCCACATGATTGATGTAGCGTATTTGAAAATAGCCTTCATAATCTTTTATATGGCTACCCTCTTTCGTAAGAATCCAAGGAAGAGTTGTTTTTTCCAAAAAGGCCTCCCGATCTTTGCCCATCATAGAAATTTTCCCTCTATTTCTCAAGGGGAGAGGTTGGTAAAAAACTTTTTTACAAAAAAACATTTTTATTTAAAATCAGCCCACCAAAATTTGGGAGGAAAAATATGATATCTTTTTTAAAGGGCCCTGCGCCTTTTTTAAATTCTGTAAAACTTATAAGCGGCATTGGAGAGTCTCTTAATAGAGCTTCTATTTTTATAGGAGACCATGTCAAACGGGAAGAAACTAAAAAAAAACCAGAAGGAGAAGAGACCTCAAAAACCGTAGAAGGATTACCTCATTTTTCTTCTTTTGCCCCATACGTAAGAGGGAGCATTTTTTTTATAGTCTCTTCATGCACCCTTCCTGTTTTTGCCAAAATTAGCATGATTTTTCATCTGCTCTATTTTGCTAAAGATACCATTTCGCATCTCCTGGAACAAAAACGCTTTCCTCCTATAGATCGGACACTTACCCACGCTTTTCTTTTTTCACTAGATGCTATAGCTTTCAAATTTAGTAGTGCTATTTCTTTGCTTATGGCTTTTATCAACTTCGAAGTCTTGCCAAGACAAATCTCTAGCGTACAAAAAACAATACAAGCCTACGGAGGCTTAGACAAAAAGGATTTTGAGGTACCTGTAGCAGAGCTTCCCCGCCTTTTTTACGAAAGAGTTTAAGAAAACAGGAGCGCTTCTTGCTTGGTTATAGCTTTTTTAAGAGCCTGAAGGGTCTCCTCAAAGACCTCTTCGGGCTTTTTCGAAGCATCTATTGCGTGAAGAGATCCTTTTTTTTGGTAAAACTCAATTACAGGAAAAGACTCTTCTTTGTAGATCTGAAGACGTTTTTTTAGAGTCTCTTCTTTGTCATCTTCTCTTTGCAGTAGATTTGTTTCACAATGATTGCAGACGCCCTCTTTTAAAGGAGGTACGTACCTTTTATGAAAACAGCTTTTACAAGAAGGGCAGCTTAGCCTTCCTGTAATTCTTTCTACAAGAAGATCAAAAGAAAGATCTAAATGAAAAACCACTACCTCTTTAGAAGAAAGTCTTTTTTCTAATGCTTCCGCTTGTTTTAGATTTCTGGGAAACCCATCTAAAATAAGCCCCCCTTCACAATCTTTTTCTTCTATCCTAGAAAACAAAAGATCTAATACAAGCTCATCAGGGACTAATTTTCCTACTCTAATAAATTCCGCCGCTTTCTTGCCCAGTACCGTTTTTTTTTGTAAGTTCTCTCGAAAAAGGTCTCCCGTAGAAATATGGGGAACTTGGAGCTTTTGACTTAAAGAGGCAGAATGAGTCCCCTTCCCCGACCCGGGAGCCCCCATAAAAAGAATGATATAATTCTCTATACCTAAAGAAGTTGTATTCATGCGGTCCTAATCCCTGATTGAAAAAAGCCATTATAACAGAAATTTCCTGCAGAGAAAAGGGGGAAAAAAATTTTATGATATTAGGAAATTATTACACCAAATCGCGGTCCGGTTCTATATCGGAAAGACTAATATCTTCTTGCTCTAAATCAAATATAGCGGCTTGGTTTTTCATCGTAGAAATGACCTCGTAATAAGCCATAAGATATCCTGTATTGTAGTCAAAATCCCCTTCTTTTGGATTATCAGCTTCCAACTTTGCTTTTCTTGCATTATCTTTAAGAAGATCACTTATATACTTTATATACGTCTCAAAATTTTTGTTTTTCATAATTTTAATTTTCAATCATCTGCTCCAAAACAGTTTGAAGAATGCCTTTTTCTTCTGCAAAACACTGAATTTCAGATGGCCATTTTTTGTTTATTAAAGCATTTTTCCTTCGTGAGTCCATTTTATCCCATCCTGGACAATATTTTGAAGGATTAGCAATTTTATCTTGATGCTTAGCAATCTGTTTTTCCAAACTTTTAATGCTTTTTTGAACCTCTTTAACGGATCTTTGTTCAAATTCAATTAATCTGGCATGTTTTCCTCCATTTTTCGCAGATATATACGCTTCACTTGGGGATTTTGCAAGCAAGCTTTCACAAGCACCGTCAATAGCACCTTCTAACTTCCCGGCTTGCTTTAGGTGTCCTATTTCTCTGGAGGTAAAACCTAGCTCTTCTCCAATAAATCTATTTGCTTTACCAAGATTTATAACCTCTCCTACCTTAGTACTACCCATTTCCACGGCAGTCTCTAATAGGAGCATCTCTTCTGCTTTCTTGATGTTTTTACAAACAGTGCTAAGTTGTTTGGCTTTTTTAACGCTTTTACTAGCTACCTTAGCAAGGGTCCCGGGTATCAAAATATCGGCTCCATGCTTTCCTATTGCATAACCTGCTAGTTCTCCTCTTTTATCTGAAGGGAGTATATCCCACTCTTTTATGAGCTGACTAACCTCAGGAGAAAGAGACTCTCCTATCAATCCCCACTCATCATTTTTTACAAGATCTACAAGAGCTGAAAATGACTCTATTACCTGCTTAGAGGTATGAACAGGATGCACCACAAAATCAGTAAGGAACAGTAAAATACCCTCGCCTGATTCATATACCCCTTTAGGAAGCCCTTTTGCAAACCCCACCGTAAATTGAGAAAGAGATAAGGGAATCTTTCTAGAAAGATCCCGGTTTATATCGGTAAACCTTTTAAAGTCCTCAAGAGAGTGATCATAATGCCCCATATCAAAATAGGTATTACCTCTTCGAAGATACAGTTCTGGGTTTTCCGGATTTATCTCGATCGCTTCACTAAAGTCATGTATAGCTTGGAAGTAATATCCTTTTGAACGAGCTAAATCCCCTCTTTTTTCTAAGACGGAATAGTTAAAACCCTGATTTGTTTCAGAAAAGGTTTTTCCATACTCAGTAGAAAACCTTCTATCTACTTCTAGGTGGGCTAAGTCTTTTGCAGTCTCTTTTTCCTCAAAAGAGTCCTCCATAGATGTTTTTCTGTTTTCGTAGAAAAATTCAGGGTTTTTGTTGTGTTCCTGAAAAAGCTCTAAAATCTCATGAGCAAAAACAGCTCCCATAATTCTAGCTGTTTCTTCTGGTGGAAGTTCTGATCCCTCTTGATTTGAGGAAAAAGTTTTTGCAGAGACAAGCTGCTCTTTAAAAGAGTAGGCTGTTTCCTCCATCTCCTCTCTAGCAGTACAAATATCTTTTAAGGGGGGCTCTGAGCTATTTGAAGAAGGGTTGGATACAACTGGCTTAGAAGTTTCAGAATCTACAATAGCTGCAGCAGCTGCTGCTGAAGAAGAGGCTACTGCCACCCCTACTCCGATAGATACTACGACAACAATCACAACGATTCCAATGATAACGGCTTTTTTATGCTTTTTTACAAACTTTTTTGTGCTTTTCCAGGATTTACTTATTTTCCCAACAAGCTCGATAGAAGGACGAGCTTCAGGATATAAAATAGCAGGTTCGATACAGAGTTTATGTGAACCTTCAGAAAAATAAGCGGGCTGATATTCTTTTTCTAGAAAAAGCTCTTCAATATCTCCCTCTAGCTCAGCTGCTTTTTCTTCTTCTCCGGGAAGAATACCTTGCCTAGCTAAGAAAATAAGGAAGTCTGTGATCTTTTGTAAATCTTTTTCAGAATATCTTTTTTCAAAGTCATCTAGCTCTATTTCTTTTATTAGCTCTAGGATTTCATCATAGGTTTCTGGAGGCTCCCAGCTAACCACCTTGGATACAAACTGATTGGATAAGGGAAGAAAAATCTCTTCTGGGTGAACTAAAGAAAAAGGAGTGATCAGTAACAGGAGAAGATGGATACAAGTTTGGTATTTCTTCATACCCAGCCTTTTATTTTTTATTTGGGGCCGGAATTGAATCACATAAAAGAATTTAGAGTCAAAATAAAGTTATGGAATAACCAACGGAAATTAAAATACTTCTAAGTGAAAGGTTTTTCCTGATTTTACGCTGTTGCTAACAGCACACTCCTTTACAGCTCGATCGAGAGTCTCTTTTACCTTAACCTGATCAGAAGCTCCTTCCACTTTGATAGAAACATTTATGTGAGATACCCAAAGATGGTTTTCTTGTGGATGTCTATCCATCTTAATTTCTGTCTTTCCGGAAAGCTTTTGAAAAGAAAGGTTTAATTTTTCTGTATACACTTTAAAAGTTGCTACAACACAGTTCAAAACAGATAAAGCAAAAAAATCTTCTGGAGAATACCCCTTTCCAGGTCCCCCAAACTCAGGAGGAATAGCAGAGTCTATCGGTGTTAAATCATCTGCTTTTGACTTCCAAAGGTTAGCAATACCGGAAGACGCTTCACAAAAAACCACAAAACTAACAGGAAGCTTTATCATAAAATACCTCTATCTAATTCTCATATACCTAGATAGACTCTTTTTCCTTTTTTTGTAAAGTTTCTTACCAAATACCTAACACCTTCCACCATAGTCCCCCTACAGAAAACCAGATAAAAATGTTTATCACACTCACAATTCCCCCTATCTTCCACCATTTGGTAATAGGTACAAATCCAGCTCCATATAAAATAGGAGCAGGACCCGATCCATAGTGAGTAAGCCCTCCAAATAAACTACTAAAAAAAGCAAGTAGAAGAGCCGCCAAATAAGGGGGGGTCCCCAAAGCTATAGCTACAATTAAAAAAGGAGCATACATAGCCCCAATATGGGCTAAGTTACTGGCAAAAAAGTAATGAGAATAAAAATAAAGAAGGGCCAAAACTGTAAACCCGGCGAACATGCTAAGACCTTGAACTCCATTTACCACAAACTCCCCAAACCAGGTAGTAAGACCCAGCTTATTTAAGTAGGTTGCCATAGTGATTAAAACGGCAAACCAGAAAAGGGTGTCCCAGGCTCCTTTCTCTTCCAAAATATCATTCCAGCTAAGCACTTTTGTTATCAGCAAAAAAGAAAGTCCTACTAAAGCTGCAACGCTTGCCTTAATGTGAAACATACCCCCAAAGATCCAGAGAGTAATCAAAATAGCAAAAGCAAAAAGCATGCAGTATTCTTGGCTTTTCATCTTTCCCATCTCTTCCCGTTTTTTCTGAGCAAATTCTTTTGCATGAGGAGTTTTTTTCACCTGAGGAGGATAGAGCTTATAAACCACAAAAGGAATGCAAATTAAACTTACTAGCCCGGGAACAAGTCCTGCTAAAGCCCACAAACCCCAGCTAAGAGTAACACCCGATTGACTTGCCAGTTCCGCTACTAAAGGATTGCCTGCCATAGAAGTTAAAAACATAGCGCTAGTTATAGTAGAGCCTTGAAAAGCCGTCTTAATTAGAAAAGCTCCCATCTTTTCTGAAGAAGAATCTGCCGGATCACTATGAAAAGCCCTAGAAACGGAACGAAGAATTGGGTATATAACACCTCCCACTCTAGCCGTAACACTGGGAATAGTAGGCGCTAAAAGCAAGTCTGTTGCCAAAATGCCGTAGCTTAACCCCAAAGTACTCTGTCCAAAAAGCTCCATAAAAAAATAAGCAACTCTACTGCCCAGTCCCGTAATAATAAATCCCCTTGCTATGAAAAAAGCCATTACAATGAGCCACACTACATCATTAGAAAAACCGGAAAAGGCCTCTGCAAATGTTAAGGTATTTGTTAAAACGGTAATAGAAAGAGAAAAAACCGCAATAGCCCCCATAGGAAAGGGCTTTAGGATAATTCCTAAAATAGTGGCAAAGAAAATGGCAAAAAGCTGCCAAGCTTTTTCAGAAACCCCTGAAGGAGCTCCCAAGCTCCAAATCCCTAAGCCCACTAAAAGGGGAAGCAGAGAAAAAACCAACTTTGTATTTTTTTGAAAAAAAGAGACCATACTCCAACCTCGATACCTGGTAAATATTTGGATTCGAAAAGACATAAGACATCCTTGAAATACACCAAAAAGGTGTGAGTATATAGTTTTTTTTCTTCTTAGGAAAGATTTTTTAAAGTCTCGTTCCACTCTTCGGTAGAAAGCGCTTTTTTTTGCATAAAATGGAGGTTTTCATGAATATGTAAAGGATCTTTCATCCCTGTTAAAACAGAGACTACTTCGGGAGAAGATCCTATAAACTGCAGAGCTTGTAAAGCAGAAGAGCTATCCCGGTTCATCTTGGCAAAAACTGAAGAAGGTAGACGAAATACTTTCCCCTCCATAAAAGGGGAAGAAGCAAAAAGAGAAATTCCCAGCTCTTTACATGCTTCCCATAAAAAACTTTCTTCTTCTTCTTGGGTTTTTTGATTTTTTTGTTTTAAAGCTTCTAACATGATTAGGTTAATAGGCGTTTGTATCGCTTTAAAATGATGGTTTTCCCCTGCTATCTTTTTTGCTATAAGAACTAAATTTGATAAATCCAAAAATCCCTTGCTATCTCTTTTTTTTCTAAACCCATTCCAGCTACTTATCCCGTAAAACCGGATCTTTTTTTGAGAGACAGCCTCTTCTAAAGCTTCGAAGGCTTTTTCTAAAATGGTTTCAAACTCCCCCTCTTTTTTCTCCTCTAACTGCACTTCCGGATTATGGAGAAAAAAAAGATCTACTCCCTCTACTCCTAAGTTCTCCAAGGTCTCCCTTATTTGATGATGAATAAAAGAGGGAGAAATACAGTGAAAGTCTTCTACCACTTCCCCCGGATAGACTATCTTTTTTTCTAAATAGCTATTTTTTACTAATTTATCTTCCCCTTCTTTTTCTTCTTCATAAGGGAGATATCCCACTTTGGAAATCAAAAATAGCTGCTCTCTCGCTATTCCTTTCTCTTTTAGCTCTTCTAATGCTTTTTGAATCATTTTTTCGCCGGAGACCCTATGAAAAGCTCCGGGAACATCTATCACATTTACGCCTCCTTCCACAGAAGATAAGATAGCATGAAGATGCTCTTTATCTAGTTTTTTCCCCGATTCTCCCATTAAGGGACTAATGGATAAGGCAGAAAGAGATAGATCTGCCAATTTTCTTTTTTTATCTTTATGAACAGAATGAAGATGAAAAAACTTTTCTGTTCCTTCTTTTGTGGCAAAAAAAGACATATGCTCTACTTTTCTTTAATCTCTGTTCTAATACAGACGGAATAATCTTGCAAAGGTTTCTCCTTTTGTTTATATCCGGGTAGAGGCGAAAACTTCTTTAGCTTATGGATTTCTCCCTTTTCTTTCTTCTTTTTGCTGCGTTCATCCTATGGGGTTCTTGGGCAAACACCATAAAACTAGCAAGAGGAATCCGTTTTGAATTTTACTACTTGGACTTTTTAGGAGGGCTTCTTCTAGTCACCCTTTGTTTACTAGCCTTTTTTGCAAGTGAGTATGAGGGGTTTTCTGTTTTAGTTGCAAAAGAACCCCGTTTCGTCATCTTATCCATCGTATCGGGAGTTTTGTTTAATATAGCTACTTTTTTTCTAGTGGCTAGCATCTCTTTGATAGGCCTTACTTATTCTTATATGCTCTGCTTTGGGATTGCTTTAATCACAGATTCTTTAGCCCTTTTTGTGGTAAGCCACTTTGCCAATGTCCTTTTTTTTGTAGCGGGAATATTTTTAGTCCTTTTAGCTCTTTTTTGGATAAGGCTTAGCTTTCAAGAAAGTAGACAACAACTTCTCGTAAAAAAACTATCCTATCTTGTTGTGGTAAGCGGCATTTTAATGGGCCTCTTCCATCCTATATTAGTAAACTCTGTAACTATTTTAGGAACCGAAAACATCTCCAGTTTTTTTGGCTTTACCCTATTTTCTTTAGGAGTACTGGGATCTAATCTGGTAACTTTTCCTTTTTTTATGAAAAGGCCCGTTTTTGGCCATTCTTTAGAGAATATAACCTTTATTAAGATGCCCTTAAAATCTCATATTTGGGGTCTTTTAGGTGGCTCTTTGTGGGCAGTTGGCTTTTATTTGAATTTAGTAACCCATAAAATAGCAGGTTACACCCTGTTTTTTACTACCCATGAGGCCAGTATTTTAATGGCTTTTTCTTGGGGGATGCTTTTTTGGAAGGAGATCCCTTATAAAAGTCCTTCCTATAAACACGGGGTCCTTGCTTTTGTTAGTTACCTTTTAGGAGCCCTTTTACTAGGCAGTTCTTTGTAAACTAGAATATAGCCTTCTTCTTTTTTAGAAGAAAATCCCAGCTTTGTACAAATAGAGAGCATCCTCTTGTTTTGAGGAAGCATTTTAGCAAAAAGCGTTTCTATCTTCTCTTCTTCTGCTATAGAAAGCATGTTTTGCAAAAGTTGAAAACCAATCCCTTTTCCTTGCCACGAATCTTGTACAATTAACGTAAACCACCCTTTTTTTGTGTCCGGCACTTTAGAGAGCCTACTTACAGCTAAAATTTCCTCTTTTGTAAAGTGTATACTTTGTACCACTAAGGCAATCTCCAGATCATAATCATTGAAACAAAGACGGGACATCTTTTCTTTCAAAGACTTTTCATCATAGTGTAAAATTTTGAGATACCTATGTAGTTTTGTCTCTTCTGAAAGTTGCTTATGAAATGAGATCATTAATGATTCATCTTCCGGTAAAATAGGTCGAATTAAAACCTCTTTTCCTCCCTTTAAAGAAATAGTTGTCACATATTTGGTGGGATAAGCCCTGATAGCTGTTTGAGGAATGTTTTTCTCTTCAGAAGAATGGGCTACGATTCTGGCATCTAAAGCAATTATATCCTCTGAACTTACGAGTAAAGGGTTGATATCACACTCTTTAATCCAAGACTGCTCTGCTATTAAATGGCTAAAACGGACCATAATTTCTCGTAGCTTGGGTAAAGAAATAGCTTTTCTTCCTCTCACTCCTAAAAAAGCTTCATAGACTTTGGTGTTTTCCATCATTCTTTGGGCAAGTGTGGTCGTTAAAGGAGGCAATCCTAACGCTCTATCTTTGTATACTTCGACAAGCTGTCCTCCACTTCCAAATAAGAGAACAGGCCCAAACTGCGGATCTACAGAGCTTCCCAAAATAAGCTCATAAGAGTCTGTGAATCGGATCATTTTCTGTACAGAGACCCCTTGAAAGGCATTTTCTTGTTTTAGCTCTTGTAGTTTTGTGAAAATAGCATGAAAAGCTTCCTCTACTTCTTGCTCGTTGTTCAGGTTTAGTTTTACCCCCCCTACATCTGTTTTGTGGGTAATGGTTTCTGAATGAAGCTTTAATACAACGGGAAATCCTATTTTTTGTGCCTGACTTTTCGCTTCTTCTACAGTTTCGGCGATAAACGTAGAAACCGTAGGAATTTTATAAAACTCTAAAAGCTTTTTTGATTCATATTCTGTAAGAAGGGTTCTTTTTTCTTTTTTTAATGTTTGTAAAAGTGTTTCTACTTTTTTTTCTTTTTCTTGAACCAGGAAAGGATCTTCAATCTCTTTACTTAAAAGAGGAGTCTCATAAATAGCTTCAATATTATAGTTATATTTCCACATATAACTAAAAACTTTGCAGGCCTCATCCGGGTAGCTAAAACAAGGAATCGAAGAGCTTTGTAAAATCTCTATCCCCTCTTTTACTAAATCACCTCCCATCCAGCTAGCTATCAGTGGTTTTTTCGTAAGAGTTGCTGCCTCTTTTAGCATTTTAGCACTTCTCGTCGGGTCTGTCATATCTTGAGGTGTTAAAATCACCAAAATTCCATCTGAAAGAGGATCTTCTTCTACCGCTTTTACTACTTCAAAATAAACTTCCGGTTTGGCATCCCCCAAAATATCTATCGGATTGTTTCTACTCCAATGAGGGGGAAGCAGTTTATTTAAAGTGGAAAAAATCTCCGGAGAAATAGAGGCCAATTTCCCTCCCGATTCTATTAAAGCATCAGTTGCAATAACGCCGGGTCCTCCCGCATTCGTAATAATAGAAAGCCTGGGACCTTTTGGTCTTGGTTGTTTCGACAAAACCAGAGCCATACTAAAAAGATCGGCTATAGTATCTACTCTTAAAACTCCTACTCTATCTAAAGCAGCGCTGAAAACAGCATCACTACCCGATAAAGAACCTGTATGGGAAGCTGCAGCTTTAGCAGACTCTTCTGACCTTCCTGCTTTTATCAAAATAATGGGCTTTGTTCTACAAACCGCCTTGGCAGCCGATAAAAAGCTTCTCGGATTCCCTATACTTTCCATATAAATAAGGATGCTTTTTGTTTTTGGATCAGAGCCAAAATAAGAGATTAAATCTCCCCAATCTACATCGATCATAGACCCTATAGATACAACCGAACTAAAACCCACCTTTTCTTGCAAACTCCAATCTAAAACAGCAGTTAAAAGAGCTCCTGATTGACTGATAAAAGCAAGATTGCCCTCTATTGCCATATCGGCTGCAAATGTAGCGTTTAGTTTTGCTTCGGTATTCATAATGCCTAAGCAGTTAGGACCTATGATTCGTAGTTTCCCTTTTTTTGCTATCTCCAAAATCTCTTTTTCTAGTCTTTCTCCTTCTTCTCCCATCTCTTTAAAGCCTGCTGAGATGATAACTACGGAGGGGATCTGTTTTTTAACACATTCTTTTACCAATTGGAGGACAGTAGAAGCGGGAGTTACAATAACGGCTAGATCTATAGCTTCTTCTACTTTTTCTAAAGAAGGATAGGCTTTTTTTCCTAAGACGGTCTCTCTTTTGGGATTGATAGGAATTACCTTTCCCGGAAAAGAAGCTAAATTGGTAAGGACTGTTTTCCCCACACTATTTTCTTTTTCAGAAGCACCCACAATAGCTATTGTCTTAGGAAAGAAAAAAGAGTCTAATGTTTTATGTGCTTCGCAAAAAATATCGTAAGAGGGGTCAAACTGCTTTTCCATATTCCCTCTTCTATAAAAGGTTTCTCTTTTTTTACGAAATTAAAAAAAGGCGCTTTGAGAACAAAGAATGCGGTTATAAAGACCCATATTGCTTTTACCCTTCTTATCCAACCAAATTAGGATCTCTGGGTATCCCAGCCTATCTGCTTCTCTATAAGCAAAATACAAGTTTTTAGTAGAAAGTTCAATCCAAGGAAAGTTCGAACTAAAGGGCTTTTCACTCAAAACAATTTTTTTGCAGGGAGAAGAAGACGCATAAGCTTGTAGTTTTCCTAAACTGGAAAAGACTAAAATGGCAGCTCTGGGTGAGTAGTGTTTATATTTCATTCCGGGGCAAAGGGCTTTTTTAGAGTGAGAAATGGCTATTTTTTCTCCTAAAACCTGCTCTAAAGCCTCTTTTAAAATGATTCCAGGCCTTAATAAAAGAGGTTTTTTCCCCACTAGGCTCAAAACAGTGGACTCAATCCCAATTTCACATCTTCCTCCATCTATCACATAAGGAACTTCGCCTCCTAAATCTTCTAAGACATCCTCTATGCTCGTAGGACTTGGTTTTCCTGAGTGATTCGCAGAAGGGGCTGCGATAGGTACTTTAGCTTCCTGGATTAGTTTTAAAGCGTAAGGGTGGCTTGGCATGCGAATTGCCACTGTGTTTAACCCTCCTGAAACAACAGAGGAAACTTGGGGGTGTTTTTTCAAAACAATGGTTAAAGGGCCTGGAAAAAACCGTTGTGCAAGTAGATAAAACTGTTTAGGAATTTCTAAAGCAAGCTGCTTGACCTGTTCTATATCTGCTATATGGATGATCAAAGGATTATCTTGGGGTCTTTTTTTGACCCGAAAGATACTTTCAATAGCAGAAGGACTCCAAATATTTCCTCCGAGTCCATATACGGTCTCCGTCGGCAATACTACCAGCTCTCCTCTTTGAAGAGCTCTAGAGGCTATTACTATGTCGGAAGGATCTTCTATACAAACTGTTTTCATAGAGTCTGTTTTTTAATGAAAAATATTACCTTAAAAAAGATAAAAAGATTGCAGTTTCTAGTCTACTTCGGCCAGCTTATTTGCCTGTTTTAGCGCTATTAGTAGCTCTTCTTTCTTTTTTTCGATTCTTGTTCTAACAGAGCTTTGAATTGATTGTAGCTGAAGTTTTACTTCTTCATTTTTTTGTGATTCAAAGGCATTCTCATTTAAAAAACCGCGCAAAGCCTTTTCCGTTCTTGTAAGCTCTTCTAAAGCTTCTTCTACAGTTTCAGCTTTTTCAATAACTGTAAACCTACATTTCAAAAAAAGATTTATCAAATTACCTTTATTTTCTTCTTCACGGCTTAGACAAAACATCTGAAAGGGAAGGTGATCTATAAAACCGGTTCTAGCAGGGTTTTTTTCTTCTCTAGATTTTAAACTTAAAGCTTCTTGAATAACCTTTTGGGCAACTTCCTCTAGGACGCTAAAGAGCCTAGGAAATTGGAGGTTATCTAAATTTAGTAAAATACTATAGTCGCATCCTTCTTTGGGAGCTTCTTTATCTATATAAGTTTTATTAGTAGATGGACTACCACCACTTCTACCTATCTGCGGAATTAGTTTCACAGGACTCGTACCTGGAGTAGATGAACTAGAAGAGAGTGTACTACTAGAAATCAATACAGAGCTTGAAGAGCCATCATTTGAATTTTTCTTAGATTTTCTTTTTTTGTTCTTTTTTTGTTTACCTATATCAGCTCGGTCTATTTCTGTTTGTTTGCTTTCTATTGTTTTTCTAACGGAGATTTGAACTGAGTGATACGGATTTTCTGAACCACTTTCCGGCTTATATTCGAAAAAAGAAGAAAGATCTCGGTATATTTGTCCTATTTTCGCTCTTTTTTCTTTTATACCGAAAGCTAGATCTATAGCATTAAGTCTAGCTTCTAAAAAAAGGTTTACTAGGTACCCATCTCTTAAGCATAAAGTATGAATCGATACCTTTTGTAATAAACAAGCCCCTTTTTTAGCATCTTCTTGAACTACTTGTCCTAAAAGCTCTAAATCTTCTACAGAACTCTCCTCTGAAAAATCTAAATGAATAATTTGATTTGGAAAATTTCTGAAAAATTGCTTTTTATATTCAGGGTTTTCTAGGCTACCAAAGACTCTTTGTATTTCTGAAGCTGTCATGTTTCTCAAAGATCCCTGAAGACTCCAAATCAGCCCCTTATTTTGAGCACAAGTAAAATAGCCAATCAAACTTTCTTTCACCCCATTTAGAAAGGCTTCCCGGTCCTGTTTAGGAGCAGAATTGTCTGGAACTTTTTCTTGATTCTCTTTGATTATACAGGAGTCTTTTTCTGGAAAGTAGTAACAAAATAGATCATACAGACGGACTGCTGCATTTCCTACAAAAGGAACTAGAAGGGTTACAGCCCGGGTAATACTTCTATCAGCTATCCAGTCTTGATATTCACAAGAAGGAGAAAAAACTTTTTCTACCGCTCTCCTGATTTTTTCAATAAGACAATAACCATTTGTGAATGTGCTAACACCAGGAAAATCATCTGATGTCACAGTAATTCCAAAAACCTGCATGTAGTTATCTCCTTAATTTCTTAAAGGGATATTTTACCTAAAAAGGGCTGTTTTATCAATAAGGTTTTTATAATTAAAATGTTGTTAATTTTAATTTTTAATTTAACTTAAAAAAACTTTCAAAATTTTATTTATGAAGGCTTTAATGGACGACGCAATTGGCGCACTTGGTTTTCAAGACTTTGTATAACTTGGCTTTCAAGACTTTGTATAACTGTATCTAGAACACCACTAGTTGTTTGTTCATAGCCTGTTCTCTCAAAAACAGCTTCTTCACCGGGAATATGGGGTATCTTTTTTTCTAAAAAAGTTGAGGGTACAGAATTTTTTACCTCCATAAAAAATTCTTTTGTTTTCTGGATTTCAAGCGCTTTTTCATTAGTAAAAGCCTGGTTGTACACAACTATTGTTCTTTCGTCAAAGATGCGCTCTGCTAAAGTCCTTTGATCTTCAGTTTCATAAAACAAAACATTACGGAGATAATACATTTTCGTATGCGGATCTTGATTTTGCAAACCTTCTTCTAAAGATATAAAGGGATCAGAAACCGCAATTTCTTGTAGCAAGGCAAAGTCTTCCTTGTTTTCAAAAGATAAATAAGGAATCCAAAAATAAAAGTGGGTCAAAAACTGTTTTTTGGCTTCCCTTTCTTGTAAGCTATTGAAAATAGTTTGCATTTCTTCTTTGTAAGGACCCTCATAATCACCTGCACAAAAACAGTCCTTAATCCAAGCATCTTCTCCTTTTGAGCAAAAGGCTCTTATTTGCACCCCCAACTCTCTAAAGAACGCTTTTTTAGTTTTTTTAGCTCCATCTTCACAAGAAGCAAAAACCCCATTTTTCAAGAAAAATTCTGTGCATAAAACTTCAAAATCACCCTTATGAAGAAGGGTGTCATATAGGTAAATCCAAACATTTCCAAAACCAGGGAGCATAATAAGAAGAAGGCAGCGACTAAAGCTTTTAATGTCAATCCGGTCCCACTCTCTCACCGAATCAGTAGAAGCCCCTGTTATATGTGAAAAAGCCTCTTTCACTACCCGATTAACCTTTACGGTAAGATAATAAATATTAAACGGCGTGCTAACAAACGGTATATGATCTGAATCAACCCCAAAAATTCGCATAAAACCCCTGCTTAGAGGGGTATTTTATCAAAATCAAGAAATATATTAGAACCTAATTTTGTCTATATACCCTATAAAAACTTCTTTTCTAGAAACTCTTTTTTTGATAAAAATCCCTAACTATATGAGAAAAAGTCCCCTTTCTTTAATTTTTTATGCTGTTTTGGTTCTTGCCCTAGGGATTTACGGGTACCAAAGAGCCTCTAGCCTACCCTCTTTGCTGGCAGGATCTATTTCAGGTCTTCTTCTTTTAGGATTTGCTTTTTTCTTATATCGAGGAAAGCCTTGGGCTGCATGGGGCGCTTTTTTTGTTTTGCTATTTCTTCTTTTCTTCTTCATGTCCCGATTTTACAAGTCTTTTGCCTTCTTTCCTGCTTTTATGACTCTTTTTACTCTGATGCAGATTTTCTCTGTTTTTCCGAAGGGGTTTTTCAAAAAATCTTAAGAGGGCTTGCCTTATTCTTTTTTAAGGGGTAGACTTCTTCCTTTTTTATCCTAGGTCTTGTTTTGCATAAATCTCCCAAAAGGTTTTTAAACGTTTTCTTACTAGCCATGCTTAACTTGGCTATTATGGCAAGCCTTCGCAACTTGCCTGTGGTGGCAGAATATGGCTTCTCTTGTGTTTTTTTATACCTTGTTGTAGCCCTTGTCTTTTTAATTCCAAGCGCCTTAATTTCTGCAGAGCTGGCAACAGGATGGCCTAAAGCGGGAGGAGTCTATGATTGGGTAAAAGAGGCCTTAGGAGCCAGATGGGGATTTTTTGCCATTTGGATGCAATGGGTTCATAACGTAACCTGGTTTCCTGCTATTTTAGCCTTTGTAGCCACTTTACTTGCTCATATGTTTTCCCCCGAAATGGCAGACAACAAGTGGTTTCTTTTTAGCGTGGTATTTTTTGGCTTTTGGGGAATGACTTTGTTAAACCTTATGGGAGTAAAAATCTCCAGCTGGTTTAGCATTTTAGGAGTGTTACTCGGAACAATCTTGCCGGGCCTTTTTATTATATCTTTGGCTCTTTCTTGGATGGGTTTAGGATATCCTATAGAGATCTCTTTTTCTTTTGCTCGGTTTTTCCCTGATTTATATCAAATCCAAGACTTAGCCTTTTTAGCAGGGCTTTTTTTAGCTTTTGGAGGCCTTGAAGTAAACGCCGTGCACGCTAAAGAAGTAAAAAACCCTAAAAAAGACTTTCCTAGAGCTATCTTACTAGCCGCCTTTTTAGCTTTTATCCTGCTTAGCCTTGGCTCTATTGCGATTGCGATTGTAATTCCAAAAGAAGAAATCAACCTCATGGCCGGTATCGTGCAAACTTTCAAGATAATGTTAGCTCCTTTTGGACTCTCTTTCTTAATCCCTATAATTGCTTTTATGATTATTTTAGGAGCTATAGCAGAAGTAAATGCCTGGATTATAGGACCGGTTCGGGGGCTTTATGCAACAGCAGAACATGGTGATTTGCCGGTTTTATTCCAAAAAAAGAATAAAAAAGAGATCCCTTATAATCTTCTTTTTTTTCAAGGGGTTATAGTTTCTCTATCGTCTTTGGTAATTCTCTGGATGCCCTCCTCTAGCAGCGCTTTTTGGATTTTAAGCGCTCTTTCTGTGCTTTTGTATCTCTCGATGTACATTTTTATGTTTATCGCAGCTATTAAACTCCGCTATTCCCATCCAAAAATAGCGCGTCCTTACAAAATCCCCTACGGAAAAAAAGGGATGTGGTTTATTGCAGGAACGGGAATCATCAGCTCCTTATTGGCCTTTTTTTTAGGGTTTGTTCCTCCTAGCCAGCTTAAAGTAGGCAGTCTTTGGTTTTATGAAGGCTTTTTAATCTTGGGAGTTTTGTCTATGTGGATTGTCCCTCATATCATTTATTCCTTGAAAAAAGAAACCTGGAAAAGCCACTATGAGAGGAAAAAAGGAAGCAATACTTGAAATCCTCAAGAGAAAGAATCCCCGAGTATCCGATTGATCCTCTCTTTTTAAGAAGGAGATCTCTTAGAGCCATGTCTCAAGAAAAAATAGACAAGAAGACGTTGTTTTCTCTATTTGAAGCAGCTAGATGGGCACCTTCTAGCTATAACAACCAACCATGGCGATTTTTATACGGCATGCAAGGGACAAAAGAGTTTTCTCTTCTTTTCTCTCTGCTTGTGGAGTTTAACCAAAGTTGGTGCAAAAAGGCTTCTGCTCTTGTCCTGGTTATATCCAAAACCACCTTTGAAAATAACAAACCCTCTCCCACCCATAGCTTTGACACAGGAGCCGCTGTAGAAAATCTTGCTCTACAAGGAACTCTTTTAAATTTGGTAGTTCACTGCATGCAGGGCTTTGATTACGTAAGAGCTAGAAAAGAGCTTCTTATTCCCCCTGAATACCAAGTAGAAGCCATGATAGCTGTAGGAGTTCCCGGGAAAAAGGAAGATCTTCCGGAAGATCTTCAAAAAAAAGAGATCCCCAGTCAGAGAAAATCTCTAGAAGAACTTGCTATTGAAGGTGCTTTTGCCTTTGTGAGAAAAGAAAAAGTCGAGCAAGCCTAGAGGCTGTGCTCGACTTAAGATTATAGTTTTTTCGATAAAGCTTCTTAAGCAGTAAGGAAAGGTAAAGCCGCTTTTTTGGCTTTTCTTCTTCTTTTACGTCTTTTAGCAGGAGCTTTAGCTGCTTTTTTTCTTCGAGATGTCTTACGACGAGCTGTTTTTTTAGAGCTCTTTTTTCTTCTAGAAGTTTTTTTTCTTCGAGCTACTTTTTTTCTTCGGCTAGTAGTTTTTCTACGAGCTGCCTTTTTTCGGCGAGTAGTCTTACGAGCAGAAGACTTTCTAGAGCTCTTACGGCTTTTTGCCGCTTTTTTTCTTCGTTTTACCATAATTTCCTCCTTATTTACTCTCTTCAAAGAGAGCGGGTCTTTTTCGTGTTTTGAGACAACAACCCCTTAACACTTATCAACCTTACAATCTTTAATATATAAAGTTTTAAATTAAAAAAAAACAATTTTATAAAAACTTATTGATTTTTTATTTTATTTTTTAATAAAAAAACTAGTTCAGAACACTCTATAGAGGCTTTTTTTGTAAATTAAAAAAAAATTATTTTTTTATAAAAAAAAAGTT
>CAYGOC010000018.1:0-14849 GCA_964351495.1 uncultured bacterium
AGGCCACGTCAGAAAAAGTAGACTTTACTTTCTTTTCTTGGGAAAAGGCAAACTTATATCTTCTTTTTTATGTAGAAGCAGAAAAAGCTTACATACAAGGAGAGGTTTTGTATCCTAACTCTTTAAAAAAATACAAAGGTTTTTGTAAAGAAGTTGTTTTGCAAAAAAAGGAAGAAAAGTGGGCTTTTGGATCTAAAGAGACACTTTTAGCAGAAGTAGTCCCCCTTTCCGGGGAAACAGGATTTTGGAATAGCTCTTTTTTAGTAGCCTTCCCTTTGCAAAATCAAAAGAAAAACCATCTTTGGACAAGCTTTTCTTCTTAAAAAAAGCCTAATTTTCCAGAGAGTTTCCCAAGCTGAGTTTAGGGAATATTTGGCAGACCCGGTTTATAAATACAGAGCGAATTTGTAGTAGGGCCGTTTGCATTAAAGCAACAGAAAAAGCGTAGCCATAGCAGTAGTAAGAGATAAAAAGAGAAAAAAATAGAAACCGCATACCTTCTGAAAAAAGAAGAGAGGATATAATAGTATTTTTTTCTAGATCTTTCTTTACAAGAACCGGGAGCAAATCTTGAAGCTGTAGTAATATCTTTTGGTTTTCTTCTAGGGTAGTCCCTGGCAGGCCAGTTTCTGGGCTTAGATTATCTAAAAAGGACTCAGGATTAGAAGATATATCTTGTAAATCAAGCACTTTTTGCTCATATGTGGTAATTAGTTCTTTTACAAGTTTTGTATCTGTTTCTTTTATAAACGTACGGAAAAGGCTCTTTTTTTCTTGTTCAAGCTTTGATATACTTAAGTCTAAAGCTAAACGCTCTCTTTGTAAACGATACAAGTCGTCTTTTTTTAGCTGGGCAAAAAATTGATCTGAAAAAGTTTCAGAAAAAAGAAGCTCTTGTGTACTTTGAAAGTCTTCAGAAGGGGCCTCAGAAGAAGGAGCTGTAGAAGAATCGGGAGGAAGTGTTTTTCTTAGAAGCTCCTGCAAAAGGCTCTTTTTTTCTTCCTCCGATAAGCTTTTTTCTTTTGCCTGTTGTTTAAACGCTCTTATTAGATGAAGCTGGGTAGTTTTATAAAAATCAGTATCCGGTATAATGGGGCGTTTCTCCTTCAAAGAGATTTCTTCTTTTTGTATTGTTTCTTCTAGGGAAAATATTTTGTTTTCTAAAATCTGTTTTTGTTTGGAAAAGTTTTCCATTGTACTGTTTATATAAACCAGCTTGTCTACAGAGCTCTTAAGAATTAGCTTAGCCTTCTCTATTTTTTCTTTTTCTTCAAACTCTGCCAAAACAAAGAGGGAAGTCCAAAAAATAGATTTAGGTAAGTAGTAAAAGAAAAAGCTTCCCTTTCCGAGCACAGGAAAGGAGAGGCTTTCTATGAACTTTTCTAAGGAGATGCCTTCTCTTTTTAAGAAACCTGTAAAAATAGAATAGATCGCTCTATTTTCTAAGGCAAGGCAAGATTTTTTCAGGGCTACATAGAATACAGAGACTCCTAAAAACTTTTGTAAAGCTATATAGCTGACCTGTAGAGCTATATATAAAAAAGTCTTCTTTGTATAAGAAGGGACATCCTTTATGGGAGGATTAGAAGAGGACTCCTCTATAGTAGAGAGCTCTTCTTCTGGGAGGCAGGATTTTTGCAAGGATGCGATCGTCCCCCCAAGATAGGGTTTTGCTATAGCGCCCATTTCAACAGCGAGTGTTTCTTTCCAATACTGAGGATATCGATCTAAAACAAAATATAGTGGATTCATAAGAGGATATTTTATAGATAGGGACTATTTTTTGCAAATGAAGTGGCAAAACAAAAAACATAATAAAAAAATATTAAATAAAGAAAAAATCGCGTATATTATAGGGGGAAATAGCTTTTTTTCATGATTTTTAAGGGTTTTTTCTATATAATCTTTGATTTGACAAAATAAATTTTGAGAAACCATAGATTGTCCTTTTTAAGAATCTTTTGATAGATTTAAAAAAGCAGAAACTAAAGAGATAGGGAGTTACCGTTTTGTCACCACCAAAAGTTATTACGTTAGGAGCTTTAGCCCTTTTTGGATGTATAGGGATGCTTGCTTTAATGAAAGGAAAAAAAGAGAAAGAAGAGACTCCTATAGCGATTATAGAAGAGATTGTACTACCAAAAGAACAGAAAAAAGAAGAGAAAAAACAGGAAACGGAGGAAAAATTGGCGCAAAAGCCCAGAACTTTTGTGGATAAGGTTCCCAGACTTTTTGCGTTGGACTCTTCTAAACTTCCTATTGTGGAGACGGTAACGTATTCTAATAGGGTTCCTTGGTTAAAAGATCGACCTGCTTGGGTAGCCGATTATGCTTCTTATTACGCTACTTCGCGCCATTTTATTGCGCGTAGCTTAAATAAAAAGGCAGATTATTTTGGTCAGAAGGTAAGTTTAGGAGATCGTTTTAATGTTTTTTGTAAAGATAAGGAGCTTTCCTTTTATTTGGTGATAGATCTATCCAACGCCTTAATGGATTTTTATTATTATGATCAAAAAGAAGGGAAGAGGGTTCTCTTAAAGACTTATCCGGTAGGTTTAGGCAGAGTAGAAAAAACAAGATCCTCCGGTTTTTTAACTCCTACAGGAACGTATAAGCTGGGGGAAAGGATTGCTATTTATAAACCGGGCACATTGGGGTATTTCCAGGATCAAAAAATAGAGATGATGCGCGTTTTTGGTTCTCGTTGGATTCCTTTTGCAGAAGAGGTGGAAAACTGCTCTGAGTCATACAGGGGATATGGAATTCACGGCGCTCCTTGGAAAGAAAATGAGAAAGGAGAGCTTATAGAAGACGTAGAGGTAATCGGAAAATATGAAAGTGATGGGTGCATTCGCTTAAAACAGGAAGATATGGAAGAGCTTTTTTCTATTATTATCACAAAGCCCTCTTATGTGGTAATCGTATCTGATAGAAAAGAGGCTACGCTTCCAGGAACAGAAGTAGAAGAGTAACTATACTTATAAGGAGAAAAAAGTGACTACTTTAGCTCATGAAAAAGAGATAGCAGAATACGAAAAGACCTTAAACCAGGTGCAAAAGCAAAAAGGTCTTTGGTCTGATGCGGAAATTCAGCAGCTTCAAAATAAGTTAGAGCTTTTGAAAAAGGAGGTCTACTCCTCTTTAAAACCGATAGAAAGAGTGCAAATCAGCAGACATCCTAATAGACCCCAGTCCATGGATTATATAGAAAACCTCTGTGAAGAATTTGAGCCAATCTATGGAGATCGCACCTTTGCAGACGATCCTTCTATTGTAATGGGATTTGGCAAGATTAAAGGGCAGAAATTTTTCTTAATAGGACAGCAAAAAGGAAAAGATACCGAAAGTAGGCTTTATCATAACTTTGGAATGCCGCATCCCGAAGGATATAGAAAAGCGTTAAGAGGAATGAAACTGGCTGCTAAATTTAACCTTCCCGTTATCACCTTTTTGGACACTCCCGGTGCTTATGCCGGACTTGCTGCAGAAGAAAGAGGACAAGGCTGGGCTATTGCTACCAATCTTTGGGAAATGTCTCAAATTCCTACCCCTATTTTGGTTATTTTAATTGGAGAGGGATGTTCTGGTGGAGCTTTAGGGATTGGAATTGGAGATCAAATAGGGATGCTAGAGCATGCTTATTATTCTGTAATTTCTCCTGAAGGATGCGCTTCTATTTTATGGAAAGATGCGCAAAAAAGTGACCTGGCGTGTGAGGCATTAAAAATGCAGTCAGAAGACCTTTTAAAAATGGAAATCGTAGACTCTATTATTAAAGAGCCTTTAGGGGGAGCTCATCACGATCCTAAAGCTACCTATGAAAATGTAGAGGGCTTTATTTTACAAAAATGGGATGAGTTAAAAAAGCTTTCTACCTCTGAAATTTTAGAAAAACGGTATGAAAAGTTTCGGAAAATTGGCGCCTATAATACTATGGTAGTCGATGAAACTTCTTCTGAAAGCTGCGATACGAAATAGTAAACACTTTGGCCTAGCTTTTTTAGCTTTAGGCAGCCTCCTATTTTTATCTACCGCAAACTATTTAGAGATGTTTTCTCTTGGGACTTTAGCCAATACAGGAGTTGATTTCTTTACCCTTTTTGGAAAACAAGAGGGAAAAAGATTGAGGCCTGTTCGTAAAATTTCTTATGAAGACTTTATTCAAAGATGGGAAGCTATAGAGAAAAAAAAAGAAGGAGAGCTTAGCTCTTCTGATGCAGTAACCTATATCGCCAAAAGAAAAGAGAGCAACCCCATTAACTGGGCTTTTCGTAAAGTTACCTCAGGCTTTGATATAGAAAAAAACTTCTCTACCTTAATTTTACTGTTAGTAACAGTTGCTCTTTTCAAAGCTATTGCCTTATTTTTCTCCCGCTATATTACCCAGCTTTTATCGATTCGTTTAACTAAAGATTTAAGGCAGCAATATTTTGAACATATTCAGTCTCTACCTTTGCAGTTTTATCAAGATTACAATGTAGGAAGTTTGGCCGCTAGAGTAGTAGGAGATGCAGGACAAATAGCCTCTTCTTTAAATTCTTTTTTGACCAACTACCTAAGCACTCCTTTCATTATTGTTTCCACTTTAGGAATTTGTTTTTATCTTTCTTGGCAGCTCTCTTCTATTATCTTTATCGGACTTCCTCTTTTGGTGTTTCCCGTTGTTTTTCTCACTAAAAAAGTAAAAAAAATCTCGCGCCAGCTGCAAAAGAATCAAGAGAATTTTACTTCTGTTTTACTGGATTTTCTCTCTGGAATTCAGACGGTAAAGATTTATGCTATGGAGGCTTTTTCTCTTAAAAAATATAAAGAGCAAAATGAAAAGATGGCCTCTTTACAGATTAAAAGTGCAAAGTACGATCTTCTAACTCGTCCTATACTACACACTATTACTACAACTTGCTTGGCTTTTGTGGCCCTTTTTGGTCTTTATATGCTTCATATGAGTGTAGCAGAGTTGATCGTCTTTTGTGGCCTTTTACACTCTTTTTATGAACCTGTAAAAAAGTTTGCTGAAGAAAACGCCAATATTCAAAGAGGGGTGGTTGCTGCAGAGAGGATGTTTGAGGTGCTCCATATTCATCCTGTCATAGAAGATGCAAAAGGAGCTTTGCCCCTTCTTTCTTTTGAAAAAGAGATCTCCTTTAGAGAAGTTTCTTTTAAATACAAAGATAAGTGGGTCTTAAAAAACCTTAGTTTCACTGTAAAAAAAGGAGAGACGGTAGCTATTGTAGGTCCAACGGGGGCTGGTAAAACCACAATTGTCCAGCTTTTACCTAGGTTATACGATGTGCAAAAAGGGGGGGTCTACATCGATGGAAAATCGATAAAAGAGTATACTCAACGCTCTTTAAGAGAAATCTTGGCCTATGTACCACAAAAGCCCTTCCTTTTTTATGATACCGTTTTTGAAAATATTGCTTTTGGAAGAGACTTTACCGAAGAAGAGGTAGAAGAGGCTGCGAAAAAAGCCTATGCAGATGAATTTATTGTAAAGTTAGAAAATGGGTATAGAACTCTTTTAGCAGAAACAGGAAAAACCCTTTCAGGAGGGCAGCAGCAAAGGCTTGCTATAGCGAGAGCTTTGGTAAAAAAATCGCCTATTTTAGTGATGGATGAAGCCACTTCTTCTTTGGACGCTTTGTCTGAAAATCGGATCAAAACAGCCATTCAAGACCTGCAGGGTCAAGTGACGCAGATTGTAATTGCTCATAGGCTTTCTACGATTGAGTATGCCGATAAAATCATCTATCTAGAAGAAGGAGAAAAAATAGCGGAAGGACCTAAAGAGGTGCTTTTGAAAACGTGTACCCCTTTTCGCAATATGTGGAATATGTACCACAAAAAAGGGGAAAAAAATCTGGTTTAGACAAAAGAGAGGGTATCTTCTACCATCTGCTCTAACTGGAAAGAAAAATCAAACTTCTCCACAGTACTTCGAATAAAAGAGGCAGCTTTTCTCGTTTTAGGAAACCTCATAGCCTTTTCTAACACCTCTTGAAAAGATTCTTTTTGGAAAAGATCAGGTATAATAAAGCCATTTTCTTTTGTCAGGATTTCAGAGGCTCCATTGGACAAAGAGGATATAACAGGTACTCCCATAGCTAGAGCTTCTAGAGTAACATTTGCAAAAGGATCATAAAAGGAGGGGATTACAAGAGTGTCTGCGATTTGGTAGAAAAAGGTAGGATCTTTTTGTTCGCCTAGGAAAAAAATATGTTCTTTGATTTTTAGTTTTTCTGCTTGTTTTTTAAAAAAAGAGAGTTTTTTTTCTTTTCCCAAAACGAGAAGCTGCCACTCTTTATTGGGGATTACAGAAAGCGCTTCCATTAAAGGAAGAAGTCCTTTTCTATAAAAGCCATTTCCCAAAAATAAGAAAGTAAACCGAGAAGGGAAAAGAGTTTGGTTTTTTTTCACTTCTTCCCAAGCTTCAAAGCTACTTTTAAACTCTTTCCATTCAACTCCATTATGAATTACTTTGATCTTTTCAGGGTTTATTTTGTAATAAGATAGAGCTTGCTCTTTTACTAGGTGAGAGTTTGTGTAAACTCTCTGCAGATAAGGGTTTTCCAAGGCCGTTTTTTCTAGCTCTAAAATCTTTTGATGCAAAGGGTTTTTCTGAAAGCTCCACCTTTTAAAAGGGCCTTCATATTGAGACCTAATTTGTAGATACGCTTTATGAATGCCATTTCCGAGTCTTATATGAGTTTGAAAACTATTTCTATCGAGCCCAAATACAATTTCAGGACGGTTTTGATGAATCCATTTTTGTACCTTTTTATCAAAAAGCGCCATCTTCTTATATTGAGGAACAAAGTTAGAAGGGAAAAACACATGGTGCACTGCGCTAGAGCCTGTACTATGGGCGCAAAGAAGATAGGTTAGGCAGTTTTTTTGAGAAAAGGCCTCTATGAGTCTTTGGGTATATTTCTCTAGTCCCCCCTTTTTTTCTAGGCGGGTTTTTAAAAACGCTATTTTGATGGGGTCTGGCATATCTCAGGAGAAGTTTCTGTATTTATAACAAGTTTGTCTTTTTCCAAGGCTATATCTAAAGAAAGCTTTTTTTCTTCTTTTGTATAAAGGCGAAAGCTATTCATAAAGTTTCGGAATCGATTTCGTAAATATTCCTCTCTTACCTGAAGGCTTGTATTTTCTTCAGGATAGTCATTTAGGAGCTTAGTTACATATTGATCTTCCAAATCTTGGGGGAACATAAACTGGACCCTCCAAGGAAAAGAGAGCTTTTCTTGATTTCCCGAGGCCATGATAGATACTTCAATTCTATCTTTGATGACATCTACAAATTGACGAGAAACCCCTTTAGCAAAAAGAGGGAGTGTTAATAAAAATATCCCATTTCTTTTCTCTACCACATTTCCTATTTTGATTTGGGCAGTAACCGGATTTAACGATCTAGAAAACTTTAAAGGGAAAAACAAAGATATGGGGATAGGGTTATCAATGGGAATAAGATCTTTCTTTGTAAAATCGATTCTAAGAGAAGCCGATTTAGGATCATCTATAGGAAGATCTACCTCTGATAAAGAGGGAATAGAGAGCTTTTTCCAAGAATCGGGAATAAAAAAACTCATTTCATCTGAAAAAGAGCCCCTGTTTTTAGTAGATAATGCATCTAGTTCAGAAGGGGATATATCGCTTAAATTAAAGGTAAGTTTGAGTCCCTTAGCTTTAAGTCTTTTTATGGCCTCCTGTGGTCCTTGTACAGTAATAAAAAGGTGGTAAGGCCAGATATCTAAAAACTGGTATCCTTTAGGGGCATCTCCTATGGGTTTTGTGACTAAAACAGGAATTCTTTCTGAGACTAAATTGCTCATTTTAATGATCAGATCGTGGTGGGACACTTTAGAAACAGCAGAAGCAATATCTATTTCAGAACTTAAACTAACTAGATTTTTCTTGGAAACAGAGGTGATCCACTCACCTCTTTTATTTTTAGCATCAATCATAACTTGGATTTGGCTACCGGAAAGTCTATCTAAAATGGCTTGATTTCCCGATAAAGTCAGAGAAATTTTGCGGTTTAATGTGCCATCTTTTTGAAGGCCTTCTACGGTTTTACCCTCAGGGAGGTTTTTTACTTTTACCGAGATGTTATGAATCGTTTTCTGAGAAGACATCGAATGATTTACTACAATCCAGACAATAATGGCCAAAACAAAAGAAACTAACTTTCTTTGCCAACTATCGAGAAAGATTTTTTTCAAAAAAGAGATCACTTTTTTAGCCACTCCCAAAAATTAAAACGTTCTTTACTTTTAGCTCTTACAGGAGGATTGAAAATACTACGGATAATTCCTTTGAAGCGGTCTATTTTTACTCCTCTTGTAATGATTCCCTCTCTTGCTATAGAAACTTTACCGGATTCTTCTGAAACCACAATGACTAAAGCATCTGTCATATGGGAAAGGCCTAAAGCGGCCCTATGACGGGTTCCCATGGATTTTGCGAGTTGAGAGGTATCTTCTGCTAAAGGTAGGATAGCAGAAGCAGAAAGAAGAGTCTGGTCTCGAACAATTACCGCTCCATCATGCAAGGGAGTAGAGGGGGCAAATAAAGACTCTAAAAGCTCGGAGGAAAACTGGGCTTTTAAGATAACTGCCTTGTTAGCATAGTCCTCTAAAGAGTCTTCATTTTCAATAACGATTAAAGCGCCAATTCTTTTTTCAGATAAACGGTAAGTGGAGTTTGCTAAAAGGTCTAAGAATTTATCGAATTCGGTAATCTCTCGATACCACTTCCCTTTGAAGCTGAGTTTAGATAGGGCTACTCTTAATTCAGGTTGAAATATGACAATAATGGCAATTACTAAAACATTCCCAACAAGACGCATCAAATTATGCAACACAGGAAGCTTTAGCCAGCTAGAAGCCCCAAAGAGCACTAAAAAAGCTAAAAAGCCAAATACCAAATCCATCGACTTGGTGTTCCAAAAAAAGGAGAGTAAATAATTGAAGATAAGGGCAATTATGAATATTTCTACAAAAGGAGTGAAAGAGTGAAAAAAATCCATCTTCTAAAGCCGCTACAAGCCGGCAGATAAACAAGCTGCCTTTTCTGGCTATTGTATGGATTCTAATAGTTGCTGGCAATAACTCTAATAACCGGAAGAGTCAAACCGAACCTTTCCTCGAAAAATGCGGTAGACCCAAAAACCGTATCCTAAAACAAGAGGAATCCCTATTAAAACAATTATCAAAAGCACCTTCAAAGTATAGGCAGAAGAAGAAGCGTTATAGATTGTAAGGTTATATTCGGGAGATAAGGTAGAGGGCATTAAATTAGGAAAAGTCCCCACTCCAAAAAGGATTAGAAGAGAGAAAATACAAAGAGAAGAAAAAATAAACGACCAGCCTTCTCTTCCTTTGAAGCTTTGCCAAATCACCTGAAAAATACTAAATATAGAAAAAAGAGGAAAAATAAGAAGGAAGGGATACAGGGCAAAAGGAGTGAACATAAAAGGCGCTTTTAAAAAGGTAAAAACCGTTGCCACAATATAGGTGAAAACAAAAAAAGAAAGGACAGAAGGAAGCCATTTTTTTATCGTATCTTGCAAAGGTTTTTCTGTTTTCATGATTAAATAAGTAATACCGTGCAAACTAAAAATTCCCACTGCAAAAAATCCAAGAGAGAGGCTGTATAAAGAGAAAATAGAGCTGAGAGATTCAGGGATTATTTCAAAGTCGCCATTTATGGGAAGCCCTTCTACAAAGTTAGCAAGCCCCATTCCATAGATAAAAGCTACTACGAAACTAGACAGAAAAAAAGTATGGTCCCAAAAAAAGCGCCACTTAAGAGATGGCTTTTTACTCCGAAATTCAATGGCAGCAGCCCGAAACATTAAAGCGGCTAAAAGAGCCATAACAAGATCATAAAAACCCGATAAGGTAGCTGCATACACAGGAGGAAATCCCGCAAAAAGAGCTCCTATAATGATGACAAGCCACACTTCGTTGCCATCCCAAACAGGACCGATAGAATTTAAAAAAAGACGCCTTTCGCCATCTTTTTTGGTAAAGGGAAGTAAAATGCCCACACCTAGGTCAAAGCCATCTAAAAGGGTGTACAAAATCATGGCTGTTCCCACTACTAAATACCATAAAAACTGCAAAGTAGAAAGTTCCATCAATAACCTACCTTTTTGTAAGGATCGGAATAGACCTCACTAGAGTCTTCTTCTTTTAAAGACATGTCGGGACCATGTTTGATTTTTCTGTCTAAAAGGAGAACAAATAAAGAAAATAGAAGGATGCTGATTAAAGAAAACATAATGATTGAATTTCTTACCTGGGAAGCAGAAATGGAAAGAGATACCCCTTCACTGGTCCTTAAAAGCTTGTGTACAATCCAAGGCTGCCTTCCCATTTCCGTAGAGATCCACCCTGCTTGCAGAGCTATTTGAGGAACAAATACAGAAAAGATAAGGACCTTTAAAAAGATCGTTGCTTTTTCTAATTTTCTTTTTCGATTTAAAAATAGAGCATAACAGGTTGTAAGAAACAAAAAGAGCCATGATAGAACCATAATATGATACGTTTGAAATACTACCGCAACATTGGGCCACTCATCTTCTGGAATTTGATCTAATCCCGCAACCGCTGTGGTAAAGTTTCTGTAGGTTAAAAAGCTTAAAGCAGAGGGGATTTTGATAGAGTGTACTTTTTTGTTTTTTGCATCTACCCATCCGATTAAAGAGATAGGTGTTTTGGGTTTTGTTTCATAAATACCTTCAAAAGCAGCTAATTTTGCAGGTTGATATTTTGCAATCAGCCTTGCACTAGAGTCCCCCGATATAAGCTGTAAAAGAAGAGTAACAAGAGCTAGAAAAAGTCCTATTTTCATCATAGATCTTGCTATGGGGAGGTATTTTTGCTTGAAAAGATAGTACGCACTTACGCTGATTAAAAAAAAAGCACCTGCGATCCAACATCCTATTACTACATGGCTTAATCTATCTAAAGTAGAAGGGTTAAAGACCATTTTCCAAAAATCGACGACCACCGCTCTTTTTTTACCTCCTACTTCTACTATTTTATGGCCTGCAGGAGTTTGCATCCAAGAGTTAGCCACTAAAATCCAAACAGCACTGAAATGGGCTCCTAGACAGACTAAGATATTGGATAAGTAGTGTAGTTTTTTAGAAACACGGTTCCATCCAAACAGTAAAACTCCCAAAAACCCAGCCTCCAAGAAGAAGGCAAAAATACCTTCTGCTGCAAGGGCGCTTCCAAACACATCTCCTACAAAACGGGAATATCTAGCCCAGTTGGTACCAAAAGCAAAAGAGAGGACCAGTCCTGTTGCAACCCCAATTGCAAAAGTAAGAGCAAAGATCCGGATCCAAAATAGGGTCATATCTTTGTATTTGGGGTTTTTTGTTTTTAGATAAAGACCTTCCATAATCACTAAAAAAAGAGAAATGCCAATACTCAAAGAAGGGAAGATAAAGTGAAAAGAGGCGTTTAGCCCAAACTGAATCCTTGAAAGAATAAGAGCGTCCATACTACCATCCGGAATTAAAAGGTCTCGTCAATTTAAGACTTTTATGCATAAAAAGGATTTAAGAAAAGATGTTTTTTCCTTTTTTAGGAAGAGTTTGTTTCCTTTTTTCTCTTTTTTTTAACCTTCTTCAAGCTTCTTCTCTTTCTTTACAAGAAGCAGAAGAATTGGCGTTAAAAAACAACCCTCTATACCTTGCAACAGAAAAAACTCAAGGAGTAGCAAAACAGAGAAAGTGGCAAGCCTTTTCTTCTTATATGCCTCAGATCAGGTATAACTCTTTTTATGCGTACACTCCCAAAAATACTGCTATTGAGATTGTAAAAACAGGAGAGATTGGTTTTGCAAAACATCTTTCCATGCATCAGCTAGCTTTAGATCAGACTATACTTTCTTCTGATAAGGCGATAGATTACCGGGTAAAAAAATTGGAAGAAAAAGGAGCCTATTTTTTTTCCGATCAAATAAGAAAAGAACTTTTACTAAAAGTACGCTTTTCTTATTACGCCTCTGTCTTAGGGAAGCTTTTTATAGAAGCGCAAAAAGAGACCATTGGATATTTACAAGCAGCCTTAAAGATAGAGGAAGAGAAGCTAAAGCTGGGAAACTCTACCTCTTTTGAAGTAAATCAAAATAAAGTTGCATTAGAAGGGGCTATTTCCGAGTATTATGAGAGGGTAAAAGATCTACAAGCAGCCAGAGGAGAACTGGTAAAGGCTTTAGGGATCAAGCCGGAAGAAGAGAAAACTCTCTTTTTACAAGAAGAGACATTTCCTTTAGAAAGCATTCCTTTAATTTTCGAAAAGATCAAAAAAATAGAGGCTGAGAGAAACAAAGATCTTTTTTTACCTCTTTGTAATACACAAAAGCTGCTCTTTTTTTCTGAAGAAGAGGTGCACTCTTTTTTGGCAACTGCTTTGAAAAAAAGACCCGAGCTAAAGCTGAAAGAAATTGAAATAGCCAAGGCAGAGCAAAATGTGAGTAGATCTTTAGGGAATTATCTTCCCGATGTTTCCGGGTTTGCCGATTATACAAAAAATGGAGGAAACCCCGCTTCTCGTACTTTTAGCAGAGACTCTTTTAGTTGGGCTTTTGGAATTAAACTATCGTGGAATGTATTTGACTCTTTTATAAGGGAGTCTAAAGTAAAAGAGAGTAGGTATAAAAAAGATACCACCCTTTTAAAATACCGATCGATCTTAGATGAAGTAGAGATTCAGATTCGAAACCAACTCTTTCAAATAGAAAATTCCCTTTTAAGCGTTTTTTCTTCAAAAGAGGGGCTCTCTCTTGCTAAGCAAGCTTTGGATCAAGCTAAAGAAAAATTGCAATTTGGAAAGATCTCTCCTTTGGAATATAGACAAGCAGTAGTGCAGTTTGTAAATGCGTTTTACGCAAAAAATAGAGCTAGCTTTTCCCTTTTAATGGCCTATTATCAGCTAGTGTATCAAACCGGCGAATCTTGATTTTTTTGGGGATTGTTTTTGCAAAGACTCGCTAAGCACAGAAAAGAGGAAAGAAGCCCCCCTCCCAAGAAAAACGAGGCCACTTTACATGCCGTTTCATCTTCTTCAGGAGAGACTATAAACAAAGAGGCGCTAAGGGTAAAACCGACCAGAGAAGTGCCGCAAAAAAGGGCCACTTGAGGATCTTTTTGGAGCTGAGAGAGCTTTAGTTTAGGAGCATACTTTTCAAAAGAGCAGAAATTTAGAGGTCCCTTACAGCTAGAAAGCCTATTTATAAAATTAGAAAGCAAAGCAAAAGACCTGTTTTTCCGTAATAAAAAGAGCGATTTTACTGTATTTAAAGAGAATTTGTCATGGAAATTTATGGGAAAAAGGGTTTTTTAGTCTATCTAAAGACTTAAAAAAATAAGTTAAGATCTTCTATGTAAATAACTTAAAAAAACTTCAGCTCCAAAAACAAAACTTAAGATGCTTGCGGTAAATAACTTGAGTCAAACTTGATTTTTATAAGAAAAAGTGGTATAATTACAGGTACGGGGCTTTTTGCCCTTATGTGAATTTAAGGAGAGTATTATGAGCGAAGTACACACTCTTAGATTATATGTGTCTACTCCAACCGAAACTGAGCTGGAAGAAGATATTAGGGAGGCGGAACAATATGCAAAAGAAGATCCCAAAGATGCGGAATACTTCAGGATAAAAGAGGCCGCCTTTAAAATAAATCTAGAAATTCTTGAAAAAGCAAAAAAAGAAGGAATCGATCCTAATACGAAAGAAGGGGCTGAGAAGATAGACAGTCTAATGGATAAGGCAACAAAGCAACTAGATAAGGAAGCCTATTACTATTTGAAGTTGAATCCAAAACTAATTAAGTATGGATGGACTATTGGGAAGAGGCATTGGTTTCCCGTTTAATTTAAAATTTTATTACTAAATAATCTTTTTCAAAAAAAGTATGCATAATTTTTTTTACGAAACAAAAAAGGGCCTTGAAGGGGTCTTTTATTTATAAATCTATTTTTTATCTATAAAAGAGCTCTAGCAAAAAAAAAAAATATGGTATCCTGTCTTTTGCTTATTTTAGGGAACTATGGCGCTGGATAGGAAAAAATTTCGAGAAATAGTCTTTCAGATTCTTTTTAGCAAGGAAGCTTCTTCTTTAGAAGAGGAAGAGATAGTACCTCTTTTTATGAAACAAGTAAAAGTAACCAAGTCTTCTGTAAAAGAAGCAATTCGCTATGCGGAAGTGATTTTTTCTTATTTGCAACAGATTGACGCCTTGATTCAAGAAAATGTCTTAGAGTATTCTTGGGATAGGGTATACCGGGTAGAAAAAAACATCCTTAGGCTTGCTGTTTTTGAGATGGTTTATGATCCTTCTATTTCTCCTAAAGAAGCTCTTTTAGAGGGAATTCGTCTGAGCAAAAAATTTAGCTCGCAAGAAAGCGTTAAATTTGTTAACGCTGTTTTAGATGCTATTTGGAAAAAGACTCCTTCTGTATGCTCGAAATTAGAAGAAAGCAAGATTTAAGTTCCTTCTCTACTTTCAAAATTGGAGGAGAGGCTCTATTTTTCACTACCGTTTTTTCTCAAAGTCAGATGATAGAAGCCCTTTTGTGGGCAGAAAAAGAAAGACTACCCTATCTTGTGGTAGGAAAAGGTTCTAACCTTTTATTCGATGATGAAGGGTTTTCCGGGCTTGTGATCCACAATAAGATGGGAGGGTGTTTCTGGGAAGAAGATAGCGTAAGGGTAGAGTCTGGATATAGCTTTGCGCTTTTAGGGATCCAATCTGCTAGAAAAGGGTTTTCTGGTTTAGAGTTTGCGGCGGGGATTCCAGGTAGTGTTGAGGGGGCTATATTTATG
>CAYGOC010000019.1:0-5387 GCA_964351495.1 uncultured bacterium
ACGTTCGGAAAGGATAAGCGTTGAAAGCATCTAAACGCCAAGCCTCCTTCAAGATGAAATATCCCAATCAGACCCCCTGAAGACTACAGGGTTGATAGGTCGGGTGTGTAAGCAGAGTGATCTGTTTAGCTAACCGATACTAATCGGTCGATCGGCTTGACTTTTCTTTTTTTAAGAAACAACATAAGTTTGTCAAGCATCGACTTTTTGAAGTAGCTTATAGCTCTTTTTACGAATTTTTCTGGTGGTTATAGAAGAGGGGATACACCTGATCCCATCCCGAACTCAGAAGTTAAGCCCTTTTGCGCCGATGGTACTATACACAAGAGTATGGAAGAGTAGGTTGCCGCCAGTTTTTATTTTTACCCAGCAGAGTTTTCTGCTGGGTTTTTTTTTGTCTAAAAACGGAGTGAAAATATGTACGCTAAATGTTTTCCTAGAGCGATTCCAACTTATTCTGAAAAAAAAGAGGAATCACAAGAGCTTGTTTCAAGTCAAAGTTGGGCAGGAAGAGCTTTTTCTATTTTACCTGTACCAATAGGCTTGCGTGTTCATTTTTCTGTTTTTTATGATTCTTCTAAAAGCAAATTTAGGGCGCATTTTTTGTTGTATGAAAAAAATAATACAACGCCTATCGAACTAGAGGAAAGCTTTAAAACAGAAGGCTCTTCTGTCCGTATTGTTATAAAAAAACAAGAGGATTTAGAGGGTTGTGATTTGAAAACCTTAACGTGTGCTTGCGGTTATATTTTACAAGTTCTCTATCCTAGTAAAGAACAGTGAATTTTTTTCTATAAAAAATCAGACCAAATATTTTTTTTAAAACAACAACTTTGTATACTCAGGATTCTCCTTGCACTCTTTTTTCATAGAGATTATGAAGAGGAAATAGGGGTTTTTTTGAGTCATGCCGTCATTTAAAGACTTCAGAGTTTTTTTTTTCTTTTTTTTCTGGGCTCTCCCGCTATTTTCTGCAACGATTACGGTAACTAGCAGTAATGATTCCGGAGCGGGAACTCTTAGACAAGCTTTTATAGACGCAAATTCCGGAGATACCATTACCCTAGATATCGGTTCCGGAACAATTACTTTAGCATCAGATTTACCCGTTATCACAATTGCCACTTTAACCATTGATGTAGCCTCCGGATCTCCTGTCGTAGATGGAGGAGATCTCTACAGAGTTTTTGCTGTAGGAAATACTAGTACCTCTCCTACCGTATCTATTTCAGGTGTGACCATTCAAGATGGAGCCGCAATTGGAGGGCTAGGAGGAGCTACCACTGAAGGAGGAGGAGGTGGTGGTGGTTTTGGTGCAGGTGGTGGTATTTTTATAAAAGGAGATGTGACTCTTTCTGATACGACTATTTCCGGCTGCTCTGCTACAGGAGGAGACGGAGGAGAAGTTGCTTCTTTGGGAACTAGAAGAGGAGGAGCAGGAGGTGCTGGGTCTAGTTTTAGTACAGCTTCCAAAGCGGGAGGGATAGCTCCTATATTACCTAGTGAAACTGGAGGAGATGGAGGAGGAGACAATGCCGGAACAGGGGGGCCCGCAGGAAGTCATCCCACGGCCGATGGAACAAATGGAGGATTTAGTGGAGGAGCCGGAGGTGGAGGAAGAGGAAATAGCGCAACTGCCGGATATGGTGGCGTAGGAGGTTATGGAGGCGGCGGCGGCGGCGGCGGAAATGCTAATAGCCCAAACTTAGGAGGAGATGGAGGAGCGGGAGGATTTGGAGCCGGTGGCGGTGGAGCAGGAGATAGAGACTCTGCAGGAACTACTCCGGGAGGCGCCGGAGGTACTTTAGGAGGAGCAGGAGGAGATGCTTTTGGTACAGGAGGAGCCCAAGGAGGCGGAGGAGGGGGTGGTGGTGCTGCAGGTGGTAGCGCTTTTGTATATACTAGCTCTACTCTTACCATTAGCTCTAGTTCAAGCATCGGAAATGGAGCCGTTACAGGAGGAACCGGAGGCACTACGATCTCAGGCGGTGCAGATCCAGGAGAAAATGGAAGTGGACTTGGAACAGGAATTTTTCTAGCAGACTCTGCTTCTTTGATTTTAGACGGGGCGCCTACTATTAGTTGCCCTATTGATACTCACTCTAGTTTGACAGACTCCGGGGTTACCAAACAAGGCTCCGGAACCGTGACTTTGAGTAATAACAGTACCTACAAGGGAGGAACCACCATTACAGCAGGAACCTTGAGTATTTCTGCAGATGCTCATTTGGGAGATTCTTCCGGAAGCGTTACTTTAAATGGAGGAACACTTCAAGTAGGCGCTACTTTTTCTACTTCGAGGGCTTTTTCTTTAGGAGTAAGTGATGGAACAATTCAGGTAGATCCTACTTTTACCTATACGGCAGGAGGGGCTTTTACAGGTTCGGGAGCTTTAACCAAAACAGGAACGGGAACGCTTACCTTAACTTCTGCCTCGAATAACTACTCAGGAGGAACGACCATATCCACAGGAACTCTTGCTTTGACAGGTAGTGGTGTTCTCTCTTCTACCGGGGCTGTAGTTGCTAACGGGACTTTTGATATTTCCGGTGTTACTACTTCTTCTACAATAGGGCCTCTTTCGGGATCAGGAACGGTTGATTTAGGAGCCAAAGCACTTACCGTAAATGAATCTTCAGCCACTGAATTTTCGGGAACCATAACAGGAACGGGTGGTTCTTTAACAAAGGCAGGGGCAGAAGCGCTCACTCTTTCGGGAGCCTCTAGTGATTACACAGGAGGAACGACTCTTTCTGCAGGTACAATAATAGCTAACGCAAGTGGTACTTTAGGAAGTGGAACTTTAGCTACGGCAAATGGAACTACGCTTGCTTTAGGATCTTCGGTAACCCTATCTAATACACCTACTATCACAGGAACTCTTACCGTAGATGTTTCTTCAGGGACAGGAACCCTTTCAGGGGATATAGCGGAATCGGGAGCGGCGAATATTACCAAAACAGGCGCGGGAAATTTAACCCTTTCGGGAAATAATGCCTATTCGGGGACTACTACGCTTTCCGCAGGGGAAATAACCATCACTCAATCTACCGGATTTGGAACGAGTAGTGTGGTGGCAGCCGATGGAACCACCATTAGAATGACCGGGGGGCTAACAGTATCTAATGCCCTTGATTTAACAGGAACTGTCTCCATAGACACATCTACTACTAGCGATACCCTTTCAGGACAAATTACAGGAACCGGAATTTTAAATAAAACCGCATCATCGCCGCAGCTTACCCTTTCTAATGGTTCCAATAACTACTCAGGGGGAACTGTTATTAATACAGGGACGGTTGCAGCAGGAGCCAGCGGATCTTTAGGAACGGGAAGTGTTACTTTTGGATCAAGTACTACCGTGGAGTTTACCTCCGGTATTACGCTTGCTAATGATATGACTGTTCCGGGCGGTTCATCAGGAACGTTAGGCGTAGCCTCCGGATCGGCTACTTTATCAGGAGAATTATCTGGGACATTTCAGAAGTCAGGAGCAGGAACGTTAATCTATTCAGGAACAGGGGGTGCTAGTAGTTCTACTTTGATAGTAGGTGCCGGAGTGCTTAGTTTAACAGGAGATATGCCTGAGTGTAACCTCAATTTGACCGCTTCAGGGAACCCTCTTTCTGTACAAACAGGGATCCACCAAATTGGTTCTGTGCAGGGATCGGGAGGTATTTCATTAGATACAGGATCGACTCTTTCTTTGGAAGGCCCTTTTGGTACGTATGCAGGAATTACTTCCGGATCCGGGAACCTAGAAATAGGAAGTGGGGCGATTCGGTTTTCAGCAAGCGGCAACCATACAGGGACTACCACGATGCAAAGCGGCGCTTTTCTTTTTTTAAGTAGTGGGGCCGATTATACAGGGTCACAATTTGTGATGAGCTCAGGAGGAACCTTATATAAAAATACAGGAGATGGGTCGAGTACAGTAGCCAATATAGAAGGAGCAGGAACTATTAGACTGGAATCAGGAACGAGCCTTTCTTTTGGGGGAGATAATGCCTCTACGGAATTCTCGGGGAACTTTACCCGAGCGGGAAATATTACAAAAACAGGAACAGGCACTCTTACCGTATCCGGAAGTGCTAGTGATTCTACAGGGACATTTACTGTAAGTGATGGGGATCTTACTTTAAGTGGAGACTTGCCTACATCTTCTATGAATCTTGATGGAGGAACCCTAACTACTTCAGGGGCAGGTACCCATTCTATAGGGAGTCTAACAGGAAGTTCCGGGGTAACTCTTGCAGCGAGTACCATTCTTTCTATGGGAGGAAATAATTCCAGCACTAGCTACTCAGGAGTTATTACAGGAGATGGAGCTCTTACTAAAACAGGTTCGGGTACTACGACTCTTACAGGGGTTAATGACTATACGGGAGGAACTACCATATCTGTAGGAAGTTTAGCTTTATCTGTGGATGGGGCGCTTTCTTCTTCCGGCTCTGTAGTAGTTAATGGAACTTTTGATATAACAGCTGTTACCACCTCCTCTTCAATAGGGCCTCTTTCGGGATCAGGAACGGTTGATTTAGGAGCCAAAGCACTTACCGTAAATGAATCTTCTGCTACCGAATTTTCGGGAACCATAACAGGAACGGGCGGTTCTTTAACAAAGGCAGGGGCAGAGGCGCTCACTCTTTCCGGAGCCTCTAGTGATTACACAGGAGGAACTACGCTTTCTGCAGGTACAATAATAGCTAATGCAAGCGGTACTTTAGGAAGCGGTTCTGTAGCTATGGCAACCGGGACCACGCTTTCTTTGGGATCTTCGGTGACGCTTTCTAATGGAGTAACGTTAACGGGAACCGATACGGTAGAGGTCTCTTCCGGAACAGGAACGCTTTCGGGAGTGATAACGAGTACGGGAGCCCTTATTAAAACAGGAGCCGGGACGCTGGTTTTATCAAATGGATCGAATGACTACTCAGGAGGAACGACTCTTTCTGCGGGGACTTTATCAGCTACCGCAAGTGGAGCTTTAGGAAGCGGTTCTTTAGCTATGTCAGATGGGACAACCCTTTCTTTGGGCTCTTCTGTGACGCTTTCTAATGGGGTGACGTTGACAGGAACCGATACGGTAGATGTCTCTTCCGGGACAGGAACGCTTTCAGGAGTGATAACCAGTACAGGGCTCCTTACTAAAACAGGAGCCGGGACTTTGGTTTTATCGAACGGGTCCAATGACTATTCCGGAGGGACTACTATATCTGCGGGGACTTTATCAGCCACTGCAAGCGGCGCTTTAGGAAGCGGCTCTGTATCCATGGCAGATGGGACAACCCTTTCTTTGGGCTCTTCTGTGACGCTTTCTAATGGGGTGACGTTGACAGGAACCGATACGGTAGATGTCTCTTCCGGGACAGGAACGCTTTCAGGAG
>CAYGOC010000020.1:0-2642 GCA_964351495.1 uncultured bacterium
AAGTGTTCTTTTACTTGGTTTCCCGCTTTTGCTTCATACTGAAAAAAAACACTCGGTTCTTTATTCCAAGAACCTCTTCCCAGCTTCCCTTTTATGTGTAGATAGTTTCTGCTGGGATTCATCCCTTTTACTAAAAAGTTATAATCGCTAATTAAAAAGCCTACCTTGGTATTTACACCGGACCACCTTTCTTCCCTCACAAATCCGGAAAAAAGTTCGCAGCAGTACCCTTTCTTGTTGTAGAAAAACCCAAATCCCCCCTCTACAAAACCCATTCTCTCTTGTTTTTTCCCGACTCTTAAGTTTAAGCTACCGGCCCCTGTTTCTTTATACCCTCTTTGATAAACCTCTTGATATCCAAAACAAACATAAGGCGCCACTCCTGCCGTCTGTTTTTGCCCTATTAGCTCCCACTTGTTTTGCAGTCCAAACTGCCATCCTTCAAAAGATGCGGTTGCTTTCCTAAAAAGACTTTCCATAGAACCGGCTGAAGGAGGGGCTTGTATCGACATATTTCTTCTTGTGCTATACCGATTTATCCCCAAAAATCCGGAAAATTGCGTCCGTAAAAAGTTCCACCTTCTATAAGCATGAGAGCCCAAGTAAGCACTTTCTATTTTCCCCCTTTCAGGAAATCCACTTATTCTTACACGAGCTTTGGAAACTCCCAAGAAAAGCCCTACGTTGGCTTTTTCTTCCTGAAAAATATCCACTCCTGCTAAAAGCCCTCCCTTTTCTGTTTTAAAAGCGTTATCTCCGTCTAAAGTCGATTTTTCATTTAGGTTTTTTTGACCGGAAAAAGCATAAAAACCTTGCTGCCAAAAACCTACTTTCATATTGCCTAAGCAGGAAACTTTCCTTTCACATCTTACATTTTCTACCGATTGTAAAAGATACATACCTATATCTTGCTGCGTCATATAAAGAGCATTAAAACGAGAAGGTTGCATAGAGTCAAATTCTCTTCGTAAAACGGGAGCGCTCGTTATTTGTAAGATAGTAGTTAATCTAGATACATCCGGATCATCGGTAGAAAGATTACCAAAAGCCGTTGCAACCTGTCCCGGATTTCCTCCTACAACTAAAGTAGAAAAGTTTCCTTTGGTTAAAATCAAATCGATTTGTCCCGGAGTAGAGGTGTCTAGAAAAAAAGAAATCGTTCCCAAATCTTCTATAATTGCGTCAAAATCCCCTACGATGCTAGGAGACTCTACAATAGTGTACCTGGCAAAACTAGGATAATTGACAGCTATGGGTATAATAGAAATCGATACGTTATCTCCAATAGTTACGCTTGTGTTCCCCACTATTTTATCAGCCTCAGTTGCACTCAGCTCTATTTCAAAAACAGAGTTATCTAAAAAGGCAAAAGTCTCTGCCGTTAAAGTTCCAATCGAGTTTCCCGGTCTTACTGTTCCGGCTAAAGAAACAGCTCCCATAGTACCTGCTCCTCTTAATGTCGCAGCAGAAGCTATAGAAGTATTTGCGCTGCCGCTTGCCGCATTATAGAAAACGATTCCTTCACTTACGGTAAAGGTAGCCGTATTAATAGCTCCTTGTACATTCAAACTACCGGAGCCTGTTTTAGTAACTCCCCCATCTCCACTAAAAACTCCCGTTACTGTAGCCGATCCGGAAGAAATTACTAAAGATCCCGTAGCTGAAGAGCCAATAGATACAGGATTGGCGATACTAACTCCTGAACTTAGCGATAAGGTTGTTCCATCTGCCATAGTCAGTGTTCCCGCGGAGTTACCTAAAGCAGCATCGCTTTGTACAGCTATGGTTCCGGCAGAAAGGTTGGTTCCCCCCGAATAGGTATTGGTCCCTGATAAAGCAAGAGTTCCGGAGCCTACCTTGGTAAGAATTCCCGTACTAGCTACTGTCCCGGAAAGGGTTCCTGTACCGGAAGAGACACTGATGTTACTGGTTCCGGTAAGGTTTATTTGATTGCTAATTGTTACGGAAGAGCCCAAAGCAAGAGTGGTATCTGTTGTCAAAGTAACTGCGCCTGCCGTATTTCCTAAAGCAGAATTACTAGAGGCTAAAATGGTTCCTGCTGCAAGGGTTGTTCCCCCGGAGTAATTGTTATTCCCCGATAGGGCAAGTGTTCCTGAACCCGATTTTTCCAAAGTACCCGTATTTGTGATCACCCCAGATAAAGTCCCTGTTCCGGAGCCTACAAAAACGGTACTGGTGCCGGAAATATCTACTCCATTAGCAATCGTTACAGAAGAGTCTAAAGAAAAAAGCGTCCCATCTGCCATAGTAAGGCTTCCCGAAGAGTTTCCTAAAGCGCCGCTTGCTGCTGCTAAAATTTCGCCTGCAGATAGAATCGTTCCCCCTGTATAATTGCTAGATCCATTCGATAAAGTTAGAGTTCCGACGCCGGTTTTTGTCACACTTCCCGTACCGGTAAGGACCCCGGAAAGGGTAGCAGAGCCGGCAGTAACCGCTACCGTATCTGCCCCTACAAGAGTTACTCCATTGGCAATCGTTACAGAAGGACCTAAAGAAAGCGTAGTTCCATCTGCCATAGATACAGAGCCGCTTCCCAAAGCGCCGCTTGCCGTAACGGAGATCGCTCCTGCAGAAAGAGTCGTTCCCCCCGAATAGTCACTAGCTCCGCTTGATAAAACTAA
>CAYGOC010000021.1:0-2324 GCA_964351495.1 uncultured bacterium
TTTTCGTGGTAGTTTTTATCGGTTTCTAGACTGATGGGGTTACCTTGTAGATTTACAGTACGGAAACGGTTTTTCCAAAACCAAAAGGGGACTTCTTTAATCTCATTATTAGAAGCGTTGATAGGGCAGCTTGTATTAAAAATATCTTTGTGGATATAGGTTAAATTTTTATCACTTAAGTCAAGCATTTCTATTCTTATAAGTCTGTTAGAAGAATGATTCCGTATGGCATAAGAATATTCCCGTAATGCACGTAGATCGCGATTTATACGCATTACTGGATATTCAGATGGAGTAGACACACGTGCAAAAGGGAACCAGGTTCGTAGAGATTGAGCCTCAATAGCATCCAATACTATGTTTGTGCTTTTAATATAGGACTCGATTTTTTCGACTAGGATGAGAAGAGGGGCTTTGGGATCTAATTCGAAGAAACCACAGTATTTCCGGAGATGTCCCATATATGTGTGAAGATCTTTGATGCTTGGCTCGGGATTCTGTATAAAAAAGTCCCTAAGAAAAAACTTCTTTTCACAGGTAGCAATAGTATCATTATCAACAACCGCTTGTTCTATACAAAATCTCTTGGAGACTCCTGCCACTCCAGGCGATCCTACAAACTCTAAGACATTCCTAAAAGAATCGGAATCTAGTTTATCTATGTGGGATGTGGAGACAATATTTGACATCTTTTACCAAAACCAATCAAAAACCGCACTATTATAGGAGTTTTTTTTAATTAATAGCAATATTAAAATAATAAATATGAAGAATTATTTCTTTGAACTTGTTATAAGGACTGTCCTTATTTCCACCTTATCCAGCAAATCTTCCCCTAATAATTATAATCACCGAAGTGATTATAAATTTGTATCCTCGCTAGCCTTGCTACTATTTGAGCTTGTGATTTTAGAGACTCCCTTGAAAACCACTTTTCAAAATCTGGCGCTCTACTTATATACATGATGAATAAGTCCAATTGTACGAAATATCGGACAGTTTGGCAAGTAGTAGAAATTAAGTCAAAAAATTAATTGTTTTTAAGGAAGGCCAATTCAGGGCCACTAAAGTCCAAAAAAACTAAAATTTTTTTTAAGGAAGATTTTATAAAGAAATGTTGAAGGGTAATACCGTATTACGGTATCCTTCATTATTATGGAGAGTTTCTATGAGAGAAAAACTAAAAAGAAGAAAGAAACCATCGGTAGATAGGTACCCTTCTAGGTTAACCTCAAAATACCAAGCAACTATACCTAAAAAAATAAGAGATCGATTAAAGCTCAAACAAGGGGACCAAGTAATTTATGAGTTATTACCCGATGGTACAGTAGTTTTAAAGAAAAGTACTTCTTTGGATCTTGCTTATTTAGAGGGGATAGATATGGTTATGAACGAATGGGACTCTGAAGAAGATGAAGAAGCCTACAAAGACCTATAAACAATATGAGATTGTTGTGGTTCCCTTTCCCTTTACAGATATAGAAAGGGAGAAAAGACGTCCTGCTTTGGTTTTGTCTAAATCAAATGCTTTTGGAGAGAAATTAGGCATGAGTATTATGGCTATGATTACTTCTTTCAGAGGAGATCAAAATCTTTGGCCTAGTGACATAGTTATAGAAGATCTGAAACCAAGCGGGCTCTCTAATCCCTCGTTAATTCGATTCAAATTATTTACTTTAGATCATCGTTTGGTCATAAGAGGTTTAGGGAAACTTTCCAAAAAAGACAGAACTAAAGTACAACGAAACTTGAAGCAAATTTTGGGTTAGAAAAGCCAAAGGCCAATTCAGGGCCAGTAAAGTCCAAAAGACCATGTAAAACTCAGCAAAAGATTTAAATAACCCAACTTGCGGGTTAATTTATAATTGGTGAAGCATAGAGCATCCGACCAAGAAAAGGTATCCGGGTGAACCACGAGCTACCGGGTCGTGGGCTAAAGATTGCGCGTCGGAAACAAAAGACATATATCTAAAACTGTAACTGGCCTTTTTTGAAACTGCACCAAACATAATATAAAGCAAAGGTGTTAGAGCCAAGGAAGCAACAAAAAACTCCGGTATCCTCATATAAATCCCTGCAATAATAAGCGCCCTCAAAGCTACTTGGGTAGATTCGACAGTGCGGCTAAAATCATCTCTATTACCGGAATTATTTAAAGCGATTAAAGAAATCGATATGAGATTGAAAAAATGAGAAGCCAAGCCTAGCGCCCTCGGCTCCAAAAAAGAGTCTAAAACTAAGGTTGCTAACACACCAATCCCAAGCGCATGTTGTAATGAGTCTATACCCGGTAAATAAGCAGTCCAAACCCTATCCAGCGGCTT
>CAYGOC010000022.1:0-2168 GCA_964351495.1 uncultured bacterium
GAGTGGCTTCTTTCAGGCCATCTGCTCCCATCATCGCAATGTAGGCGTGTGAAATAGGGAGAATACTTGCGCTCGCATACGGAGCAGCCGACACGGCCGGATTGTTATTGTGCTCTGTCACGTGACCAGGCAGGTAAGGCGTGAGATGCTCAGCTACCCCGATCGGCCCCATGCCAGGCCCACCCCCACCATGAGGAATACAGAAGGTTTTGTGCAAATTCAGATGGCATACATCTGCTCCAATAATTCCCGGCGAGGTGAGTCCTACCTGCGCATTCATGTTTGCACCATCCATGTACACCTGACCGCCATGCGTATGGATGATTTCGCATATTTCGATAATGGCCTCCTCAAACACCCCGTGAGTGGAAGGATAGGTCACCATCAGCACAGCCAAGTCGGTGGTATGAGCCTCCGCCTTGGCTTTCAAATCTTCTATGTCAATATTTCCATTGTCATCGCATTTCACCAGCACCACCTTCATTCCACACATTACTGCGCTTGCTGGGTTGGTTCCGTGAGCTGATGTTGGGATTAAAGCCACATTTCTGTTTGGTTGGCCTGTGCCGTCCAAATAGGACTTGATTACCATAAGGCCGGCATATTCACCCTGAGCACCAGAGTTCGGTTGGAATGAAACAGCGTGAAACCCGGTGATATCCACCAGCCAGTCGTGCAGCTCGCTGATGAGCAAGCCGTATCCTTCTGCTTGATCCTTTGGCGCAAATGGGTGGATGTTTCCAAACTCTGGCCAAGTGACAGGAATCATCTCGGTGGTTGCATTCAATTTCATGGTGCACGAACCCAAGGAAATCATGGAATGTACAAGAGAAAGATCTTTGTTTTCCAACCTCTTCATGTATCTCAGCAGCTCGTGTTCTGAGTGAAACTGATTAAAAACCGGATGAGTCAGGTAGTCGGAATTTCTGGTAAGAGCAGCAGGGTATTCCAACACAAATTCTTCCTGAATGGTCGTTTCAAAAGCATCCCCTAATCGGGCAAATATTTTTACCACTTCGTTTGCGTCATCTACTGTGTGAGATTCGTCGAATGAAATGGCTACACCATCTTCCATGTATCGAAAATTGATTTCGCTCTCTTCACTCAAAGCCTTAAGCTGAACCATCTGCTCTGATCCTAGGCTGAGCCTGATCGTGTCGAAGAATAGGACATTCTGGTTTTCAAAACCAAAACTTGCAATCGCACGCGCGGTTTCTTTTGCGAGCCCATGTGTTCGCTGAGCTATTTGTTTCAATCCTTTTGCTCCGTGATAAACGGCATACATGGAGGCCATCACCGCCAGCAAAACTTGGGCGGTGCAAATGTTGGATGTGGCTCGCTCCCGCTTGATGTGTTGTTCACGTGTCTGAAGTGCCATTCGGTAGGCGTTGTTTCCATGAGCATCTTTCGATGCGCCGATGATTCTTCCGGGGATCGCCCTTTTGTATTCGTCGAGAGTAGCGAAGAAAGCAGCGTGAGGTCCGCCATAGCCCATCGGCACCCCGAATCTTTGCGAAGTACCAAGAACCACATCCACTCCCCATTCTCCTGGAGGAGTAAGCAGGGTGAGCGCCAATAGATCAGAAGCACATGCTACGAAAAGATTATTTTCTTTGGCCGCCTGAACGAACGGTTTCCAATTTTTGATAGCTCCGGAATTATTCGGGTACTGAAAAAACACCCCGAAAATATCCGGCGAGGAAATGTCAGTAGTCTCGAGATCAACCAATTCTACTTCTATGCCGAAAGGCAATGCCCGGGTTTTAATAACGTCAATAGTCTGGGGGAAAACCTCGGTATCCACAAGAAACTTGTTAGCATTTTTCTTATCTCCTTTTCGCTGACCGTACAGCATGGTCATGGCCTCTGCCGCAGCTGTGGCTTCATCGAGAAGCGAAGCATTCGCTATTTCCATTCCCGTCAAATCAATAACCATAGTCTGGAAATTGATCAGCGCTTCCAGCCTGCCTTGGGCAATTTCGGCTTGATAGGGCGTGTAGGCCGTGTACCATCCCGGATTCTCCAAAATATTTCTTTGAATTACCGTCGGGACTACACAGTTATAATACCCCTGTCCGATGTAAGATTTGAATACCTTATTCTTCCCTGCCACCTTCCTAAGTCGGTTCAAATATTCAAACTCGTTGAGCGCTTCAGGAAGATTCAGT
>CAYGOC010000023.1:0-1339 GCA_964351495.1 uncultured bacterium
GTCATTTCCTCCCATAGAAAGAGTGGTGCCTGTAGCAAGTCCTACGCCAAAACTGCCCGCTAGGCTTCCTATAGAATGAGTGCCTGCCCCTGAAGTAGTTAAGGTTCCTCCGCTTAAAACCATAGAGTTTCCCGGCAAATCTCCACTTAAGGTAAGATCTCCTCCATCTACGGTAAATGTCCCTGTAGAATCACTAGCACTTCCGGATACGGTAAGAGTGCCTGTTCCTGTTTTGGTAATATCTCCTGCTCGGGTAAAGTTCCCCGAGAATTCCGTAGAGGCGTCATCTCCCCCAAAAGAAAGGCTCGTTCCTGATTCCAGTCTAATGGTTCCTGCCCCTTCTATGTTAGCTACTGTGCTCGATCCATCTCCCGTATTTTTATATAGGGTTCCCCCTGAGCTCATCACAAATCTTGACCCTGTATAATCGGCCCCACTACTTAAAAAAAGAAAAGCGCCGCTTCGCATCGTGGTAGTTCCCGTGTGATTACCACTTGCTGAAAACCGAATCGCCCCACTTCCTATTTCTAGGTTCCCGGATCCTGAAGTAATTCCTGCATACGTACCAAAAGGGCCTTCCAAAGAAAGGGTCGATCCTGCATCTAATGAAATACCTCCCGACCCTTGCACAGAACCAATTTGGTGGATCCCTGTTTGTACGAAAAGAGGGTTTCCGGAAGCGGTCAAATTGAGATTACACTCAGGCATATTTCCTGCTAAACTGATCACTCCGGCACTTACTAGCAAAGTAGAAGCACTAGCGCCTCCTGTTCCGGAATAGACTAACGTTCCTGCCCCTTCCTTCTGAAATCCCCCCGACAATTCTCCTGATAAAGTAGCTGATCCGGAAGCAACACCCAAAGCCCCTGTACCGGAAGGAACACTCATATCATTAGCAAGCGTAATACCGGAGGTAAACTGCACGGTAGTACTTGTTGCAAAAGTAACGCTTCCTGTTCCTAAAGATCCACTAGCTCCTGCTACAATAGTCCCTGTATTAATAACAGTTCCCCCTGAGTAGTTATTGGAACCATTAGAAAGGGTAAGCTGTGGCGATGATGAGGTTTTATTTAAAATTCCGGTTCCTGTAATTTGTCCTGAAAGGGTATCGCTAGTGGTAGATGTGTCTATGGAAACAGTTCCTGTTAAATCAAGGGCATTAGATACCGTTAGCCCCCCGGTCATTCTAATGGTGGTTCCGTCAGCTGCCACCACACTACTCGTTCCAAAACCGGTAGCTTGAGAGATGGTTATCTCCCCTACAGAAAGCGTAGTAGTTCCCGAATAGGCATTATTTCCCGAAAGGGTTAAATTTCCCGCCCCTGTTTTGGTGATATTC
>CAYGOC010000024.1:0-1118 GCA_964351495.1 uncultured bacterium
TATTGATCCTTCTTTCACCACGGCCGAAATGGAGATCGACTATGTGAGAGTGTATGAGGCTACAGGATCATCTGCTTTGAGCCTTGATTTTGAAACATCTCCTGTACAAGGCGATATTACTGATTTTGACGGTGGCCAATTAACGATCATCTCTAATCCACAGTCTAGTGGAATCAATACATCTGCGATGGTTGGTCAAATGGTAAAAAACCCCGGACAAGTTTGGGGTGGTAGCTTGATTTTACAATCAAGCCCTATTGATTTTACAACTGATAAGACCTTTAAAATGAAAGTCTACTCTCCGAGAGTAGGTGCGAGTGTTTTATTGAAAGTTGAAAATGCAGCCAATGGAGCAATTTTTCATGAGAATACTGCAACTACAACAGTTGCCAACGAGTGGGAGGAATTGACCTTTGATTATTCTGATGTGAATACTGCGAATGAATACAGTAAAGTGGTGCTAATTTTTGATCTTGGTGTAGTGGGCGATGGATCATCGAACTTCACCTTCTTGGTTGATGATATCGAACTTGTAGGAAGTGATGAAGAACCGATGGCCATTTTCTCAGAGACTTTTGATGCCTCTGGATCAGTGACTGGTTGGGAAGCAGTAGCTGACGCTACAAATGCCGAGGAAGCTTCATTTGATTGGGCAGCTGAAGGCGCGCTAGAACTTTCCGGATACAACGACGGAGACCCAGCGGCTGGCAGGTCTTATATATGGCAGGAATTCTTGGCGGATGGTGGCGCTTTGGGAACACTTTCAGATAGTGAAGTTGAATTCTCAACCGACTTGAAATTAGGGGCTATGGCCTTAAACAATTCAGTTGTTGAGGTCTCTTGGGAATTGCAAGGGTCTGGAGTGAATACTATTGACGTGGATGAGAGCATGCTGAGTGATGCTGGTTACTTGACTGTAAGTGGAACTGATGCCGTTGATGTGTCGAATCCCGCATGGCTTAGAGTGAGTATTAGAATTGGGTCCATTTCAGCAGCGACTGGCGAGGGAGCTAATATTTTAGTTGATAATATAACACTATCTGGTAACGGAGGTACTGGTGGACCAACCGAGCCGACTGATGGACCTATGAATCCAACGGCTGATGCGGGTGATGTAA